>NZ_QXJB01000002.1:0-693695 GCF_003598705.1 Exiguobacterium sp. RIT452
ACAAGCAACTAACGTTACTAAACTTTAATTTTCCAAGACTCTGCTGTTGCAGAGTCTTTTTTTGTTTCATTGTGTTTGGATCAACTCACTCACTTCAAGACCGAAAGGATGATTTTTATGGAACCGTCAGCTAAACATACTCAACTTCAAACCCTCCTCACAAATCGGCATACTTATTTGATGCAGGGAGATCGGGAAGCGATGCACCAACTGTTATCGGACGATTTTTCTTTTATTGATGGACAAGGACGTCAATTTGATGCTGAGACGTATCTTGATCATTACGTGGATTTAGATCAAATCAAATGGATCAATCAGACGAATGAATCGGTCGTGGTCGAAGTGTTTGAGACGACCGCACTTGTACAAGAAATACTAGAGGATACTTTTTCTTATGGTCAAACCTCTTACGTTGGTCGTTTTCGAAGTGTTTCCTTGTACCATTGGACACCCGATGGTTGGAAATGGCATTTTACTCAACTGACGCCACTCGACGCTTCCTGAATCTGATGATTAAGTAATCTCTTACGATTAAAACAAACAGGCGGATGCAAAATCCGTCTGTTTGTTTTGTCGAAAAAGCAGTTTGCTGACTTCTGGGCTTCTCCCCTCCTCATCACCTGCATGACCTCCCTCCTGTTTATCAAAATTAGGCGAGAATACGCCCACTTCTAAACGAAGTGAAAGTGGGCGATGAATCGCCAACCTGCTTTTCGGGTATATTCCCTTTGAAGGAGGTGAAAAATGGTGTTGAAACACAAGGCCTACAAATTCAGAATCTATCCGACAAAAGAGCAGGAAATCCTGATTGCGAAGACGATTGGGTGTTCGCGCTTCGTCTTCAACCATTTCTTGGCGAAGTGGGATGAAACGTACAAGACCACTGGAAAAGGACTGTCCTATGGTTCTTGTTCCAAAGAACTTCCTGAGTTGAAGCAGGAGTTCAACTGGTTGAAGGAAGTCGATAGTACATCTGTTCAGATCAGCGTCAAACACCTTGCCGATGCATTTGATCGCTTCTTCAAGAAACAGAACGAACGCCCTCGATTCAAGTCGAAGCGCCATCCCGTCCAGTCGTACAAGACCAACATCCAAGGCAGAAACCAGCTTCCTGAAGTCTCGATTGTCGGAAAAAAGCTCAAACTTCCGAAGCTGAAATGGGTTCGTTTCGCCCATTCGAAACAATTCACAGGCCGTATCTTGAACGCCACGATCCGACGCACATCTTCAGGCAAATACTTCGTCTCCCTGCTCGTCGAGCAGGAGATCCACGAACTGCCGAAGACCGGTTTATCCGTCGGCGTCGACGTCGGACTCAAGAACTTCGCCATCCTGTCGGACGGCACCGTCTACCAAAACGATCGTTACTTTCGTTCGCTTGAGAAGAAACTGGCGCGCGAACAGCGTAAGCTCTCCCGCCGTCAGCGCATCGCTTTGAACAAGAAAGTCCCGCTTTCCGAGGCGAGGAACTATCAGAAGCAGAAGCGGAAGGTCGCCCGCATCCACGAGAAGATCGCCAACAAGCGCACCGACTTCCTGCATAAGGTATCGACCGAGATCGTCCAAAACCACGACGTCATCGGGATCGAGACCTTGCAAGTGAAGAACATGCAGAAGAATCGTAAGTTGAGCAAGTCCATCTCGGACGTCAGCTGGTCGGCGTTCTTCCGCATGCTGGAGTACAAGGCAGGATGGTATGGGAAGATTGTCGTGAAGATCAGCAAGACCTTTGCTTCCAGTCAACTGTGCTCCAGTTGCGGCTATCAACACAAAGACGTGAAACATCTCAGCTTGCGTGAATGGACATGCCCAAGTTGCGGGATCCATCACGACCGGGATGTGAATGCAGGACTGAATCTTAAACAAGAAGCCAAACGTATCTTAGCTTCTTCAACCGTCGGGACGACGGGGTTAGCCTGATCAGGTTTCGACCATCAGGTCGGATAACTCAGGAATCCTTCACCTCTAAGTGAAGCGTTGGTGGAGGTAGTTCAATTCCAAAAAGACATTTGATTAACTGTTTTCATTCCGTTACACTTTAGTTGTAAATATTTTCTGAAAATTATCGCAGGAGGAATGACATGACTGTTTTTAACTTTTCCGCTGGTCCAGCGGTGTTACCGGTTCCGGTCTTACTAAAAGCCCAATCTGAACTGTTGAATTATCAAGGTTCTGGACAATCCGTCCTGGAGCTGAGTCACCGGTCCGATTTGTTTGAAACAATCCTCCACGAAACGGAATCATTGCTCCGCGAACTGATGGATATACCGGACGAATATCGTGTTCTTTTTTTGCAAGGTGGTGCAACGCTCCAGTTTTCAATGTTGCCACTTAATTTGGCGACCAATCGCCAGGTGGTCGACTTCATCGATACCGGTAGTTGGTCACAAAAGGCAATCAAAGACGCACAGGCTTATGTGACGACACGAATCATTGCTTCATCGGCGTCTGATAACTATCGATCAATTCCGCTTGAACCGGTCACTTCTGACGCCGACTACCTTCACATCACGTGGAACAATACGTTGGAAGGAACCACGTATACAAAAGCCCCACAAGTTGGCGTCCCTCTAGTCGCTGACTTTTCGTCTTCTATCTTGTCTGAACCGATTGATATCCGGCAGTTCGATGTCATTTATGCCGGCGCCCAAAAAAATCTTGGTTCGGCAGGAATGACGCTCGTCATCATCAAAGATGAATTACTTAAACGGACACCCCAATCATCCGGCTCGTACTTGCGTTATGATACACATGCGAAACATCACTCGCTTTACAACACACCACCAACGTATAGTATCTATTTGACAAAACTTGTCCTGGAATGGATCAAAGAGCAAGGGTTTGAGACGGTTGTTCAGCGAAACCGCCAACAGGCTGCTGCGCTTTATACGTATTTGGATCAATCGACCTTGTTCTCGAATGCTGTCGCAATCAGCGACCGCAGTCGGATGAACGTCCCCTTCTCGACAGGTCAAGTGGAGTTAGATGCACAATTCCTAGAATTTGCAGAACGGAATCAGCTGGTCAATCTAAAGGGACACCGGTCCGTCGGTGGGATGCGTGCCAGTCTTTATAATGCGATGCCGAACTCCGGAGTCGATGCCCTTCTATCCGTACTACACCGATTTGAACAGGGGGAACGCTAAATGTACCACGTACAACTTTGGAATGACGTATCTGACAAGGGACTAAAACGATTTACCGATGACTATCTCGTCCAACGTGACGTCGAAGAACCGGACGCATTTCTTGTCCGGAGCAAGGACTTGCACGGAATGAAGTTCAAGGAGTCCTTAAAGGCAGTGGCTCGGGCAGGAGTCGGCGTCAACAACATTCCGCTTGACCAATTGGCCAATCGGGGAATCCCCGTCTTCTCGACGCCGGGAGCAAATGCCAATGCCGTCAAAGAGCTTGTCATCGCCAGTTTGTTCTTGAGTGCCCGGAAACTGATTCCAAGTATTTTATGGACAAATAATCTCCGGGGTCACGATATTCCGGAACGGGTCGAAGCCAATAAAAAACAATTTGCCGGGACCGAGTTACTCGGCAAACGGATCGGCATCGTCGGTCTCGGTGCGATTGGGGCCAGTTTAGCCAATACGTTACATGAGCTAGGCATGACGGTTTCCGGTTACGACCCGCACATGTCCGTCGAATCCGCCTGGCGCGTCTCCAATCAAGTCCAACGTGTGACGAATCTTGAGGAGTTGCTGGCAACAAGTGATTATATCACCCTGCATTTGCCTTTGATTGATGCGACGCAACATCTGCTTGATGAACGGTTGCTCGCAAAGGTGAAGCAAGGAGCGACCTTACTTAATTTTTCACGTGGTGAATTGATTGATGAACACGCTTTGGCGACGGTCTTAAAATCTGGTCGATTGGCCAACTATGTGACGGATTTTCCGAATGCCTTCATACTCTCCCTGCCGCGAGTGATTCCGTTGCCGCATATCGGCGCGTCCACTGCTGAGGCAGAAGAAAATTGTGCCGTCATGGCAGTCGATCAATTAAAACTCTTTCTTGAAACCGGAAACGTCCGGAATGCCGTCAATTTCCCGGCGGTTGAACTGCCTTACTCCGGCAAACGACGAATCACGATTGCCCATCAGAACATTCCGAACATGGTGGGTCAAATCGCTTCCGTCCTCGCTTCTGAACAAATCAACATCGCCAATATGATCAACGGCAGCAAGGATGGGATCGCTTACACAATCATCGATATTGACAATCATCTCGATGAATCCATTTCCCTGCACCAACTGAATTTGATTCCTGGTGTCTTAAAAACACGACTATTATAAGGAGCGTTGATTATGCCTACTTTTGAACCTTTCCATGCTTTGCGTCCAGACTCCAAATATGCAGAAGCTTTTTCCTCACTCCCTTACGACGTCTTCAATCGGGCGGAAGGTCGGGCGGAAGTCCGACGGCGTCCGTTATCTTTTTTACGGATCGATAAAGCCGAGGTCACCTTACCGGACTTGATTGACGACCATGATCCCCGGGTGTACCAACAAGCGGCACTTCATTTTAAAGAAGCCGTCGAACGGCATATCCTGACTCTGGATGATGTCGAGAGTTATTACCTTTACCGGTTGAGCGATGGGATCCACACACAAACCGGTTTCGTTGGTTGTGTGTCTGTTTCCGACTATGATCAAGGCATCATCCGTAAACACGAGTTCACACGTCCGGACAAAGAACGGGACCGTGTCCGTCATGTGCAGGCACTCGCGGCTCATACAGGACCGATTCTGCTTGCACACCACCCGGACACCGAACTGGACCGGATCGTCACAGAACAGGACAAACAGCCGCCACTCTATCAATTCACCGCTGAAGATGGAATCGAACACACGATCTTCAAAGTGACCGATCGAGAAGCGATGATGACAATCGGCAGTCAATTTGCCCGTCATGATCATCTGTACATCGCGGACGGTCATCACCGGGCAGAAGCTGCCTCGCAAGTCGCCCGGTTGAACGATCACGACGATGCCGGTTTGTTCCTCGCCGTTTCCTTTTCGCGTGACCAATTAAACATTCAAGGTTATCATCGCGTCGTCGAAGATTTATACGGTCAGTCGGTTGAGGAATTACTGACACGGATCAGCAGTCGTTTCACGATTACACGCGGGCGGGCACCCGAAACACAAAAACACCGGTTTGAGATGTACTTGAAACAAGAATGGTACACGCTCGATTACGAGCAGGATCGTCCATCCGTCAAAGACAATCTGGATGTCGCGATTCTCCAGGATGAACTGTTGACGCCTTTCCTCGGCATCGAGGATCCTCGGACCGATTCACGGATTCAATTCGTTGGTGGCGTCAAAGGATACGCCGGACTTGAACAGCTCGTCGATCAAGGAACGATGGCAGTGGCTTTCCATCTGCATCCAACCGGATTGACCGAGTTGATGGAAGTGGCTGACGCCGGGGACGTCATGCCCCCGAAATCAACCTGGTTTGAACCGAAGTTGAGAAGCGGTCTGCTCATCCATCCCTTTTTCTGATACTTGATTTACCTAAAACAACAGCCGCTTCCGGAAAATTTTCCTGGAAGCGGCTGTTTGTTTAGACGTCGATCACTTGCAAAATCTTACCGGATACAGCTGGCACGTCAACGGTTTGCGAATAGTGCCTCTTCTCCAATAAATCAATCGTCGGTTCTGCCAGATCGATTTGGATGTCTTCCGGTCCATTGTTGAACACGATCAAATAGGTCGTTTCGTTCGTCTCACGACGAATTACAAAGCTGCCGGTCTCATCATTCACTTGTTCAAATTGATAACTTGACGCGTTGGCAAGACCAGCGTGTTGTTTACGCAGGGCAATCAACTGTTTGATATAGTCGAGAAGCTCCGTGTCCTGCTCCGCTGAATCCCAGACCATACACTTGCGGTTATCCGGATCCTGGCCACCCGTCAGACCGATCTCGTCTCCGTAGTAGATGACAGGACTCCCTGTGAACGTCAACAGAGATAACATCAACAATTTCATCCGTTCCCGGTCCCCATTCGCTCGCGTCAAGGCACGTGGTGTATCGTGCGAATCCACCAAATTGAACATCACTTCGTTGACATTCATGGAGTTACTGTTCAAGTTTCGGACGATCGCATGACTGAACGCGGATGCCGTGCTCTCATTGGTCGCAAAAAACGTCAAGAAGGCTTCGGTCAGTCCATAGTTCATGACCGCGTCAAACTGATCACCGAGCAACCATTCCTGAGAATCCGTCCAGCACTCGCCGACGATGTACGCTTCCGGATTGGCAGCACGGACTTCCGTCCGAAACTCACGCCAAAAGGCATGATCGACCTCACTCGCCACGTCAAGCCGCCAACCATCGACCTGAAACTCTTCGACCCAGTATCGTCCGACCTTCAATAGATAGTCTTTGACGTCCGGATGGGCTGTATTGAGTTTCGGCATGTTCGCTTCGAACGCAAATACTTCGTAGTTCGGTGCCGGTGTCGTTTGAACCGGGAACTCATCAATCATGAACCAATTGGCATACTTTGATTCTCTTCCGTTTGTCATCACATCTTGGAAGGCTGGATGCTCCACACTGACATGGTTAAAGACGGCATCGAGTAAAATCCGGATGCCATTATCGTGGAGCAACTGGACCATTTCCCGGAAGGTCTCTTCTGTTCCGAAACTTGGATCCAATTGCAAGTAATCCAGCGTATCGTACTTATGATTGGAAGGTGCAACAAAGATCGGACAAAAATAAATCCCTGTGATGCCCAGTGCTTTTAAGTAATCAATCCGATCAATCACCCCTTGGAAATCGCCGCCAAAATAATTGTCGAACGCGGGTGCTTCCGCTCCCCAGGCAATCGTCCCCGCCCGGTCATTCGTCGGGTCGCCGTTTGCGAACCGATCCGGGAAAATTTGATACCAGACCGTATCCTTGACCCATGCCGGAGCATCAAATACGTCTACTGCGTTCATGTAAGGAACGGCAAAGTAATAGCCCGGATGATCAAGCGGCACCTCGTCATACCACCCTCGTTCTGTGTAGACGGCGGATGTGTCACCGGCATAGACTGTGAATCCGTAACGGACACGTTTTTTAGCCGGTCGAATGGCGACGAACCAGTAATCATGGGTCGCATCCGATCCTGAATAGGTCATCGGGGTTGTCGCGGTTTTCCAAAATTTCTCTTTGTCCGGATCGAAGTTCCAGTCCCGATCCTCTTCTCGCTCAGCATCCCATTCATATGGATCCCCGTGTACGAGTTCGACACGATCGAGATCCCCTTTCGCCGACATTAAGCGGATATGCACCGTCTCTTCGTCATATTTATAGACGTACGGAGATAAGGCGCGATGGAACACTGCTGCTTTGTTCATAATCGTTCATCCTTCCACATGCTGAATTTATTCATCTACTGATACTTCCCGAATTTCCACTCGTTGTAAACGTTCCCGTTCAAAATTCAGTCAAGTCCTATCATTTCAGTTCAGAAATCGATGGCGGATGAGGTATACTAGACAGGCAGAGGGAACCGACGGGTTTCTACTAAATCGAAGTCATGTGAAAGCGAGTGGATTCTGATGGGTCGTAAATGGAATAACATCAAAGAGAAAAAGGCGTCGAAAGACAAAAATACAAGCCGGGTGTATGCGAAATTCGGACGGGAGATTTATGTTGCCGCGAAACAAGGCGAACCGGATCCTGAATCAAATCAGGCATTAAAAGTTGTCTTGGAACGTGCAAAAACGTACAGTGTTCCCCGGGCAATCGTCGATCGGGCGATTGAAAAAGCAAAAGGTGGCGCTGAAGAAAACTTTGACGTCTTACGGTACGAAGGATTTGGACCAAGCGGTTCGATGGTCATCGTCGAGACGTTGACGAACAACGTCAACCGGACGGCTTCTGACGTGCGTGCCGCATTTGGGAAAAACGGAGGAAACATGGGCGTCAGCGGTTCTGTCGCCTATATGTTTGATGCAACGGCCATTTTTGCGTTTGAGGGGAAAACGGCCGATGACATCCTTGAATTGATGATGGAAGCCGATTTGGATGTCCGTGACATCTTGGAAGAAGAAGAATCGGTCATCATCTATGCTGAGCCGGAGCAGTTCCATGCCGTTCAAGAAACGTTAAAAGAAGCCGGCATTACTGATTTTTCAGTTGCCGAGCTGGTCATGCTCGCTCAAAACGAAGTGACGTTATCTGAGGAAGACGTCCAACAATTCGAAAAAATGATTGATGCGTTGGAAGATTTGGAAGATGTGCAACAAGTCTACCACAACGTCGAACTCTAATCTGTTCTTCTTAAAGGCAAAGTCTTCATTCAGACTTTGTCTTTTTTTGTACAAAAAAAAGGAGCTTTTCCGCTCCTTTTGACCCTGCTTTCAGCTGACGCCCGTAATTATGATCCGGTTACGCGCTGTTTCACTTTACGATACCGTATGAAACGCGTTTCATAACAACCCTAAAAAAAGATTCTTTTTAAAGGTTTAATTCTTCTATTTAATGGGAAAAGTAATATTCGATACCGATTGGTGATTGAATGTCAGGTCACATGGTCTTTTCACATAAGGAGGAACTTGCATGTCTTATTCATTGATAGAAACCTTTAAACGAATCGTAAGCGAAGCCAATCGTTTTACCCGCGTTGATTTTGGTGGTTACGATATCTATATGCAAACGAACGACGGACGGACGATTACAGCGACAATCCGCTTTGACGGTGGTGGTCAGGACCAAAACGAAGCCTATCTACTGCTTGAATCAAGCACGGGGCACAGTCGAATGACGACGCTTACCCTGCATCAATTCGAACATCTATCTTCCTACACAGCACATAGCGAGCGCATCCAAGCTCTCGTTTCGACAAGTGCCTGAGTTTTTGCTTGATATAAAAAACACGCTCCCAAAAATGAGAGCGTGTTTTTTATTGGTTTTCTTCTTTTTCTAATCGCTCGAGCTCGGCATGTGTCTGCGGAAAACCATTTGCCTGCCAATCCGCACGCTGAATCGAGTCCAGTTGCGTCAGACCCACTTCTGTTTCGTCCGTTTTTGCATCGACGCTTGGACGTTGGTCCAGTTCCGCGGTATGACTGATACTTTGATCTTTTGAGCAGGATTGTTGATACCGTTTGATTGCTAATGCGGATAATGTAACGACTCCGCCTAGGATGAGACCTTGCTTAAACGACTTTTTCATGACGCCACCTCTGTCCACTGGATTTTTACACTTTATTTGTTTTCCCATAAACGGCTGATTGTAATCAAAATCATCGTTTCAAATATTTTTTTCAGATTTTTTTTAGCCTTTTTCTGCCGTGTTCCTACATATTTAATAATTCGATCAAAAACCGCGTTCCTGCGCTAAATCAAAAGGGTCAAGTCATGCAGAGACACGAAATGTACGCTATACTTTTAACAGATGCTTCACCGAAAATCGAATGCCTATGCTAGAGAGGACATCGTCACAAGCCAAACACGTCGCTTGCGTACAACGTCCTTCTTTCATTTTTTTCGATTGCACCACACAAAGGAGGGAATCATGTGTCATTGCTTCATTTGGCAATCTTGTTGCCGTTACTCGTAAGTCTCTTCATTCCATTACTCTACAAGAAGATTCGATCCGTGCACACAGGATGGTTCGTTTTACTCGTCCCACTCACACTGGTCATCTATTTCAGCCAATTCATCAGTCAAACGATGGCTGGAAAACCGGTCACTGCGACAATGAACTGGATCCCTTCACTGGGTATCAACTTCGTCGCCTATGTCGACGGACTCGGTTTACTGTTCGCGTTGTTGATTACCGGCATTGGATCCCTTGTCGTTCTTTATTCAGTTTATTATCTGGATCCTAAAAAAGAGGCGCTGCATAATTTTTATGTCTATTTGCTTCTCTTCATGACAGCCATGCTCGGGATTGTCTTGTCGGACAACATGATCGTCATGTACCTGTTCTGGGAATTGACGTCAATTTCCTCATTCTTACTGATCGGCTACTGGTATGAACGGGAACGCTCCCGTTACGGTGCCCAAAAATCGATGCTCATCACTGTTTTCGGCGGGTTGTCCATGCTTGGCGGAATTTCTTTGCTGTCGTTACTGTCTGGTTCGTTCAGCATCCGCGAATCGCTCGCAACGGTCAGTACGTATTCAGGCGATCCACTTTTCACCGTTTCCCTTGTGCTGTTTTTACTGGCAGCCTTTACGAAATCCGCTCAATTCCCGTTCCATATTTGGTTGCCGGATGCGATGGAAGCACCGACTCCCGTCAGTGCGTATCTTCACTCGGCAACGATGGTCAAAGCGGGTCTGTATTTGGTCGCCCGGATGAGTCCCATCTTTGCTGAAATGCCGCTTTGGTTTTATCTTGTGTCGTCTGTCGGAATGTTCACACTCTTCTGGGGGTCGTTAAATGCCGTCAAACAAGTTGATTTAAAAGCCATCTTAGCGTATTCGACGATTTCACAGCTCGGTCTGATCATGTCCCTGCTCGGACTGGGAGCAGCGGCTTTACAGGTTGAAATCCTGCCTGACAGCCTCTATACGATTGCAACGGTCGCAGCCGTCTTCCACTTGATCAACCATGCGACATTTAAAGGAAGTCTTTTCATGATGGCGGGAATCATCGATCATGAAACGGGTACACGTGATATCCGGAAACTAGGCGGCCTGTCTCAACTAATGCCGGTGACGTTCACGATCGCGACAATCGGGACATTGTCGATGGCGGGCGTTCCGCCGTTCAATGGTTTCTTGAGTAAGGAAATGTTTTTGACCGGTGTTCTCGAAGTATCGAATTCCGGACTGTTCCATCTCGAAACGTGGGGGCTATTATTCCCGTTCTTTGCTGTCGTCGGTAGTATCTTTACGTTTGTCTACAGTATCTTGATTGTTTATCGGACGTTCCTTGGTCCAAAACAATTGGACAAGTTACCGAAAAAACCGCATGAAGCACCGATCGGCATGTTACTGCCTCCACTCGTGCTGGTTTCACTCGTCATCTTGATCGGCTTGTTCCCGAACTTACTTTCGAACACGCTGATTCGCCCTGCCGTTGAAGCTATTTTACCGCAGGTCGTTGAAGGTGGTGGATCGTTCCCGCTCAAGATCAAGCTCTGGCACGGATTTAATCTCGAACTGTTCTTGACACTGCTGATCATCTCAGTCGGGACGATTTTGTTCCTGACGTTACCGAAATGGCGCTCACTGTACAACCGGATGCCAAAACAGGTCTCGTTGAATCACCAATATGACGCCTTGTTGCGTCGGGGTGAACAAGCCTCGACCGCTATTCACGATACGGTCATGACCGGCTATATGCGTTCTTATTTGGTCTATATCTTCGGTTTTATCGTCGTACTGGTCTTATCAAGCCTTTACTTCCTCGATGCCTTCAGATTTGACGTGGACCCACTCAGTTCGGTCCATGCTTACGAAATCGTCTTGGTCTTGGTCCTGGTCGGAAGTGCGTTATCGATCACGTTTGCCCGGTCTCGTTTGACATCCATCATCTTACTGGGTGTCGTCGGCTATACGGCCGCTCTGTTCTTCGTCTTATTCCGGGCACCTGACCTGGCGCTGACACAACTTGTCATTGAAACGGTCTCTGTTGCGCTGTTCCTGCTTGTATTTTATCATATGCCGGAAATCAGCCGGAAAGAGGAACGGATCAAGTTCAGACTCGGGAACGCAGCCATCTCCGCTCTCGTCGGTCTGAGCGTCACGTTAGTCGCACTGGCTTCTCTGAGCCAACGCTCGTTTGCTTCCATCGCCCAGTATTATATCGATAATGTGGCGGACTTAGCTGCAGGCGGTAACATGGTCAACGTCATCCTCGTCGACTTCCGTGGATTTGATACGTTGTTTGAGATCAGCGTGTTGGCGATTGCCGCACTCGGCATCTATGCGATGATTAATTTCCGGAAGACTGGAGGAATCGACAAATGAAAAATCCGATGAAGAGACATACGAATGACGTCATCCTGGAATCGGCCACGACGTTCATCACGTTCATTATTTTCTTGTTTGCCGTCTATCTGTTCTTTGCCGGGCATTACACGCCGGGTGGTGGCTTTATCGGGGGACTCGTCACCGCTTCCGCCCTCGTGTTGGTCCTGCTCGCCTTTGACATTCAAACACTCCGCCAAATTCTGCCCATCGACTACAAATTGATGACGGCGATTGGCATGTTGATTGCCGTCTTGACGGCTTCGGGCGCTTTATTGTTTAATGTTCCGTTCTTTACGCACGCACATGATTACTTCAATTTACCGCTGTTCGGAAAAACTTCCCTGCATACGGCGATGTTGTTTGATTTGGGCGTCTATCTCGTCGTCGTCGGTGTGACGATGACGATTATTCAAACGATTGGGGAGAGTGATTAACGAATGGAGATCATCATGGCGATCGCTGCAGGCATCCTGACGATGTGTGCCGTCTATCTCATTCTTTCGAAAAGTATTTTACGAATCATCATCGGAACCGGCTTACTCAGTCATGCGGCTCATTTGCTTGTCATGACGATGGGGGGTCTGAAGACCGGAGCGGCTCCTGTCATCAAAGACGGGGTCACCCAGTATACGGATCCGCTTCCACAAGCGCTTGTTCTCACGGCAATCGTTATCAGTTTCGGCGTGACCGCATTTTTCCTCGTGCTCGCCTACCGGGCTTATCAAGAACTTGGCACAGACAATCTCGAGGAAATGAAAGGAACCGATACGCATGATTAATTTACCGTTATTACCGATTTTGATCCCGTTGATTACCGGTGTCATCTTGATGTTGTTCCCGAACCGCCTGCGTCTACAGCGCAGCCTGTCCTTCGGATCAACCCTCGTGACGATCCTGGCTTCGGCTTATCTGATTTTCCGTGTCAAACAAGGGGGCATCTTGACCGTGACGCTCGGGAGCTGGCCCGCTCCATTCGGCATCACGCTTGTGTCGGATATGTTATCCGCCCTGCTTGTCTTTACGACCAGCCTGCTTGTCTTTTTTGTAGTCTGGTACTCGATCTATTACTTGTCTGATCTGCACCAACGCTTTTACTACTACATCGCTGCTCAATTTTTACTTGTCGGTGTGAACGGTGCCTTTACGACAGGTGATATTTTCAACATGTTTGTCTTTTTCGAAGTCTTTTTGATTTCTTCTTACGTTTTAATCGTGCTCGGCGGAAAGCCGGCTCAGTTGCGTGAGTCCTTGAAATACCTGTTGATTAACGTCATCTCGTCTGCTTTGTTTGTCATGACGGTCGCCTTTTTATACGGCATCATCGGTTCATTGAGCATGGCAGATATTTCACAAAAAATTTCTGAAATCAATCAACCCGGCATTCTCAGCGTCATCGCGATTCTGTTTTTGATCGTCTTCGGATTAAAAGGAGCCATCTTCCCGCTTTACTTCTGGTTACCGGGCTCCTATCAAGTACCACCGACTCCGGTCCTTGCCTTATTCGGCGCGTTGCTGACGAAAGTCGGTGTCTATGGCATTTTGCGGACCTACAGTTTATTCTTCTCCCATCAACCGGAATTCACGCATCAGATTCTCGGCTGGTTGGCACTGGCGACAATTTTGATCGGAGTCATCGGTGCTCTCGCGACACGTGATGCCAAACAGATTTTGATCTACAACATCATCGTTGCTGTCGGCGTGATTTTATATGGTGTTTCCGTCATGACCCGCCAGTCGCTCGAAGGTGCGGTATTCTATCTGATTCATGACATGTTGATCAAAGCGGCATTATTCCTGCTGATTGGCGTCATGATCGGAATCGTTGGTTCAAGTCGACTAAAAGACATGGGCGGGATGATCAAAGAGTATCCGTTACTCGGATGGACGTATTTCATTGCTGCGTTGTCACTCGCCGGAATTCCGCCACTCAGTGGTTTTATCGGGAAGTTGCTCATCGTTCGGGGCGGATTTGAAGCCGGTGATCTCGTCGGACCGTTTGTCGTCTTGATTTCAAGCTTGCTTGTCCTCTACTCGGTGATACAGATTTTCATTCGTGGATTTTGGGGAACGCCGAAGACCTACACCGGTCCGAAACGCCACCTGACCAAACAATTGCTCACACCTGCGCTTTGTTTAGTCGTGATTACCGTTTTATATGGAGTAGGTACGGAAGCCGTCCGTCCCTTCATCTCTCAAGCCGTGGATCCACTTGTCGATCCCTCAATCTATATTCAAGCCGTACTGAAGGAGGATTAACCCATGCCATTTCAGTTATTACTCAATATCTTGCTTGCATTCCTCTGGATGTTTCTCGCCAACTCCTTTTCCACTTCATCGTTCATCATCGGCTACTTGCTCGGTTTGATTGCGATGTTTGCGATGCGGCGAGGCTTCAGTACTCGTTTTTATCTTGGACCATTCATCGCTTTAATCCGGCTGTTCATCCGATTTTTATACGAACTGGTCGTTGCGAACCTTGAAGTGCTGTCAATCATTTTGAAACCGCGCCTCGACATCAAACCCGGTATTTTTGCGTACGAGACGGAGCTGGAACACAATTGGCAAGTCACACTGCTTTCGATGTTGATTACGTTGACACCAGGAACACTTGTCGTTGATATTTCAGATGACAACAAGACATTGTATATCCATGCCTTGCATATGCCGGAAGCCGACGATGCTGTTGCCTCGATTCGAAATAGTTTTGAGAAAGCCATCTTGGAGGTGAGCCGCTGATGTTAGAGACCCTTTTATTTATTGCCTTAGGTGGCGTGTTCCTGTCGATGCTTGGTTTATTTTACCGCGTCATCAAAGGTCCATCCGTTGCCGACCGTGTCATCGCCCTTGATTCCATCGGCATCAGTTTGATTTCCGTCGTCGGATTAGTTTCGATCATTCTTCGTACAAGTGACTATTTGGAAGTCATCTTATTGATCGGGATTTTGGCATTCATCGGGACAGTTGCCTTCTCCAAATTCATCGAGAAAGGAGAGATCATCGAACGTGACCGCAATCAGTGATATTTTCGTAGCCGCCTTTGCGTTGATCGGAGCTTTTTTCAGCCTCGTCACTGCACTGGGTCTCATTCGGCTACCTGACCTCTATACGCGTGCTCACGCCGCGTCCAAAAGCGCGACGCTTGGTGTCATGAGCATTCTCATTGGCGTCATCATCTATTTCGTCGCAGAAGATGGATTTTTCTCGTCCCGTGTCCTGCTTGGTATTTTGTTCGTATTGATCACGGCACCGATTGGCGGACATTTGATTGCCCGCGCCGCTTACTACAGCGATGTTCCTTTATGGAAAGAATCCGTGCAGGATGATCTGGCGAAAAATCCCGAACACGTGAACCCGAAAAAACGATCGGTTTCTAAATTAAAATAATGATTTTGGCACGTCCAGCAGCTATCACCTGATCTTTTTCAGGCGGTAGCTGTCTTTTTTTGCAAAGAAAAAACGGATCCGGGTGATTCACTTAACGTGAATCATCCGCACCCGCTTTGGCAAACAGTAAATCCAGTTCTTGGCGATTCGTAATCAACTCCGCTAGCGTATGTTGCTCGAGTTCGCGAATAAACGCCCGTAAAGCCCGTCCGAGAATTCCTTTTAACTGACAGTGTGGTTCAATCACACAATGTCCGTTCGCCGAAAAACATTCGACGATATCCATCGGCTCCATCTCCCGAACGACCTTCCCGATGTTGATTTCTTCCGGATCCCGAATCAGACGTAGTCCGCCGGTCCGTCCGCGCGTCGATTCAACATAGCCGAGCTTCGCCAACTGTTGCGTCACTTTCATCAAATGATTGGATGAAATGCCATAATGATTGGCAATCGCCGGCATCGGCGTGATTTCCTGCCGGTGAAGTCCTAAGTAAATCAGGACACGTAATCCATAGTCTGTATATTGTGTAATCCGCATGCTGTTCACTCCATTCTCTCTTGACGGAACGTCCCTGAACGATTCCGCCCCACGCTGCTGTATTATCGTATCATGTTCTGCATCACGCGAAAATAACTGAATGCATGATAAAACCTCGATAAGCATACGTAGTGAAGAAGGGTTTGGATGTCATTTTCAAAAAAAAGTCCGCTTTTCAGGAAGAAAAGCGGACTTTTTTTGGTATTCAACGTGGTGTATGCTGCTGTCTGACTTCATTAAAACGGTCGGCAAAATTCGTGAAGACACCGGTCACTCCGTAATCAAGCATCCGATGCATATCCTTCTTCTCATTTACAGTATACGGGTGGAGCAATAAATCGTTTTTTCGAATCAATGCCGTATTGGTTTTCGTCAATGCTTTAAAAGAAGGACCCACTCCAACCGCATAAGTCTTGATGTCTTTCAGTCGTTTAGCGGTTAACGTACTCACATCACGTGCTTCGAGCAATTGTACAAGCGGTACGTTCCGATCCAGACGTTTTACTTTTAACAAACTTTCTTGACTGAACGATTGAATCATCACTTGTCCCGGCTTAACGCGGTCACTTGATAATCCATATCGTTTCAACGTATCCAACAGTTTTTTCTCCATCCCGGGATAGACATCCGGCGACTTCGTTTCGATATAGTAGTTGGCCTGCTTACCATAACGGTCAAAAATTTCGTTAAGCGTCGGAACCTTTAATCCTTTGTAACTCGCACGGGCATAGGCGGGATAGGTTTGGTTAAACCAACTTCCTGCATCCAATCGTTTGATCTGCGCCAACGTCTTATCCTTGACCGCACCTGTCCCATTTGTCGTCCGATCGACTGTCTCGTCATGCATCGCAATCAAGTGACCATCTTTCGTCATCTGTAAATCAATTTCAATGTAATCGGCTTTTAACTTTTTATGTCCCGTCTCGTAAGCAACCATCGTATGTTCCGGTGCATAGCCTGAAGCACCACGATGCGCAACATTGACGATACGCTCTGGGTCCAATAATCCTTTTTCCGGTTTCTTCGCCGCCTCAATATTCGTTGCACTGCTTGTGATCACTAATCCCGTCAGGACCGTCATTCCAATCTGCTTTAACATTCATTTATCCCCCTCAAAATCATGATTCTCATACAAGATGAATCTTACCGTGTTTCGATGAACGTCTCATGAAGCAGATGTAATCTTCTGTATAGATTGGGTGACAACGCTGTAACAGATGACAAAAAAACACCCTGTTTCCATGGTTCGAAACAGGGTGTTCCCGTATGATTACGCTTCGAAGATGAGTGATTCCGGATCTTCCAACAAATCTTTGATGTGTTTGAGGAACGTGACGGCTTCTTTTCCGTCCACGATCCGGTGATCATAGGAAAGGGCGACATACATCATCGGACGGTTTTCCATTCGTTCTGCATCGATCGCAATCGGACGCAAGTTGATGGCATGCATCCCGAGAATCGCCACTTGTGGTCCATTCAGGATCGGTGTCGACATCAAGGAACCAAATGTCCCACCATTCGTGATCGTAAACGTTCCGCCTGTTAAATCAGACAAGCCCAGTTTGTTGTCCCGCGCTTTGACCGCAAGATTGATGATATCTTTTTCGATTTCACCGAAGTTCTTTTTATCAGCATCGCGGACGACCGGCACGACCAGTCCGTCCGGGGCAGAAACTGCAATCCCGATGTCGTAGAATTTCCTCAGGACAATCTCGTCCCCTTGAATTTCTGCATTCAGATACGGCATTTTTTTCAAGGCCGCGACAGCAGCTTTCGTAAAGAACGACATGAAACCAAGTTTGACCTCATTGTCCTTGACGAATTTTTCTTGGCGGCGTTTTCGTAAAGACATGACAGCAGACATATCGATTTCATTAAATGTCGTTAACATCGCAGCCGTTTGTTGAACTTCTACTAAACGGTTAGCAATCGTTTTACGACGGCGTGACATTTTGATTCGTTCTTCCGGTTTGCCGGGTGCTGCCGGAGCTGCAGGTTGTGGTGCCGGCGTTGCAGGTTGTGGTTTTGCTTGTTCACGTGGCGCGACTTCAAACGTTGCCACATCTTGCACACGGATCCGGCCAAGCGGATCTTGTGTCGCGACTTGCGACAAATCAATTCCTTTTTCCCGTGCTAACTTCCGAGCAGCTGGTGAAGCAATCGGACGGTCAGCAAGCGACGTGGCTTCGGTCGCCGCGACAGCTGCCGGTTGCTCTTTTTTTGGCTCTTGAGCAGCCGGTGCTTCTGCTGGTGCTTCTGTTGCCTTTGGCGCTGGAGTCGATTCAGTCGGTTTCGCTACTTCGCCACCCGCTGTGATGATGGCAATTGTCTCGCCAACTCGGACCGTGTCGCCTTCTGCCGCCATGACCTCTGTCAACACGCCGGCTTCATCCGACGGGACTTCGATGTTGACTTTATCCGTTTCCAGTTCAACAATCGCTTCCCCTTTTTCCACCTGATCGCCTGGTTGTTTCAACCACGAAGCGACTGTACCTTCCGTAATCGATTCTGCAAGTTCTGGCACTTTGATTTCCATGATAATTCGTCCCCCTAAGACTGTTCGTGTTTGACCCCACAAGATGTTACGCGTTAGACATTTGTTTCGGAAATAGATGGTGCAGTCGTTTCTTCGACCGTCTGGCGTGTCAATGCTTCTGTTACGATGCGCGCTTGTTCGACTTTATGACCAGTCGGGTCACCTTCCGCTGTACTCGAGCGTCGACGGCGTCCAATATAGCGGACTTGCGTGATTCCATTGATGCCAACGGATTCTAAGCGCGGTTCGATATATGTCCAAGCCCCCATGTTTTTTGGTTCTTCCTGAACCCAAACAAATTCCGTAACGTTCGGGTATCGCTCCAACAACGCGTTTAACTGCTTCGCCGGGAATGGATAAATTTCTTCGATTCGCACGATGTGCAGCCAGTTGAAGTCGTCATCGGATTTCGAGACGGCTTCTGCCAAGTCGATCGCGACTTTCCCACTGCAAAAGACAATTCGTTCGACTTGATCCGGTGATTCACCAAGACCCGTTTGTTCCACGATACGTTTAAAGGAGCCGTCTGTCAGCTCGGATAAATCAGATGTCGCGAGCGGGTGCCGGAGAAGACTTTTTGGTGTCATTACTACAAGCGGACGAACTTCTTCTTTTCCGAGAATCGCCGCTTGACGGCGAAGCAGGTGGAAATACTGCGCGGCACTCGAAACATTGGCGACCGTCCAGTTTTTCTCACCGGATAACGATAGGAAACGTTCAAGACGGGCACTCGAGTGTTCCGGACCTTGCCCTTCATATCCATGAGGCAACAGCATGACAAGCCCCGAGGTCTGCCCCCATTTCGCACGACTCGCTGAGATGAATTGATCAAAGATGACTTGACCGGAGTTGGCAAAATCACCATATTGCGCTTCCCATAAGACAAGTGTCTCGGGTGCGAAAACATTGTAACCATATTCAAAGCCGAGGACGCCTGCTTCCGATAACGGACTGTTGTAGACAGCAAAGGACGCAGTGGCTGATTTCAAGCTGTGCATCGGTGAAAACGATTTGCCCGTTTTGACATCATTGAGATTGATGTTCCGCTGGGCGAACGTTCCCCGTTCAGAATCCTGACCACTTAATCGGATTGGTGTTCCGTCCGAGAGAATCGATGCAAATGCGAGCGTCTCAGCATGTCCCCAGTCAATCCCGTTTTTCGTCGTCAACGCATCGGTCCGGCGTTTTAAGACTTTCTCTAGCTTATGAAAAACATTGAATCCGCTTGGCCATTCGAGTAATTGTTCGTTATACGCAATCAAGTTCTCTTCCGAAACACCTGTCTCAACGGTCGGAACCCCTTTGAAGACGACGTCCGGCATGACCCCACCGTACTCTTTTTCCACATTCGGTACTTTCTCACGCGCTGCTTTCATGACATCATTGATGTCCGTTTCAATCGCAACGACCTCTTCTTTCGTGACGTCCCCTTGCTCAACCAATTGGTTGGCATATAAGACCCGTGCCGTGTCATGTTGATGGATCAACTCATATAACACTGGATTCGTGTTCATCGGCTCATCCATCTCGTTATGTCCAAAACGACGGTACCCAATCAAATCAATCAATACGTCTTTGTTGAACGTTGCCCGGTATTCACTGGCGAGTAACGCGACAGCTAAACAGCTTTCCGGCTCATCGGCATTGACGTGGAAAATCGGGATTTCGTATCCTTTTGCCAGGTCGCTCGAATAGCGGGTTGAACGTGAATCGGTCGGCTCTGTCGTGAAACCGATCGTATTGTTGGCGATGATGTGAATCGTCCCGCCCGTGTTGTATCCTTTTAAATTCGTCAAATTCAATGTTTCAGCGACAATTCCTTGTCCCGGGAAAGCGGCATCACCGTGAATCAGGATCGCGGCTGCTTTGCCCTGCTCTTGGCGAGGCGCGCCTTTTTGCGAACGGTCATCTTGCGCCGCCCGTGTAAATCCTTCGACGACAGGATCGACAAACTCCAGATGCGACGGATTATTGGCAAGTGTCATCCGCACATTAGTGGATTGTTGCTCCATTTTTCGGTTTAATCCCAAATGATATTTGACGTCGCCTGTCCAGCCGTACGTAATTCCAATCGATCCTTCCGACGGGACAAGATCGTGGTTCGGTGCATGTTGGAATTCGGCAAAAATCATTTCGTATGGTTTGCCTAGGACATGTGCCAACACGTTTAAACGTCCACGGTGAGCCATTCCGATGTTAATTGTCTCCGATCCATTGGCAATCAGGTGACCGACAATCGTATCAAGCAACGGCACCATCGCATCCAGTCCTTCGATTGAAAAGCGTTTTTGTCCCACGTATGTTTTATGCAGATATTTTTCAAAAAGATCCGTTTCCGCTAAGCGTTTAAACAATTGTTTTTTCTGTTCAACGCTGAGTTTGGCCGTCAACGCTCCTTGTTCAATCTTTTGACGCAACCATTTCTTTTCGTCCAAATCATCGACGTGTTGGAACTCGACCGCGGCTGCCCCTGTATACTGGGCTTTCAGATGTTCAATCCCTTCGAAGGCATCTTTCAAGTGGGTCGGTGGATCCGGACAAACGAGTGTGACCGGCATGCCACGTAAATCAGCTTCTGTCAGTCCAAACTGACCAAGCTCAAGCAATTCCGTCTCCCGCGGATGATCTTTTAATGGATAAATGTCCGCCGCTAAATGACCTTTTGCACGAATTTGATCCGCTAAGCGGCTCGCTGCCAAATATTTTTCGAAATCTCCGGTCTCGACCACTTGATTGACAACTGGTTCTGAGATCGGAGCCCCGTTCTGTTCAAAATAGAGTCGTGTCTCTTCATCCACTGAAGAAGCATCTTCTAAAAAACGTTCATACAATTCGATGATGTAACCAAGGTTTGGTCCATAAAATGCTTGTTGTTCCTGTTCCCGGCTTGCCATGTACGGTTCCCCCCGTTTCATTCATTTCACCCTTCGTGCTGAAGAATCAGCACATTTCCAACTCTCTACCTGTTAGCGCTTTCAAATCGGATGACATAAAAAGTCGACAATCGTTACGTTCCCAGTCTGACAAATCGAATGTAACCTTGACGAAGGCCTGTATGTCAAAAGTGTTTGCCTTAGTTATTATATTACTACTTCTTTTGGCTCAGTGCGTTTCGAATTCCCAATTTCTCAGTGATAAATGTATAAGTTTTTCTTATGACTGTACCCTCTGTTCTTTATGAATGAAACGTCTCTAGGGAAAAAAGACTTTTTTCCTCAAAAAAAGAGTATCCATCGCCTCCCTGT
This sequence comes from Exiguobacterium sp. RIT452, assembly GCF_003598705.1. Lineage (NCBI taxonomy): Bacteria > Bacillati > Bacillota > Bacilli > Caryophanales > Exiguobacterium > Exiguobacterium sp. RIT452. Next base: position 21,645 of record NZ_QXJB01000002.1, read on the forward strand.
CGGCAAATGGATACTCGATTCGTCTCTTTTATAAAACTTTACTTAAAAACGATTGTGTCCGCTCATGTTGCGGCGCATCAAACAATAAGCTCGGAATGTTTTCTTCGACGATGAAACCGCCATCCATAAACAGGACACGATCACCAACTTCGCGGGCAAATCCCATCTCATGCGTGACGACGATCATCGTCATCCCTTCGAGCGCCAATTGTTTCATGACCGCGAGCACGTCGCCGACCATTTCTGGATCGAGCGCTGACGTCGGCTCATCAAACAGCATGATTTTTGGATTCATCGCCAAGGCGCGGGCAATCGCGACGCGTTGTTTTTGACCACCTGACAGTTCACCCGGATAATTGTCGGCCTTTTCACGTAAGCCGACTTTATCAAGTAATTCAAGAGCCCGTTGCTTGGCTTGGCTTTTTTCCGTCTTCCGCACTTTCATCGGAGCAAGCGTCACATTTTCAAGCACCGTCTTATGCGGAAACAAGTTAAAGTGTTGGAATACCATCCCAACTTCTTCCCGCACTTTATTGATATCGACTTTCGGGTTCGTAATGTCGTGCGTATCGATCACGACTGTCCCGCCGGTGATGTCCTCCAAGCGATTCAGACACCGTAAAAACGTACTTTTCCCGGAGCCCGAAGGTCCGATGACACAGACCACTTCTTTTTCCTGAATTTCAACTGAGATATCTTTTAAGACTTCATTCGAACCAAACGATTTCTTCAATTGTTTCACTTCAATGATACTCATCGTAGGGTAAACCTCCGTTCCAAGAATTTCGCTAACAGTGAAAGGAGATAAATGACGACGAAATACATCAAACCGACGACGGTCCACACGATGAACGGTTCAAACGTCGTCGCCTGTTGCACTTGCCCTTGTTGCGTCAAATCTGCGATGCCGATAATCGACAATAACGAAGTATCCTTTAAACTGATGATCGATTGGTTGGTGATTGTCGGCAACATCCGCCGGAATGCCTGTGGCAGAATGATTTGTGTCATCGTCTGACGCCCGGTCATTCCAAGCGAACGAGCTGCTTCGGTTTGCCCTTTATCAATCGACTGAATCCCGGCCCGAATAATCTCGGCGAAATACGCACCCGCATTGATTGCGACCGTCAAGATACCGGCATACATCCGGTCCATCGACAGCCATTCGAGTGAATTGAGTCCAAAATAGATGAAGAACAATTGGACGATAAATGGTGTCCCGCGGATGACATCAATGTAGACGATGGCAATCGCGTTTAAAATCTTCAGTGGAGACAAACGCATCAACGCAACAATCAAACCAATGATGAATCCGGCTATGACCGCGATGATGAAAATATAAAGTGTAATCTGTAATCCTTCCAAGAAAAACGGAAACGCCGTTTTTGCGACTTCCATCAGCGACTCAACTCCCTTGTCTTTCGTTCAAATCCGCTTATTTTAAATACGTATCTACGATTTTGTCGTACTCGCCGCTTTCTTTCAGGTTAGCCAGTCCTTCGTTGATTTTTTTCATCAACTCTTCGTTTTCCCCTTTTAAGACCGCGATGCCGTAGTTATCCCCGTTGAGTCGGTCGCCGACTAGTTTCAGACCAAGGTTCTGTTGTTTGTTGGCGTACGAAATGACAGGATAGTCTTCAATCAGAGCCGCTGCGTTGCCATTTTTGACTTCTTGGAACATTGCCGGGCTGTCGTTGAATTGTGTAACCGTGATGCCTAATTTTTCTGCATTATCCGTTGCGTATTTTGCACCGGTCGTCCCCTTTTTGACGGCGACTTTTTCGCCTTTTAGGTCATCAACTGACTTAATTTTGTTATTGTCTTCCTTGACGACTAAGATCAATCCGGCTTCAAAGTACGGATCGGAGAACGTCACGACTTTTTTCCGCTCCGGTGTGATACTCATCCCGGCAATCGCCACGTCCAGCTGATTCGCCTGCAAAGCAGGAATGATTCCGCTGAAGTCCATCGCTTCGAATTGAATCTTAAAGTCTTGATCCTTTGCAATCGCTTTGATCAAGTCGATGTCGATTCCTTTGTACGTATCGCCGTCTTTGTACTCGAATGGCGGATACGTCACGTCGATTCCGACTTTGTACGTCTTGTCCTCTGATGTTTCCTCCTTCGAACCGATGCTGCAGGCACTTAATACGAACAGACAACTGATCAACAAAAATAGAACCGATAATTGCTTTTTCATGTTAAAACTCCTCTCTTGAAGGCGGATGCCTTCTCCCTCTTTTTTCCTTGCATTCACTTTCCTTAACACACATTTTATCAGAAAAATTCAAATTTTACGAATAAACGTAATATTTTTGTTCATTTCTCTACTATAGAAATTCAAAAAGAGCATCCTTTTGCAAAAGGATGCTCTAGATGAACTTGCATGAAATGCCGCCGAGAGGACTTGAACCTCCACGGTGTTGCCACCACTAGATTCTGAGTCTAGCGCGTCTACCAGTTCCGCCACGACGACTTCTATTTGTGTTATTAGAATACTAAATAGAGGTTTTTCTGTCAACGGTTTCAAACATTTTTTTATTATTTCTTCACTGCCTCATCTGTCAAAATTCGACGGACAAAACGTTCGACGACCGTATCATACGTATCCGGATCTTCGAAATAGGCCATCGCATGCGCCGCATTCGGGATGACGACCAACTCTTTTTCTGTCGGACACGCCTGATACAGCTCATAGACCATTGAAGTCGGAACAAATGTATCTGCGCCGCCGTGCAGGAACAGGATCGGAACCGTCGCCCGTTTGACTTGTTTTAACGCCGAAGCCTCACTAAAAAAGTAACCTGCCTTCAATTTCGTCAGTAAACTGGTCATTGCCAGAAACGGGAAATGCGGCAGACGGTACATCCGTTTCATCTGATAAGCGAGAACGGCATTGACGGATGTGTATGCACAGTCGGAAATGATGCCTTTGACTTGCGGCGGCAAAACTTCCCCACTTGTCATCAGAACGGTCGCTCCGCCCATCGAAACACCGTGCAGAAAAATCGCACTTTCCTGACCAAGACGCGCAATCAGATATTCTGTCCAGCGAAGACAATCTTCCCGGTCGTGCCAGCCAAAACCGATGTAGTTCCCTTCACTTTTACCATGCCCCCGATTATCCGGCATCATGACATGAAAACCGGCTTGGTGATACAAATAAGCGAATCCCGCTAAGTCCGTTCCGACACCGCCGTAGCCATGGACTAAAATAACGATCCGGTCCGACGGGACAAGCGGCGGTAAATAGTGTCCGCGCAGTGTTAAGCCGTCATGGGCTTTGACTTCGATCAATTCAAGCGGCTGTTCTTTGATCCACGTTTGTCCCGGTTGCATCAGGCGGACCATTTCGTCACTCAGGTCACGGTTGTTCGATAAGAACGGTTTCGGATTCGTGGCAATCGCCATTTCATAAAAATAATAACTTGCGGCAAGCATTCCGGATCCGAGGACACCCAATCCGATTTTCGTTCGTTTTCGCATCACGTTTCACTTCCCGTTCTCATAATTCGATTTGTAACTGGGCTGAGGAGTCGATCTCGTCTTGCAGCACTTCCTGTCGTAAACGGTGTTCTTGCTGTGCTTTTCGATAGGCAAATTCCTGTACCAATTCTTGTCCTGTAAACCCTTCTTCAACGATATCCGATAACAAATCGGTTTCCGTTGCCACCATTTCTTGCGGATTTCGCATGACGAGCACTTGACCGACTTGGGCCAACATCAACTCATCTTTTAACTGTAACGCATCATAAAACGGTTCAGGTAATGTCATACGACGTGTTTCCGGATTGATATGAATCCGTTTGTATGCTGCCAACGATTGAAATTTTCGAATCTGCATGTCTGTCCTCCTCTTTCAAATCAGCAGAACGTCATGTCTACTCTGGAATCTTTCCCTTGAATTCGTATTGTCGCCTGCGCACCGTTCACGAGTGTCAATTGCGGCGGTTGGTGTCCGATGTCAAGATCATAAAATATCGGAACCTTTAATTTTTCCTTCAGCATACCGTACACATCGGTCAGCGTATAATCTTCAATCATCCGTCCACCAGGTGTCCGTCCGAATACGATGCCTGCCGCCTGATCGAACCAGCCTGCGAGATGCATCTGCATCAACGAGCGATGAACATCGGTGGCACTTGCTTCCGATATTTCAAAGTACCAAAGAATCGGCTCTTGATTGATTTGCGTTTGTTGAAATGCGGTCACGTCACCGTACGGCGTTCCGATCAGATGACGAACGGTTTCCAGACATCCGCCAAGCAGACGCCCTGTTAATTCAGTTTCATTTGGATCAACGGATTTCCATTCTGTTGCAGCATCCAAATGGTACATAAAACGTGCCGGTCGTTCCGTATGATTCCATTTGGTTTGATAAAAGTCGGAAGTCCATTGTGTGACGGTTCCTCCTTTTGGCGTTGCCAGAACCCGGCGCCAGGCGGTCGTCGTCTCATCCCATTCTTCACTTCGCATCTCGACGAAATTTGGTCCATGAGCTGTCGCAATCCCTGTCTGAACGGTGATCGCAAACAGCAGCGTACTGATATCGGAATAGCCAAGCAACCATTTTTCCGGAATCTGGTTCATCTCAAGATACGGCAAGACGTCAATTGCCCGCTCACCGCCAAACGGTGGAATGATTGCGTCAATTTCCGGATTCTGCAACATTTGTATCAATTCATCGGCCCGGATGTCGGCGGCCGCACTGGTTGCTTTTTGTTGTGTCCAAACGGTTTGCCCGACTTGCACCGCCATTTGCCGATCCTGCAATCGGTTCGTCGCCTCTTCAATCATTGGATGCAGTTCTTCCGGTAATCCGGAAGAGGGTGCTGTTACGCCAATCGTCTGTCCTGTCCAACCTAAATAAGGATATCGCATGATTTTGCCTCCTCGATGTTAGTTTTACGTCAGCCCATCGTTCGAACGAATTGACCGATTTGTTCAACTTTCCGTTTTAACGGTTCAATCGGAACGATCCGTGCTTCCCGGTGAACTTCTTTCCCCTTTACAAATAACAAGACCACGGGTGCGGTAAACACCGAAAACTCGCCGGCAATCTGTGGAACATCGGTCAAATCGACGCGTCCCGCCCGAAATTCAGGATGCGCAACAAAAATAGGTTCGATTTGCGGAAACAATGATGCACAGACCGCACACCCCGGGCTGGAAATGTAGAGCACACTGGCTAGTTCTGTAAGGTATAGTTTCTTGACCGCTTCAATGGAGGTCAGTTCTTGAAACGTTCCCATGGCATCTGTCCTCCTTTTTTGTAAAATATGTTTCAATTATAACGTGCCTTAGGCAAGAAACAAAACATGACTCTCGCTGGAGATTTTCTGAATCAAAAAAACACTCCAAAACCGAAACCCTGCGCGATGATCGCCCAAAATTTCGGTTGGAGTGTTGTCTGGCCGGAATATCAGAGGTTGGTGGATGCTGCCAACTCCGCGTATTCTTCTTTCGTGAACGCGCGCGAGCGCGTCAAAAAGCGTTTTCCTTCGACACCTTCTAACGAAAACATCCCGCCCCGTCCGTCGATGACGTCGATGATCAGTTGCGTATGCTTCCAGTATTCGTATTGATCTTCGTGCATATAGAACGGGCAACCGCCGATTGTCCCGATCCATACATCTTGATCTCCTAAAAATAAATCGCCTTCCGCAAAACACATCGGTGAACTGCCGTCACAGCAGCCGCCTGACTGGTGGAACATCAGCGGTCCGTGTTTCGCCTTCAGCAGTTCAATCAATTCCAAGCCGGCATCGGTCGTCAGCACGCGTTCGACCATGTCGCCACATCCTTTCCTCAATCAGAAGAAACCAAGTTTATCCGGGCTGTAACTGACGAGCAGGTTTTTTGTCCGTTGGTAATGATTCAGCATCATCTTGTGATTTTCCCGTCCAATCCCTGACATCTTATAGCCGCCGAAGGCAGCATGGGCTGGATATTGGTGATAACAATTCGTCCATACCCGTCCCGCTTCGATCGCCCGACCAAACCGGTACGCACGGTTCATGTCGCGTGTCCAGACACCGGCACCTAATCCATACAGCGTGTCATTTGCAATCTGAAGGGCTTCTTCTTCTGTCTTAAAGGTCGTGACAGACAAGACCGGACCAAAAATCTCTTCTTGAAAAATCCGCATTTTATTATGTCCTTTAAAAATCGTCGGTTGGATATAATATCCGTCGGCTAAATCCCCATCGAGATGATTCCGCTCCCCGCCGATCAGACATTCCGCACCTTCTGATTTTCCGATTTCGAGGTACGACAGGATTTTCTCCATCTGTTCGCTTGATGCTTGCGCTCCCATCATGACATCCCCGTCCAACGGATTCCCGAGCTTAATGGCTTTGACCCGTTCAAGCACACGTTCCATGAACGGTTCATAAATCGATTCTTCAATTAACGCACGTGATGGACACGTACAGACTTCCCCTTGATTCAAAGCAAACATCAACAAGCCTTCAATTGCTTTGTCAAAGAAGGCATCATCGGCATCCATGATGTCGGCAAAGAAGATGTTGGGTGACTTTCCACCCAGTTCAAGCGTCACCGGAATGATGTTTTGCGACGCATATTGCATGATGAGCCGTCCTGTCGTCGTCTCTCCAGTGAAGGCAATCTTCGCAATACGTTTACTTGACGCCAGTGGTTTCCCTGCTTCCAGTCCGAATCCATTGACGATATTCAAGACACCCGGCGGCAGAAGGTCGCCAATCAATTCCGTCAGCAGCATGATGCTCGCCGGTGTTTGTTCTGCCGGTTTCAAGACAACACAGTTCCCCGCTGCGAGTGCCGGTGCCAGTTTCCAGACGGCCATCAAAATCGGGAAGTTCCATGGAATGATTTGCCCGACCACTCCGAGCGGCTCATGGAAATGATAGGCGACCGTATCGTTGTCGAGCTCGCCGATTGATCCTTCTTGCGCCCGGATGACACCGGCGAAGTAACGGAAGTGGTCGATTGCAAGCGGCAGGTCGGCGTTTAACGTCTCCCGGACAGCCTTCCCGTTTTCCAGTGTTTCGGCATAGGCCAGCATTTCCAGGTTTTCTTCCATTCGATTGGCGATTTTATTTAAGATATTTGAACGTTCTGCGACAGACGTTTTCCCCCACGCCTCTTTTGCCGCATGAGCTGCATCCAGCGCGAGTTCGATATCTTCTTTTCCGGAACGGGCAACCTGACACAACACTTTACCGGTAATCGGTGTCACGTTATCGAAGTATTCTCCTCCGACCGGTGCCGTCCACTTCCCATTAATGAAGTTCTCATAACGATCCTTGTACTGTACCTTCGACCCTTGCGTGTTTGGAATCTCATAAATCATGATCTTGTTCCTCCCTCAATTAAAATGGTCAAACGACGAGAAGGTATCCCATGTATGCGCTTTCATTTTGATGGTATCGAAATGTCTTCTCGTATCTATCGTACCAAATGTTGATAAAAAGTCAAAATTTTCCGATATTTTTTGGAAGATAATTTTTAAGGCTCACTAAAAAACACGTCATCTCCAGAAAGGATTGACGTGTTAATCAGTGGATTGATCTGTTTACCGGGTCGGATCGATGCCATCTTCTTTATCAGACGGTGTATCCGAATTTCCGAATTCCCCAACCTTGCTGAATCCGTCTGTTGCCCCGTCAATATCTTTGCCGGTTGCTGTGACAGAAGGATCAAGAACAGCCTCTTCGCTCGGACGGGACATCGGATCATTCCCCTCACGCTCTTCCTCTTCTTTTGCATCTTGGATGCAGAGCAACGTCTCAGGAATGATGTCTAGACGTTCGATTTCAATGTCTTTTCCACATACTTTACAGACGCCGTATGTCCCGTCTTCGATTGCTTTTAAGGCGACATCAACGTCGGATAACATCTCTTCCTGCATATCCGTCATGGCCTGATCCCGTTCACGCAGGAACAACTCGTCACCTGAGTCCCCCGGATGATTGTCGTAACTCGACAATTCTCCCGCATCATAATCCACTTCACGATTTTCGATGTTCGTTTCTGTTTTCTCTTTTTCTTTAAGCAGACGTGTTTTAAACGTTTCGATTTGTTTTGCTGACAACATGGCATTCATCTCCAATTCTTTAGCTTCAACTTCTTCTCTAAAGGATTTAACCGAAATGAAACCATGTTAAACGTCAATTGCTTGTTCAAGAACACTTATACGAACGGATTGAACCATGAAGATCACAGATCACGGTCATGAATTCTTGACCATCCTTAAAACAAATCTGATGACTGCGACCATTTTTCGAAGTCGAGATATTATCTATCCAAAGTCGTTTCGCGTCAGCAGAAGACAGCATCGCTACTTTATCGCGGATTGAAAATAAATCAAAGGGCAACAGGTTCAGCGATTGGATCACGAGTCCGTGTTTTCGGAATAAAGGATCCAATTGATAGTGAGACAAGCTGTATAAACTCTTTTCCGTCCCTCCGACGAGCAATTGAATCGAGTGACAAGGCTCGCGGCTGTCAATGCGTTCTTTTTGCAAAATGATTTTGCCGTGTACGCCGGAACCATCAAAAATCTGTTGCATTTTTTCTTGATCCAACCGGACTGCGCCTTGTTTTACCTGCAGCACCAGATGGGCAAATTCCGCATAATCCGGTTTTCCGATTTCAAGCGACGGAATGTGACGGACTTCTTCTCGCTCGATCAACTCAATCAATCCACGCTCAATTGTTACAGAAACTTCTTGTTCGGCGTGAAGGCGGACATCGATGACATATTGATCGACGACCGTATTCACCTCCAACGTATACATCAAATGCGGGTTCTGTTCTTGCTCAAGCATTAAACGGTTTAATAATAATTGGTGCAGGAGTTGCACCGGTGTATGCGATAAAAATTGACTCGTATACACTAAATGTTTCGCCGCAAGGGAATGATTTGATTTTGTACGCGTGCCTTTTGCCATATATACGTTCACTTTATAATTCAGCATAATTCCACCTTCTTTTGTTTAAGAATCGGATCGGAGAGTAGTTCCGTTTCTATAGCGTACCTCGCAAACACAAAAAAAAATATTCGATAACGAATATTCCAAATATGTTATACACAACACGGTTGATTTATGTTAAAGATTTTGAAAAAAGCACCTTTTATTCTTCAACTCTCTGTCATACTCCTATTTCAAGGATACCGATGATCTATTTTTAAAATGTGATCATCCATAAAAACAGCATACAAAAAAAACCAGATTCGGTATGAAACCGAACCTGGTTTTGCCTGATGTAACTTTTGAAACAGTCGTCACGCAATGGAGTCTGTCATCGGGTGCATCTGTTCATATTGACTGACGATCAGTTGACTCAACCGTTCCTCTGCCTCCAACCCGAGATACGTTGTAACCGTTTGGCGTATTCCGTGCTTCTCGATGAATGTATTTAATTCAGAAGATTCTGAATCATTTGGATCGGAATAGGTCAAGGCAGCTGCAATCCCTAACGCCAAACCATTTGCCTCAATGCCGCGATCCATCAATTCACGTGCCGGTTTGACTAACCGGTCACGCGGTCCAAGCTTCCGGATCGGTGAACGGGCGACACGGACGATTTCATCGTGAATCCGTGGATTTTCAAATCGTTTGATGTTTTTTTGAATGTAGGCGCTGTGATCTTTTGGATCGAAGCCATATTTTTCAAGCAACAACCACCCTGTTTCATACAGTGCACTTTGTACCCCGCGGCGAACGCGAACGTCTTGCAGACTTTCCGCAATCGTTTCTTTCCCGAATAAGGCACCGAGGTACGAGGCAATCGCATGACCCGTATTGACCGTGAATAACTTACGCTCGATGAATGGCGTGATGTCGGACACGTAGGTGACGCCTACAAACTGAGGATGATTTTCCGGTAAGGCACGCGTTTCAATGACCCATTCGAAAAATGGTTCCACTTCGACGTATAAAGGATCGTCATGGTGTTGCAACGGAACAATCCGGTCGACGGCTGCATTCGGGAAGAAAACGTTGTCGGGTAACGCACTCAGATGCGGCAGGACTTCTTGTCGAAGATGACTCGACCCTTCAATCATGTTTTCACAGGCAATGACATAAAGTGCTTTGGTCGTCGACCGCTTTTCAATCCCTTTAGCAAGCAACGGTGCAATCTTCGCTAATAATGTCGGCCCTACTGCGGTCGTCACGACGTCAGCCGCCGCGATCGCTTCGATGACCTGTTCCGCTTCCGTTTGACTGTTTAAAGCCGTCACGTTTGAGACGGTTTCCGTTTCAGCCTCTTCTACTGCGTAGCCGACCGTATAGGACTGACGGGACTGCAGCGCCTCGACGACTTGCGCATTTACATCGATAAAACACACTTCGTAACCGGATTTGACGAGTTGTAAGCCGATGAATCCACGACCGATATTCCCTGCTCCAAAATGAACGGCTTTCATTCGTCACACCTCCACGGACAGCAACTGAATGATTTCTTCTGCTGTCGTTGCTGCCACCAATCGTTCGACATTGTCTTCATCTGAACAAATGATGGCAATGTGTGAAAGCAGTTCAAGATGCTCGTCCCCGATACCGGCGATCCCGATGATCAACTTTGCTTGTTCCGCTCCAAATGCCACACCGGCCGGGACTTGTAAAATAGAAAGACCTGTTTTTAGGACTTCACCTTTTGCTTCTTCCGTTCCATGGGGAATCGCAACGTGATTGCCGATATAAACGTTCGACAGACGATGTCTGCTTTTCATGGATTCGACATAGTTCGGACGAACATATCCGTGATTGACGAGTAACGCTCCAGCCGCTTCAATCGCTTCCTCATCCGTAGTAAACTGTTGATTGAGTAAAACCATCTCTTTTTCTAATTTCATCGCTGTCGCCATTCTTCATCCACTCCATTCTCTATTTTTTAAACGCTCTTTTTAAGAAATTTTATTGCGGGCCGTTTCGATCTCATGTACCAAGTTGTCATAGTAATTGGCGTTCAGGAAGTTTTCGACCGACCGGTGTTCGGCTTGCGGAACTTTCTCCATCGCACGTTCTGTCAAATCCTGATGTGTGATGATGAATTCGGCATTTGCCGGGAGTTGACTGATCGATGTGTTCGTCACTTTGATCGGCAGTCCGGCCTTATTGATTTTATTGCGTAAGACCGACGCTCCCATGGCGCTTGAACCCATTCCGGCGTCACATGCAAAGATGATGTGTTCGACTTCTGCTAACGGCATAGTTGATTCAGCCGAAACCAACGAAGAGGCAATTGAATTTTTACCTTTCATCGCGCTGACGTTTGCCGTCGCTTCTTCGAGTGATGTTTCTTTTGCTTTGCTTGTTTTCAATAAGACAGCTGATACGACGAACGTGACCGATGCGGAAATCAAGATTCCGGCAATCAAACCGACGTACGAACCACGTGACGCCATCGCGAGAACGGCAATGATGCTACCCGGTGAAGCCGGTGCAACCAGACCAACATCAAATAAAACAAATGTTAAGATTCCGCTCATGCCTCCGGCGATCATCGCCAATAAGAGAACTGGTTTCATCAAAACGTATGGGAAGTAGATTTCGTGAATCCCGCCGATGAATTGAATGAAGGCAGCACCAGGAGCCGTCTTCTTCGCTGCACCTGAACCAAACACTGAATAGGCAAGCAGTAACCCGAGTCCCGGACCAGGATTTGCTTCCAGTAGGAACAGCACGGATTTTCCAGCTTCACTGACTTGATCCAAACCAAGTGGACTCAAGATCCCGTGGTTGATGGCGTTGTTCAAGAACAAGATTTTAGCTGGTTCGATGAACAAGCTGGCAAGCGGCAACAGATGTGCACTGACAATCGCACCGACTGCTGCGGCCATGATGTCGTCCAGTCCCGTCATGAGTGGACCAAACAATTTAAAACCGCCGATCATCAACAGACCGCCGATGATTCCGACCGAGAAGTTGTTGACGAGCATCTCAAGACCCGGTTTGACCTTTCCTTCGATCAATTGGTCAAACTTTTTAATCGTAAATCCACCGAGTGGTCCCATGACCATCGCTCCGAGGAACATCGGAATCTCTGTCCCGACGATGACCCCCATCGTCGCCAGTGCCCCGACAACACCGCCTCGAACGTCATGCATCAATTTTCCGCCGGTAAACCCAATCAGCAGTGGTAAAAGATACGTGATCGTCGGACCGACCAACTCCGCTAAACTTTTGTTCGGCGCCCAACCGGTTGGGATGAACAATGCCGTGATAATCCCCCACGCGATGAATGCGCCGATATTCGGCATGACCATCCCGCTCAAAAAACTTCCAAACCGTTGAACCTGGACACGCAATCCACGTTTTCCTGCATGCGTTGTCGTCATTGGTGTACCCTCCATTTCGTATATAAAAGTGATAAGTGCCTTGCTACGCTTTTATTGTATGCGCTCTGCAAGCGCTTACTCAATCTTTCCTAGTTCACGTTTTGGCAGGCTAGTTGGACAAGACTAAAAGAACCATTCGTCTGAACGAATGGTTCTGAGTATTCCGAGTCGGCGGTAGTCGATCCTCATTAAGAAAAATCGTTTACTTTTTCCTCGACATTTAATTCGCGCTCGATGACTTTCCGAAACGTCCGGTTCAAGATCCGGTCGAGTTGCTTCGCATCACCATACTCAAACTGATGCGTCTGTTCATCGTTTTCAATGATGGCACCACTGATTGAACTGAGCAGGTGCAACAACTGATCCGACGCTTTTTCCGGAGCGGCCAGGACAAGGATTCGCTCAACCGGTTGGATGACTTGATCCATCCCGAGCAATTCGATGGGCTGCGCCAACTCATAGATGAAGAAGCCGCCGCGCTGAATGGAATCATCACGTCCATGAAATAATGCCAGCCGTGTGCCTGGAATGCCGAGCCCAGACATTTCGTGGCGCCGCAACAATTGCGCCGATAGCTGAACCGCGGAAGACGTCACATGTTTATTGACCAAGCCATTACTGATCTCCAGTAAGATTTCTTCCAGACCATCCGTTTCAGAAGAAATCGTTTCAATCGAAAAGGAATCCGTCAATTGACGCGCGGCCTTGACCAGCTCCTCCAACTGCGTCAAGTCGAGCCAACCGGATGCTTCCTTCCGGACAGGTGACTGAAAGGATTTTGGCAAGGAGACAAGCAGTTTCCGGATCCGGTCGACTTCTTCTTTCGGCAGGATGGGATTGACAAGCAGATGCGGTTGACTGATATCCGGCAAGGGAACGGTCGACAAAACAAAATCATAATTCGTTAACTGAAGTCGACTGATGCCAAAAAGAGAAGAACTTTCGACCTGGTCGAGCTCAGTGAATTCTTGACGCAACCGGTTCATCAACAGTTTGGACGAACCGAGTCCTGCCGAACAGACGACGAGGACACGATACGGGGTTTTCGGTAACGGTTTGCTTAAGACGGCACCAAAATGCATCACCCAAAACGCCAAGTCATAATCAGCAAATGCCTGATCATTGAAGACGGATTCGGCCGCCTGTTTAACGGCATCAAACAAACGGGGATACTCGCGTTCAATCTGTTTAATGACGTACGACGGATTGACGATATTTTGTTTCGTGTACGACATGATATGGCTGACGAGTCCCTGCTCGAGCGCCCGATCCTCCACAAAAGCTTCGCCGTACAGTAAAGAGACTTGCTCGATGAGCCGTTTGACCCGCAAACGGATGACCAATTCCTCACCCGTCTCTTGTTGACCTTGCTGAAAACTTCGCAACTCCTCTGAAATCCATTGCCGTTCCGCAATCGACAGCGGATATGGCAATCGTTGCTCGATCGTATCGACATGGTGTAAGACCTCAATCGGATAAGCTTTGAGTTCATAGACCATCGGGAACTCGTCCATCCGTATCGTCTGGACGGCAAGACTTAAGGTCGCCCGCATGATCAGACGATCACTGAGATTTTGTTGTTTCGTCAAAGGGGCGAGAACGGCGTATGCTTGGTTAATCGCCTCCACCCACTTGGTTTGCTGACTTTGCAACAGCTGAGGCAGTTGATGGATATTACCTTGAAGAAAACGATAGAAGGTCAGGACATCCCACTGGGTAAAAATCAACGATACAATCAATCGACGTTTATTGATTTCCTCCCCGAGGACTTCCGCCCCTAACCCCTTTTTCCGCCGCAATTCCAGCGCATAGTGGCGAAACCACTCGTCAATCCGTTCCAAATCTTGAGTGATCGTACTCGGTGCGATGTACATGGCGTGTGCTAGAGCCTGTAACTTAATCATCCCTTGCTCCTGTAACAGACGGTAAGCCAGCTCAACTTGTCGGTCATCCGCTGACGGCAACTGCCGATGTGATAACAACAAGGCTTCACGGAGTTCCCGTTTGTGTCGTTCGTCACCACTCAACTGTAAGCCACGACCGCGAATATACGATAATGTCAGATCAAATGGCGCCACGGTTTGAGCAAGCCGTTCCCGTTCCCGTTGAATCGTCCGTTCGGACGTCTCGAGTGCTTCTGCAATTTCCTGAATTTGAATCGGTTCCGTTTTCGTCAGAAGATAAAAAAGCATCTCGCGTTCCCGTGTCGTAAATTCAGTCATGGCGTATCCGCTCGTTTCTGACTGCCTGAATCAACTCGTCGTATGCCTCCGCCACGAGGAGAGCATCAACACCAAATCTCTGACAGGTCGCATGTGTCTGAACCGTTGACACGATCCGTCGTGGTCCGACGAGAAATCTGGTATCGTCCGGCACTTCTTGTGCCCGGCACGTATGAACAGTTGCCGGCAACTGTTCATGACGGATGCGTTCACGTAAAACTTTCGCCCCCATGATACTGCCGACTAACCCCGAGTCGCAGACAAACATAATTTTAATGGCTTGCATCCTGATCACCCCTTCTTCTTTATCCTAGCCGATACGACTTCAAAATGGATAGAGGACAGACCGGTTTATCCGATTTCTTTTTTTGGGATTGGCTGCGATTTCGGACATACAAAAAAATGTTCGATTCTCCAAACCGCGGAGTCTCGAACATTTTTGTTGTCATATCAATCAGCCGGTTTGCTGTAAAGCCCGTAAATGGTGCTCAACCGCTTCTGCAACCTCGCGCCCTTCGCGGATTGCCCAAACAATCAGTGATTGTCCCCGGCGGGCGTCGCCAGCGGCGAAGACTCCTTCCTGATTGGTTGCATAAGATGTTGTCTTAATTTTTCCATTGTGCGACTCGACTGCTAGATGACGCAAGACGTCTTGTTCGACACCACTAAACCCGATTGCGATCAACATCGTATCGACCGGAAAATATTTTTCGGTACCTGAAATCGCTTGAAATTCAATGCGACCGTCCGGATGTCGGATTTTTTCATTGTGAACCGTCCAAACACCGGTCAATTGCCCGGTTTCGCTGGTCGTGTACCGTTCGATGGCGATCAGATATTCCCGCGGGTCACGTCCAAATTGAGCAAGTGCTTCTTCATATCCGTAATCAAGTGTATAAAGATTCGGTGTATCCGGCCACATATTATCGGTGGCCCGAACCGTTCCCGGCATCTCGTGTTTCCCGAACTGAACGACCGAGCGGCAGCCTTGGCGAAGCGCCGTTGCGACGCAGTCAGCTCCCGTATCGCCGCCGCCAATGACGAGGACGTCTTTCCCCTGCATATCGTGCTGATCCCGAACGGGTTGACCGGTCAACAACTGTCGCGTCACACTGGTCAAATAATCCATCGCATATCCGACACCACTTGTCGGGACATCCAAGAGTTTTCTTGGTTCAGTCGCTCCGACACATAGGATGACGGCCTCGTAATCTGCTTTCAATTGATCGAGTGAGACATCGAGACCAATCGTCACTCCGGTTTTAAACAGGATGCCTTCCGTCTCAAGCAAGCGGACACGGCGGGCAACAACGTCTTTTGAGAGTTTCATGGCCGGAATCCCGTACGTCAATAACCCGCCGATTTGGTCTTCCCGTTCGAATACCGTCACCTGATGGCCCGCTTGGTTTAATTGATCTGCCGCTGCTAAGCCGGCAGGTCCTGAACCGACGATCGCAATCCGGTATTGACTTCTGACGGTCGGAATCCGGGGTTGTACCCACCCTTTCTCAAAACCGATGTCGATAATCGTCCGTTCAATGTGTTTGATCGAAACCGCCGGTTCATTGATCGAGAGGGTACACGATCCTTCGCACGGAGCCGGACAGACCCGCCCCGTAAACTCCGGAAAATTATTGGTCTGTTGTAATCGGACGAGCGCTTCTTGGAAATTCCCTTGTTCCACAAGAAGGTTCCATTCCGGAATCAGATTGTAGACCGGGCAACCAATCTTGACTTGACCGTACGTCTCTCCGACATGGCAGAACGGAGTGCCGCAGTCCATGCACCGGCTGGCCTGAGTAGAGGCTTCCGCCTCCGAAAACCGTTCTTTGTATTCCTCGAAGTCACCGATGCGTTCACTGCTCGCCCGTTCAGTTCCAGACTTTCGGGGAACATGCATGAATTGATCTCGTCTGTTCATTGTTTCCCTCCTGTTCCACGTCCGATGTGCGTCTCAAATGCCAATAACATCGCTTCTTCTGTATTGTGTCCTTGTTGTGCATAGCCTGCCATTAAAGTCGTCACGGTTTGATACGTCGTCGGAATGACACGAATGAACGAGCTGAGGACGTGATCCCAGTTGGCAAGAATCGCATGACCTTGTTCACTGTTCGTCCGCGCAACGTGTCGTTCGATAAAGGTTTTAAGTCGGGTCGCTTCTTCCGGATCAGTGACCGCTCCCGTCGTCACGAGCTCCCGATTGACACGTGCTTGGAATCGCGCCATGTCTTTTGGCAAGACGTAGGCAACACCGCCCGACATTCCTGCCGCAAAATTCAATCCGACGTCTCCTAAAATGACGACACTTCCTCCCGTCATGTATTCCAAACCATGATTCCCGATTCCCTCGACGACTGCGGTTGCCCCGCTGTTCCGAACAGCAAACCGTTCCCCGGCCTGACCGTTGACATACAGTTCGCCGCTCGTCGCTCCGTAAAGTGCCACGTTGCCGATGATGACTTGATCTGACGAGACGTAACTTGATTTCGTCGGTGGTCGGACCGTAATGATTCCTCCAGACAACCCTTTGCCGACATAATCGTTGGCATCTCCGACGACATTCAAGGTCATGCCACGGGGGACGTACGCACCTAAGCTTTGACCGGCCGATCCATTCAATTGGAGCGTCAACCGGTCCGACGGAAGTCCCATCGCCCCGTGCAGTCGGGTCAGGCGTGCGCCGGTATTCGTTCCGATTGCGCGGTCCGTATTGGTGACAGGGAACGTAAACGTTTGTGGCTCGGCAAAGGATTGATCGGATACCAGTGTTGCCAATTCCCGTCCGTCAAATGACGCCGTCACGTGATGCTGCTGAAATTCCTGTGTTGTCGCCGAATAGTCCGGCATGACGAACAGACGGGACAAGTCGAGACTCGACGCTTTCCAGTGCGACGTCAATCGGTCCGATGCCTGAAGCAAATCAGTCCGTCCGACTAAATCAGCCAAACGCCGAACGCCTAATTGCGCTAAATATTCCCGGACTTCTTCCGCGACGAATTCCATGAAATGTACGACGTGATCCGCCGATCCTGTAAATTTCTCGCGCAGTTTCGGATCTTGTGTCGCGACACCGACCGGACACGTATCGAGGTGACACGCCCGCATCATGATACAGCCGACGGCAATCAATGGTGCTGTCGCAAAGCCGTACTCGTTCGCCCCAAGCATCGCCGCGATGATGACATCACGTCCGGTCAACAGTTTGCCGTCGGTCTCCAGAACGACCCGTTCGCGCAGACCATTTAAGGCCAACGTCTGGTGCGTTTCAGCCAGCCCCAATTCCCACGGTAATCCCGTATGCTGGATACTCGTCTTCGGCGAAGCACCCGTTCCCCCGTCGTGACCACTGATGACGATGACATCAGCCAATCCTTTTGCGACACCTGCCGCTATCGTACCGACACCACCTTTGGCAACCAACTTGACACTGATCCGTGCTTCATCATTGGCTCGTTTTAAATCATGGATCAGTTGTGCCAGATCCTCGATTGAATATATATCATGGTGCGGCGGTGGTGAAATCAACCCTACACCCGGTGTCGATGCTCGGACACGGGCAATCCACGGGTAGACTTTTTCACCCGGCAACTGTCCGCCTTCGCCCGGTTTTGCACCTTGGGCCACCTTGATTTGCAGTTCATCGGCATGAACGAGGTAATGACTGGTCACACCAAATCGTCCGGACGCAATCTGTTTGATACGGCTCATCCGTGAATCCCCGTTTTCATCCAACTGATAACGTTCTTCCTCCTCGCCGCCTTCACCGCTGTTGCTTTTCCCGCCCAAACGGTTCATGGCAATCGCCAACGTCTCATGGGCTTCTTTTGATAAAGAACCGTAAGACATGGCTCCTGTCTTAAAGTACTTCACGATTTCACTGACCGGTTCGACTTCTTCCAGCGGAATCGGCGTTGTCTCCTGAAAGGTCATCAAATGACGTAAAAACGTCGCCGGCTCTGCTTGAATCCGGGCCGAATAGGTTTTAAACAGCTCATATCGTCCAGTCCGACAAGCATGTTGCAACAGATGAATCGTCGCCGGATTGAAGGCATGGTGTTCCCCGTCATGCCGGTAGCGGAATACACTGCCCGACTCGAGGTGTGTCCGTTTGATGCCTTCTTCATGTTGGCGAACCGCTTCTTCTTCAATCAAGGCAAGCGAAAGACCGCCCAATTGTGAGACCGTTCCCGTGAAGTAGCGATCAATGACTTGCTCGGAAATGCCGATCGCTTCAAAGATTTGAGCGCCGCGGTAACTGAAGACCGTCGAAATCCCCATCTTGGACATGACCTTGACGACGCCTTCCGTCACGGCAGCCCGGTAACGCTCTTCGTAATCCGTCATCGTTTCCGGCACGGCATCCTGTAAGGTCGCATAGACCAGGTATGGGTGAACGGCATCCGCCCCGTATCCGATCAACGCTGCAAAATGATGGACTTCACGGACTTCTCCGCCTTCGATGATCAAACTGACCTTTGTTCGTAATCCTTCCCGGATCAAGTGATGATGGACGGCACTCGTCACAAGAAGCATCGGCATCGGTACTGCCCCCGGCCGTACGTTCCGGTCGGAGAGAATCAGCAGTTCACAGCCTCCCTGGACGGCATGGACTGCTTGTTCCAGCAACGTTTCCAGTGCTTCTTCGAGCGAACCTTCAAATAATGTCGACAGTGTTCTCGAAACCAGTTTGGTTTGTTTTAAGGCCGCTCCTTCCGACGGGATGAGGATCGGTGAAGCAAGTCGAATCCGGCGGCAATTCCGACGGTTCGGCGTCAACAGTTCCCCCTGCTGACCTAACCACGTCATCGTCGAGGTGACGATTTGTTCGCGCAACGCATCGATCGGCGGATTCGTCACTTGGGCAAACAACTGTTTAAAATACCGGAACAGCGATTGTGGACGTTCACTTAAGACGGCTAATGGGATATCCGTCCCCATCGCTCCGAGCGGATCTTTTTTCTCCTCGACCAAAGGAATCAAATACTGATCGATATCTTCTCGGGTATAGCCGAACAAACGTTGTAATGTCCCGAGGTTCACGACATCCTCTCTTGGAACGTCTCCCGGCAACGTCACCAACTCTTCCGCCAACCATTCCGCATACGGATGACGCATGGCGAGTTCCCGTTTGACTTCTTCATCGGACATCAATTGACCGGAAGCAAAATCAAGCAACAGCAACTCACCCGGAACGAGTCGTTTCTTGAACAGGATGTCATGTTCCGGGACTGGAAGGACACCTGATTCAGAAGACAACATGAAGTGTCCGTCCCGCATCATCATATACCGTGCCGGCCGCAACCCATTTCGGTCAAGTGTCGCCCCAATTTGTTTACCGTTCGTGAAAACAATAGCCGAGGGACCATCCCAAGGTTCCATCATCGTACTGTGGTATTCGTAATACGCGCGTTTCGCCGGTCGGACCTCTGCATGCTCAAATGGTTCAGGTACCAGCATCAACGCTGTTTCAGCCAGCGTCAGTCCCGACAAGTATAAAAACTCAAACGCATTATCAAGCATCGACGAATCACTGCCTGATTCATCAAGAATCGGCAATACATCCTTGGCTCGGCGTCCATACGTCGTTTTTGCCAAGCTGTTTTCCCGGCTCCGCATTGCCCGGATATTCCCTTGTAACGTGTTGATCTCTCCGTTGTGGATCAAATAGCGGTTCGGATGGGCCCGTTTCCAACTCGGGAATGTATTTGTGCTGAATCTGGAGTGGACGATGGCAAAACCAGATTGATACCGCTCATCCTGTAAATCATCAAAATACAAGCCGAGTTGATCCGTTGTCACAAGCCCTTTATAGACGATCGTTTCACTTGAGCTGCTCAGCACGTACTGTTCAATCCCAAGTCGTTCTGCTTCTCGTTCGAACAACCGGCGGATCAAAAACAGCGTGCGTTCGAACGCGAGCCCTTCCACCTTTTTAGCTTCAATAAAGCATTGACGAATGACGGGTTCTGTCTGACGGGCTTTTTCACCGATGACTGTATTCGAGACAGGAACGGTTCTCCATTCGATCAACCGTTGCCCTTCTGATAAAATGATCGATTCCAAAGCGCGTTCCAGCCGCTGACGTAAACGATCCTCCCGGGGAAGAAACATCATCATGACTCCATAGTCCCCGCTAGGTGGCAGGCTGACATTCCGAAGAGCTTGACGGAATAAACGATCCGGCAGTTGCGTCAGGATGCCTGCTCCGTCTCCTGTTTTTGCATCGCTCCCTTGACCGCCCCGATGTTCCATCTGACACAACATGTTTAAGGCATTTTGAACGATTTCGTGACTCGCTCGTCCCGTCCGATGAGCATAAACACCGATTCCACACGCATCGTGTTCCTGTTTCGGATCATAAAGTCCTTGCCGTTGCGGCATCTGATGAAATGACATATTACCACGCTCCTACCCGTTCTAAATTTTCTGTATATTCAGTTAAAATATACTTTACACCCTTTTATGTTTATTCGCTACCATGTATATTTTTAAATCTTTCTTTCAAAAATGCGTTGATGAACGTAACATCAGTTATGATAACGCTTACATATAGATGAATAATTTCCTTATATTTCTTTTCAACAAAAAATAATTTTCAGTCGGTATTCTTTTTTGCGCCAATCGATTCTTCCATGGTATTTTTAAATAGAAAGTAACTTACCTCTGCTTGTAGGAAAAGGAGAAATTAGACGATGAAAAACTCTGTAAAATGGACGGGGCTCTTGATTGCAGGAACCACCCTGTTCCTCGGTGCGTGTGGTCAAGAGGAAAAACAGCTGACCGCATACGATAAAATTCAAAAAGACGGAACAATAACGGTCGCGACGGCCGGTACTCTATATCCGACTTCATTCCACGAAGAAAAAAATAATAAATTGACCGGCTTTGATGTCGAGGTCGTCAAGGAAGTCGCCAAACGACTGGACTTGAAGGTCGAATTCAAGGAAATGTCGTTTGACGGGATGTTGACAAGTGTGAATACCGGTCAAGTCGATTTGGCTGCCAATGACATCACCATCACGGAAGAACGAAAAGGAAAATTCGCTTTTTCGAAACCATACAAATATACGTACGGCACGGCCATCGTCCGTAAAAGTGATCTTTCCGGCATCAAATCACTCGAGGATTTGAAAGGCAAAAAAGCTGCCGGTGAAGCCACGACGACGTATATGCAAATCGCAAAACAATACGGCGCCAAAGAAGTCACGTATGACAATGCTACGAATGACCAGTATTTGCGTGATGTCTCAAATGGTCGGACGGATGTCATCTTAAATGATTATTATCTCCAAAGCCTGGCAATCGATTTCTTCAAGGACTTTGATATTACAATTCACCCTGATATTGCCTACAATCCGAGCCAAGTCGGTCTCATCATGGATCTGGACAACAAAGAATTGCAATCAAACATCAATGCGCAAATCGATGAAATGAAAAAAGACGGAACACTCGCTAAATTATCTAAAACCTTTTATGCCGACAAAGACGTTTCAAAAATGCCTGATGTCAAAACGACAATCGTCGATGTGAATTGATTAGTTTCGATACGATTGAATGGCGATCCGTCTTTAATCCCGAATTAGCGGTTGATGCCTTCCCTTACATCTTGGGGGGACTTGGTCACACGCTCTGGATTTCACTGCTCAGCATGGCGATTGGTCTCGGACTCGGCTTATTGCTTGCTTTGGCCCGGCTATCAACGTCCCGGGTGTTACGCATCGTTGCCACGCTCTACATTTCATTCATGCGGGGCGTACCGATCTTAGTCTTACTCTTCATGCTTTATTTCGGACTGCCGGTCATCAACATCCAACTGGATGCCCTCACGGCTGCCGTTGCCGGTTTCAGCTTAAACAGTGCCGCTTATATGGCCGAAATCATCCGCTCCTCGCTCTTGTCGGTCGATCGTGGTCAACGGGAGGCCGCTCAATCGTTGGGACTCTCACGTTACCGGGTGTTTGTGGGAATCATTTTACCGCAAGCCGTCCGACTGGCCATCCCGCCGTTATCTAACGTCTTGCTCGATTTGGTTAAAGCCTCTTCTCTGGCTGCCATGATTACGGTCCCGGAGATTTTTCAACGTGCCAAAATCGTCGGTGGACGTGAGTTTGATTATATGACCGTTTATTTTGTCATTGCATTCATTTACTGGGGTATTTGTGCCGTCATCGCTGCCGGACAAGAAGTTCTGGAACGTCGTTTCGCACGTTACCTGTAACCAAAAAGCTCAACTATTTTTCTTGGACGTCATGAAGCGTTCAAGAAAACAGTTGAGCTTTTTCTTTTAAGCATGTCGATCAAGCAACGGTTCGATATATAATGCCTCCAATGGCTTGTGAAACAAATAGCCTTGAAGCGTGTGGCACCCTAGCTGTTGCAACAACTCCGCTTCCGCCGTCATTTCGACGCCTTCTGCGACAATCGTCATATCCAGACGTTTTCCCAGTTGAATAATCATTTCGACGATCGCACGTTTTTCTTCTGAATCGATGGCTTCCTGAACAATTTCTTTCGGGATTTTCAATTGATCAAACGGCAGCTTGACGAGTGTCTGCATCGATGAAAAACCGGTTCCGAAATCGTCGAGCGCAATTCGGATGCCGTGTCGGTGTAATTCATTTAGTGTATCGATGATCTGCATCGTTCCCTCAACGAAGATATGTTCCGTCATTTCAATTTCCAACAACTGAGGAGGAAACCCCGTATCCGTTAAGATTTCAAGGACCTTTTCCGTAAAATCCGGCTG
The DNA here is from genome assembly GCF_003598705.1 of Exiguobacterium sp. RIT452. Lineage (NCBI taxonomy): Bacteria > Bacillati > Bacillota > Bacilli > Caryophanales > Exiguobacterium > Exiguobacterium sp. RIT452. The sequence continues at coordinate 44,941 of NZ_QXJB01000002.1, forward strand.
ACGTAATTGCCAGGGGGATACATTAACGGCAATCGTAATCGGTTTTCGACCGTGTTCAAGCCAATGTTTTCCTTGTAAACAGGCTTTACGCATCACCCACCCGCCAAGTGTTTCAATGAATCGTGTCCGTTCTGCGAGCGGAATAAATTCGAGCGGCGAAATGAGACCATATTTCGGATGATTCCAGCGGACGAGCGCCTCCGCTCCCGTAATCCGATGACTGCTCGCTTCGACCTGCGGCTGAAATAACACAAAAAAGTCTCGATCGAGTTCCGCATCATATAAGTCACGCGTCAATTGCATCGCCCGTTTCCGTTCGTTTTGGGTCGCTTGATCCGTAATGGCAAATGTATTTTTTCGATTGGATTTAGCGGTAAACAATGCGATTTCCGCATCGTTGATCACGTGGTCAATCGATTCCCCGTTCACAAAGGATACACCGATACTGGCGGTTAAATTGATTTGTTTAAAGTCGATTTGGACGCGCTCCGAGATACTGGATAAAATCTCATCGCATAACCCTTGTGCCGAATGATGTGCGTCTGCATGCAATAGAAATGCACTGCCGCTCGCTTTCGCCACAATACAATCCGAAAACCGCGTCATCAATCGACTCCCGATGACATGAAGGGCACGATCCCCTGTTCGGTAACCAAATGCATCATTAACCGTTTTGAAATCGTCGAGATCAATCAAACAAATCAGGTCTCCTGACGTTGCCCTTTTTTCCGTTTCAATCACAAAAAAAGAGCGGTTCGCAAGTTCCGTGACCGGATCAAAAAAGGCTTGTTCCTTCAAGCGTGTCAAATAATCGATATTCCGTTCGAGTCGTGTCACGTATTGTGTGTGAATCAATAAACTGATTAATGTCGCAATCAAAATCAAGCCGATGCGGGCGATGTGATCCGTCGCCGTAAATACAGACGTTCCAGATGGTGCCTCGAGCCAGATATACAGCAAGGATAAAATACTGATGCCGGTCGCATACAGCAACATCGTCCGGTTGATGACGACGAGTGACGTCAATAAAAATAACAACGATGCCGCCCAGACTGTCTGTGCTCCACTTTCGATGTAAGGATAATTGATGAAGGGAATCAACAAGAACACACTCGACATGACGTGTGGTTTCAACTGGTCTGACAGATTACTTTTTCCAATCAGGAGCTGAACCAATCCGACAATGAAAATTAAACCCGCCCGCCAACCATCAGACCATTCAAGCCCCGATCGGCTTAAAGCACTAGAGAAGACGTATAAAGCGGAACCGCAACTGGTCAATACAAAGATGATCATTCCGAATAGTCGGTAATTTGCCTTCACTTCGCGATGATAGTGAAGATTTGCTGATGAAGGTCGATCGTGCGCCTTCATATCATCCCCTCTTTTCCGTTTCTTCCTCCTCTCTTTTTCCTTATCCAACTGGAATTAAAACCTAAATCCTCCACGAAACTGGTTGCTTGGGTGACGTCTAAGGAGTGTCTCTTTCGGGTAATTCAATACTAAAGAATGAAAGGAGCGCCATCCTATGAGCCGTTTATTATTTATCGAAGCCAATGACAGCACCCATCAATCAAAAGGTATCAGTTCACAGATGAACGAAACGTTTCTGTCCAGTTACCGGACACATCACCCGGAAGATGAGATTGTCGTCTTAAATCTATTCGAAGAACGCCTGCCTTTTTTTGACCTGAAACTTGCCACATCTGCGGCAAAACTGTTTCGGGGGGAATCTCTGGACGCCGAAGAAAGTGTTCCGGTTGAAAAGTTACAGGAGTACCTGACCGGTTTTCTCGAATCGGATAAAATCGTTTTTTCCTTCCCGATGTGGAATTTGACCGTTCCTGCCCCGCTCCATAATTATATGGATTACTTGGCACAGGCCGGGCAGACATTCCGTTATACGTCTGAAGGTTCTGTTGGACTCGTAACGGGGAAACATGTCTTGTTGCTTCACTCACGTGGCGGTGATTACTCAACACCTGACAAAGTCAGCTCGGATCATGCCGTCCGCTACATGATTGACATCCTTCGCTTTTTTGGAATCGAAGATGTCGAATCGGTAATTCTTGAAGGTCATCAACAATATCCGGACCGGGCCGATGAACTCATAAAAAATGCCCTCTCTGCTTGCGAGAAGGCCGGGCAACGATTTTAAAATTTATACAACAAAAATTCTTCATGACTGTCGATGACAAGCTGTTCGTAACTCGGCATTTCAAAAGCTTTAAACAGACTATAGGACAGTGTAAAGTCTCTTTTGATATCTTGAAGAGCACCATTCGTTTTTTTCGTAAAGTAGCCACGTTGATAATAAAAATGTCCTAAAAACGAAGCATCATCTAAGGCTAAGCTTTCCTGAATTCCGACAGCCACTACTTGAAGACCTTTTTGGTAGTTTTGTTGGAACGACAGTTGTTGAGCATGATTATAAATAATTTTGATCCTCATTTTTTTTAATTCAATCGTATCGTAACTCAAGTTTAATATTTCTTCATACACACTTTCCGAATGAGTAAATTGTTTGTTTTCAAAATAAAAATTAGCCATTGCCATTTTTATGCGCAGATACATTTGCGGAGATTCGAACCACACTTCTTCCGTATCCGTTAAATATGCCAATTGTGAGATAGTGGATCGAAAATCGACTTTTTTAGTCAGTTCCCCACTGATGATTTTAAAGTATTCTAATAAAAGAAGAATTTCCTTGTTTGTGGACTGGCTTTTTATTTCTTCGATTTGATCTAGCAATTCTTCAAATTGATGATTTCTCAACAATCCTGTAAGAAGCCGGTCGCATTCACGGAACTGCTCACTTTTATATTGATCGCGGAACAACATTGACATCGGGACTCTTAAGCGCTTGGCAATTTGTTGCAACAAGTCAATTGTCGGCGAATTACGCCCATTCTCAATCTTACTGATTTCTGCTTGACTGCAAATCCCCTGACACAGATCTGCTTGCGTCATTCTTTTTCCTTTACGAATTCGTTTGATTTCATTTCCAATCGATACCGGTAGTGAATTCATTAACTGTCTCCCTTAACAAAAAGCCTTATCAAAATTTAAACAACAAATAATCAGTTCTTCCTGTTTCAACAATTTCTACATAACGTTCAAGATTTAGTGCAGCAAATAAAGAATAAGATAATGAATAATCTTCTTTTACAGTTTCCATCTCAAAATCTAACTTTTCTCTGAAATTAGCCCGTTGATAATAAAAATGGCCCGAAAAAGAAGAATTTTTGCGTATGATACTTTCATCAATTCCAAGTTCAGTGACTTTTAGTCCTTCTTTATAATCTCCTTGAAAAAACAATTGTTGCGCATGATTATATAAAATTTTTAAGCGCAAATGTTTTAGTTCTTCGGTTTCAAAATCCATTTTTAATAATTCTTCATAGATTTTTCTCGAATGTACATATTGTTGATTTAAATAGTAATAATTAGCAATTGCTAATTTAATACGCAAATACATTATTGGAGACTCGTACCATACTTCTTCATTGTCAGCTACGAACGACAATTGTGAGATACAGGATCGATAATCTAGAGACTTTTTTCCTTCTAATGCAATCAGCTCAAAATATCTTGCCAATAAATGAATTGAAGAATAGAGTGGCAAATCCACGGTTTTTTTGGCAAATTCTATTACTTCATCATATTGTTCATCACGAAAAAGTTTTGTGAATTTATGGTCATATTCCCGAAAGATCATCGATTGAGTGTCTTCTTCGAATAATTGTAGAACAGACACGTTTAATCGCCGGGCAATTTTTTGAATCATATCTATTGTCGCGGACACTTTACCTTGCTCAATTTTACTCAGCTCCGCTTGACTACAGATATCTTTGCATACTTCTTTTTGAGTGAGGTTTTTTTCAAGGCGAATTTGCCTCAAATGGTATCCGATTGAAGTAGAAAGTGGAATCATTTTGAACAGTCCTTTTTATTCTGTTTTAGTAATACTCGAAAAAAGGAATTTTTTTTTGACATCTTTTACAATATCGGCATACCGAAACATTTGAAAAGCACTAAACAACTCATACGCCATCATATAACTTTGACAAGTATTTGCTTCCAATCCATACAATTCCTCAAAAAATTCTCCCTTTTGATAATAAAGATGTGCCATGTAAGAAAAATTATGGAGATGCACACTTAATTGAATTCCTTCTTGAGTGACAGTAAGTCCTTTATCAAATTTACCAACTTTAAAAAGTAACTTTGCATGATTGTAAATAATTTTTAGTTGTTGTGTTCTCATCTCTATATCATTTCTAAAATCTAGGTCTTCCAAATCAGCATATATTTTTTCCGCTTGTTTGTAATCGAAATTTTCTGCATATAAAATTGCAAGCGCCATTTTTATTCGTAGATATAGTCCTGGACTTTCAAACTTGAGTTCACCTTCTTCAGTTAATCGAGATAATTTAACGGATGTTGTCCGATAATCAAATTTATCCATTCGATAATCACTAATGATACGATAATATTCGAGCAACAACGTCGTCTCACTCGAAATACTATCGGATTTTTGAACTTCATATTTTTGAATTTGATCATAATGTCCTTCTCGTGTTAGTTTTAGCAGCATATGATCAAAACGATTAAACGTTTCGATTTCTGCTTTATTTTCCAATAAATTAGAAATAGGCACCTCTAACCGTTCAGCAATCTGCTGCAACAAATCCACTGTCGGTGAATTTCGTCCATTTTCAATCTTACTGATTTCTGCCTGACTACAGATTCCCCGGCATAATTCAGATTGTGTCCAATTCCGCTCTTGCCGGATCCGCTTGATTTCGTTGCCAATCGAAATGTTTAATGAATTCATCGATTTCTCCTTCAAGGTCAGTTCCTTTTCCAAACGAAAACAGGTCCTCCGTTCAAGTGATTGACTTGTGACGGAAGACCTGTTTATTTTGATGCTTCCGGCGAGAATCGAACTCGCACTGCAGCATTACCATTGCTGAGGTCTGCCATTAACCTACGGAAGCCTGTTTTTCTAATATTAGTATAACGTATCCGTTTCCCAATTTCAACTTTTTCAAAAAAATAGAAAAGAACAGTCACAGGAAATCTTATTTCCCATAACTGCTCCTGCGATTAAAGGACTGTTTTGGTTAATGAGTTATCAAAAACAATCAACACAGAATAATGTTCATCCGCTTTCGACGCAACGAATGTCGAGAATTTGAGTGTGATGATCGAATTTGACCCGACACCATTTTCCTCAAAGAATTGGTTCAGTCGTTCTTCGAGCTCTTCCGGTGATCGTCCTACTAACACTTTAGAATGTAACATAAAATCCACCCCGTCCTTTTTTTGTGTACGATATTGAGTTTTCCCAACGTTCTTCCGTTTAAAACCTTTATTTTTCGAACTTGCCGAAATGAAGCCCGTTCGGTACTGTGAAGACAGTAGCAATTCTATTTCGAAAGGAATGAAGACAGATGCAAGAATACTCCTTTGATGAAGTGTTGGAGAAAAGAAAAACCGGATCCGCCAAATGGGACGGGCTGGAACAATTATTTGGATCCGATCAATTGATTCCGATGTGGGTCGCCGACATGGATGTCCGTCCGGCCGACTCCATCACAAAAGCCTTGACGAAACGGGCAGCAAGCGGACATTTCGGATATTCCTTATTTGAAGACGAGGCGAAGTCTGCCATTCAGCAATGGTTTGTAAAGCGGTACGATCAGCCGGTCGACCCGTCGACGATTCTTTATTCGAGTGGTGTTGTGCCGGCACTGGCGCACAGTGTATTGGCATTGACCGAGGAACAGGATGAAATCATCATTCAAACGCCGGTCTATCCGCCGTTTCACCATGTCGTGCAAGCAAACAACCGTAAACTGATCGAAAACCCTCTTCGATTGGTGGACAATCGATACAAAATCGATTTTTTACTGCTCGAACAACAAATGAAAACTGCTCGTATGATCATTTTATGTAATCCTCATAATCCGACGGGGCGTGTCTTCAGCCGGTCCGAGTTAGAGCAAATCATTACGCTGGCGAAGCGGCACGACGTTTATGTCTTATCTGATGAGATCCATGCCGATTTGATTTTTTCCGGATCGACCCATCATCCGATTCTCGCTTTTGATTATGAACAGGTGGTTTTAGTCAGCGCGCCCTCAAAAACCTTTAACATCCCCGGGCTGTATGCTTCTTATTTGATCGTCCCCAATGCAGAGACGCGGGGAAAAATCGAACAAGTGCAACAAGCACACTTTGTGCATCCGAACGCCTTCGCGGCAACAGCCATCGTTGCGGCCTATACGGATCCAGACAGCGAACGATGGCTAAAAGAATTACTTCTTTACCTGGAAGCCAACCGGGATCATGCGGTGCACCGGATCCAATCTGAAATGCCCCGCTTGACGGTCATTGCACCGGAAGCGACGTTTTTACTGTGGATCGATTGTCACGCTTTGCCGTTTGACGCACCGGAGCGTGCCGACTGGCTGGTCGAGCAGGCCGGATTAGCCTTAACACACGGTCAACCCTTCGGAGAAAACGCACTTGCATTTGAACGTTTGAACTTCGGTTGCCCCCGCAGCCAACTCGACGAAGCCCTCAACCGCCTTCGCGTTGCCTATGACAAGCTTGTTTTTACCGATTAATCTATTGCGAGACGACAACCTTCTCAGGGCAGTCGTCTCGCGTTTTTTTTGCATTGAATAAAAATCATTTTTTTATTATACCTTTTTTAGCAACACCCTTCATTTCGATTCCCTTTCCATTTGACGACATTTTCATGACCGAATTTTGAAAATTAGAACTTTACGAGGGACGGAAAGTGTCCCTATCCCTTGATAGATGAGGGCTGAAGCCACTTTTGGCGAGATTGTGAAGACTTGCTTTGTTGTTTTGGACCCTGTAAGGTGGGGAACAAATCGATTGTGCTTATTTGACAGATGAATGAACAGCGCAAAAAAAAGATTATTGGAGGCTTTATTGTTATGACGCAAGAATGGATTTCAATCAGCTTGTATCTGGTCATGATGCTTGCCATCGGCTACATTGCCTACAAGCGAACGACAAACACAGAAGATTATATGTTAGGTGGTCGGGATTTAGGACCCGGTGTCACGGCACTATCCGCCGGAGCATCCGACATGAGTGGTTGGATGTTGATGGGGTTACCCGGAGCGATGTATGCGACCGGCGTATCCGCTTTATGGCTCGCCTTAGGTTTATTGATCGGGTGTTACGTGAACTATTTGATCCTTGCCCCACGTTTTCGTCTTTATACGGAAATGGCAAATGATTCGATTACGATTCCTGACTTTTTAGAAAATCGTTTCAAAGATACGTCACGTGTCTTACGGACTGTTTCTGCAGTCGTTATTATCGTTTTCTTCACGTTTTACACTTCAGCTGGTATCGTATCCGGCGGTAAATTGTTTGAAAGCTCATTTGGCTTTGACTATCACTATGGTATGCTCTTGACGATTGCGGTCGTTGTCGCCTACACGTTGTTTGGCGGTTTTCTCGCAGTCAGTTGGACCGACTTCGTCCAGGGTTGTATCATGTTCATCGCTCTCGTCCTTGTACCGATTGTTGCTTTGACAGATGTCGGCGGTATCGATGGGGCGTACAGCTACGCAGAAAACTTAGATCCGACATTATTTGATCCATTAAAAGGAACAACTTTCCTCGGAATCATCGGATTCCTCGCTTGGGGACTCGGCTACTTCGGACAACCCCACATCATCGTCCGCTTTATGGCCATTCGTTCGGTCAAAGATTTGAAAAAAGCACGTCGCATCGGAATTGGTTGGATGTTCATCTCGATTCTCGGTGCCATGATGACAGGACTGGTCGGAATTGCTTACTTTGAGGGACAAGGAAACGGTCTCGGCGACCCAGAAACCGTCTTCATCCGTTTTTCTGACGTCTTATTCCACCCGTATATCACAGGGTTCTTGATGGCAGCGATTTTGGCAGCAATCATGTCAACGATTTCGTCACAGCTCCTCGTCACATCAAGTGCCTTGACAGAAGATTTTTATAAAACATTCTTAAATAAAAAAGCGACGGATAAACAGTTGGTCTTAACTGGACGAATTGCCGTCTTAGTCATCGCCGTCATCGGTTCCGTTTTAGCCTGGAATCCGTCAGCGACCATCTTGTCGCTGGTTGGTTATGCCTGGGCTGGTTTCGGTTCAGCATTCGGTCCGATCATTCTGCTTTCACTTTACTGGAAACGAATGACGAAACAAGGTGCGCTTGCCGGTATGTTGTCAGGTGCCATTACGGTCATCGTCTGGGTCCAACTTGGCCTCAGTACGACGCTGTATGAAATGGTTCCTGGATTCTTTACAAGCTTACTCTTTACCGTCGTCGTCAGTCTGTTAACGAAGCAACCGGTTGAATCGGTTCAAGACAAGTTTGACGATATGGAAGAAGAACTAAAAGAAGCTGTTGAATAACTGATGTTCCTTAAAAAGCTCTTCGCAGATTGCGAAGAGCTTTTTTGATCCTATAATTCAATGACCCCGTAATGAAGCTTTGATGATTTTCGTTTGATTCGTACAAAACCGAACCGTTCAAACAGTTCGCTTTCAAAATGCGCTTTTAAGACGATGCGTTGACGTGCCACACGCTTGGCTTCCTTCATTACCTGTTCTGTCAACGTCTCATAATTCGCCAGCTGTCGTAATCCATCCAGATGAATGGATTCCGAGACGGTTTTTTCAAACATCGGATCAAAATAAATCACATCAACCGACTTACTTGAAGACTGTTCTAGATAAGTGAAATGATCCAGTTGTTGCACCTCGATGCGCCGCATCGCCTCAACAATCGGTAAATAGCCCTCCACCCATTGCTGTAACCCTTCGCGCACGATCAGAGCGGTCGCCGCCTTACTTTCTATCCCGGTCACCTGACCCGACGGTCCGACCGCATGGCTCATGACAATCGCATCCGCCCCGAGTCCCAATGTACAATCAAGAACCGTCATGCCTTCCGTCAACCGGGCGATCGCAATCAATGGATCATGTCCGTTCGCATCAAATTGTTTGATGCGGAAGACCGCACTGGACGGATGAAAGAAAAATGAACTTTCCGCTCCGGTCGGATAATACTCCAAACGGTTTTTATCGACGACGAGGACAGGACAGTGATACATTTCCTGAAGCGCATGCAGACTCAGCTTTTTCCGTGCAACGATTTGAAAATCCATGTCCTGTTCCGTTTCAGCCAAGTGCTGTAATCGGATTTGCACATCGTCTGTCGGTCTGAGACATGTTGTTAATACAATCTGTTCTTTGGTCAAAACGATTCACTCCCAGAAAAAAATAAGCTAGCGCAAGCTAGCTTATTTCTTTTTCTTCAATAACCCTTCGATGTCTTCGATGAGTGCTTTTTTAGAAATCAAGTCTTCTTGCTTTTCTTGTTCGACTTTTGCGTCAACGGTCGTCCGTTGTAACAAGGCTTGCAACGTTTCGTCGATGCTTGATTTCAGGTGATCACGATCTTCTTTGTTTAATGCAAGATCGTGACGAACTTCATCACCTTGTTCATCCAGTTGGCGTAAACGTTCCGTCAATTGTTTCGCTTCCCGATTTAAATCGGAATATAAACGTTCAATTTGCTCTAGGCGTAATTTGATGCCATCCCGTTCAGTGAACACATTTCCCAACCCCTTCCAGTATACAGATGTCTACATCATTACTTTACCATATCCACCGCCAAATAAAACAATCACAATCCGTTTACAACTTGGTTATTTCGTATGTCGGGTGTCCTTCTTCCTTTCATCTTCCATTCCGGCTATCTTTTGCAATTTCTTTCCTGAAGTCGCTATAATGAATGAGCAGAATGAATTGCGATCAGAGGAGGACAACGTCATGGATTTAAAACGTCGAACGCTGCGTCACGTCGACCAGATTGAATTCGAACATTTCTTAAAATACGGCGAACAGGCGTATGGATTAACCCGCCAAGAAATTCAAGGTTATGATCATGAACTCGGGGTTGAACGTGCTTTTGATTCTGTTGAACACAGTTATTCGGAAGACTTTTACTTCGATATTCTTGTCGACGATCAACTGGTAGGCCGAATCCTCTTGTTGAAGATGGGACATTACTTTCAACTGGACTTGATGATTTTTGACTCCTTCAGTGGGCGCGGTTACGGTACACAAGCCGTTCAACTTGCGTTGCAAGAGTCCGGTGTACTCGATATTTATGAAGTACGTGCACGTGTTTTGCCGACGTCACCTCATAAAGAAATTGCTTATCACATCCTTACGACCAATAGATTTGTAAAACAAGAACACTACTTTAGCAAAGGACGCCGCAAGCGTTATTCGCTTCAACGCCCTTGATGTTAAGCCGACGCCTATTGACGTCGGCTTTTTTTGACAGATTATCAAAAAGAGCGTAGAATTTTCCTTTGTATGAATCAGAAAGGAGTACGCACATGAATGAATGGTTATGGTTTCCTTCCATCTTAATTACGATGGGATTGTTATTGCTCAGTTACCGTCTGTTCGGTAAAACCGGTCTGTTGATGTGGATTGCCATCGCAACGATCATTGCAAATATTCAAGTCACCCAACAAGTCGAACTTTATTCTTATATTTTCACATTAGGTAATGTCGTTTATGGCAGTTGCTACTTGGCGACCGATATCTTAAATGAAAAATACGGCAAAAAGGTGGCGCGTCAAGGCGTGTACATGGGGTTCTTCTCCTTGATCACGACAACTCTTTTGATGCAATACAGCTTACTGTATACCCCGCTCAATGATGCCTTGGCTGACGATATGTCGAACTCCTTGCATCTATTGTTCGGTTTGCTGCCTTGGATTGCATTTGGCAGTTTATCCGCGTATCTTGTTTCCCAACTGTTTGATGTGTTCATCTACTCCAAAATCCGTCAAAAGACGGGCGAAAAGAAACTTTGGTTACGTACGACCGGCTCGACGGTCCTAAGTCAGTTAATCGATACGTTGACGTTTTGCGCCATCGCTTTTCATAACTTACCGTTTGAGATTTGGTGGCAGATTTTTGTGACGACCTATCTTGCGAAATTCGTCATCGCTTGGGTCGCGACGCCGTTCATGTATGTCGCCAAACGAATTCATCCGACGCCTCCAGCAAAAGATACAGCGGCTTAATTGCTCCATCATGTGATTTGTTGCTTCCTCCTTAAATTTCGTCTAGAAGAAAATGCGTTTTTGACGGATAATGGAAAATAGGAGGTGGTCTTCTTGAAAATCAAACGAAATGAGTCGTTTCGTTACCAATTCACCGAACCCATCACGGGTGAATTTTACCTTGTCAAAGAAGGGCGCCGGACACCCGCTGGATTAATGAAAATCCACAACATTTCTCCGAGCGGCATTGCCATTGCAACCCCTTTGAAGCTCCCGCTCACTCGCTCCACTTCGATTGTCGTCGAATTTTCCTTACTCAGCGGGACCGAACCACTTAAATTGACCGGACGCATTTTGCATGAAAAAATGGTCTCGGCACAACGTCTGTATGGTTTACATCTCGAGACGACAAAAGAAGAGCAACAACAAATCATCGAGGCGATCAAACAAATCGTCAAGCAGACACAGTAAACTCAACCTCATTAGTCGTCTTAATCAAACATTTAGGCAGGGAGGCAGATCTTCAAGGTCTGCCTCCTTTCCTTTTCGCACGTTGGACGTTGATCCAAACAACCAAGCCCGCTTTTCTGTCCATCGAAGGAAGAAAAGCGGGCTTGGTCTTTGAGAGACGACATAACGTCGCTCGGGTTATTGTTTCTTAATGATGGGTCCGGTAAACAATCGCTTCATACGGTCGGAGCGTCAGTTGCTCGTCCGTCACATGTGGTGCATCGCTGTAGTTTCCAATGACTCGATCGGAAGAATCGTGTGTCACCGGCACGATTGTGTCTTCCGTCGCAAATGAGCAGTAGATATACCAGGTCTGATTTTCGTATGTGCGTGTATACGCATAGACGTGCGGCACGTCTTCTAAAATCAAGGCATATTCTCCGTAGACGATTAAATCATGTTGATGCCGCAACGCAATCAGTTGTTTGTAATAATAGAAAATCGAGTCAGGATCCTGTAAAGCCTTTTCAACATTGATGGTCGGATAGTTTGGATTCACCTTCAGCCAAGGCGTTCCCGTCGTGAATCCTCCGTGCTCAGTCGCATCCCATTGAATCGGCGTCCGCGCATTGTCGCGCCCTTTTACATGAATCGACCGGAGGAGTTCCGCCGGTGAAGCTCCTTGTTCGGTCCGTTCTTTCCACATGTTCCGAATTTCAATGTCTTCGTACTCCTCAATCGATTCGAACGCAACATTCGTCATCCCGATTTCTTCGCCTTGATAGATGTACGGTGTTCCTTTCAACAAATGGAGCAATGTCGCTAACATTTTAGCCGATTCGACCCGATATGTCGTATCCTCTCCGAATCGACTGACGACACGTGGCTGGTCATGGTTGTTCCAGTATAACGAGTTCCATCCTTTTTCATGGAGGGCGACTTGCCACTTCGTGAAATTCTGCTTCAGTTTCTGCAGATCAAACGGTTGGACGTCCCATTTTCCGCCTGGACCGGAATCCAAGTCCATGTGTTCGAATGTAAAGACCATGTTGACTTCTTTTCGTGCCGGATCGGTATAGAGAATCGCGTCTTCCGTCGTCGCCCCCGGCATTTCTCCGACAGTCAACACATCATAATTACCAAACGAGGCATCGTTCATCTCTTTCAGGAACTCGTGAATCCGTGGACCATTGATGTAGTGTTGACCCCCTTCTCCGTACAGCGCACCGGGAGGAACGGTCGCATCCGGCAGACCCGGTGTTTTCGAAATCAAATTGATGACGTCCATTCGGAAACCGTCAATGCCACGATCCAGCCATCGTGTAATCATCTGATACACTTCCTGGCGCAACTTTTCATTTTCCCAGTTTAAATCAGGTTGTTTTTTCGAGAACAGGTGTAAGTAATATTCGTTTGTCGCTTCATCCAATTCCCACGCCGGTCCTGAAAAAATTGATCCCCAGTTGTTTGGCAACGTCCCGTCTTCGTGGGCACTTCTCCAAATGTAGTAATCGCGGTACGGGTTATCCTTACTTTTCCGGGACTCCGCGAACCAGGCATGCTCGTCGGAAGAATGATTGACGACGAGGTCCATCACGATTTTGATACCGCGTTCATGCGCTTGATCCAACAGACGGTCAAAGTCCGCCATTGTTCCGAATTCATCCATGATAGCTTCATAATCGCGAATGTCGTACCCGTTATCATCATTCGGTGAGTCATAGACCGGACTCAACCAGATGACATCAATCCCCAGTTCTTTTAAGTAATCAAGTTTTTCAATGATTCCGACCAGATCCCCAATACCATCACCATTGGAATCATTAAAGCTGCGCGGATAAATTTGATAAACTACGCTGTCATGCCACCATTTACGTTCCATTGCTTGATCGACTCCCTTGTGAACGATTAATGCAAGCGATTGCATTTATTTTTAAAAGCGCTTCCATTTATTTCATCGACATCGTATCACGAACGACATGACGAGAACAAGGAGATTCCCTCATTTCCATACGGTATACTGAACATATACTCAAGTGGCGAGTGACGTTTGAATCCCTGCCATTGAGGAAAAATGATTGAAGAAGGGAGGCGTTCCGTCATGTACCGCCGCTATTTATTATTTCTAGTTTGGACCATCGCCATCGTATTTATTGTCGTCTTCGGAAATAACCGGGTTTTCCCCGATGGTTTCCTGTTCTCGTTTTTGCGTTTTGATCAAAGTCAATTTGATACATCCGCTCTGAGCTTATTTACATTACTCGGCATTTATCCGGCTGCCTTTTTTATGCTCTTTTTAGACGAAAAGCGTTTCTTGAAGCCTTCTCCGATGCTGGCGAGTTTTGGTGCTTTCGTATTAGGCTCATTCATTTTGATGCCGTATTTGGCACTGGCGATTCCGCGAAAAACATTTTTTCCGTTTCGCCGCCGAAAATTCATCCCCTATCTCGTCGCTATTCTTGCCATTCTGTCGGCAGTCGTCATTTGGCTCGCACTCGCCCGGTCCGACTGGTCGATTTTTCAGATTTACTTCATGACCAATCAGTTCGTACGGACGATGACCGTCGATCTCGTGATGTTCTACATCCTGCAACTGTTCATGCTGCACCGAATTCGAGTTCGACAAAACAATCAGCTCGGTTGGCGGGACGTCGTGCCGTTGTTCGGTCTGTTCAGTTATTTGTTCCGCCGTCATCTTCCGACTTCGTCCGAAGTTTGATTCCCTCCAACCGGTTGATTCCCCCCAATGGATTCGGCTACAATAGGAAGATAGCTTTTATAGGGGGATTGTATTCATGAAACAGTACCATCAACTTTGCCACGAAATCTTAACGAACGGCGTCAAAAAAGAAGACCGCACGGGAACCGGAACGACCAGTATCTTTGGTCATCAGATGCGGTTCCCTTTGCAGGATGGATTTCCGATGGTGACGACGAAAAAATTACATATGAAGTCGATTATCCATGAGTTGATTTGGTTTATCTCGGGTGACACCAACATTTCATATCTTCAAGAAAACGGCGTCCGGATTTGGAACGAGTGGGCGGACGAAGACGGGAATCTCGGACCGGTTTATGGCGCCCAGTGGCGTTCTTTCCCGAAACCGGATGGATCGACGGTTGATCAGTTGGCCGATGTCATCGAGCAAATCAAGACGAATCCGGATTCTCGTCGTCTGATTGTCAGTGCTTGGAATCCCGGTCAATTAGAAGAAATGGCCTTGCCGCCCTGCCATCTGCTGTTTCAATTTTATGTCGCGAACGGAAAGTTGTCGTGCCAGCTTTACCAACGGTCTGCCGATGTCTTTTTAGGTGTTCCATTTAATATCGCTTCTTACGCTTTGCTGACGCACATGATTGCTCATGTCTGTAAGCTTGAAGTCGGGGATTTCGTGCATACGTTAGGGGATGCGCATATCTATTCGAATCATCTCGATCAGGTAAATCTTCAATTGAGCCGGACACCAAAACCGTTGCCGACGATTCGTTTCGCCCGGGATGTTGAACGAATTGAAGATTTTACGTTCGATGATATCATCATCGAAGGGTACGATCCGGATCCACACATCAAAGGAGTGGTCGCTGTATGATTTCTCATATCGTCGCCTATTCGACAAATCGGGTCATCGGTCGTGATAACGATATGCCTTGGCACCTTCCGGCCGATTTGGCACACTTTAAAAAAACGACGTACGGCAAGCCGGTCATCATGGGACGAAAAACGTTCCTCTCGATCGGACGTCCGTTACCGGGACGTGAAAACATCGTCATCACCCGGGACCCTGATTTCCACGCAGACGGCGTGACCATATGGCATGATCTGTCGTTACTTGATGCGTACGTCGATACGGATGAAGAAGTGTTTTTGATTGGGGGCGGTGAACTGTTTCATCAAACGTTGTCACGTGTGAGTCGGATCTATGCGACGGAAATTGATGCCGTCATCGCAGGAGACGTCTATTACCCGCCGCTGCCGGACACGTTCAGGCTGACAGAAAAAACGTCATACACCAAAGATGACCAAAATCCGTTTTCGTTTGTCATTAACCGTTACGACCGGACATGACGGCCATCTGCCCTGATTCGAACCGTTTGACATGACGGACGATACGAAAAGAATCCAGACTCCTGTTCTCAGGAAGTCTGGATTCTTTTTGATTCAGGGTAAACGAATGATCCATTGGCGGATTTGTTCTTCCAATTGATCACGGTCGAGTGGCGAGAGACAATAGTCCGTCACACCACGTTCCAAGGCGTGTCCCAATACCTGATTTTCTTCCGGAGCAATCGCAATCGCTTCAATGATTCCTTCTCGGGACTGTTTCCATTCATCGAGCAGTTTGAAGTCATTTGCCGCCAACTGATGCAACGGTAACACACACAGTTGAAGCGGGGCACAGGTCGTTTCCTCGTAAGGTGTGACCTGAAAATGATATTTCGCATGATCCGGCAACGCAAGTGGCGCCAACTGTTCAAATGATTGTGACTCAATCTTAATCAATGCCGTGATTTTTTCTTTTGCAGTCGACGTCGTGTACGCTGCCACTTGATTTCTGCCGTTTCGTTTGGCTTGATAAAGCGCCTCATCCGCTTCCGATGTCATTTCTTCTAAATCCATCGTCGGATGGTCGATGACTGTCAGACCGATCGATACGGTGATTTTCAAGCCGTTCGGGAACGTATGCCGTTCGATCCTCGCTCGGACTTTTTCCATCATATCGGCTGCGTGGTCCGCATGATCTGCACTGAACAACAACATAAATTCTTCGCCGCCAAAACGGATCAGTTCATCTTCTTGCCGGATGGCTTGCTTCGTTAAGACAGCGAGTTCCGCCAATACTAAATCTCCTGTCGGATGACCATGTAAATCATTAATCCGCTTGAAATGATCCAAATCAAAGATCGCCAAAGCAAACAATTGATCATCCCGTTCAAGACGCGATGTGCGCCGTCGGTACGCATTTTGGAGATATTTTCGGTTAAACGCTCCGGTCAGTTCATCGACTAAGATCGTCGAAGAAACCGTTCGTAATTTCCGCAAAAGTCGCTTCAGACGAATCTGCCGCTCCTCGATTTGTACGGTCTCATCCCAGTAATCGTCTGTCCCGAGCGCGTAACATGATTGGCGGACAGATGCGTCATTTGGCCCGATGATGATCAGTGGGATAAAAGAAGCTTCGACTTTTTTAATCAATTTGTGAACTAGAGCCTCATCGGTCGTCCGGATGATATCATGGTCGATGAGCATCGCATCGACATGTAAGTCATAACCCACTTCGAGTGTATCTTCGATTGAACCGAAAAAACGTGTCATATACCGTTCATTTTCGAGCGACTTCTTCCATTGAATGTTATCTAAAAACCGTTTGGTCACGGAAAGAATCATCTCTTTCCGAATGACTTTTTTACGGCTCCGTGCCGAAAGATGATCGATGACCGGAGCAAGCAGTTTCTCGATTTGCTCGTGCGTGACTTCTTCCGTTTCACCCTCCAGCTCACTCGCCCATCGCACAGCTTGCCGTTCAAAAAAGTCAGCTTGATCTTGTTTGCTAAATCGTTTTAACCACTGCGAAAAAACAAGTAATTCTGCTTTAGGAACAGACTCCATCCGAAGCAGCCGTTCCACCATGAGAATGGTTTGATGAATTTGCTTTTCAGTTTCTTTTTGTTCGGTTTCCACGAGCCTTCCCCCTCTTTCTATACAGTCGAAAAACAGCAAATTCGACTGAAGAGAAAACGAGGGAATCCCTCGTTTTCGATCAAGCTTTTAAGTTTGGACTGACCATATCAGCTGGAACAATCCATTGCTCGTATTGTTCTTCCGTCAAAAGACCCGTTGCGAGTGCCGCCTCTTTTAAGGTTGTACCCTCTTTATGCGCTGCCTTAGCAATCCGAGCTGCATTTTCATAGCCGATATGCGGATTCAGCGCTGTCACTAACATCAATGATCGTTCGACGTTTTCGGCAATGATGGTCCGTTCCGGCTCGATGCCGATTGCACAGTGATCGTTAAACGAATGCAGAGCGTCTGTCATCAGGCGGACAGACTGGATGAAGTTATACATGATGACCGGTTTGAAGACATTTAATTCAAAATTCCCTTGGCTCGCCGCAAAACCGATTGTCGCATCATTTCCAAGTACTTGTGCCGCGACCATCGTCAAGGCTTCACTTTGCGTCGGGTTGACTTTCCCGGGCATGATCGAGCTGCCGGGTTCGTTTTCCGGAATTGTGATTTCACCGATTCCCGCACGTGGACCGGATGCCAACCACCGGACATCATTAGCGATTTTCATCGCATCCATGGCGAGCGCTTTGATCGCACCATGTGAAAAGACAAGTTGGTCATGACTTGTTAAGGCGTGGAACTTATTTTCCGCACTGACAAACGATTTCCCCGTTTCCTCGCTCATCTTTTCGGCCGCCCGGTCTCCGAATTCCGGATGGGCATTAATTCCGGTTCCGACTGCCGTTCCGCCAATCGCAAGCTCCGTCAACGGCTCTAACGTCAACTCAATCATCTTTTTCGATAATTGCAACATCCGGACCCATCCACTGATTTCTTGACCTAACGTAATCGGTGTCGCGTCCTGCAAGTGGGTCCGTCCAATCTTGACAATGTCGGAGAAGGCTTTTGCCTTTTCATCGAGTGTCGCCTGAATCGCATCAACGGCCGGCAACAGCTGATCGATGACGATTGTTTTCGCTGCGATATGCATCGCCGTCGGATATGTATCGTTTGAGCTTTGTGATTTATTAACGTCGTCATTCGGATGAATGACCTGCTCGCTTCCACGTTCACTTAATTTTCGTGTCGCGACACGCGCTACGACTTCATTGACGTTCATGTTCGACTGTGTGCCGGATCCCGTTTGCCAGACGACGAGTGGAAATTCATCGTCAAAATGTCCAGCGATGATTTCATCACACACTTCCGCAATGACTTCCGCCTTCTCCGCATCAAGGACACCTAAATCACGATTGGCTAACGCCGCTCCCTTTTTTAGAACTGCAAACGCCCGGATGATTTCGATTGGCATCTTTTCCGTTCCAATCTTAAAGTTTTCCAAGCTCCGTTGTGTTTGTGCTCCCCATTCTTGTGCTTGTGGGACACGAATTTCCCCCATCGTGTCACGCTCTAATCGATATTCCATGTTAAAGTCCCCCTTTATCTGCTGATACATTAATAGTTTAACGGAAACCGGTCCGAATGGGAATGATGGAGGCGAGTTTGGGGAATAGTTTGTTATCGAAAAGGAGTGAATGCTTGATGTGGTTAATTAATTTAATGATTGTCCTCGTTTTGATCTTGGCAAACGGTGTGTTTGCAATGACGGAGCTCGCCTTGCTGTCATCAAAAAAACAAAAACTCCAACAGTATGCGGACGACGGAAAAAAGTCGGCCCAAATCGCGCTTGATTTCCTCGAACGTCCAACGGACCTGTTATCCACT
This sequence comes from Exiguobacterium sp. RIT452, assembly GCF_003598705.1. Lineage (NCBI taxonomy): Bacteria > Bacillati > Bacillota > Bacilli > Caryophanales > Exiguobacterium > Exiguobacterium sp. RIT452. The sequence continues at coordinate 63,966 of NZ_QXJB01000002.1, forward strand.
GTACAAGTCGGTATCACGTTGATCGGTATCATCAACGGTGCCTTTGGTGGTGCTGCCTTGTCGGCCCCTTTAATTGACTGGTTGTCCGGTTTTGACTGGCTTTCCCCTTACGCGAGCACCGTCGGTTATATGGTTGTCGTTACGATCATCACCTATTTATCGCTTGTCATCGGTGAACTTGTCCCAAAACGGATTGCGCTTGTCAGTCCGGAGCGTGTCACGATGGTCTTGGCTCAGCCGATGCGTTTTTTCTCAAATGTTTTAAAACCGTTCATCTTCATCTTAAGTAAATCAACGAGTGTTATTTTTCGACTGATTGGTCTGGATCGACTTCAAACGGAAGATGAAACGGAAGATGAGGTCAAACAACTGTTGATTCGCGGAACAAAAGAAGGGACCTTTGCGTCCTCTGAAGCAGAACAAGTTTCACGTGTGTTCGCCTTTCACGATCAGCTGGCCTATGAGCTGATGGAACCGCGCACCGTGACCGAATGGATTGATTTGACGGACTCTCCGGAACAGATTTTAAGCGATTTACGACGAGCGAAACACCGGAATCTTCCGGTTGGACATGGTGATTTGGATCATTTTGTCGGCTATATCGATGCAAAAGAAATTTTGGCTGCCGATCAACCGACTACTGTCATCGAATCGTTAATCCGGACACCGCTTATTGTCCCAAAACAATTACAAGCAACGGTCTTGCTCGAACGGATGCGTAAAGAGACCGTCTCAATTGCTTTTGTACTGGATGAGTACGGCGGGTTTTTAGGAATGATTACCTTATTTGATATCCTCGAAGCCTTTGTCGGTGAAATTTCGACTGTCGAAGAAGAACCCGAGCTCGTACAACGGAGTGACGGGTCGTATCTTGCCGACGGATTACTGCATATTGATGATTTAAAACGGACCCTTGGCATCAAAACAGATTTGCCGGGTGAGGAAAAAAACAGCTACCATACGGTTGCCGGACTCGTCTTATATCTCCTCGGCGAATTTCCGGTCCGAGGCAGTCATGTCGTCAGCAACGGATACCGCTTCGAAGTCGTCGATCTGGACGGGCGACGGATTGATCAAATTTTAATCGAACCACATGAGACGACGGACGGCGAAACGTCGTCATAAAAAAACCGGCACGGTCTAAACAGACCGTGCCGGTTTTTTGAATCAATATTCGTTTAAAGCATCCTTTGCTACACGATCCGCTTTATTCTCTGACCGTGGAATCCACTTAACAAAAGCGAGTGGCAACCGGCTAAACCGTTCGAATGCAGGATCAAAATAAATTTGGATCCGTTTGTTTTTGGCGAATTCGCGTTCAACTGCCAAGGAAACTGCTTCTGAATCCGTCCGGAAGGAGAAAACACTTTCGCCTTGTGACAACAGTTCTTCTGCCAATTCAACAGCTTTTAAAAACGCCTGAAATTCGGCTTCATGATTATTCTCAGCCGTGATTCTAAAAGTCCGTTCAATCACCTGTCCTTCTGAATTTTTGCAAAAAATCCCGACTGCCGCATCATCATTTGATGGTCGGACCGCTCCGTCAAAATATAACTCAACCATGTGCTATCGCCGCCTTTACGCCTGTTCGAATCGCTTGTTCATCTAGATTTTTTCCGATGAACACCAATGTCGTTTGTTTTTCTCCCTCAAATTCACCCCGTGCTGCCGTTCCATAAATCATACCGGTTCCTTGTAACACGATTTTTTGATTCGTATCGGCAAAATGAATGATTCCTTTATACCGGTATAAATCCTCCGCATAGGCTTCTAAGATTTCTCGAAGAACGGCTCCAAAACGTTGCCGATGGAGCGGCATCCGCTCCGTAATCGTCAATGCGGTAAACGATTCCGCCGCTTTTTGCAGACCGTCTGTTTGTTGTGCCAGACGTTCCTCTTCTTGTTTTGGAAAATGGAACGTCTCAAATAATGGTTTGAGATCCGTCTTCGACTGAATCGTCGGAAGAATCAACGCTGTCGGATTCAGACCCGCTAATCGTTCCGTGACCAGATTGACTTCAGAATCAGAGATCAAGTCGACTTTATTTAACAGGATCGTATCCGCAAATCCGATTTGCCGGACATTTTCTTCAAATGCGAGCTGTCGTTCCAATTGGAAAGCATCCACGACGGTAATGACACTCGACAGTTGATACTGCTGTTCAATAGCCGGCTCAAAATAAAAGGTCTGCAGAATAGGTCCCGGATCTGCGATGCCGGTCGTTTCAATGATCAAACGATCAAAGGTCATGTCTCCCGTCCGTCTTTTTTTCGCGATCCGCAACAGGGCATCACGTAGATCTCCGCGAATCGAACAACAGATACAGCCGTTCGTCAGCTCGATGACTTCTTCATCGCTTCGTTCAATCAAAGCTTCATCAATATGGACGGCGCCGACTTCATTGACAAGCAAGGCTACTTTTTCGACTGGATCCGTGACGATGTGGTTTAATAATGTTGTTTTTCCGGCTCCTAAAAATCCGGTAATCAGTGTCGTGCGAATACGTTCTGACATGCTTCCACTCCTTAAGACTGTTGGGTTTGTCTCCACTTTTCTTTTCGCGCATCCAACAGATCAATTGCATGTAAGTACCAGGCATCGGTTGTCTGTGGTGTTACGCTCGAACCCCATTCCTTTTTACCATGATGCGATAAAATCATATGCATCAATCGATGGTATTGTGGAACCGGTAATCGAATGGCCAGTTGCTGAAGCGCCTGTTCCAACACGAAACAGCCGTAGGGCATATGCCCGACCAGAACACCGTTTGAATCAAGCGCAATGCCGGATGCCTGGTCTTCTTCCGTTTCAATTTGAAGCAAACGCGCAAATCGATCGGATGATGCACCCAGGTGCGTATATTCGAAGATTTTTCCGATATCATGCAATAAGATTCCCAGTAATAACTCGTCTTGACGCGGTGCTTCATTTAACAAGGCGATTGATCGGGCCGCTTGATACAAGGCGTCAAAACTGTCATCCCAAGCAAACTGTCGCATTTCCCGGTCATTCGCTTGGAATAAGTCATTTTTATGATCAGCTTCTGCTTCTTGAATACATTGAAGCAATGTTAAATTGGAGCGTTCAGACTGACAGATCCCATATCCAATCGTCATCATACAGGCTGTATGCTTCAGTAATCCGCCGATATAGGCATGATGGTGATAGAGTGCTGCCGGACGGGTCGAAAAATCGAACCAATACGTTTCCAAGACCCGATGTGCGATTTGCCGCAGCGGCTCCTCCATCTGATCAATCAATCCGATCAGTTGATCGCGGTACAAGCTAGGTGATTCTGAAGCCGGCATCTGCGGTAACAACATCGCTCCGGATACATCATGGACGGCTTGAACACGCTGGACCGTCAATGATTTATTACCTGAGTCCACCGGGTACTCTTCCACTTTCGCCTTGACATGAACGATTCCCGTCTCGAGATACGGACGCATGGCTTCTTCTGCCGTTCCTTGGTTTAACCATTGTTTTCCTTTACACGTTCCACTCGGGGAGTTGAACGTAAATTGTAACCATTGTCGCCCGGTTTGACCGGTCTTAATTTCAGCAGAGGCGACGAGTAATGTCTCTTCCACCTGTTCACCCGGAACATGATCTGCAATTAAAAATCCAACAGCCGATTCAGGAACTTCCAACTGATAAAGTTCACCTTGATAAGCGGGCATTTCATAGTCAGGAATGGCTTTAAATAATCGAATCATCGTCAATTCCCCTCTCGTTTGCTCTGCTTTCCATCATATCAAATCTGATCTCACGATGGAATGTCAAAACAATCATTGTAAGCGCTTCATTTATGTTTTAAGATGACAGTAGCATACAAATTATCCACTATAAGGAGGAATACTGGGATGATTACTTCATTATCTGCATGTTATGACGATGTTGTCGCATCAGACGAGCTCGCCCCACCTGATGTCACGACACGTGAACAAATTCGTCAAGCCGTTTCGGCATACGATCCGTTTATCTCTAAGGACACTTGTTTACTGCACGAGTTGATCCGGCAAGAGATTACGTCGGCTTGCAGTTACGTCCAGTCGATTGGGTTAACCGTTCGCAGTGATCAAGTCAAACTATTGGTGCTCTCATCCTTCCGTTCGGATGCCGGTTTTGATGTCGATGAATTGAATCGCATGTCTTCGACTACTTTAAAGCGCCAAATCACAACACATGACGTTGTCTTTTCTCAATTCATTCAACAGCTGTTTCTTCACCAAACACAAGATGATATCATCTGCCAACGTTTGATGAATGTCTTAGCAGGTGCCACCGCCAATAAATGCAAGACACGGGCGTCACGCCTTCACGATTCATTAACTGTTACATTATAATACAAAAAGTCCTGACTCCAGTGAGTCAGGACTTTTTTTCAACGACCTGGCATTCCAGCTCCTTGATGGGCATTTCTTATGAAAATGCGGCATTCCGCTTCGTCATATTCTATATACATCATTGCAGAATTTTGGAAGAGTGTCAAATACTTTTTCAAAAAAAGTGGGACAATCTCTGTAGAGATCATCCCGAATGGAAGAGTGAATAATTACCATGGCAATGCTTGATTTCATCATACAACGCGTTGGAAGCGTTTACAAGTCTTTATCGAAAATTCTTTCAAGAAAATATTCTTCCGTCAAAGGACGATGGATCACTTCAATTCCACTCTGCCGCATTAAAGTCAATCCATCCCCATATTCATATCCTGTTGAATAGACGACACGATCAATTTTAGACGCAATCAGAGCCAGACTACAGGCATGACACGGACTGTGCGTGACGTACGCCGTCGCATGACGGGCACTCGTCGAGTCTGCCGCCAGTTTTCCAAGCGCGTTGATTTCGGCATGAATTTCGTTTAGCTTGGACCACTCATGATGTTCTTCTTGATTGGTACAGCGGTAAAACATCCGCCCATTATGTAAAACGGACTCGGTATCCTTGACCTCGTCGATCGAAGCTTTATATAAAACCCCAGCTTGTTTTAAATAAATCTCGTTACAGTTGACGTGTTGACTTGGTGTCCCGTTGATTCCGATTGAAATCGGTTTTTCGTCTTTTACGATGACACAGGCAACAGACTTCGAGGCACATTTCGAATGACGATCCGCCATCATCCGCGCAAATAAAAGCCACGTCGTATCCCATTGTTGTTGTTTCTGCACGCTGTTCTCCCCTTTATATAAACCACTAAGGAACACGTAAACGTGTTCCTTAGTAAGGTCGATTTGGCAACTCCCGACTTTTCGAAGCAACTTCAATCACTTTTTGTTTTAATTCGTTTTCCATTCGTTCCAGTTCGTGTTCCGCATCCCGACGTTTTTGTTTTCCGTCTTGTTGAATACGAAGCGTCTCATCTAATGTCTCAATTAAGTTTTGATGGGCGACTTTTAACGATTCGACCGAAACAATTCCTTTTTCATTCTCTTCTGCAATTTCAATCGATGAATCTTTTAAGAGACGAGAATTTTGTTCCAATAATTGATTGGTCGTATTCGTGACATCTTTTTGCATTTGCAGGGCCGTTTTCTGTCTTGATAGACTGAGTGACAGCACCACTTGGTTCTTCCAAAGTGGAATCGTATTGACGACTGCCGACTCAATTTTTTCCGCCAAAATTTGATTGTTTTGCTGAATGACACGAATCTGAGGCGCCATCTGTAAACTGATTGTCCGCGATAATTTTAAATCATGGATTTTCTTTTCGAACCGATCCGCCAGTTGAATCATGTCATTCAACTCTTGGAGCCGTGTCTGATCACGCGTCCGTTCGACTTCCATCCGCAACGGTTCGATCTCATGCTCTCGGACATGCGCAATCTTCGTTTCACCGGCAGCAATATACAAGTTCAACTCTTCAAAGTATCGCTTGTTTTTTTGATACATTTGATCGAGTAACGTGATATCTTTCATCAGACCAAATTTTGAACGATCCAGATTGTGTACCACTTCTTCCAGATAAGCACTCATTTTTTCATATTGTAAGAAATATGTTTCGGCTTTTTTCTTCGCTCGTCCAATGACCGGTACATTCGACCAAAAACTTTTCTTTTCTTGTAAAGTGTCCGGATCCATTTGACGAACTCGTTGCATCAAATCTGACAGCAACTTTCCGGCATCGCCGCCATCTTTCATCTTCACTTCACTTAAGACTTGATCAGAGAATTGCGATAACTCTCGCTGAACCGGTGCCCCGAACTGCATGACGGCATCCGATTTTTTCAAGTCGATCACTTGGAGCAACCGCTCGATTTTTTGACGTTGCTCTGCCGGAACATCATTCGGAATCATTTCTTCGACCGGTCGGCTTGGCACCGCTTGATGAGCCGGTGCTTCCGCAAGATTGACGTCCACCGAGGGATCGGAAATCGTAGGTTGTGTCGCTTGTTCTTCATCTGGCCATTGTTGCCAACTGTTGTTATCAGAATGGGTCATGTTTATAACTCTCCTCCTGTTTGCGTTGTTCGGACTCTTGTGCCAACACTCTTTCAATCGTCAACAATTCACGTTCTAGATCAACCGTATCTCCTTCCAAAAGGAGCGATTGTTGTTGTTTTAATTTTTGGGCAATCATTTTGAGGTTGGATTGCAATTGTTCCCGCGTGTCGACCTGAACTTGTGCTCCACGTCGTTCTAAATCCGCGAATTTTTCGGAAATCGAGAGTAAGGAATCCAGATAAAACGTAAAGAAGTCCCGGACTTTTTTCACTTCACGTGGCGAGGTGAACAATTCTTCAAATAAGACGTGCGCCTCACGGGATACGATTCGCATTTCAGAACGGACTTCACTGTCACGGATGGACGGAATCAGTTGATCAAACGACTGTAATTTGACAAATCCTTCCTCCACCGTACGCTGCAACACTTGCAGTTCCAGATCATCCGTTTCATCAAATCGCCGCGTCGCCTGTTCCGGTTTTAAGATGACACTGCCGACAAACTCATCTTCATCATCCAACAGTAATTTCTTTTTGACGTTTTTTCGTTTAAGTTCCGTTGATTTTCGCTCTGTCCGGTAACGTTTGCCCGGTTTCGCACGGTATCCGCTCCAAATGAACCACAATCCTAACGCGATGAAGATACCGGAGAAGTCCAGTGCATCTGCAATTTGAAGAAACACGAACATCAGACCGATGGAACCAAGTACCCACCATGTAGAAGACTTCATCTCATCACCTCTTTCAGTTGATCCATCTATTTATCCTGTGTGTTAGATGTGTCGTTACTTATATCTTACCATTACGGATCATATAACAAAAAGTTTCCCGTTTTCGCGAAATGTTAGTCCTCCCGCTATTCTTATTTCACCATAATCTATCCACCGTTACATCCGTCTCAAGTTTGATTTCTGAGAACCGGTGCGTAGGCAGACAAAAAAACAGCTGATCTGCTTGGACTGCAGATCAGCTGTTGGAACACGGTTTATTTCTTGAAGTATCACGAACCGAACAACGGCCAGATTAAGATGATCAAAATCGCGATCGGACTCAGGTAACAGACGCTAAAACGCCAGAAAGGAAGCATTCGTTTCATCATCGGACTCGTCACCAGCTCCTGTTCGACCAAGGCACGGTCCAACTTGAATCCGGCAAAAAACGAAATCAGCAACGCACCGATCGGCATCAGGATATTCGAGACCGTAAAGTCCATCCAATCAAAAATCGTTTTATCCATCCATGTCAACTCACTTGCGAGACCAAAGGAAAGTGCTGAAGGGATTCCGATGAGAGCAATCAATCCAGTTGCAATGATCGTATTGCGTTTTTTGTCTTTAAACGTCGCAGACGGTTTCCGGTCTGTAATGGACGAGACGACCACTTCCAACATCGCAATCGACGACGTGATTGAAGCAAAGGCGAATAATAGGAAGAACAGCGTCAAGAAAATCGAACCAAATTGGATTTGACTGAAGACCGTCGGTAAGACGATGAACAATAGCGCCGGTCCTTCCGCCGGGTCAAGACCCGATGCGAAGACAGCCGGGAAAATCGCAAATCCGGCCAATAATGAGACGACGATGTTCAGCGAGACGATCCAGACTGCCGAACGATTGATTTGTCCCCGCTCTTTCATATAAGAGGCATATGTCAGCATCGCTGACACCCCTAATGATAAGGAGAAGAACGCTTGACCCAACGCACTAAGGACCGATGTCCGGCTGAGCGCTGAGAAATCCGGTTCAATGAAGAAGCGGACACCTGCCCCTGCTCCTTCAAGCGTCAACGAGCGGACAACAAGAACGATGAAACAGAGAAACAGTAACGGCATCATGATTTTACTCATTTTTTCAATTCCAGCTTGGACGCCGCGTAAGACGATGACACACGTGATGATCAGGAAAACCAACTGTCCGGTGATGGCGTACAGCGGAGAAGCTGAAATTGTTCCGAACAACTCTCCTAAGGCCTCGCCGTTCATCGTGGTCAGACTGCCGGAAAAACCGAGGACCGTGTAGATCAAAACCCATCCTCCGATGACACTGTAGAATGAAAGCAACAAAAAACAAGCAATGACACCAAGAACACCAATGAAGGTATATTTTTTATGGCCTAATTCGGAGAAGGCACGTAATGCTGTTTTCCCACTTGTACGTCCAATTAAAAACTCAGCGATCAGCACAGGTAATCCAAGTAGCAAGGTAAACGCTAAAAACAGCAGTAAAAATGCGCCCCCACCGTTTGTTCCTGTCGTATACGGGAACTTCCAGATTGCCCCCAGACCAATCGCTGATCCTGCCGCTGCTAAAATAAAACCGACTTTCGAAGCCCATGCATTTCCTTTCATGGTGCTCGACCTCCTTTTCAAAAATACTTTTCCATTGTACAAAAGTTCAAGCCGGAAGTCATCCTTTATCAAACATTTTCTTTAAAGCGTCAAAGCATAACCGCATATTCGTGATAAATCGTCTTCATTTCCGTGGAAAAATCAAAAAACCGGAGACTGCCTGTCTGACTGACAAGGGGTCTCCGGTTGTATGATGGTGAAGCTTTTACGCCCTTCACCTTAGTTCAAAGGACTGACACGTCCACTGTACATCTTTAAGAATTCCGGCAAAACTTTTACTTCAATCGGTGAATGCATCGCTTTTTCACCATCCGTATCAATGACTTTGGGTGAATCCGTTTTTAAGGTAAATCCGCTCGTCAACAGATGTGTAAAGGATGGTTCATTGGTTAAACCAATTTTTTGCAGGATGACGTCACGGATCGTCGTCAAATTGACTTCATCGACGATTACAAGATCCAGTTTCCCGTCGTTGTAGGCGCCTTGGGACAAGTTCGTTTCAATCCCGCCTAACGATTCGCCGTTCGCCGCTAAAATCAAGACAGCCTCTCCGGTCATCTTCTGTCCTTCCTCTAACTCCAGTTCATAGGAAAACGGTTCGGCTTCCATACTGGAACGGATGGTCGAAAGATAATAGCCCATCTTCCCGAGACGCGCCTTTTCTTCCGTATCAATGCCGATCGAGGCCTCTGCCACGAGTCCTAAACCGACGAAGTTCAGGAAATACGTATCATTTACTTGTCCAAGATCCACCTCAACGATTTGCTGGGTCGCAATCATTTCCGCGGCGAGCCGTGGCACCATTGGCAATCCTAACGTTCTTGCAAAATCATTACACGTCCCGCCTGGAATAATTCCAAGAATCGGACGTTTGTCCAGTTTCGCAATTCCGTTGATGACTTCAAACACGGTGCCGTCTCCACCAATGACAACGAGGGCGTCGAAGTCACTTGATTCTTCGGCAAATTGAAGGGCGTCCAACGCCTGTTTCGTTTGTCGGATGACAATTTCATCAAACATGGCGGCCAAGGGATCAATCACCTCTTGTAGCAATCCGGCCCGATTGGTTCCGGCCGTCGGATTACTGATCAATAATAACTTCATTGGATGATTCCTTCTTTCTCGAGATACTCGCGTGCTACTTGGTTGGCTGTTTTTCCGCCATAAGCTACAGCTTCATTCATTTGTGACATCTCGGCATCGGAAATCTTTCCGTCTAACCGTTTCAGTGCCTGCTCAACTTCCGGATATTCATCCAGTGTCTCTTGTCGTAACAGCGGCGCCCCCTCATACGGCGGGAACAACTGTTGATCGTCTTCTAATACGACCATATCGTACTTCGCAATCTCAGGATCAGTCGAATAGGCATCGATGACTTGGATATCCCCCGACTCAATCGCTTTGTAGCGTAATTTTGGTTCCATCGTCACGACTTCTTCAAAGTTGACGCCATACTTCTCTTGTATTCCTTTGTAGCCATCTTGACGATCTTTGAACTCTAATGTAAATCCGGCTTTTAACTGTCCGGCAACTTGCTGTAAATCAGAAATCGTTTTTAAGTCATACTGTTCGGCAACCTTTTTCGGAACGGCCACCGCATACGTATTGTTGTAATTCATCGGCGGGAGTAACGCCAGGTCTTGTTTGACCAGACCGTCCCGTGCTTGTTCAAAAACAGCTTGCTTTTCATTTGAAACCGGTTTTTCATTTGTCAGACTGGCTAAAACCGTTCCCGTGAATTCCGGATACAGATCAATGTCACCCGATTGCAGGGCTTTATAGACAAAGGTCGTTTTCCCGAAATTCGGTTTAACTTGAACATTCAAATCGGTTTCGTCCTCGATGACCAATTTATACATGTTCATCAAAATTTCCGGTTCAACGCCCAGTTTTCCGGCGACGACCAAATCAGGTCGTTCCGTACGTCCAAGCGCAAACGGTGTGATGATGAGCGTCGCAATTAAAGCGACCGCAACAATCAAGCGCCCTTTTTGACGTTTCTTCGTCGCCACTTCCGTTTGTCGTAATAAGCCGTCAAATAAGAGGGCTAACAATGCTGCCGGAATCGCCCCAAGTAATAACAGATAGTTGTCATTCCGGTCAATCCCGAGCAGGATGATCGACCCCAGTCCTCCTGCGCCGATCAGTGCTGCAATCGTCGCTGTCCCGATGATCAAGACCATCGCTGTTCGCACCCCGGCCATCATGACCGGTAACGCGAGCGGAAGTTCAACTTTTAACAGGCTTTGCGTCGGCGTCATCCCGCACGCGCGTGCCGCTTCTTTAATCGAAGGATCCACTTCTGCTAATCCCGTATACGTATTGCGGACAATCGGTAAAAGTGCATATAAGACAAGGGCAATGACCGAAGGAACGGTCCCGATCCCGACAAGCGGAATCATCAGACCGAGCAAAGCGAGTGAAGGAATCGTCTGAATGACAGATGTGACTCCAATCGACCATTCGCTCATTTTTTTGTTACGGGATAGATAGATGCCCAGTGGAATCGCAATTAAACAGGCAATCACGAGGGATAGGACCGATAATTGAATATGTTCAATCAAGGCTTGCAACAGTTCGGTTTTCCGGTCTTGATACGTTTCTAACAAACCTGTCATTGAACGATCCCCCTAACTTGACCCATGAATTCCTTCACGAACGGGTCTTCACTCGCTAAAATGTCTTCTTTTGTTCCAATAAGGACAATTTCGCCGTCATTCATCAGACAAATCCGACTTCCGAGTTTCAACGCCTCATTCATATCGTGCGTGACAAACAGAATCGTTTTTCCGAGCTCATCATTTAACCGTAATAAATCATTTTGCAATTGATCCCGTGAGATCGGATCGAGCGCAGAAAACGGTTCGTCCATTAAGATGACATCTTGTTCCGCTGCCAAGGCGCGCATGACACCAACGCGTTGTTGCTGACCACCCGACAGTTCGCTCGGGTATTTTTTTCTCAGGTTTACAGTCAGACCGGTCAGATGAAACAGGGTTTTGACCCGTTCGTCAATCTTCTTTTTATCCCACTTCAACAATTGCGGGACGACCGATACATTTTCTTCGACTGTCATGTGCGGAAACAGGGCAATCTGTTGCAGGACATAACCAATCTGGCGGCGCAGTTCATGCTCGTCAATCGACATGATCGGTTGCCCGTTAATCCAAATCTGGCCTTCTGTATGATCGATTAACCGATTGACCATTTTCATTGTCGTGGTCTTGCCACAACCTGAAGGTCCAATCAAACAAAAAATCTCGCCTTGTTCAACCGTAAAATTCAATTTTTGGACCGCTTTTGTTCCGTCTGGATAGGTTTTACCGACTTCCTTGAATTCAATCACACACGATCCCTCCACCATCTTTAGTTTGTAAGCACATTTCATATGAGTTCGTTATTATCTTTGTAAAATTTCCCTCATTTTCCTATTATGAAACCTGCTTTTCCTTCCTTCAGACAACAAAAAAACCGGCAGAAACAATCTGTCCGGTTTCTTACTTATTTTGATTTCCGTTCTAATAATTCAATTTCCGATTTGATCAGAACTTGTTTCTCAAATTCAAAACCAAGTGATTCAAAGTTTTTCGTATGCGAAAGGTCTCCTACGACAGTATTCGTCAAGACTGCCGTCACTTCTGCGACCCATCCTTCTTTTGTTTTCACCATATCACCGACGACATAATCAAATAGCTCTTCTTCTTCCATCTCACTCATCTCCTGACACGTTCAGATATTCTTAATCATATAAAAGAACTGTTGAAAAAGCTAGTATTGCGTTAAGGTCCGCAACATCTGCCGCAAGATTTTCGCCGTCAGCCCCCAAATCAGATAGGCTTCATGTTCATAAAAATGTTCAACGGTTTTATACGTCCGGTCCAAATAAGCGTCACGATTCGCCATGCGTTCGGTCGGTACTTTCTTGCCCGGACGAATCCGCCACTCCATCTCTCCCTGAATCGGTTCTGCCGCCAGTAAGTCGGCGAGCGATACGAAAAAGATATGATCGACTTCCATCGGTGACGGGTGAATGTCCGTCGCCGTTAATATCCCGACATAGGGATAGATGATCGAACGGTTGGGTGTGACCAACGGTTCAAGTGTGCCGATGACTTCGATGTTTTCTTCCGTTAGGTTCAACTCTTCCGTTGTCTCTCGTACGGCCGCTTCCCGCGGTTGCTCTCCGGGATCAATCCGTCCGCCCGGAAAGGCAATCTCACCGGGTTGCGAACGTAACGTTTTGGCACGGACTTGAAACAAGACATGGACTTCCCCGTCTCGTTCGATCAGTGGGACCAATACCGCTGCTGCGTTTTTCGGGAGCCGTTCCGTCGAAGATTCAAATGCTCGTTTGACATCACTGAGCTGAAAGTCACTCATCGTGCTTCCTGCGCGACTTTCTGATAAGCCTCTTCCAAATGACGCATCCGGACAATCAAATCGGCATTTTTAGCAATTCGGTCGGCTAAAATCGATCCCGCCACTACCTTATAATAGGCATTGAGGGCTTGAATGGTTGTCATATGGGCTTCGTTTTGGCGTGTGTATTCTCTGAAGTTGCTCATCAATCGTTCTGTCGTAAATAATTGCTCGTTCACTGGTCTCATCCTTTCAGACGGTTGCCCGCCAAGTCGATAGTTTAATGGTAGCGAGTTTTGGCTAAGAAGTAAAATAAGGGGGGCTATCCGTGAAGAAAAAAATAGATGTTTTGATCATCGGTGCTGGACCAACCGGTTTGACATTGGCGCTTGCCTTGTCACGGTATGGATTGACGTTTCGCATCATCGAACGGGCAAGCGGTCCGTCGGTCGTTTCAAAGGCCATCGGTATTCAGGCCCGGTCGCTTGAATTGTTCGCACGTCTTGGTGTAGCCGATGCTCTAATGGAGAATGCCATTAAAATTAATCAAGGGAACTTATACGTTAACGGGGCTTGGCAAGCAAAGCTTGACTTTACCGATTTAAACACACCGTTTCCGTTCGTTACCTTATTGCCTCAAAGTGAAACCGAACGCATTCTTGAAACACGCTTGCAAGAAGATGGACATCAGGTGGAACGCGAAACCGAATTGACCGGCTTTGCACAGTTCCCGACGTTCGTCAGTGCCTCGATTCGAAAAGACGATGTCACTGAAACCGTCGATGCTTCCTTTATCATTGGAGCAGACGGGGCCAACAGCTTTGTCCGGCGTGAACTTGGACTGCCGTTCAGCGGCAAATCCTTTAAAGAGTCGTGGGCACTTGCGGACATCGAGGTCGATTGGCCGTTGTCGTCTGAAGAAGTGCATATCTTCTTTTCCGATCATGGTGTCATCGAATCGTTCCCGCTCCAATCCAATTTATTCCGAATTACCGGCAACTTAACGAATGGTGCGGTTCCAACCGACCACGCAGCCATCGAAGATTTTTTGAAAAACCGGGCCAAAGTACCTTTTACCCTTAAGAAAGTTCACTGGTACTCCATGTTCCGCGTCCACAATCGCATTATTGAGAAGTTTGGTCACCACCGCATCTACTTAATTGGAGATGCCGCCCACATCAATTCGCCCGTCGGCGGGCAAGGCATGAATACCGGTATTGCCGATGCAATGAACTTGGCATGGAAGTTATGGTGTGTTCACCGGTTTAAGGCCAGTTTTCCTTTACTCGATTCTTACAGTGTCGAACGCAGGGAAGCGGCGCGCGGTATTTTACGCTCAACCAATCTCGCCACCGAACTGTTGCAAATCAATGTGCCTTTTTTATTGCCCTTACAAGAAAAAGTCATTCGAAACAGTTTAAAAATCACGCCACTCCATCATTATGTCACCAATCGAATCGCGCAACTCAACAGCAACTACCAAGCATCCCACCTGTTCGTCACACAAGGACGGTTCCCGCTTCTGACACCACGTCCCGGTGAGCCGATGCCCTACAGCGAAGTCGTGAATCCGCGAACGAAAAAAAATGAACTTTTGTTACGACGGGCGGACCGCAATTTCCTGCTGTTGCTCTTTTTACCGCGTCAATCGGATGACGCGACACTTCTACCGTTTAAAGAACTGGCTTATTCCTATCCCGATTTGTTCGAAACCGTCCCCATTCATCAGGAGCTGAAGGACGATGGTGTCGTCGATCAAGGCGGTGAACTCGCACGGAAGTTCGGGATTAAACAAGCGGGACTTTATTTGATTCGTCCGGATGGATATATTGCGTATCGTCAACAAGGATTAAAAATCAATCCATTTTCGCGTTATCTTGAACGTTTACTTTATGCCCGTTAAGGACGTATGATAAAGATGAGGTGAACAGATTTATGGATGTGAACACAATACGTTTAATATTGATTGCCGTGCTTGTTCTTGCGTTTCTTGTGATCGTTTTGCGACGCACAAAAGAATCGTTACGTTGGGTTCTGCTCGGTGAAGAATTTGGAGAAAAAGGGGAACGCTTGGCACGTGACTATGACCGGTTGGATCAAGCCGGTCTTGAAGTACGCATCGAACGTGGCATCAAAACGTCTTTTCTTTTCCGCCGCTTCAGCAAAAACTTAGATGATCGGGTTGCCGTCTATGTCGTGAAAGAAGATTTACCTCGTGCAGAGGATCTTCTCAATCGATCGTAAGACAAACCAAAAAGGACTTCTCGCCTGATCGAGAAGTCCTTTTTAGTTGTTGGCGTGTCATTGAAAAGACTGCCATCATTCTTCGTTGTGCGGACGACCGAATACGGCTTTTTCCAAATTCGAAATCCGGCGTAGCATGTCGTAGTTCGAGGGATTGGCAGGTGCCGGCGCCACTTCTGGTTCAACACGACGCTCTTCCCGTTTGATCCCGACAGAAGAAGACGCCTTCGCTTCTTCCAACTCACGTTTTAAACGATCGATTTCTCGCTCAAATCCTTCGTAATCTTTAATGACTTGATCCAAATAACCATCCACATCTTCGATGACGTACCCTCGAAGCCCTGTTTTGAATTCCTTTTTGTAAATATCATCTGCTGTCAATAACGGCTTATACATACGCTTCACTCCCATTGATCATTGT
This sequence comes from Exiguobacterium sp. RIT452, assembly GCF_003598705.1. Lineage (NCBI taxonomy): Bacteria > Bacillati > Bacillota > Bacilli > Caryophanales > Exiguobacterium > Exiguobacterium sp. RIT452. The sequence goes on from NZ_QXJB01000002.1 coordinate 79,784, forward strand.
AGTTCTGTTCCTGCTCCATCATCGCCAAGTCGTCTTGTGTGATCAAGAACAGCTGATAATCGGACCGTTCCATCTCTAGTTTAGCACGTTCCACCAAATACTTAGCGGACCCTCCGTGTTCCTCATCAAACACGGATAACAATCCCTCACTCTTCTGAATCATGAATTCGGTTTTATTTCGAAACTGAGAAGGATTTTCGTAAGGCTTTTGGCTAATCGCATCCACAAAATCGGCTTGATTTAACACGGCACGATATTGCGCTTGAACCGGTTCTTTCCATTTCGCCTCTTGTTCCAGAAACGGCAACAAAATACCTAGACGGATGTCCGGATAATCTTCCTTCAATTCAAGAATGACTTCACATGCCCACAGCTCACATCCAGGCGCAGCACTCGTAATAAACCATGTCGTCCCCATCTCTTCAATCAAACGGATCAGACGTTCCCGGTAGGCGGCTTTTAAAATCTTAATCCCGGGGTGTTTTTGATCAAATATCCCCAGTTCGTTTGGCTTATAGCCGGAGACTGCCACAACATTCATTGCTGACACTTCCTTTGCAGACGTAAACTTCGATGATTCAGTTCCGTGATCAAGCGTTCGCGTCGCGAAGACAATAACTGGTGCTGCTCTAACATCTTTCTTGCCTGTTCAGTATAATCATAAGCAACGTCGGGTCGTTTTGCAATGTGCTCGGCCCATTTGGCCAGTTCGATATACCCTTCATATGTTTCGCTTTTTTGAAAACAGTCGACGGCTTCTTCGTATTGGCGGAGTTTCTTGTATAAAAATCCCTGCCGCAACCACCCTTGAGCCGTCAGTTCTTCCGCCTGTCCAAAGTGTTTGACCGATTGCTCATGGATGCCTAAGTCGGCTAACCAGACAGCGATGTTCTCCCGGATTTGTGACGACGCGTCTTGCCGGTGCGTCACGAGCCGGTTGCATTCATCGTACAGGCTGACTAAAGTCAGGCAGTCATGGAGATGGTGCTCGAGAACGCCGTCCATGATTGCCGGATTTTGATGTTCGACATATTGAAAATAATGCATCGGTGCCAGAAATCCCGGTAAATCATCTGTCCGTTCAAATCCGATTCGTTCTTCCATCCGTGTCAGTCGATACGAATCGTACAATCCTTTGAACATCCGTCGACAGACGTGTAGTAAGTCTAAATGACCTACTTTCGGCAGACGGGGGACCCGTTCTCGGACAAACACATGACGGGTCTTGATTTGCGGCCAGTCAAAACTCTTTCCATTGTATGTCACAAAGCGAACATCTTCCCCGATATCATGCAGAAAATGGTGGTACAAAGCCGCTTCATAATGCGGATGCGGTAAAAAATATTGCCGCATCAACAAGTCGCCTTTTTCAAAACGTGCGAAGCCGAGTAAAAAAATCGTTGTGCCGGTTCCTTTTAATCCGGTCGTTTCTGTATCGAAAAAAATGACTTGTTCCAGCGGGACATCGAGTGCAAGCGGTGGATGCGGAAGCTGAAGGGATTCAAACACCTCTTCAAACGAACGATGTCCATGCTGAGCTGTCAGCGGATAACGGTGATCGATGCGTACGATCCATTCCTCTTCAAAGGTGAGAATATCGGCTCCTTTTTCCAACCAAGCCGCTTGTTCCGCTGTTGCCTGTTGTTCCTGTTTCGTCGGTGACGGTTTTTCTTTTGGTTCTGACTCCGTCGTCTTCAACATCCGTCTCAGTTTATTTTTCATGATAATTCCGTCTCCATTTCAGCAAGCATTCGGATCGTCCGTTCTTTTTCGTCTGCGAGACCGACCATCCCGATACACGCCGGACAACCATCCTGACAGGGACACGTTTCAATCGAGTCCCGCGCTGCCCGTAACATGATGTGACGTTGCTTGTATATCGATGCGGCGAGACCGACTCCCCCCGGATAACGGTCATACAGATAGATTGTCGGTTTTTGAGTATGCGTTGCCTTGACTTGTGGAACGACAAAAACGTCACTTGCATCACACATCAAATACAGCGGGGCAACGCGACGCAGGCTGTTGGCCACTCCTTCGAGCACTTGTTCCAGTTCCGTGCTTGATGTCGCGCTTTCCGGCAATGAAAACCAGACACCGGTCGTGTGGATTTCCCGTTCCGGCAAATGAATCGGTCCAGAGCCAATGTTTTCATGGGTTCCGAACTTGATTTTCTTGAACATCGTTGCCATTCCCCGGACACTGACATCTCCCCGCGCCACACTGAATGCTCCGTTCGTATAACTTTCATCTTCATCCAAAACAGACAACTCGACGGAAAAATTGGCATCGGTGTAATAATCCACATCTACGGCACGGACAAATGCTTTTTTCTCTTCAAAATCCAAGACCTCGACTTGATACTGATCGGCACCGTGAAGATAAATCGCCTCATCGTGCAACAATGTCATCGCACTAAACGTATCCATTTCGCCAATCACACGATTCGGGACATCGGTTTGATCGACGATGACGACATTTTCCTGATCACTCGAGCGTAACGAAATGCCATGCGCGGGAAACGCGTCATTCATCCAATAATAGCGTTCTCCCCGTTGATTCAAGACACGTTCCTCCACGAGATATTCCAAGATATCTTCCGTCTCCAAGGTACCAAATGATTCGCCTTGGCGAAACGGGAGCTCGAATGCCGCACACTTGATATGATCGACGGCAATGATTAAATTGTCCGGATCCAAACGAGCAGCTTCCGGTGATTGATTTAAAAAGAGTTCCGGTCGTTCGGCAACGTATTGATCGAGAATTCCGGACGACGCCACTAAGATGATCAACGCATCGTCCTGACGACGCCCTGCTCGTCCCGCTTGTTGCCATAAGGAAGCAATCGTTCCGGGATATCCATTCATGATACAGACTTGCAGTTGACCGATATCGACGCCAAGTTCCAAGGCATTGGTCGAGACGATTCCGGTGATTTCACCCTTGCGAAGACGTCTTTCAATATCACGACGTTCACTCGGCAAATAACCGCCTCGGTATCCTTCAATCGATTTCGGACCGAGTTCGTGGCGAATGAGACTTCGCAAATACGTCAACAACACTTCGACCCGGACACGGGACCGGGCAAAGACAATCGTCTGAAATTTCTTTTTGATGAAGCGGGAAGCCAACTGCTTGGTCTCAAGTGTGGCCGAACGCCGGATCCCGAGTTGAGCATTGACGATGGGCGGTTGATAGACGATAAAATGTTTCCGTCCGGTCGGCGCTCCATTGTCATCAATCAACTGAACCTTTTTTTCGGTCAATCGTTCTGCCAACTCTTGTGGATTGGCAATCGTCGCACTTGTCATGATAAAAATCGGATCACTCCCATAATAACGGCAAATGCGGCGGAGCCGGCGAATGACATTGGCGACATGACTTCCGAAGACACCTCGGTACGTATGCAGTTCATCGATGACGATGTGCGATAAGTTTTCAAACAGCTCAATCCACTTCGTATGATGCGGCAAAATACCCGAGTGTAACATATCCGGATTCGTAATGACGATATTGCCGGCTTTCCGAACTTTTGTCCGGATTGTCGGCGAAGTATCGCCGTCGTACGTAAAACAACGGATTGGAGCTTCGAGATCATCAATCAGTTCGAGCAGTTCACTATTTTGATCCTGTGCCAAAGCTTTGGTCGGGTACAGATACAACGCTCGGGCATTTGGATTCGCTAACAGATGACTTAAAATCGGTAAGTTAAAACAATACGTCTTCCCGGATGCCGTTGGTGTGACGATTACGGTTGATTCCCCACCTTGTACAGTCCGGAAAGCTAATTCTTGATGACGGTACAACGACGTAATCCCCCGCTTTTCTAGAGCCTGCCGCAAGCGTTCCGGCATTTCGTTTGGAAATGCAGCGTATCGACCGGGTGTCGCTTCCATTGTTTTCATATATGTGACGCGCTCCATGAAGGCGCGATCGGTTTTTAACTCTTCTAAATAGGTGACAAGTGATTGTCTCGATTCCATTGCCCCACGTCCTTCCTCTTTCCCATTATACAAAAAAAAGAAGCAAGACCGAAGAAACTCATTCGCTTCTTCGGTCTTGTTCATCTTAACGGGTCATTTGACCTGTCAATATTCAATTGCTTATTCGGTTTCTTCCGGTGCCGGCGCATTATCATTGCCCCGACCTTGATTTCCATTTGCCGGACGATTGTTTTCTGATTGCGTGGATGCTCCACTGTTTTCATCATCAGCCGGCTCGTCCGTCGTCGGTTCATCCGTTGCCGGTTCATCCGTCGTCGGTTCGTCCGTCGTCGGTTCATCCGTCGTTGGTTCGTCCGTTGCCGGTTCATCCGTCGCCGGTTCGTCCGTCGTCGGTTCGTCCGTCGCCGGTTCGTCCGTCGTTGGTTCGTCCGTTGCCGGTTCGTCCGTCGTTGGTTCGTCCGTTGCCGGTTCGTCCGTCGTTGGTTCGTCCTCTGTCGGCTCTTCCGTTTCGACTTCAGCAACTGTCACTGTCGTCGAGACCGGTCCGGACTGCTCGCCGGATGCTTTAGCGACGACGGTAAACGTCGTCCGTCCCGGATCCAGTCCGCTGATGCCGATTCGATTCGTTGAACTTGTACCAAGAACCGACTGTTGTCCATCCGGATCCGTCATCGATACTTCAAATGAAACACTGTCGTAGCCGTTTGTCCGTAATGCTGAATCATTGTAACTCCAAGTCAATTCACCAGACTCCGATTCTTCATTGTAAGATGCTTGTAAGCCAGTCGGAGCTGGTACGGCCTTTTTTTCGACAACCGGTTCTTTTGTTCCTTTAACATACAGCTCGTCACCGATGCTGAGAACCGAACTTGGTTGTTCGAAAGGTGCCGGCGTCCGATCACGTGTTTTCGTGACGAAATCTTTCCAAATGTTTTGAGCCATCGTACTGTTGGTTGGTCCACTTAACCCTAGATCATTGTTGTTGCCGGATTTAGTTGTTCCGGTCCAGACACTGATTGAGACATCCGACGTATAACCGGCGAACCAAACATCTTTATAAGCATTCGTCGTTCCGGTTTTACCGGCGGCGTCAAACGCAAGCGCAGCGCTTGGGAAGGTTCCGCCTGGTTTTAAGACATCACGCAACATGTCAGTCAACATGTATGCCGTATAATCTTCCATTGCTTTTTTGGGTTTGACGGGTGATTTGATTTTTGAGCCGTCACTGTATTCAATCGTCTTGATGATGTGCGGTTTGATATAATCTCCGCCGTTACCGAGTGTCGCGTAGGCGGACGCCATCTGAGTCGTATTGAATCCGTGTTTCATCCCACCGATCGCATATGCCGGTGAAATCGATTCATCCTCTTTTAAGCTCAATCCGGATTTAGCAGCGAAACTCTCCACCGCATCGTCTCCGATTTGTTGGTACGTTTGAATCGCCGGTGTATTGGCAGAAATTTTGAGCCAGTTCCGAATCGTGTTTGTTCCCCGGTATCCATCGTAGTAGTTCCCGATATTTTTTCCGTTGACTTCTGTTTCTTGGTCCGTCAACATTTTCGCCGTTGACCACTTCTCATTTTCAATCGCTGGTCCATACGCGAAAAATGGTTTTGCCGAAGACCCGGGTTGGTGCGGTTCCTTGGCAAAGTTACGGCGTGACGTACCTGTTCCGGGATTTTTACCATCTACGATCCCTAGAATCTCACCTGTTTGTGTGTTGACAGCAGTCGCAGCAGCCTCCGCATAATCCGGTAACTGAACAACCTGGTCTTTTTTGATTGCTTCGTTCATATAATCATGCATCGGTTTATCAATCGATGTATAGATTTTTAATCCTTGACCGTAGATGTCTTTTCCTTCGAGACCAAAGACATCTTCCAATTCTTGCGAGACCATGTCGAAGATGACGCTGTCGTATGCGGCATCATCCGTCGATTTTGGTGCCGGATCAATCAATTTCGAAATTGGTTGTTCGACGCCTTGATCACGTTGTTTCTGTGTGATGACGCCGGTCGTCAACATCGCATCGAGGACCTGTGTTTGACGTCCTTTCGTCAACTTCGGGTCACCGTTGATTGGATCGTAGGCAGACGGACGCTGGGGCAGACCCGCAAGCATCGCGCCTTCCGCATAGTTCAGTTTATCAACGGGTTTGTTGAAGTATGCTTTTGAGGCAGTTTGAATCCCGTATGATTCTTGACCGTAATAGTTTTTGTTCAAGTACATTTCAAGAATCTGTTCTTTTGTATAATCCCGTTCTAAACGGATCGCCAACCATTGTTCCTGTACTTTACGGGTGATGGTTTTGTCTGAACTCAAGAAAGACTGCTTGATGACCTGTTGCGTGATGGTCGAAGCACCTTCTGATCCAAAACCGTCTGTAATGTTGGCAATGATGGCACCGCCTAATCGACGGAAGTCAATCCCGTTATGTTGATAAAAACGCCGGTCCTCGATCGAGATGAATGCATCTTTGACGACATCCGGGACTTCTTTGATCGATACATATTCTCGACTCGTTCCGCCTTTTTTAATCTCTTCTTTGTTGCTCGCGTAAATTTTCAACGGAAGAGCATCACGAAGCTTTGATTCATCGAGCTCCGGTGCTGTGGCAATCGCGTACGCGGCGAATCCGCCACCCGCTAACATCATAACGATAAATAATCCGGTGGCGACGAGTAATAACTTTTTCCAAAGCGGTCCTTTTCCACCGGCTCCGCCTGTCTTTTTCTTTTTCGGACGTTTTGTCCGGTTCGTTTGTTTGGCTGACGTCTTCGTTTCTTCACGACGCGCGACACGACTTCTTTCCATATGCTATCCTTCTCCTTCAATCTGTAAAGTTTCTCAAGTGAAATATAACTCGTCCACTGCTGGTAAATAATCAATCGCAGGAAACGCACCTGTCTCTAATTTGATCCCGTGGTGTTCGATGTCTGCCAACGGAATCGACTTTCTTCCGGTTTCCAATTGCTCCCACCATGGGAACAAATGCTCGACAGACAACACATATTGCACATTATACATACTGAATCGAATGATGACAAAACAAATTCCTCCATGTGCCACACATTGACGCATATGTTCAATTTGGTGCGGATGAAAGTTCTTCAAGGGAAAAGACGTTTTATGATTGGTTTCCTTCGCTTCAAAATCGATGTATTTGCCACGGTATACGCCGTTGTAGTCGGTGGTCGACGGTTGCTTAAAATAGGCTTCCTTGACGACGGCAGCAGACCGTTTTGGATAATCGACTTGGACGATTTGAAGGGGGGTCGGTTTCTTGTGAATGATTGCCCGATTATGGGTCAGATAAAACATATTGCTTTCATTAATGAGTTTTTCGAGCTTCATTCCCCGGTTTGAGAATGTCGAACCTTTTGAACGCGCACTTTGGATGGCAATACCATGCGGTTCAACCGGTTTTTGAAATTTTTTACCATTCGGGTAATTCAAAAGGATTCCCCTCCTAACGCGTTTATTGTACCATGATATGTGATTGTATCGTATCGGCCGAGAGGAGTAGTTAAAAACAAATGACAATAGAACCGTTACTTCAAGACATCGAACGTATTTATCAAGCAGGTCGCAATGGTCACGAATACGACTTTCAAAAAGATGTCATTCCCTTCGTGGAGCAAGCAGACATCCTGATTGAAGCCTGGCAACAAAACGCACAGAACAGTCCGTACTTACGTCCGGCGATGGTCGAAAGTGCCGTTGATCAACTGAAACAACTTTCTGTTCAAGCGTTTCAACCCAAAACCAGCCTAAAACGATTTAACGAGACCATCAAATCGGTTCGTTATATCGATCAGCTGATGCAATGATCCGATGAATTCTGTTTCTGAGCAGGAAATTTTGTTACACTTGTCGTAAATAATGAGTTAGGGTAGCAGACAGCTTGGACTGTTCCTGCCGAACCGTGCGAGGAGGAGTAGGATTGGCCACATCAAAATCAAATTCGCGCCACGAATCAAAATTGATTCCTCGGGCGTCGAATCCAACGGCAAAAAAGTACGTCATGTTCGTCGACGAAACCGGGACGCCAAAAGGGAATACACAGTTTAATTTGACGGGTGTTTTAATGGAATACAAGTATGCCATCGATTCGGATGAAACGGGGGAACCGAGTCCGTTGCGTAAACGATTGATGGAATTCAAATCGTCGGTCTTTGAAGATCCGCATATCCCGCTTCATCTCAAAGAAATTTTGAAAGCAGAGCATCCTTACGGAAAAGAAGACGGCATTACAATCGACATGTTGCGCCATTTCTGGGTCGCCTTGCCGGACTTCCTGGTCGATATCGACTGTACGATCGTCAGCGTCGAAGTCGATAAACAAAAGTTGCAAGAATTTTACTCGACGCCAAAAGATCCTTACGTCGTTGCTTTTGCCCATCTGATGAAATCATTTTATGCGTTTTTAGAAGAAACGGAAGCGACGAGTGCCCGAGTCGTCCTCGAAAGTCGGGATGATTATCAAAACCTGCTGATTCAAAAGGCATTTTTCGATATTTTTAATTCCGGTACGGTGCATCTTGACGTGGAAAAGAGTCGTCAAAAAATCAAAGGTTTCATTTTTGCTGAAAAAGACAGCGATCTTTACCAATCCGGTCTTGAGATTGCCGATCTTGTCTGCCTTCCCCTCTCCCGCGTCCGTCGTGGAGTCATTGAGGTAAAACCGCGGTTTGTCCATTACGGGGACGAAAACCGAATTTTTAAAGCAATCAAAAATAAGATTTACATTCGTCGGGACAGTCCCGATCAAGACTTCCGGAACTGGGGTTTCAAAAAAGTTCCGATTACGAAAAAACGGCGTGAATGGTCCGATACGCCCTGGAACGGATAATCCACACCTAAAAGCGTCCCGCAGTAAATGGCGGGACGCTTTTTATTATTCACTCTCAAGAGGCGGAACCAGTCCTTTTGTCCGCTTTTTTCCATCGCGGCACATATCCAGCAAGGGGCACTCCAAGCAATTCGGGCGTTGTGCTTTACAATGATACCGGCCGAAAAAAATAAATTGGTGATGTAACTTGGACCACCGCTCCCGTCTAAACCGTTTCATCAATGTCTGTTCGACTTGCGTGACATTGTCCTTCCAGCGGCAGATGCCCAGTCGTTTCGAGACCCGTTCGACATGTGTATCGACGGCGAACGCGGGCACATCAAACGCAACAGACAACACGACGTTCGCCGTTTTCCGCCCGACACCCGGCAGTGCTTCAAGACCCGCCCGGTCGGTCGGTACTTCACCATCGTGTAACGCAAGCAGCTGTCCGGCTAATGCTTTGATGTTTTTCGCTTTATTGCGATACAAACCAAGCCGCTTGATTTTTGCTTCAATTTCTTCGACTGGTGCAACGGCTAATCGATCAGGTGTCGGAAATGCAGCAAACAAATCCGGTGTCACTTTGTTGACTAAGACGTCTGTCGCCTGTGCACTTAAGGCAACCGCAACGACAAGCTCAAACGGATTTTGATGAACCAGTTCGCAGAAAGCTTCCGGAAACATCTCCTCCAGGGTCGATTCAATTCGTTCAATCTCTGCTTTGCGTAACATCCCCGTCAGCTCCCTCTCGTCGCTAAGTCTTCCAGTGTTTTAATCCCTTCGCGTTCCCATGTCCGCAGAATTTGATTGATATACGTCATCTTCCGGACGTTATGATAGACCGCTTCCCGCAAGGCCGCGAGAACAAGTTCTTCCGCAATGTTCTCAATCGTCAACCACTGGATGATTTGCTCCATCTGAAACGGTGACATCATCCCCAGTTCTCGCTCAAAGTGTTGGAAAACGGACGGATTGATCGTATCAAAGTTCGGTGCTTCTTGTTCAGGTGGCGCCATCAGTTTTTCATATAACGGAACCAAAGAATACCGTTCTGATCCCCCGATGTTCTCCATCGCAAGCAATCCTTTTTGCAAGAGACCCAGTGTCGTCTCGATGGTTTCCGTCTCGGATAATCCAAGCCGATTACTTAACTCTTCCGGCGAGGGCATTTCCATGCCTTCAGCGCGACAGGCAAACAGTTGTCCAATCAACGTAAATTCAACGAAACTGATGCCGAGGCGTTTCGCTTCCGTAAACAGCCGTTTGGGAAGCACAACCGTCCCTTCCTCAAAGAGCTGAATTAAATTATGATCCATGGCTCTTCCTCGATTCTTTATGATAAGCAAGAAATCGACCCGTCCGAGGGATGGGTCGATTTTAATCACTATTACGGATACAAACGGTTCAACAGACGTGGGAACGGAATCGTCTCACGTACATGTTCGACACCTGTAATCCAGGCGACTGTCCGTTCGAGTCCAAGACCAAAACCACTGTGTGGGACCGATCCATACTTACGTGTTTCCAGATACCACTTATAGGCACCCGTCTCATCTAAATCATGTGCTTTCATGCCGGCACGTAACTTCTCGAAATCTTCTTCGCGTTGTGAACCACCAACGATTTCACCATATCCTTCAGGAGCAATCAAATCGTCACATAAGACGAATCCCGGGTTTTCCGGGTCTTCTTTCATGTAAAACGGTTTGATGTCTTTTGGCCAATGCGTGATGAAGACCGGACGCGCAAACGTGTTGGCGATTGCCGTCTCATGCGGCGCACCAAAATCGTCTCCGAATTCAATGTCGTCAAAACCTTGTTCTTTCAACATCGCGATTGCTTCTGTATACGTGACGCGTGGGAACGGCGCTTTGATGTTTTCCAAGACCGTCAAGTCCCGTTCCAACAACTCCAGTTCAGCACGACAGTTTGTTAGTGCCGACTGGACGAGATGCGAGACGTAGTTTTCTTGGACTTCCAAGTTCATCTCGTGATCATAAAACGCCATTTCCGGCTCCATCATCCAAAATTCGATGAGGTGACGGCGCGTTTTTGATTTTTCAGCACGGAAGGTCGGACCAAACGAGAAGACTTTTCCAAGCGCCATCGCAGCCGCTTCCATGTATAACTGGCCTGATTGTGACAAGTACGCATCTTCATCAAAGTATTTTGTATGGAACAATTCCGTTGTTCCTTCCGGTGCACTTCCTGTCAGGATTGGCGGGTCGACTTTGATGAATCCTTCTTGGTTAAAGAATTCGTACGTGGCACGGATCAGTTCGTTTCGAACGACCATGACGGCATGTTGGCGTTTTGAACGCAACCAAAGATGACGGTTATCCATCAGGAAGTCCGTTCCGTGTGCTTTTGGTGTGATCGGATAATCGATCGCTTCATGAATCACTTCAATTGCCGTGATCTCCATCTCATGACCAATCGCTGTCCGTCCTCCATCTGATTTGATGACCCCTGTCACCCACATCGAAGACTCTTGTGTTAATCCTTTAGCGGTCTTAAATAACTCTTCGCCGACCGTTTCCTTCACGACGACTCCCTGCATGAAGCCGGAACCATCACGTAACTGAAGAAACGCGATTTTACCGCTCGATCGTTTGTTTGCTAACCAACATCCGATCGTAATTTCTTCTCCGACGTGCTTTTCTACATCACGAATCATTGCTTTCAAAAGTCAACATCCTCTCTCTATTAAACGGCCGTATGCGCCGTGATAAATCCTTCGATCCGGTCTAACGCTTCCAGCACCCGTTTCGGGTCTGTCGCATATGATAACCGGACATATTCTGGTGCGCCAAAGCCGGACCCTGGAATCAAGGCGACTTTCGCTTCCGACAAGACAGCGGTACACCAGTCGTCAACGTTTGAGAAACCACACATTTCGGCTGCCCGCAATGCATGCGGGAACAGATAAAAGGCACCTTCCGGCTTCAGACACGTTAAACCGGGAATTTGAATCAACCGATCATAAATCTGCTCCAAGCGTTCTTCGAACACGACCCGCATCGCCTCGACCGGAGCATCTCCTTCGGCGTAGGCGGCAACAGACGCTGCCTGGGCAATCGATGTCGGATTTGACGTCGAATGGCTTGCAAGGTTCGTCATCGCACTGATGATGTCCTTTGGTCCAATCGCGTAACCAATCCGCCATCCTGTCATCGCATGGGATTTCGACACCCCATTGACGATGATTGTCCGTTCGCGCATGTTCGGTAACGTCGCAATCGACAGATGCGTGACACCGTTGTAAAGCAGCTTTTCGTAAATCTCATCACTGATCACAAGCAGATTATGCGCCATCGCCACATCTGCCACCATTTCGAGTTCTTCCTTCGTATAGACCATTCCGGTCGGGTTAGACGGAGAGTTCAAGATGAGCGCTTTTGTTTTGGGTGTAATGTGTTGCTCGAGCAACTCACGTGTCACCTTGAACCGCGACTGTTCCGTCGTCTCTAAAATGACAGGAACACCGTCGCTTAATTTAATCTGTTCCGGATAACTGACCCAGTAAGGTGCCGGGACAATCACTTCGTCACCCGGATCGAGAATCGCTTGGAATAACGTCGATAAGGCATGTTTTGCTCCAGACGCGACCATGACTTCCGAACGGTCGTACGATAACCAGAGATCACGACGCGTTTTTTCAATGATGGCGTCTTTCAAGGCAACGGTTCCGCCGGACGGCGTGTATTTTGTATCTCCGGCTTCAGCGGCCGCAAACGCTGCTTGGATAATGAATTCCGGTGTGTTGAAATCCGGCTCTCCAGCTCCCAAACCGATGATGTCTTGTCCTTCTTCCCGTAAGGCTTTTGCTTTTGCTGTAATCGCCAATGTCGTTGACGGTGTCAATTGTTGTACACGTTTTGATAACATCTCGCACACTCCTTTTTTAATTGATCCGTAATCGTTTCAGGAACGATCCTTCTTGATAGGTGTAATACGAATAGTCGTATCCTGACTTCGTTTTGGTGACGATTTCAATCAATGCCCGTTGGTCGAACCCGTATTTGGCCGAGACGATGTTTGCTGGATTACCGGCTTTTTGAATGACGTCCGCAATTTTCATCCCGTCCGCCACCCGTCTCGTTTCGATTTTTCCTTTTTTCGGAACGAATGCCCGCAAAGCTTCTCCGTCTTGCTGAATCGTAAAGACACTGTATTGGGTTTCACCGTTGAATACATGTTCAAACTTGATTTCGTCGGGTGCGATCTCTTTTTTCAAACGTGTTTCCGCTTCCTGGACAACTGTTTGTTCACGGTCTTTGGCTTCCGCCACCGTAAATTGATAAATCCCTGTACCGATTAACGTGACGAGAAGGATGAAGCCGACAAGACCGAGGACGATCTTCCAATTCATGTGCGGTAGATGGTAAAGACCATCTGTTCCTTATCTTTTTCGTCCAGTGCCAGACCAAACATCAAATCCTCTGTTTTTAACGTGCGATTCAATACGTCTACAATCTTGTACGTATCATCATGGCGATTGACCTTGACTGTTGCTAGCGTCTCGATTTTCGAATCCATCTTATTGTCCTCCCTCATTTTTCTACATCTATTATAATGCGATAATGCTTATCTGGATAGACTCAATCCGTATCATTTAAGAACAATTCCAGTTCGGCTGTCAGTTCATCCAGCGGTTTTGCCAGTACCGGCACGCTTGGTAAACTCGATACAAACCGTTTTCCGTACCGGGTCGTTTCAATCCGTCGATCAAAGACGAACACGACACCCCGGTCGTTTGTCGTCCGAATCAAACGTCCAAACCCTTGCTTAAAGCGAATGATCGCTTGCGGTAAACTGTATTCAAAAAAGGATGATTTTCCTTGTTGCTCAATCTGTTCCGAACGGGCCTGAACAATCGGTTGGTCGGGTGGGGCGAACGGCAGACGAACGATGACAAGGCAACTCAAATCGTCACCCGGCACATCGACCCCTTCCCAAAAACTCGCTGTTCCGAACAGAAGACAGGCATCGAGCTGTTTGAATTGTTTCATCAGACGTTGCCGGGATCCTTGGGTAATCCCTTGGGACAACAACGTAAACCGGTCCGGTAACGCGGCTTTTGTCGCATCATGCGTTTGCCGTAACATCTCGTTTGAGGTGAACAACACCAGCATCCGTCCCTCCGTCACTTCCGCAATCCGAATGATGGCATCTGCGATGACTTCAGAATACGTTGCTTGCGGGACGTCTTGCAACAACGGCAGGTCCGTCGGAATCATCAGCCGGACTTTTTCCGCGTATCCAAACGGAGACGGAACGATAAACCGGCGCGTCTCAAGTTCCGACAAACCGAGTCGTTTCTCGATGAACTGGAACTTATTTGAGACCGTCAATGTCGCCGACGTCAGGATACACGTCCGCTTCGAGAAGACTTCCCGGTGGAGACGGTCGGAAATATCGATTGGTTGCGTGTAAATCCGCGTCAATTTGCGGTTTTTGACGGTCGTTTCAATCCAGGAAACAGTTTCGTCATGCGGGGCGAGCATCGTTTCAAAAATCGCTTGCTCAACATCTTCCAACTGTCCGATCACCGTCTTTAAATCTGCGACGACGGACCGTTCCCGGTAACTCATATGTTCCCGTTGATCATGGAACAATTTATGAATCGCCCGGATCGCCTGGCGGAGCCGTCGCAAGACCAGTTCCACACGTTTCGCGCTCTCTTGCACTGCCCGCATCGACTGATCAAGTCGTTTGAAGCGGACCGTGACACGCCCTTCCCGCCGTTCTTTCCGGGAAGCGAGCTCCAGTCCGTACGCTTGAATGATCGTCAACAGACCGTCGGCTTCTTCCAACAACTCCGTTAATGTCTCATCAATTGTTTCGCTGTGCGCTTCGACCAATTCCGTCAAATCAAATTGATCCGACAGACTGACCAGACGCGTCAATAATTTTTTATCGGACGAAAATCCCAGTTGTCTGAAGATCCGGTCAAAAGAGTGACCGTCAAAAACTAATCCGAAATGATGACTCGCCACCTCTTCGATTTGATGGGCCTCGTCCAAAATCAATGGACAGCCTTTAGGCAAGACGCCGGCCTCGTACTGGATATCACTGAACAACAACGCATGATTCGTCACGATGATGGTCGCATCTTTTGCTCTGCGGACGGCATGATGGAAAAAATCACGGCTGTACCACGGATCAAATCGTCCCAGTTGCGATTGACTGTCCGACTGGATCAGCTGTTTGATGGCGATGTTCCCTTGGGCCGCTCCTCCCGGCAAACTGACTTCTTCCAGATCCCCCGTCTCCGTCTGGGTCAACCAGACGAGCAAGATCGCTTTCGCTAACGTAAAGTTGTACGGCTCTTCCGTCTCACTGAGGAAAAACTCGAATTTCCGTAAATCCATGTAGTTGCTGCGACCCTTTAATAACGTAATCTCGACCGGTGCGTCAAACAATTGGCGTAAGAGCGGCAAATCGCGTGCGAATAATTGTTCCTGCAACTGAATCGTATGTGTACTGACGATAATCGGTGTCTCGTGTTCAATCGCATAATGAGCAGCCGGCACCAAATAACCGAGTGATTTCCCTGTTCCGGTTCCTGCTTCGACGAGCAATGGTGTTTCCTGGTCGAGTGATTGATAGACGTGCCGCATCATCTCCAGTTGCCCGGTCCGTGCTTCATATCCGGGAAACAGCTTGGGGAATACCGACTCGTTAAGACGATCAACAAACGGGCTGAACGGTTCCAGTTGGGACGCTGCGGTCTGTTCGGTTGGTTCAAGCCGTTTTTTCAAAGCGATTTTCCGGAAACTGTCGAACCGCTCATCGGCTTCCAGTCCAACGGTTTGAATCGCTTGATCAATCTCTTGTTCGATCGCACTGAAGAGTTTTCCCGCTAAGCGGCGTAAATGCCGCAACGTATCCAGCGGCAGATCCTCCAACCGTGCCAGGAGATGAAGCAACAGTTCGGCTGTCGCCTCGGCATCACTCCCCGCCCGGTGTGCTTCATGGTGCGTCAACTCCAACAAGTCTGTCAGGTGCGACAGGGAATGACTCTCAGCTGTCGGTAACAAAATCCGCGCCAACTCGACCGTATCGATGACAGGACCGGTATAAGGCAGATACCCTTCTTCTTCCAAGGCTTCGTTCAAGAAGGTCAAATCAAACTGGACGTTGTGGGCGACGAAGACGCCCCCATCGAGCAATTGAAGAACACGTGGGGCAATGACATCAAATGTCTCAGCCTCTGCGACATCTTCGTCCTTAATCCCGGTTAATTGAGAAATAAACGGCGGAATCGGTTTTTGTGGTCGGACAAAAGCCGATAAACGCTCGGTAATCCGTCCCTCTTCGATGACCGCCATTCCGATTTCAATCATTTCATCGCCGGATTTAATCGAATGTCCGGTCGTTTCTAGATCCACTACAACAAACTTCTTTTCCACGACTTATCTCCACCTTTAACCATCCATAGCTTCAGCATATGGCATCTCAAGTTCCATCTTAACAAAAAAGAGACCCGAATGTATCTCGGGTCCCTCAAAATCATAAGATCGTATGTGCGATTTCTTGCGATAACATCTGTTTGATCGAGTTATCCTGATCCAGTACCGCT
Organism: Exiguobacterium sp. RIT452; assembly: GCF_003598705.1. Taxonomy (NCBI): domain Bacteria; kingdom Bacillati; phylum Bacillota; class Bacilli; order Caryophanales; genus Exiguobacterium; species Exiguobacterium sp. RIT452. The sequence continues at coordinate 96,147 of NZ_QXJB01000002.1, forward strand.
ACTTTTGGGACATGTGTCGTGATTTCTTCATTCGTCAACTGAGCATACGCCATGATGATGACTTCATCCCCGATTTGGAAATGACGGGCTGCTGCCCCGTTTAAACAGATCACGCCTGAACCGCGCGCTCCTTTGATTGCATACGTCTCAATCCGCGCCCCGTTCTGGTTATTCGTTACCTGAACCTTCTCATTTTCGAGAATGCCGACTGCATCAAGCAGATCTTCGTCAATCGTAATGGAGCCGACGTAATGGAGGTTGGCCTCCGTTACGCGGGCTTTGTGTAATTTTGCGTGCATGAATGTCCGTAACATGTTCATGCTCCTCTCGTATAAAGTAAGTTATCAATCAACCGTGCCGATTGGAACTGAACGGCAACAGCCAATAAAATTGTTTCGGTTGTTGCTGTGACCGGTCCAAGTGTCGGATAGGAAACCGCTTCGACATAATCGATCGACGTCCCTTCAAACTGAAGCAACGCGCGTGTTTGTTCCACGACCTGTTCGATCGGTTGCCCGTCATCCAACCAGGACTTGGCTTGCACCAATGCCTGTTGAATCCCGGGTGCCTGTTCCCGTTCCAATTCGGACAGATAGACGTTTCGAGATGACTTGGCCAGACCATCCGTTTCACGGATGATCGGACAGCGTCTGATTTCGACCGGAACAAAGTAGTCCGCGACGTATCCTTCAATCAAGGCCAATTGTTGGGCATCTTTCAGACCAAAGTAGGCGCGGTTCGGACGGACGATATTAAACAGTTTACTGACAACCGTCAATACCCCGTCAAAATGTCCTGGACGTGAGGCGCCGCATAAGACGTCATCTCCTGAACGTACCGTGACCCGTGCCATATCGAGTGGATACATCGTCTCGTTTGTCGGATAAAAGAGATAGTCCACCGCAGCGGCTTCCGCCAGTGCTTGATCCCGCTCCGCATCACGCGGATAACGGTCTAAATCTTCATTGGGACCAAACTGAGTCGGATTCACGAAGATGCTCAGGACGACGATGTCATTTTCTTGGCGCGCCTGCTTCAGCAACGAGGCATGACCCTCATGCAAAAAGCCCATCGTCGGAACGAATCCGATTGAGGTCTGCCCGTCTAATTCCTGTCGTAATTGTTCGATGTTCCGGATGATTTTCATTCTTTTGTTCCCCCGTACAAGGCGCCAATCAGTTCCTCGTCCATCATGAACGAGTGTGCAAGTTCAGGGAACGCGCCCGCCTTGACTTCTTTGACGTAAGCAGCAATCGCTTCTGTTCCGGATGTGTTCCAGTCAGCATACGCCTTGACGAATTTCGGCAGACGTCCCACGCCGTACGTCAGAATGTCATGATAGACCAAAACCTGTCCGGCGACGTCAGGACCGGCACCAATTCCGATTACGGGAATCGTCAACAATTCTTGGACACGTTTTGCCAACGGATGCGGGACACATTCCAATACAAGCATCTTCGCTCCGGCTTGTTCAGCCGCCAAACTGTCGGCAATCAACTGTTCCGCTGCTGCAAGCGATTTTCCTTGAACTTTAAACCCTTCCAAAACTCCAACCGATTGAGGTGTCAGTCCTAAATGGGCGACACACGGCATGCCGGCATCGGTCAAGCGGCGAATCGTTGTCAGGATGTCACCTGCCCCTTCTAGTTTCAAGGCATCGGCCTGGCTTTCTTGGAAGATGCGCGCTGCCGCGTCAAGCGTCCGGTCAAACGATCCATGGTAACTCGCAAACGGCATATCCACCACCATAAACGTGTTGGGTGCCCCTCGACGGACGGCACGGGCGTGATGAACCATGTCATCGACTGTGACGGCAATCGTCGAGTCATAACCGAGAATCACGTTTCCTAACGAGTCGCCGACGAGCAACAGGTCGACTTGTCCCGCTTCCGCCAGTTTCGCCGAAGGATAATCGTAAGCGGTCAGCATGACCAGCTTTTCTCCAGCCTGTTGTTTTTTTAATAAAGGTGTCATTGTATGCATGTGTGTTCTCTCCTTACTTGATTTAGAGAGGACAAAAGGAAACGCCTTCTTTTCCTAAAGCAATCCATAGGAAAGAAGGCGTGAATAAGTGCAACATCGTCCTTCTGTCCCTGTCCGAGTGGGATCAAGGCAGTAAAAAAAATAAATGATTGATCAAAGCCTTCAACCGGTATGATTCCGAACGGATATCATCCTCGTTTTCAGTATACCCGATTCAAAAAGCAGACTGCAAACGTCCCGTCTCACGTTTCCGCCCAATAGACCAATTCCGCAGAATGGAACGTTTTGATTCCTTCCACTGTCTCGACTTGTAACGTCCCGTCTGATTGGATTCCCCGGAGATATCCGGTCACAGATACTTGCCGGGTCCGAAGCGTTACTTCTTGGTTCAACCGGTCGGCGTGATGTTCCCATTCTGAGACGAATGACGCAAATCCGTCTATCAGCCAGCGCTGATACATGTGTTCGAATTCGTTTAAAAACAAGGCCACGATTTCTGCACGGGCAAATGATTGTCCCGTCGCCTGCTTTAACGAGGTCGCCCGGTCCGCTAATACTTCTGGAAAATCTTTATGTTGGACATTGATGCCGATCCCGATGATGACGGAATTGATCCGATCGGCCTCAGTCTGCATTTCCGTCAAAATGCCGGCTACCTTTCGATTCGCAATCAACAAATCGTTTGGCCATTTGATGGTCACAGGTACCTGAAGTGTCCGCAGCACCTTTGCTAAAGCGATGCCTGCGATTAACGTCAATTGACCGGCCTGATGCAACGGCGCCTCCGGACGTAATATCAAACTCATGGCAATGCCTGCACCTCGTGTTTCATGCCAGGTACGGCCGAGCTGTCCCCGTCCGTTTGTTTGATAATCACAGACAATCAGGGTCCCTTCCGGTGCTCCTTGCTGCGCTTGTTCGTGCGCGATGCGTTGCGTCGTCTCCGTCTCCTCGAGATGGAGAATCTTGCGACCTAATTGTGTGGTCTGAAGATGTTGTTCGATGGCAAGAGGGGTCAGGCGATCTCCTTGATCGATGAGATGGTACCCCGTTTTCTTATGGGATTCAATGGCGTACCCGGCTTCTTTTAAAGAAACGATTTGTTTCCAAATAGCGGTACGTGAAATATTTAGTTGATCCGCCAGTTCTTGACCTGATATCCAGTCCGTGTGCATCAACGCATGGAGGATCCGGTCCCGTGTTGTTTTTTCCACATCATCACTTCCCTTAGTAAAGTCTCCCGTTGATTGGCGAGCCGGTGGACCACCACTTGCTGCTCCAAGTGGGCCAATGCTTCTTTGATTGCTTGTTTCTGTAATCCGAGGGTCATCATATCGCGTCCGTTGACGGTCAAATCTTTTAATTGCCGGATCGGCAGCGTCGACCGGTCTTGGTGATGACGTCCGGTCATTTCGTTTAGCCGCAATAATTCTTCATCCGACAAACAATACCGTTGCCAATCGGATAACGTCTCTTCCTTGACGAGGGGAGCCAATGTTTTCGCACGGGTTTGTTGTTTTTTTGAACGTTTCCATGCTCGTAACGTCTCCGGTCGCATTCCGGCGACAACGACGAGGGTCCAGACGTCGTCGGTCGAGACGCCGTTTAACGGCATTTCGATCAAACGTTCAAGGATCAATGGATCAAGATGCGGCAAATACTCAGGGATACCTGTCCGGATCATCGCTTGTAATGCTGTCGCGCGACCGGGTCCGAGTAAGATTTTTTCAAATTCGACGGCAACCCGTTCCATTGCCACCGATGACAGGTGTTGTTTTTTTACAAGAATTGCTTGTTCCGTTTGTCGATCCAGTGAAAACTCGAGTTGACTCATGAATCGAAAGGCGCGGATCATCCGCAACGCATCTTCGTCGAACCGTTCCTCCGCCCGACCGACCGTCCGGACGATTTTGGCTGCCAAGTCATGTTGACCGCCAAACAGATCGACGAGACCGGTCGGCTTGAGCGCCATCGCATTGATCGTAAAATCACGACGTGTCAAATCTTCCTCTAAGCTGACCCCGAGTGTCACCTCATCCGGACGCCGGCGGTCACTGTAGGTGCTTTCGGAACGAAACGTCGTCACTTCAAACGGCAGATGGTCGATTACGACCGTGACCGTCCCATGATCGAGTCCGGTCGGGACGACGACAGGGAACAGCTTCATGACGTCCTGCGGCAACAGCGACGTGGCCAGATCGTAATCACCGGGAGATCGCTTCAGCAACATGTCCCGGACTGCCCCGCCGACGATATACGCTTCGCCCCCGGCGCGTTCAATCGTCTGAATGATATGATTGGCATACTCAAGCATTTTCATAACGCGCACACACCCGTTCATACAAAAGTTCATACGCTCGAACGACTTGATTGGAATCGAATCGTCTGCGGGTATCACGAATGCCTTCTTCCGCGAACTCTTCCCGGAGTGTTGCGTCATCCGCCAACCGTCCAATCCGCTCTGCTGCTGCTTTGACATCGTATGTTGGAACGATGAATCCTGTTTTTTCGTCCTGGATCACTTCCGGTAATCCACCGGCACTGGAGACGACACTCGGAACGCCGACCGCCATCGCTTCGAGCACGACGAGACCAAAAGCCTCTTTTTCCGATAACAGCAAATGAATGTCGCTGATCGCCAGTAACTGAGCGACGTGTTCTTGTTTCCCGGCAAAGATGATTTTGTCGTAAATCCCCAATTCTTTGGCACGGCGCCGCGTCTGCCCCATCTCCGGTCCGTCACCGACTAACAGTAGCCGCATGGCGCGACCGTTTGATGCAATGGCAAAGGCTGCCAGCGTATCATCAATCCGTTTGACCGGTCGGAAATTTGAAATGTGGATGACGACGATCTCGTCCGGCTCGATTCCGTAATGCCGCTTCAGGCGATCATCGCGCATCGGATAATAGACACTCTCGTCGATCGAGTTTGGAATCACATCAATCATGTACTGTCCGTTTAATGTCATGTTCGTCTCAAGAGCCAGACTTTCTGAGACCGCCGTGACGGCGTCGGAGCTTTCAATCCCGTAGCGGATGGCCGGTTGCATCTCCAAATCCTGGCCGATGACCGTGATGTCCGTACCGTGCAAGGTCGTTACGACACCAACCCCTTTTTTCTTCGCCATGTTCCGCCCCAGTTCCGCACAGACCGCATGCGGGACTGCGTAATGGGCATGGATGATATCCAAATCAAACAAATCGATGACTTCCGCGACTTTCGACGCTAACGTGATGTCATACGGAGGATATTTGAAGACCGAATACTGGTTCACCTCGACGAGATGGACGGTGATGTTCGGACGATATTCCGTCAAACGGAATGGAATGCTCGATGTAATGAAATGGACATCGTGTCCCCGGTCCGCTAATTTCATCCCGAGTTCCGTTGCGACGACGCCACTACCGCCGACCGATGGATAACAGAGAATCCCAATCGCTTTTTTCATAGTTGCTCACTCTCTCTTCATTAAGTAATGTCCTGTCCCCTGCTCATTGTAATCAAATTACCGACTAAAAACTACATCCGCCACTTTTCGAACGATTTTCGTCAGAAATACTAGTCTTTTCCGGCGTCTGCCGTTACCCTAGAGAAAGAGTCATGTCAGAGAGGAGTAAACAGATGGCACCCCCATTCCAGTTTCCGATCCGGATCCAGAACATCATCTGGATTTTAATCGGATCATTCATTTTTGCTTTTGGTATCTATCATTTTAACGTTCAAAACGAGTTGGCTGAAGGCGGCTTCACGGGCATCACCCTGATTTTAAAAGGGTTGTTCGGTTTTTCGCCGTCCATCACGAACTTGGTCTTGAACATTCCGCTGTTCCTTGTCAGCTATAAACTACTCGGCCGGACGACGTTCGTCTACACACTGATCGGAACGTTCAGTTTTTCGATTTGGTACGGATTGATTGCGAAGTATTCGCCGCTTGAAATCCTTCTGAAAGACGATATGGTCCTTGCCGCTCTGTTTGCCGGTGTCTTTATCGGTGTCGGGCTTGGCATCATCTTCAATAATGGCGGGACGACCGGCGGGGTCGATATCATCGCCCGCTTGACGAAACGGTACTTCGGATGGTCGATTGGCCGGACCTTCATGATTTTCGACTTTTTTGTCATCATCGCATCGCTGACCTATCTCGACTATAAGCAAGCGATGTACACACTGCTCGCCGTTTACGTCGGTGCCCGTGTCATTGATTGGATGCAGGAAGGAACGTATGCCGGAAAAGCCGCGATGATCATCAGTGATCACCGGACGGAAATTGCAGACGGGATTCATGCGACGATGAACCGGGGAACAACTCGTCTCGTCGCCAAAGGCGGCTACTCGGGCCGCGATTTGGAAGTCTTATATGTCGTCGTAGCCCGAAATGAAATCACACGACTGAAGACACTCGTCAAATCAGTTGATCAACACGCTTTCATCACGCTGCACGATGTATATGAAGTGACGGGAGAAGGATTTACGTTCGATGAAAACCGTGTTCCCATTAAAGAAACATGATTTCCAATACGAAAACAAACGGCGCGGAGTCCTCTCGGATTCCGCGCCGTTTGTTTTTTCATTTTCATTAATCGTCACTTGACGGTGCAAACACAATCAATGCTAATCGAATGAACTCGGCAACCGCAACGAGCGTCGCAGCGACATAGGTCCACGCAGCAGCGTTCAAGACACGACGTGATCCGCGTTCTTCCGCTGCATCAATGATGCCGTGTTCCGTTAACTGGGCCATCGCACGTTTTGAAGCATCAAACTCAACCGGTAACGTCACGAGTTGGAAAATGACCGCTCCGAGCATCAAGATGACACCAAGCATTGCAAGACCACTCATACCAGCCAAGAAACCGATCAACAATAACGGGAACGACAGGTTCGATGTGATTGAAGCGACTGGTGCGATCCGGTGACGGACGCGCATCATACCGTAATCGGTGGCGTCTTGGATGACGTGTCCGATTTCGTGGGCCGCGATTGAAACCGCTGAGACCGTCGAACCGTAGTAGACATCTTCCGACAGTCGGACGACTTTGTTCGTCGGATCGTAATGATCGGACATCGTTCCGCCAATCGGCTCAAGACGCACATTCGTAATTCCGTTTTGTTTCATGATGAAATCCGCGACTTGGGCTCCGGTGACTCCACTCTGAATCGGAACTTGTTGATACTTTTTATACGTTTTTCTGACACGCATCTGTGCCCAGATCGGCACGATGATGATGATGGCCAAATAAATCAAATAGTTCGCCATGTGGCATCTTCCCCTCCATAAAAAAAGATTATATTCTTATTTTATGTTCGAGTGAACTTATTGTCAATTGAATCGCGTGCAACAAGCCGATATCCCATCAAAAGACATAATCCGGTCAACCAAAACGAACCGTATCCGATCCACTGAATATGTTCTGCCAGCGCCGGATAACGCGGCCACTGTCCGAGCACGTAATCGACGACATCGTTATGAATGACCCAGACGGCGACAAGAACCAGTTCTTTGACACGAAACGTCATCAACGGGACATACAGAAGTGCTTGGAACGCCATCGCTCCATGGGAAACCATCAGCATCAGCGCCATGGCTGTCAAAAAGGCATCACCGGTGCCGAGTTCATTCAGCATCAAAGCATTCATGACGACTGCCCAGACCCCGTATTTGATTAAGGTGACAAAGGCGAGGGCTTCGAACAAACGGGAACGACGATTAAAAATCCACAGGAAGAGGATGATTGTAAAAAAGAGTGACGCGGTCGGGCTGTCCGGAATGAAGGGATAGTAATACCATTTCGACATCGCCAGTTGCGGCTCATACCAGTAGTACCCGTATAAAGTACCGGCCAAGTTGATCAAGGCAAGCGGCCAAAGCACCGCTTTATGTTTGAGTAGATGGAACAAGGGCACGTCATTTCACCTCATGATAGACAAAGACCGGAGGAAAATTCCCCCGGTCGGTTGTCTTATTTATTGTTCTCTCCGCCTTCACCGTAAGAAGCGATGAATTTAGCGAGTTCTTTACGATCTGCATCTGAACCTTTGTATTGTCCAGCAGGCATCGATCCGATCCCTTTATCTGCAATCTCATAAATTTCTTCTTCTGTCTTTTGGGTACCGACGAGGGCCGGAGCCGCTGCTCCACCTTCGAGGTTTTTCCCGTGACAGTTGACACATGACTGATTCGAGTAGATCTCGAATCCTTTAGCGGCCGTATCGATTTCCGGACCTTCGTTCATCGTCAACTCACCTTGTTTATGGATGGTATCCCAGTGTGTTGTTTGAACAGATTCCCATGTCAAGAAGACAATCGAGACGACTGCAAGAAGCATCATGCTGACTGCGATCGGACGTTTTGCCGGGCGACGTTCCAATCCTTGGTCAAGCCATGGCGCAACAAGAAGTGCTGTAAACGCTAGACCTGGAAGGATGACTGTTCCCATTAAAATGTACGGACCCGCTGCAAATTGGTATTTCAAGAGCTGATAGAGGAATAGGAAGTACCAGTCCGGAAGTGGAATGTACGACGTATTCGTCGGGTCAGCAATATTTTGAAGTGGTGCTGCTTCAACGATTGTCAAAGTCATGAAGCCGATCAAGAAGACCGCTCCTACCATCCATTCGCGAAGTAAGAAGTTTGGCCAGAACGCTTCCGTCCGACCTGGATATTCCGAATAGTCTTTTGACTTGTTCGGCATCCGGTTGTTGATCGACACCCGTGAATCGGTGACGAATTTCATTCCTTTACCACGATGCATCGTGTTCTCCCCCTTTTAGTTGTCTAAAGTAATTGTCGGTTTAAAGTGGTCCAGAGATCCCTTGTTTGCGGATCATCATGAAGTGGGCCCCGAGCAAGACGAACAATGCTGCAGGAAGGAAGAAGACGTGAATCGCAAAGAATCGAGCGATCGTACTTGCACCGACGATTTCTCCACCCGCGAGGAGTGTTTTTGCGATACCACCGATGACAGGAATACTTTCGGCAATTTGAATCGTAACTTTCGTTGCGAACAATGCTTTCATATCCCATGGCAACAAGTATCCTGTCAGACCGAGCGCTAAGACAACGAAGAATAACAGAACGCCGACGACCCAGTTCAATTCACGTGGTTTTTTGTATGAACCTGTGAAGAAGACACGTAATGTATGTAAGAACAACATTACGATGACGACAGATGCGCCCCAGTGGTGCATACCACGAACGATTTGACCGTGTGCCACTTCATTTTGAAGGTAGTAGACGGACGCATGCGCATTGATGATATCCGGTACGTAATACATCGTCAAAAACATTCCCGAAAGAATCTGAATGACGATCGTGAAGAACGTCAGCCCGCCAAAACAATAAACGAATGCGGAGAAGTTATGAGCCGGGTTAACGTGTTCTGGAACTTCATGATCAGCGATATCTCGCCAAAGCGGTGTAATGTCTACCCGCTCATCAATCCAATCATAAATTTTTTGCATCATCGCTTACGCACCTCTTTCGACTGGTTTACCTAAGTAAAGGAAACCATCTTTCTCTTGCATTTCATAGCCATCGAGCGGTTTCGTCGGAGGCGTACCTGGTACGTTGACGCCATCTTTCGTATAACGACCGAAGTGGCATGGGCAATAGAATTGTTCCGGGTGCGTCGGATCAGATCCGAAACTGACTTGGCAACCTAAGTGTTTACAAATCGGTGATAATGCTAAAATCTCACCTTTATCGTTTTTAAACACCCATGCAGACAATGTTTCTTCAAACTCATACCATGCATCCTGTGTTTGTTTCTTGAAGTCAACCCGTTTTGGTTCTGTCGTGATATCCGACAACTTCATTACTTTTACTTTATCGCCTGCCCCTGATTTCTTCAGGACTGGATCAACTGCGAAGTTGACCATCGGCATGACCATTGTCGCCGCCATAAAGCCGCCGACTCCAGTCAATGTATACGTCAAGAACTGACGACGTGTTACGTTAGACCCGTTTTGAGCCATCTCGATCCCCCCTCGTGATGTACGCTGTGCCCCAAGACCACAGTACTTCACACAAATTTCTCACATGGTAATAGTATCTTAATAAAATCATTGCGTCAACCGCTTCATAGCGCGGTCCAACGGTTTCCTAACTGCTCTAGGACTTGTCCGACAAAATTCCCGACCATCTGACCTTGTTGATCGCGACTCATCGTCTCAAGCGATAAACGCGGGACATAAATGATGTCCTCGACCGATGTCTCTTTCCACCGTAAATCGGCAGTAATGAACGTCACAAATCGAAATTGTTCGGCAGATGCCGCTTGCTCCCAACTGGTTAACTGATCGACTGACGGGACACCGATGTACGTCATCGGCGGGACGAGCATCGCTCGACCTGACAATTGCCGTTCGACTTCTGTCGCGACGGTCATCGTCATGTCTGCGCATTCTGCAAAAGCATGCATCGCTTCGTCAAATCCGACGGGAATCAATGGGACAATCAACGTATCGATGTACGCCTGTTCGTTTCTCGTCCTTTGAACATCGGATGGTTTGAAACGCAAGTCATTTCCCCCTTTCCTGTTCACATACAATTCGTCACATTTAATGTATCATATCCGCATTTATAACTGCTTGCCTAATGTGAACGTTTTATGAAATTCCATTCAATTTTTCTTCATATTTTATCCTTACTTTCAATTTCTCAAAAAACCCCCTTCTTGTTTTATGAAGGGGGCCATCATCTTCAATTCTTACAGTTGGCTGCGAATCAGACGCAATTCGTCCGAAAGGGACTGGAAACGATTTTTATCACGGGCGTCAAGCGCCTCATCAATCAATCGGATCAGACGTTCTTCCTCCTGCCGGTTGACGGTCGCCGCAATAAAGTTCATCGCTTCGTCCACTAATTTCGGTTCGACGGCGACTTCTGGACGGAACGGATTTTCTTCCAACAAGGACAGGTACTCATCATCCATCATCATCCCTTGGAAATTCAGTTCGATATAAACGTCTTCATCCGTCAAGCGGATGTCGTGATAGGCTTTTTCGGGATCCGTTGTTTTGACTTCACCTTTTTTAAATAGAAAAGGGTCGGCATCAAATCCATATGTCGTGATGATCATCGCTTTTGGCGCAAACATGGCATTTTGAACAAAATGAACACGATCCAGCTTCGATTCATTACGAAGCCAATAATCAATGATCCATTTCGATTCCCGACGTTTCAACGTATAATAGGTCAAGATGCGGCGCAAGAAACGCTGCTTTCTCTCTGTCATCTCAATCCTACTCCCTTCTCCCGTGAAGTCATCCATCCATTCGTTCGACATAGTCGACTAAATCTGCATCTTCTGGTGTCAAGCCTGCCGCTCGACGTAACAACGTCTGTCCTTCTTCACGGCGTCCTTCTTCTACTAAGGCATACCCGTATTCTTTCAAGAACAACGCATCGTCCGCAAAAGCAGACTCGACTTGTGCATATTTCTCCATCGCGTTTGTATATTCCTCTAACGCATAAAGGGAACGGGCCCGGTACCACGTCAAAATCGGAGCCGTGACATGTTCTTCGATGGCGGAAATCGTCTCAAGCGTCGCTTCATGATCTTCATCCTCAGCCAGTAACGCCAGTAACCGTTCAGCGGCGAGCAAGGATTCCGGATTCAGGGCGAGTGCCTCACGTAATGCTTTCACACTGCCTTCGCGATCACCAAGCTTCAACAAGAACAGGGCTTCCATCGTCCGCAATTCATCGTTGTAGTCATCACGCTCGATCCCTTGTTTGATGACGTTTAACGCTTCCTTCGTCAAGCCGAGTTCCGACTGGCTCTCCGCATACGGTACATACGCCGACGTGTAGTCCGGATCTTGTGCGATCAACTGTTTGAACGTCTCGACCGCTTTTTGGTGCTGACCGACCCGGTGTGCAGTCATCGCAAGACCAAACAGCGTATGCAGATCGGAGCGTTCAGCGACGGCACGTTCATACAGCGGAATTGCCTCTTCGAATTCTCCGATCATCGCCAATGACTCTGCGTAGAGCGCATCAAGCGGCAATTCTTCCCGGAGAACAGGATTGGCTGCAATTTCAGCAAACAACGGAACCGCCTGATCAAAGGCGCCTAACGTCATGTACAATTCTGCCAGTCCATACGCGAGCAACGGCTCATCCGGTGCCAAATCCCGTGCTTCCTTCAATTTGGCTAACGCCACTTCATCCAGTCCTTGCGACTGGTAGAGATCCGCTAACAAAACCAATGTCCGCGGACCGTTTTCGATGTCGGATGTATCCACCTGCTCCAGGACGGTGATCGCTTCTTCTTCCCGATCCAAATCGATATAACATTCAGCGAGCAACAAGGCAACGCCGGCATTCCCTGAATAATCGACATACAGGGGCGCCAGTATGTCAACGGCACGATCGGATAACCCCAGTTCGATATAAAGATCCGCCACTGCCAGACGGTCTTCGTCTGTTCCTGTTTTCTCGAGTTGTTCCAGTGCCACCAAGGCTTCTGACGTGTGACCGTGTTCCAGGCTTTCGACTATCTGTTTTAATACGTCTTCGTTCAAGGCAAACGCCTCACTTTCTACTATTTCAATTTCTATTGCACGGAGAGGTTTGCTTATTGTTGTAAGGTCTTTAAATCATCATAAAACGTTGGGTAGCTGACTTCAACTACTTCATTCCCGAGCACTTGAATTTCCGGCTGTAATGTCGAAGCAATCGTCAACATCATCGCCAGACGATGATCACCGGCACTGTCGACGGTCGCACCTGTCAACGGTGTCGGACCATCAATGATCATCCCGTCCGCCGTCGCTTCAATCGTCGCGCCGATCTGCCGGAGTGTCGTCACCACAGTTTCGATTCGGTCCGTTTCTTTGACCCGCAATTCCGCTGCATCCCGAATGATCGTCCGGCCGTCCGCTTGCGTCGCAAGGAGGGCAAGCAACGGAATTTCATCGATCAACGACGGGATTTGTTCGCCTTCAATCGTCACCGCCTGAAGCGATGTCGTCGCTAAGGTGACGTCTGCCGTTTCTTCTCCGGCCGTTTCTTGCCGGTTCGAAATTTCGACACTCGCTCCCATTTGACGTAACACTTGAAGAAAACCAATCCGCGTCGGGTTCATCAAAACATGTTCCGTCGTGATCGAACTGTCGTGCCCGAGTGTCGCAGCTGTCCACCAAAAAGCAGCCGAAGACGGATCGCCGGGAATATCGATCGTCGTCGCCTGCAGACGAGCCGGTCCCTGCAAGCGGATTTGCCGTCCGTGCTCCTGCTCTTGAATGGTGACTTCAACCCCAAACTTCGGCAACATCCGTTCTGTATGATCACGCGACAACACCGGTTCAATGACCGTCGTCTCTCCGGTCGCAAACAATCCAGCCAACAGAACGGCACTCTTCACTTGCGCACTGGCAACCGGCAACGTGTAGCTTGTCCCGACTAAATGTTGCCCATGGATTGTCAACGGGGCATAGTTCCCTTCAATTGTCGCGCCAAGCGTCGCCAGGGGAACCGTAACCCGATCCATCGGACGTTTTTGCAACGAAGCGTCTCCCGTCAACGTATAGGTTTCCTGACCGCCCGCTAAGATACCGCTCAGTAAACGAATCGTCGTTCCCGAGTTCCCGCAATCGATGGTGGCCGCTTTTAACTGGTCCGTTCCTGTAATCTGAATATCTTGCTCCGTCCGTTCCACTCGAGCACCGATTGCCTCTACCGCTGCGAGAGAAGCCAGACAATCTGCTCCCATCAACGCATTCGTGATGACCGTCGTACCTTCTGCAATCCCACCCATTAAAAAGGCGCGATGCGTCATCGATTTATCACCTGGTACCTTGACTGTTCCTTTTAATCCCATTGTAAACACCTCACCGTTTGATCGTACGTATCACGTAACCGTGTTTCATCGATTTCTTCCAAGGTAAATGAATCCTGCCGTTGTAAGACAAATCGAATCGATGCATTGTTTTTTTTATCTCGTTTCATGAAATCCAAATAGACCTCGAATGGACGTCGTTTCGGTAACACCATTCCCAGTCGTCTCATCAGCTCCACCAGCTGTTCTGCCTGCCGTTCATTATCTTCCAACAACGACGCGAACACCAGACCAATTCCGATTGCTTCCCCATGGGATAAGCCGGGACTGACGTATTCGACCGCATGCCCGAATGTATGACCATAATTTAAGAAAGCACGGATGCTGCTTTCCCGCTCATCCTGTTCGACGATGCGTTGTTTGACGGCAATGCCTGATGCAAGCCAATCCTCCATCGGTAACTGTTTGACCGCCTCCAAGTCGAGCGCCAAAAGAGCAGGAGCAAACGACGGGCGAGCCAGAAAACCATGTTTGAGTAATTCAAAAAAACCGCTTCTCCATTCGCGGTCAGATAAAGTGTGTAAAAACGTCACGTCATATAAAACAGCAGACGGTTGATAAAATGCCCCCACTAAGTTCTTACCCCAACGTAGGTTTAATCCAACCTTCCCACCGACACTCGAATCATGGGCAAGCAAAGTCGTCGGAATTTGGACAAAGGGCACTCCCCGCAAAAAAGTTGCAGCAACGAACCCTGCCAAATCACCAATCATTCCTCCGCCGACTGCCAAAATCAAGGTGCGTCGTGTCGCTCCTTGTTTGACGCCGTCCTCGAGTAACGTTTGGTACACTGATAAAGACTTGCTTGTTTCTCCCGGCTCGACACGGCTGAGTAACCGTGTCTTCTCCGGAAAACATTGCTCCAGTTGTTCGTTTAACGTTGTGCCATGTAACGCCGCCACTGTTTGGTCGGTAATGATCCAAAATTGATCTGCCTCATGGGCTGCCGGCACTTCCGTCAACCGGTTGACGGCACCGGGCTCGATATATACCGTATAAGGACGGCTTGCCTGGATCTGCAGATGCGTCAAAAGAGACGCACCTCCTCCTGATAAGCCGCAAGACTTTGTTTCAGACGTTCGAGCGTCGAACTGCCGAACATCTCGAGGACTGCCCCCGCCACTTCCACCGCTACGACAGCTTCCAAGACGACGGCTGCCGCTGGAACGGCACAGGCATCACTGCGTTCGATTTGCGCAACAAACGGCTCTTTCGTCTCAATATCGACGGACTGAAGCGGACGATACAACGTCGGGATCGGCTTCATCGCCACTTGAACACGAATCGGCATCCCTGTCGACATACCACCTTCGATCCCCCCCAGATGATTCGTCTTGCGGAAGTATCCGGTCTCATCATGGAGAATCTCATCTTGAACCGTACTCCCTTTACGGCGCGCCAGATCAAATCCGTCTCCGAATCCGACAGCCTTCATCGCATTGACACTGATGACCGCCCGGGCAATCCGGCTGTCGAGTTTCGTTTCATTTTGCGTAAACGAACCGATACCGGGAACAAGACCGGTCACGACGACCTCGACTTCTCCCCCTAACGTATCGCCATCTTTTTTGGCTTGATCGATCGCCTGCATCATGTGATCGGCTGCCGTACTGTCAGCGCAACGAACAGGAGAGGCTTCAATCGTCTCCCGGTGTTCCATCGGATTCACGACCGAAGCATCAACTCCGCCGATCGAACGGACGTGCGAGAAGACATCGACGCCGAGTTGATCGAGTAATTGTTTGGCGATTGCCCCAACGGCGACACGTGCTGCCGTTTCACGAGCGGATGAACGCTCCAGGACATCCCGCAAATCCCGGTGACCAAACTTTAATCCTCCGACGAGATCGGCATGTCCCGGTCTTGGTCGAGTCAACGTCCGCGGACGTTCCAGTTCTTCCGTCAACGGTTCAGCCTGCATGACTTGTGTCCAGTGTGTATGGTCTTTATTTTCAATGAACAGACTGATCGGTGCGCCTGTCGTATAGCCGTGCCGAATCCCACCACGGACGTCCACCGAATCCTGCTCGATTTGCATCCGTCGTCCTCGCCCGTATCCACCTTGACGTCGTTTCATTTCGCGTTGGATCTGTTCAAAATCGATCGTTAACCCAGAAGGAACACCTTCGATGATGACTGATAATCCTTTACCGTGTGATTCTCCTGCTGTCATGTAGCGCATATGTTCCATCCCTTCATCCGGTTAAATTTTTTCGTAGAAAAAGCTTTGGCGCATCTTCAGACCAAATCGTTCGGGTTGGAAAATTTGCTCCGTCCCGCCGACAAACAAAATGCCGCCCGGTTTCAGTGCCTCGACAAAAGAGCGGTAAACATGTGCTTTCGCTTCTTCCGTAAAATAAATCAAGACGTTACGACAAATAATGAGATCAAATCCCGTGTCGTAACGGTCGCCTAATAAATTATGTTTGCTGAATCGAACAAGGCGTCTGATTTCCGGCACGACCTCAAACTGTTGGTCTTGTTCAATAAAGTATCGCTTTTTTCGAGATTCCACCACTTCGTTTAGCGCCGACGCTCCGTATCGGCCTTGCTTGGCTTTTTCAAGCACGATATCGTCTAGATCCGTTGCTTGAATCGTAAACTGAGCCGGATCCATTTTTTCGTTTAAAATCATCGCCAACGAATACGGTTCTTCTCCTGTTGAGCACGCAGCACTCCACGTCCGGATCCTCCCGTGCGCCCGCGCTTGCAGCACTGGTAAGATATCTTGCTCCAACTGTTGCCACCGGATTGGATTGCGGAAAAACTCACTGACGTTAATCGTCATCCGGTCTAAAAACTCTTCGTATAGTGTTGAACTTTTTTCCATCGCTTGCATATAAGACGCGAATGTACTGTGCCCTTTTTTATCACGTAATGCGGTTAATCGTCGTTTCATCTGTGCTTCTTTATATTGCCCTAAATCAATTCCTGATTTTTTTAAGAAACGTTGGATGAAAAGCTCATAATCTTGCATAATCCACCTCACAAATCCTCTCTCTGTCGGGTCACGCCTTACTTTGACCCATGTCTTGTTTTCTATTTTAGCATAAAGCCATTTCCTTTCCAAAAAACAAAAAAAACGATTGAGCACTGGCTCAACCGTTTTGATTCCATCATACGTTTAAAGGCTGTCCTTGAAACCAAAGACTGAGTTCACGCTCCGCGCTCTCAACACTATCAGAGCCATGGATGACGTTCTCACTCATCGTGTTGGCGAAGTCCCCACGAATCGTCCCCGGCATTGCTTCTGTTGGTTTTGTTTTCCCGATCATCATCCGTGAGACGGTGACGACGTCCGTACCTTCAACACGCAACGCAACGACCGGACCTGATGTCAAGAAAGTGACCAACTCTCCGAAAAATGGTTTTTCCGCATGTTCTGCATAGTGTGCTTGTGCCAATTCTTCCGTTGCCTGCATCATCTTCATCTCACGAATCACAAACCCCTTACGTTCGATGCGAGCAATGATTTCCCCGATCAATCCTCGTTCAACGCCGTCTGGTTTTACCATTAAGAATGTTTGCTCCATTACTAGTTCCCCCTATGAAATACAGATAAAAGCGCTTACATAGCTATTTTACTGTGTAATGAGACGAGCGGCAAGAAATTTTTTACAGTTTTTCATCCTTTTCGTTTTCCCACATAACGAGCCACTTCTTCGAGGGAACGTTTGGCTGAAGATTTAGGGAGGTGATCGAGCCGGTGAATGGCCCGTTGGATATACAAGTCGACCGTTCGTTGCGTCCGCTCCAGGGCATCCGTTTGGTGAAGAAGCTCAAGCACTGGTGCTACTTCTTGATGCGTCGGCATCGACTGGATTTTCTGAAGTTCCTGAAAGAAACTTGGATTTTCCGCTGCATAAAAAACAGGCAACGTCTTGTGTCCATGCCGCAAGTCCTCGGCGACCGGTTTCCCAAGTTCGGTCCGTTTCGCCGTAAAATCAAGCAAGTCATCTGCAATTTGAAAAGCCAGACCGATGTCACGTCCAAATTGACGTAAAGCCTTTGTATCTGCCGGCGAACAGTTGGCGACAATTGCCCCTAGATGACAGCTTGCTTCAATCAGGATCGCTGTTTTCCGTTCAATCCGCTTAATGTAGCGTTTAATGGATTGCTCCCAATCATACTGATCGTAAATCTGTTCGATTTCACCTTCACAGATTTCACGCATCGCATGGACCATCACTTGAACCAGTTCCGGTTTTCCGACTTCCCCGATCAGTTTGACGGCTTCTCCAAACAAATAATTACCGGAATAGAGTGCGACCTCTTCATCAAAATGTTGCATGACGGTCGGTTTACCCCGCCGTAGTTCCGCATCATCGATCACATCATCATGAACGAGAGAAGCCATATGAATCAATTCCAGGCTTGCCGCGACACGAACCAGTTCGTCACGGTTGGCTTGACCAAATTTAGAAGCAAGCAAAACGAATGCTGGTCGAATCCGCTTTCCACCTGCTTGCAACAACTGTTGGCCTGCGGCATCAATCGTCGGGTCATCGGAAGCGATGTGACTGACCAAAAAGCGATCGACGAGATTTACTTCTTTTGTTACATCACGATAAATTGAATGCAGTGACATCTCACCACTTCTTTCCGAGGTGCATCGCAGCCGCCCCACCTGCAAATGCTTTCACTTCAACTTGCATGAAACCGGCTTGTTCAAACAATTGCTTCAGTTCAACACGGTCCAAGAACACTTCCGTTGATTCTTGCAACCAGTTGTATTGGTCATACGACTTCGCGAACAAACGGCCGACTTGTGGCATGATTTTGCCAAAGTAGAGCGAGTAGGCTTCTTTAAACAACGGCGCGGTTGGTTGGCTTGTCTCTAGACAAACGACTGTCCCGCCCGGTTTTAGCACACGATGCATCTCCTTGATGACTTGAAGGTAATCGGGAACATTACGTAACCCGAATCCGATTGTCACGTAGTCAAATGAATGATCGCCAAACGGCAACTCCATTGCGTTCCCATGAATCAGTTCAACATTCTTCATGCCAAGAGCTTCGACTTTATCGACGCCGACCTTCAGCATGTTCTCTGAAAAATCAAGACCTTTGATGACGCCGGTCGGTCCGGCTGCTTTTGCTAATTGAATCGTCCAATCCGCTGTTCCGCAACATAAGTCGAGACATTTGGCTCCCGGAAAAACGTTCATCCGGCGCATCGTCTCTTTTCTCCATAATTTATGCAGGCGGAAGCTGATGATGGAATTCATTTGATCGTAATTGGTCGAAATTGATTGGAATACTTCATATACTTTTTTCTCTTTTTCTTGTGTCTGCACGCAGTTCACCCTTTCGAAGATATTACGCTACTGCCATCTGTTCCAGATGTGATAATAACAGTTGTTGCGCACTAGGATTCAATACCTGTGCCCGCTTCCGGATCAATCGTTGTCCCTGCTCGGTTAACCAGTCTTTGCCGCTGATTGCTGCCAACCCTTGAACAAGACCAAATTCTGCCGTCAACCAAAGCAAAACGTAGTCTTCGGTCGACACATAGTTTTCTTCATGAAGCGCACACTTTGCTTCATTGACACGCTGAACGGTTCGTCCCAGTGAAACAAGGGCCGTTTGAGGAAGAGACGCTAACTCCTCAAAAAAGTAACTCGAGAACAAATCACCTGCTAAGACAAGCAATTGCCGTTCTTTGGAGCCTCTTTTCGTTTCCCCGACACGTTCATGCAATAACAAGGCAACTTGCGCATGATGAACGCTCTTGACCAGCGATTGCCATGCGAACGTTTCATTTTGGGCGACATCGATCAACCAACTGATCTGTTCACGATCGATGGAAGGGAAATCCACATGTCGAGCCAATTGTGTTGTTTGTTTCGTAGTGAGTGCGGTGATCATTTCTTCCACGAGCAGCTCTTGATGATTCATGCTTTTACCCCCCGATCTCCAGTGCCATCTCGTTGATGGATGTTCTTCTTTTTTAATATACCATAATCAATCCCTTTTCTCGTCTCTCAATGCCCACAAAAAAAGCCGTCCGAGGAATTCCTCGAACGACTATGTAGCCGGATTACTTGACAGCATCTTTCAATGCTTTACCTGGTTTGAAAGCAGGTACTTTGCTTGCTGGGATTTCGATATCTTCTTTTGTACGTGGGTTGCGACCTTTACGAGCTGCGCGTTCACGGACTTCGAAGTTACCAAAGCCAATCAATTGGACTTTTTCTCCAGACTGAAGTGTCTCAGTAATCGATTCGAATGTTGATTCAACAACTTTCGTCACGTCTTTTTTAGTCAGACCTGATTTTTCGACAACTGCTTGAATGAGTTCAGTTTTGTTCATTACGTTCACCCCCTCCCAATCACTTCTTCGAGGCTAATCATAACTTATAAACGTTGATATTACAACATTTTCGTTAGAATTACCGTCAATTTTCTGATTCTTCGATCGATTCCTCAGAAAACACAGGTTCGCCTTTTTTGTTAATTGTATAGCTTTGAGAGTAAGCGGGAACAAAAGGTTGGTCATCATAGAGCAAATGACGAATATCTTGACCGACTTTCGGCTTTTTCTTCGCGGTTTGGACCGCTTTTTCGAGTTCAGGCAAATAGTTGATAAAGAGTTGCCCTTGTCCGTCTACATAGATCGAGAGCTGTTCATCCGAATAGGGACTCGGAACAGTCGGCTCTTCTTTAATAAACAGTTTTTTGTAGTCAAGCGTAAACTGATTTTTACCAATCGATCCTTTAAACGGATACTTCTCATTTTTCTTCCGGTACGTATCGATCCGGACCTGTAGTTTTTGAAGTTCCTCTGCTACAAGTAAATCCATCAACTTGACGGTCGGTTTTTGATCAACATCGACCAACAGATAAATAAAGGTTCCACCACCTTCAAAGCTGTTCGGAGGCGGATCACTCATGTATCGCGGAATAAGACGACCGAGTTCGATCTGATACCGTTCCATCAACGGCGTATCGGCTTCCCGGGTTTTGATTGGCAAAACACCTGTATCTTTTTGATAGGCTTCGACCGCAGTTTGGACCGTCCGAATTTGCTCCGGGTACGGGACACGATTCGACGGTTTTTGACTATCCGGGAATAAACAACCGGATAGCAGCATCACTGGGACAAGCATCAAGATAATCGCTATTTTTTTCATGCGCTTGGTCCTGCCATGACGATAAAGACCATGATGATCGACGCCACGATAAAACAAAGAAAGGCGAGAGTCGACATCAAAAACTGCCAAGCTCCGGATAACTTCGTTCGACTGATTGTCACCAATAAGACGCTGATGGCAAACAAACCGATCCCGGCAAACGAAATCCACATTTTTATTAATCCTGGACTCAAGGTTTCCACCCCACTCCGTTAATCTTTGATCGTAAACAGATGTTCAATCTCATTTTTTTGCGGACGACGCATCAGCTTCTGTACTTCTTCTGCCGGGGTATGCCCGTCAAACAAGACATGATAAAGTGCCGTCGTAATCGGTAATTCACATTGTTTGGTCTCCGCCAAATCATAAGCAGCCTGTGTCGCGCGAACACCTTCAACGACCATCCCCATGTTTTCAAGGACTGTTTCCAGCTTTTCACCACGACCAATCGCATTTCCCGCCCGCCAGTTTCGGCTGTGGACGGATGTACAAGTGACAATCAAATCACCCATGCCTGTCAGACCCGTGAAGGTCATCGGATTGGCGCCAAACAATGTACCAAGTCGAGCAATTTCAACCATCCCCCGGGTAATCAAAGCCGCTTTCGCATTATCGCCGTACCCGAGACCATCAGCCATACCGGCAGCTAAGGCAATGATATTTTTAAACGCTCCGCCTAGCTCAGCACCGATGATATCGGCATTCAGGTACACACGGAAATTGTCATTCGTAAATAATTCCTGGACACGTCCCGCTTCTTCCATATCAGTTGAAGCAACCGTCACCGTCGTCGGTTTACGTAATGCGACTTCCTCCGCATGCGAAGGTCCCGTCAAGACACAGATGGCCGAGCGTTTGGACAGATCAATTTCCGCCTCCATCAGTTCGGATAGACGCAAGTGTGTTTTTGGTTCGATTCCTTTGGACGCGTGAATCAATACGACCGGATCCGTCAACAAGCCATTTAATTGGCGGGACACGGAACGAATCGCAGAAGAAGGGGTCACGATCAAAATATGCGACACCCCTGCAACTGCTTCTTTTAAATCGGTTGTGGCCCGGAGTGAAACCGGCAACGTCACACCTGGTAAGAACTGCGTATTTTCATGATTTTGATTAATGGCATCCACATTTTTTTGGTCGCGACCATAGAGGACGACCTCATGACCGTTATCTGCTAAAACGAGCGAAAGTGCCGTTCCCCAACTCCCGGCTCCAATGACTGCGATTTTTTTCATCATGATTCACCTTGTCCTTATTGTTTTTGACGTGCCAGAATCCGAATCGGTGTTCCTGTAAAATCAAAGGCTTCACGAATCCGGTTATCCAGATAACGTTTATATGAGAAGTGCAATAATTCCGGATCGTTGACGAACAGAACGAACGTCGGTGGTCGTGATGCGACTTGAGTCGCGTAATTGATGCGTAAACGAACCCCTTTATCTGTTGGTGCAGGATTCATCGCTACTGCATCGACGATGACATCATTCAAGACACTTGTCTGAATCCGTTGTGCGTGACTCTTCGCCGCTTGTTTGATGACAGGAAGTAATGTCTGTAAACGACGTTTTGTTTTCGCCGAGACGAAAACGATCGGTGCATAATCCAGGAATCGGAATTCTTCGCGAATTTCTTCTTCCATTTTTTTCATCGTTTTATCATCTTTTTCGACAGCGTCCCATTTGTTGACGACGATGACGATTGCGCGTCCGGCTTCATGAGCATATCCTGCGACTTTTTTATCTTGTTCGATGATGCCTTCTTCGCCATCTAATACGACACAGACAACATCTGCCCGTTCGATTGCTTTTTGAGCCCGCATGACGCTGAATCGTTCTGTTGACTCATAGACTTTTCCGCGTTTACGCATACCGGCTGTATCAATGATGACGTACTCTTGTTCGTCCCGTGAGAACGGTGTATCGATCGCATCGCGTGTCGTACCGGCGATGCTTGAGACGATGACACGTTCTTCTCCGAGAATCGAATTCGTCATGCTTGATTTCCCGACGTTCGGACGTCCGACTAAAGCGAACTTAATAGTATCTTCATCGTATTCGATGTCTTCTTTATCCGGTGCCAGTTCCAAGACACGGTCAAGCATATCTCCAAGTCCGAGACCATGCGTTCCGGAAATTGGATACAAGTCGCCGAATCCTAACGAATAAAACTCATACATCAAATCCCGCATTTCAAAGTTATCGACTTTGTTGACCGCAATGACAACGGGTTTGTTTGAACGGAACAACATATTTGCGACTTCTTCATCCGCCGCCGTAATGCCTTCACGTCCGTTAACCATAAAAATAATTACGTCTGCTTCATCAATGGCGAGCTCCGCCTGATGACGCATCATTTGAAGTAGGGGCTCATCCCCGACTTCGATTCCACCTGTATCAATCAAATGAAAATGACGATTCAGCCATTCTCCAGTTCCGTATATACGGTCGCGGGTAACGCCTGGCTTGTCTTCTACGATCGAAACCCGATCTCCAATCACCCGGTTAAAAATCGTCGACTTTCCGATATTTGGGCGACCTACGATCGCCACTACTGGAATTGCCATCCCAACACCTTCTTTCTCTTCTCTCGCTTCATAGCCGTTCTATTGTATCAAATCAAGCGGTTTTATACCATATCTATCCGTAACATAAAAAAAGTGGACACGAATCGTGTCCACTTCCAATCGATTATTCTTTTGAATCTGATTCTTTTTCAGAGAGATCCGCAACCGAGAAGCCTTCATTTTGATCCGTGTACTGTGAATAATCATCTTCCGATGACTCTTCCTGTTCAAGCACCCGGGTCGAGAGGGAAATCTTATGCTCCGCAAGATGCACTTCAAGCACTTTCGCTTCAATCTCTTGCCCCTCTTCCAACACTTCTGACGGCGAACCGATGTGACGGTTTGCGATTTGAGAAATGTGGAGCAGTCCTTCGACTTGCGGTGCAAGTTCGACGAAAGCACCGAATTGGACAATCCGGCGGACACGCCCTTTGACGATATCACCGGCTTCGATTTTCCCTTCCATCTGTTGCCATGGACCGGGTTGCGTTTCCTTGATCGATAACTTGACCTTTTCCGTATCACGATCGACGCCGAGTACCTTCACTTCGACTTTTTGTCCTTCCGTGACGATATCAGACGGACGTTCGACGCGGTGGTGGGCCATCTCGGAAATATGCACCAACCCGTCGACACCGCCGATGTCGACAAAGGCACCAAAATCTGTCAGGCGTTGGACGGTTCCTTCTAAGACTTGACCCACTTCCAACTGTTCAAGTGTTTCTTTTTTCTTCGCGTTCAGTTCACCTTCGACCACAGCCTTGTGTGAAAGAATGACGCGATTTTTTTCTTGGTCTAACTCGACGACTTTGACTTCAATCGAACGACCGATATAATCAGAGAAATCTTCCACGTAATGCCGCTCTACGAGTGATGCCGGGATGAATCCACGAACGCCGATATCGACGACAAGTCCTCCTTTGACGATGTCCTTGACGACAACTTCAAAGATTTCACCCGATTCGTATTTCGCTTCGACTTTTCCCCATGCCTGCAAGGCATCGACTTCACGTTTTGAGACGACAACTTCCTCGTCTGTAATTTTCTTCACTTTTACTTGTAGTTCATCACCGACTTTTAACACACCTCGAATGTCTTCCAGATGGAGACTCGAAACTTCGCTGATCGGCAGGATTGCTTCTGTTTTATATCCGATATCAATGAGTGCTTGCTTGTCTTCAATTTTCACGACCATTCCGGTTACTACCTGGTCCCGATGAATTTCAAAATCAGGCATATCTTTCATTTCTTCGACCATTCCAACACAACCTCCTCACGATGAGTACAAGAAACGTATGAATACGTTTATCCTTCTTCTAACTTCTTACAATTCTGACTATTTGTCAAGGCATTACGCGTGATTGAAGTAGACGGTTTTGATTTCTTCTAAAATTCGTTCGGAAATCGCCTTCGCTGCGCCTCGTTGATCTCTTAAATCCGTAATATCAACGGGTTTGCCGACTACGACCCGCATGCGTCGAAACGGGCGATAATCGCCGATAATCGCGATCGGCAGAATGTGTGCCGGAGAGCGTAAGGCAAAAAATCCGACACCCGGTTGGGCCGAAGTAAACTCACCAGGAGCTGATCGGGTGCCTTCCGGGAAGATGCCGACCGTTTCGTCCGTGTTCAGTAATTCAATCGTCCGCTTTAAGGCTTGACGGTCACCTTGTCCACGACCTACCGGATACGTACCTGCAGAAATCATGATTTGCTTCAAGACCGGAATTTTAAATAATTCTTCCTTCGCCATGTAACGGACGGAACGGCTCGTTGGAATCGCACTGACTAAAAAGACGGGATCCCAGTTCGAACTATGATTCGCACAGACCAACAATGATCCTTCTGTCGGAATGTTTTCCTTTCCCGTCACTTTTAAACGGAACACCGTTTTTGCGATGATGAGGACAATCAACCGGGCAAGTCGATAGACGAAGTCATTCCGTTTCATTGGAGGACACCTTCTACCAGTTCTGTCAGACGCGTCACGACTTGATCAATGTTCATTTCTGTCGTATCGAGATAAATCGCGTCTTCTGCTTGTTTCAATGGAGAAACAGTCCGTTCGCTGTCCCGTTTATCACGTAAAGCGATGTCTGCTTGCAACGACGGCAAATCACTGTCCATGCCCCGCGCGATGTTTTCACGATGACGGCGACTAGCCCGTTCTTCGACGGATGCCGTCAAGAAGACTTTTAGTTCCGCATTCGGTAAAACAACTGTTCCGATATCACGACCGTCCATGACGATTCCGCCGCGTTCTGCTAATTTCCGCTGAGCCACGACAAGGGCCGTGCGGACTTCTGCTTGACGTGCAACAAACGATACGTTGTTCGTTACTTCGTTCGTCCGAATGGCTTCCGTGACTTCCCGTTCTCCGATGAAGACACGTTGTCCCTGATCCCCCGGTGTCAGACGAAGGTCAAGTGACTTCATCAGCTCACCAAGCGCTTGTCCGTCTTCTAAATTCAGGTTTTGTTCGAGTGCTGCCAGCGTGACCGCACGATACATCGCACCCGTATCGATATAGACATAATCCAGCTGTGCTGCCAACTGTTTCGCAATCGTACTTTTTCCGGCACCCGCAGGTCCGTCTAGGGCAATTTGAATGTTCTTCATGAGTAGATTCGTTCCTTCCGTGTTCACCATGTCACATGGTGTATAGTATCGACCGTTATCATAGCAAAAAAAAGGGCTCACGTGAATGGATTCGTGCCTCGTCGCGAATTTTTCATCTGCGCTTGGTAACAATGCCGCAGGACAAGTTCGCGGCTCCGGTCATTGATTCGGGTAAATTGAAACGCCAGTTCATAACGCGTTTCCCTTGAATCGACGCGGACGAGCTCCGCCAAGACATCTACTGTATGGGTAGCACCGTCCCCTGTCGGTAACAAGAAGGTCAACTCCAGCTCTTGTTTGACATCAACCGGGACTTGGTTCGCTAAAACAAGAATTCCACCGGCCGATAAATCCAGTGTCACCGAGGTGAAGGGTTCAAACTCTGTCTTGTGCGGGTGGATCGCCACATCCAGCAGTTGCGGCACTCGGACAAATTGCCGGCGCTGGACGCGCTGAATCAATTCTTCACTCGGACGTTTCAGCGCATAACGTTGTCCCCGCAGCGGATCATTTTGACGTTCGACGACCTCTGTTTCGAATCCGTATAATTTTCCTTTTTCTTTAAAAAAGTAAAAGGCGACTGGCTCATGATCCGATAAGATAAATGTTTTTAACGTCGAGACCTCACTTGGTGCCTCAATCCAAATCAGACGATTCGTCACAGCCGTCACTTTCGTCCGTCCTTGACGATCCTCTTGATTGGTTATCATTACTAAATCCCCGTTTTGTATCATGTCACTCTCTCCTAATTCATTCTATTCAATTGCTTTTTCTGTTATAACGCCGGTTCAATCGATTGGCACTTCGGATTTGGTACAATCCGATCGTCCATAAAATCACCATAAATAAAATCGGAACGATTGAAATGCCACCATTTTCCAATATTAACAAATTAAAGATTATATGTGCAATCATCGGTATTAAAATCGAGACTCCCAACCACCGGTAAGGGTGCGTCGAGAACTTGGCTTTCCCCATAAAAAATCCCATGATGACCGCAAATAAGGCATGTCCGGAAACCGGTAACAGCGCCCGGAAAATCATATGTTCGACCGTCCCGTTGACCATCAGGTAAAGAATGTTTTCCAGTGTGGCAAAACCCAGCGAACAGGCGACGGCATAAATGATTCCGTCATAGTAATCATTAAACCGTTGGTGGATATAGACCGTATAAAAAACAACGAACCATTTCGCAAATTCTTCCGTCACGGCTGACCGGATCAGTCGCACGGATTCGAGTCCCCCGAATTCACTTTGGATGATATAATCGATGAACATTAATGGAAAAACGAGTAAAATCCCGAAAATAAAACTTCGCAGGATATAACCGACCGGTTCCGATTCGTGTTCATGTCGTAAGTAGAAGTACGTCAACAATGCAATTCCTGGGGCGATTCCTGAGAAAACGATTGGTAACACGTCTCCTCCCCCTTCCTATTCTCTTAGAATAAAGGTTTCTCGCAGAAAAGAAAACCGCACCCATTGTATCTCTTAAAAAAAAGGGTACAATGTTAATGAAAATGAACGGAAAGAAGGTGAAGGTTTCCTGTCGACCCGACGGTGACCGCTTTATGAAAAAATTACTTTTGATTCACACTGGAGGAACGATCGCAATGGCTCAAAACCATTCCGGTCACGTTTTACCCAATGATATCAATCCACTGGATGCCTCACTGCCGCGGGCAACAGATATCGCCGACATCACGACACGACACTTTGCCAATCTTCCCTCTCCCCACATGACACCGGACATCATGCTCAGACTGGCGCACTTCATCAAAGATGAATTACAAGCCGGATACGACGGAGTCGTCATCACTCATGGTACGGATACGTTAGAGGAAACGGCATACTTTCTCCAAGTGACACTCGGTGCCCCGATTCCGATCGTGCTGACCGGCGCCATGCGTTCCTCAAATGAAGTGGGCTCAGACGGGGAATTCAATTTGATCACGGCACTTCGTGTTGCCGTCAGTGACGCAGCAAAAGGCAAAGGGGTACTCGTCGTATTCAACGGGGAAATTCATTCTGCCTTTAATGTCACGAAAACTCATACGTCTTCCGTCGATACTTTTAAATCGGTACATTTCGGGAACTTGGGGATGGTCACAAAAGACCATGTGTACTTGTTTAATACTCCGCTTCTAAAACCGACGCATATGGTGACGACGTTAAGCAAACGGGTCTCGGTCTTAAAAGTGTACGCCGGCATGGAACCCGATCTGCTGCTAGCCGTCGGCGAACTCGGTTACGACGGTCTTGTGCTGGAAGTACTTGGTCAAGGGAATGTTCCACCCGGCATCGTTGACGCCATTCGAACGTTGACGGAAAAAATGCCGATCGTGATCGTCAGCCGCTGTTTCAACGGCATCGTTCAGGATGTATACGGGTATGCCGGTGGCGGTCAACAGCTTAAGGAACTCGGTCTGATTTTTTCAAACGGTTTGAATTCGCAAAAAGCCCGCCTTAAATTAATGATCGAGCTTGAAATCGGTGCCACGCATCACGCGCTCGAAGAATCCTTCCGGGTCGAATAAATCACCGGTTTTTGTACAAAAGGGAGAGGTCTCCACTTGAACAGTGGCAACCTCTCCCTTTGATATCTAGTTATTACGGTTGTGCTGTCTCCCGCTCCAGTCGATGCACGAGACTGTCCGCAATCAAAGCGCCGTGGAAACGACCGTTTTCAATAAAAATCTTATTGGCGTCATACCCGGCCGCAACGACACCGGCGATATAAATGCCATCGACATTTGATTCCATCGTTGCTTCATCAAACATCGGAATTCCCGTGTCCGGATCGATGTCGATTCCGGCATCGGCAAACAACCCGACATCCGGTGTATAACCGGTCATCGCAAACACAAAATCAGCTTTAATCGCCAACCGTTCACCACTAACGGAATAGATGACGTCCGTGTTCGTGATTTCTTCGATCGTCGCATCAAACACCATCTTCACTTTTTCGGCACGTACCAGCGATTCGAAGTTCGGCAACACCCATGGTTTGATGGATGGACTATAGGCCTCTCCACGGTACAGCATCGTCACACGGGCCCCCGCTTTTTCAAGTTCAATCGCTGCATCGACACTGGAGTTCTTGCCACCAATCACGACGACATCCTGACCGTAAAACGGATGACCTTCTTTGAAGTAATGGAAAACGTGCGGCATGTCTTCACCGGCTACATTCATTTTGTTCGGTAATCCATAATAACCGGTCGCAAGGACAACGGAACGCGCGCTTCTCGTCACCGCTTGCCCTCCACGGACCGATTTGACTTCGAATCCATCTGCAGTCCGTCCGACGTGCTCTACCGTCTCAAACGGTCGGATGATGACCCCTTTACGCCGGACTACTTCCCGATAGTAGACGAGTGCATCTTGACGTCTTGGTTTTAATTCTTTATTTATAAAAGGAACACCGCCAATTTCCAGTTTTTCACTGCTCGAAAAAAAGGTTTGGTGGGTCGGGTACTGATAGATGGCTTCTACAATATTTCCTTTTTCAATCACTTCAACCGATAACCCTCGGTCCTGCATTTCGATCGCTGCCGACAACCCACAGGGACCTGCGCCAATGATGATACAATCCAACATATGTCTTTCGCCTCTTCCACTTGCTTTTTTATCATCTTAGCAAATCTTTTGAACCGAAGAAAGGAATAACATTACAAAAAAAGCCCACTTCAAGTTGAAGTGAGCTTCGTCTGATTTAGACCCAACCACGGAATCGTGACGCTTCCGCCATTTTCCGGACACCTACCATGTAGGCTGCTAGTCGCATATCGACATTACGTGTCTGTGCTGTTTGATAGACTTGATTAAAGGAGTTCACAAGCACTTTCTCAAGCTTTTCGTGGACTTCTTCTTCCGTCCAATAATACCCTTGATTATTTTGAACCCATTCGAAGTAAGAAACCGTTACCCCACCGCTTGAAGCGAGAACGTCCGGTACGATTAAAATCTCACGTTCTGCCAAAATCTTCGTTGCTTCATTGGTTGTTGGTCCATTTGCCGCTTCGACGACGATACTCGCTTTAATATCATGCGCATTATCTTCCGTGATTTGGTTTTCGATGGCCGCCGGAACAAGAATATCACATTCCAGCTCTAACAGTTCTTTATTGGAAATCGTATTTTTAAAGAGCGTCGTGACTGTACCAAACGAATCGCGACGATCGAGTAGGTATGGAATATCCAGACCGTTCGGGTCATGTAACGCACCGTAAGCATCACTGATCGCAATGACTTTCGCCCCAAGATCATGCATGAACTTCGACAAGAAGCTTCCCGCATTTCCGAATCCCTGTACCACAACACGTGCGCCTTCGAGGGTAATGCCTTTTTTCGCGGCAGCTTCCCGAATCATGATGGCGACGCCTTTTGCCGTCGCGGTTTCCCGTCCGTGCGAACCACCGAGGACAAGCGGCTTCCCTGTGATGAATCCAGGTGAGTTGAATTCATCAATCCGGCTGTATTCATCCATCATCCATGCCATGATTTGTGAGTTCGTAAAGACATCCGGTGCCGGAATATCTTTTGTGGGTCCGACGATTTGACTGATCGCCCGAACATACCCGCGACTGAGACGTTCGATTTCACGAAAACTCATTTCGCGCGGATCACAAATGATACCACCTTTACCACCGCCATACGGTAAGTCGACGATTCCAGCTTTTAAGCTCATCCAAACCGACAATGCCTTGACTTCGATTTCCGTCACGTTCGGATGGAAACGAATTCCGCCCTTTGTTGGACCGACGGCATCGTTGTGCTGCGCGCGATAGCCCGTAAAGATTTTCGTTGACCCGTCATCCATACGGACCGGAATCCGAACCGTCAGCATGCGAAGCGGTTCTTTTAACAGTTCATACATCTCATCCGGGTAACCGAGTTTCTCAAGTGCTTCTTTGACGATTTCTTGTGTAGCTTCGAGTACATTCTTGCGATGATTTGCGTGTTGTTGGTCAGTGATCATTCCAACGTTCCTCCCCATAAGTGGCATCCCCTATGCCGTTTCCTTGTTCGGATAAAGTATACCCTTTTCTGAACCGTAATGAAAGGGGTTGCCACTATATTTGTAAGCGCTTTCTATCGTCTGGTTCTTTTCAATTATTTTCGTTTCGTTGCAGCGGACTGATGTCGTTCGAGTGCGAGTTCGATAAATGTCTCGACAAGTTCCGGATATTCAATCCCGACTGCCCGTGCGCCGTCCGGGAACAGGCTCGTCGACGTCATACCTGGCAACGTGTTCGTTTCTAAAATGACCGGTTGTCCGGATTCCGGAACAAGAAAGTCCGTCCGCGAATAGCCGGCACAGCCCAATACTTGGTGCGCAAGAATTGCCCAGTCCTGTAATGTCTGAGTCGTCGCGGCGTCAAATTGTGCCGGACAGATATGTTCCGATCCACCGATCGCATATTTTGATTCATAATCATAAAATTCATTTTTCGGAATGATTTCGATGACAGGCAAAGCCTTTTCCTGACCTTTCGAACCGATCACCGGGACCGTCACCTCGCGTCCTTTGATGAATTGCTCAATCAGCACGGCATCGTCCGCCTGAAAAGCCAGTTCAATCCCTTGACGCAACATCTGTTCATCCATCGCAATCGTCAAGCCATTCGAAGATCCTTCTTGTGCTGGTTTGACGACACATGGAAACTGGTGGTCCCATTGCGTCATTTTTTGTTCGATATCGTCCCCCCGCTCAATCAAGACATCACGGGCAATTCGAATCCCTGCTTTTTCAAAGTGGATTTTCGAACGTGCCTTATCCATTGCAAGAGCTGAAGCCAATACACCTGAACCGGTATACGGAATTTCCGCCATTTCAAGCAACGCTTGGACACGACCATCTTCTCCGAACTTACCATGGAGGGCGATCACGGCCACCTCCACGTCAAGCGTCAGGATTTCTTCCGCCCGTTCCGGATGAAAATCAACGGCCACGACCTCATGCCCTTTACTTTCCAATGCTTCCACAACTGATTTCCCGCTATTTAATGAAACTTCACGTTCTCCAGAAATCCCGCCAAATAATACTGCCACCTTCATACTGTTCACTCCTTCATCTTACGTTCACTGTTTATCATACCATCACTTTTTATGCGAAAAAATACAAAATGGTCGCAATCCTTGCACGGATACAAAAAAGCCACTTCCCGACAACAGCTCGGTGAAGTGGCTTTTCCGAAAGAATCATCCGCACTCATTCAAAACAAAGTGACTGAACATCACTGCGAAAAGGTTGTCGCAAGGGTCGAAACGGCTTGTTCCGCCATAATCGTCTGACCGTACTCTGCCATCACGAGTGGACTTTTCGGACTTGGTTGACCATACTCCGATAAAATCGTCGTCACGGTTCGTTCCACCGATTGTTTCATCTGTTCTTGGAAGTACAGATAATAAGTACCTTCAAACAGATACAGCGTACCTCCGGTCTCCGTCTGATCCATATGACGCCGTAAGCCGTGGCTTGCCTGAATGGCGTCTTCAAAGTTATCCAGTTGATACAACACATGATGGACGATATCCACGGTCATCCGGATTTCGACTTGATCAAATTCCTCAAATGTTTCTTCGGGGACAGTGCCTTCACGCCGAACGTCGACGAGCATGCCGTCATTCGGGAAAAACGTCACGAAAAACTCTAATGTCCCAACGGCCTGGAATCCATAGTTCGATTCCGCTTCTTCCAACAGATTACGTAGTAAAGCTTGTCCTTTGCCGACAGCCAAGGTCTCCGGTCGAACGTCGTGGACGGACAGTTCTTGTCTTGAGACGAATACCCGTAAATGCCCTTGTTTAAATTGTTCAAACCTCATAATTGACTCCTCCAGTCACTCGGCAGAGTACATACTCTCCGTTCAATATGACACACACTATACACCAGTTGTTGGAGTGAGTCGACTTAACCAACTTTTCCAAGCCGCATCGTGCGATCCGAGTAACAAATCACCGTACTTTTCAGGATGCTGATCGACGGCATAACCACCTAAACCAATTTCGGTTTGCGGCACTTCCAGTTGAATCTGAGCGATGGCTTCGTCCAAGTCCTTTAGATGATCCGAGATCGTACAGGACAAGACGACGGCTCGGGGCGTTAATTGTTTTGTCACAGTCACAAGGTCCGGTACCGGAATACCGGCACCAAGAAAGATAACGTCAAACCCGGACTGGCGTAAATAGAGTGTAAAAAAGAGCAACCCCAGTTCATGTTCCTCTTCCGGTGCGCAGACGCATAAAATCCGCGGTAAAAAGGGATTGATCGGCATTTGAAGGGATAATGTCGAGAGACGTGCGCGTAAAAAAGCCGTCGCAAAATGTTCATGCGCAATCGTAATCGCACCCTTTTCCCACTTCATTCCGATTTCATGTAAAAGCGGACCGACGATATCCTGGATCACCTTGTCAAAACTAAACATCGAAAAGGCTTTGTTCATGATGTCATGTGCATGTCGTTCCTCGAAGTTCGTCAAGGCCTCGAACAGTTGATCTCGTAGTTCAATCCCGTAATCGGTCGGGACTTCTGTTCGATTGACCGGCATTTCATATAGTTGAATGGCTTTCGAAACCGATAACCCTTCTTTTTGTTTGTCGACAATCCATCGAAGCTTCGCTACATCGCTGTCACTGTAAATCCGATGACCCGATTCACTTCGATCTGGATCCAGTACTTGATAACGTCGTTCCCAAGCACGAATGGTCGTCGGATTGAGTCCCACCAATGCAGCAACTGCTTTGATATTGTATTTCCCACGATCCATGCATCGTGCCTCCTTTCTTCTTCCCTTTAGTATACCCGTAAAGGAAAAAAATCTCCGTTCACAATGTGCGCTTACATCATGAAACCGATGGAGACGAAGGCGATGATGATCGTAATCATAAGAACCGTCAGTGTAATGGCCAAGGGATTTTTAGCAAATGGTTGTTTCAAACGTTCATTGCGAACGTGTTCAATGCGTGACGAACGTGGAGGCAATGTGGTCCGTTGTTCATCTTGCCGATTTTTTCGTTGATCGTGTTTACTCAATTTCATCACCTTTTCTAAAAATAAGGATACTACTAGTTTACACTGAATGACGGGATGAAAAAAAGACTTCTTCTAATCGGCGTTTCCAGTTCAGTTGGTCGTCTTCCGTCTGGATGATTGGTTTATCTTCCGTCAAGTTACCGCAAAGATCACAACATCGGTCTTGCACAACAGCCGTCTCATCAAAATGATGCAAGATAAAGGCACGCCGACATAATGTATTTTGAATATAATTTATCATCTGCATAAGTTCACGTAAACGTATTTTTTTTCGGGCTTCCTGCCAGTCGATGATGTCCGATCGACTTTTACCGTCCATCAATTGAACTTTGAGTAAGCGGTAGGCGGGATCGTCTGGATTGAGACCTAAACGCTGTTCCATCGTCTCAAACGATTCATGCCGCCGGCGTCCCTCCACCAGTTGATCAATCCAGAGGGGGGGGGCATATTGCTTCTCGAGCAAAAAATGCTGCAGACGTTGATCACCCGGTGCATAAAGCAAGATGGCAGTCGATGGTTTTCCGTCGCGTCCGGCACGTCCGATTTCCTGCATATACGCTTCGATTGTCGCCGGCATCGTGTAATGGATGACGGTCCGGACGTTCCCTTTGTTCACACCCATACCAAAAGCACTCGTACAGACCAGACAGTCGATTTCATCGTGCAGAAACTGCTGTTGAATCAATTGCCGGTCTTCTGCTTC
Organism: Exiguobacterium sp. RIT452; assembly: GCF_003598705.1. Lineage (NCBI taxonomy): Bacteria > Bacillati > Bacillota > Bacilli > Caryophanales > Exiguobacterium > Exiguobacterium sp. RIT452. Next base: position 131,033 of record NZ_QXJB01000002.1, read on the forward strand.
CAGCCCGGCATGGTAATAGGTTGCATTTGTGATCTGTTGCGCGATCCGCTCCGCTTCCCGGCGTGTCGTTGTATAGATGACACAAGGCCGTTCGACTTTTTTTAACCATTCCTCTAAAAGCCTGTCCTTATCGTCTTGTTCCGCCTGATCAACAATCAACTGAATTTCCGGACGATTGACCGAGTGGCGGATTCGATTCGGTTGTTGCAACTGGAGTCCCTCCACGATGTCTTGTTCCACCCGTTTGGTTGCGGTTGCCGTCAATGCCAAACAGGGCGGATTCCCGAGTTGACGCCGGACATGACCCAATTTGGCATAATCTGTCCTGAACTCGTGCCCCCACTGCGAGATACAATGGGCCTCGTCTACGACAAATAAATTAATTTTCACGTCAGCTAACCGCTGTTTGACTTGCGGTACGGCTAATTGCTCCGGCGAGAGATACAGGTAACGCAATCGCGGTAACTGATGTAACACCTGCTCTTTTTGTTCGCGTGTTTCGAGTGACGTTAGCTTCGCAACGGACCGCTCTCCGCGTTGTTTGATTTGCATGACTTGGTCCTCAATCAGTGACAGCAGCGGTGACAAAATCAACGTTAATCCTTCCGGTTGAAGATAGGACGGTAGCTGATAACAAATCGATTTTCCTCCACCTGTCGGCAAAATCGCCAGCGTATCTTGACCGGAAAGAACCGATTCGATGATTTCTTGTTGCCCAGTCCGAAAATGGTCGTATCGAAAAAAACGTCTTAATACTTCTTCCATCACCGATTAACCACCTTTCTTGCAAGTGCAACCCGAATTTGAAAATAATCGATCTCATGGGTCAACTCCTGTTTAATCCGCTTCAACGAGAACGTCTGCAACCGATCAGACACTTGCACGACGTCCTGATATTCTTCCTCTGATAAAAATTGATTCAACGGAAAAACAGCGGCGTACATTGCAATTTCAACCAAATGGTCTTCCATCGTACTTTTTTTCAAGTGCCGCCGTTCAGCAATCTGAGGCACGGCATATCCTTGTTTCAGCATCTCCCATGTTTTTTTAGCCGACTGTGTCATCTTCGACTGATCGATGTCTATTCCGTAAGACATGAGCAGTCCTGCTTCCGGTAGGTGCCGGATGCATTTACGCCAGGCGATCAGAAATTCCAACTGTAAGGATCCGGTATCCGCTTCCAGGTATCCGCTTAATTGCGGATAGCTCAAGCCGGTTTTTCGTCCGGACAACCGATAACTGATCAAAATCGCTTCTCGCTCGGTCAATTGCATCAATGCCTGCTCGAGTTCTTGATACACGGCACGAAGCCAAGCCGACCGTTCCGTTAAGGAGGACAGCTGATGGCGAACCCAGTCTTTTGTCGCACTGTCTTGTTGAACCGGGACAAAGGAGATTTTTTGTTCTAAACAAATGACGGTTTGCAACAGTAAACTGATCCGTCTCCATAACACGACCGGATAGCCGCGTAACTCACCACCTAGATCATCGATCAGGAAAGGTGAACGGACATGACGTCGGCCTTCCTCCGTCACTAGCAATGTCTGCTGTTTTTCAATCCAACCGTCTTGTTCAAGTTCTGCCAAAACTTGTTCAAACCGTTCTTTTTTAAAGGGCAACATCCCAAAAACGGATTCCAACTCATAAAAATGAGCATCCTGTAAAGAGGTTGCTGATCGTTTTCCTTGAAAGATATGGTACAGACTCCGGTCGGTCCGTTCATTTCGTAATCGAATAATCGCTTCCAGCACTACTTGTTTCAACACCGTCCGTTCCATATGTCGCCCCCTTCCACCTTCGCCCTGCTCGGACCTTTGAATACAAATCCTGTTGTACTTCATTTTACATTTCTTACGCAAATTCCACCATTTTGAATCCATCCAGTCTTATACGAGGTCTTATTTTTTCCTCAAGCATCGTAATCTTCCGATACTTCTACCTCTTCTTCATTGAAATGCGTGCATGAGTCCGATACAATGACTTATAGATGAGAACAGTACTTAGCTTCTGATGTTTTCGAATAGAGAGGAGAATGAATGATGGCGAAATTTACAATTGTTGACAAAGACACATGTATCGCATGTGGCGCTTGTGGTGCAGCTGCACCGGATATTTATGATTATGATGATGAGGGATTGGCGTACGTCATTTTAGATGATAACAAGGGAACAGCGGAAATTCCAGAAGCCTTGTTTGATGATATGATCGATGCATTCGAAGGATGCCCGACCGACTCCATCAAAGTAGCCGACGAATCATTTGAAGGCGACGCATTAAAATACGAATAGAATCAATAATCAGGCAACACCTCACCAGGTGTTGCCTTTTTTTGTGATCCATAAAAAAACATCACCCGGTGACAAGTTTCCTTGCCGCCGAGCGATGTCCTGTAAATGATTGTTAACGTTTTCCTTTGATATACGGCACACCAACTGCTTTTGGCGCATCGGCACGACCGACAACACCGGCAAGCGCCAGAATCGTCAACAGGTACGGCGCAATCAGCAAGTAGACCTGTGGAATCTGATCGAGGAGCGGCAATTGTTGCCCGATGATGGAAATCGCTTGAGCGAATCCGAAGAACAGGGCTGCGCCCATCGCTCCAAGCGGATTCCATTTCCCGAAAATCATCGCTGCGATCGCCAAGAACCCTTGTCCGAGAATCGTCGTGACACTGAAGTTCAAAGAAATTGATGTCGCATAGACTGCACCGGCAAGACCACCGAAACCACCAGAGATCATGACACCGATGAAACGCATTTTCGTGACATTGATTCCCATCGTATCCGCAGCCATCGGGTGCTCCCCGACTGACCGAAGACGGAGACCAAACGGCGTTTTAAAGATGACATACCAGGCGACAAACGCTAAAGCAATCGCAATGTACGATGTGTAATAGACGTTTGCAAAAAACATTTTGAGGACCGGGATATCGGAGAGGAACGGTACGTTCTCCTTTGAGATCCGGTTCGGAATCGAATCCGTCTGACCTTTGTCATACAAGGCGCGGACAAGGAAAATCGCAAGACCTACTGCCAACATGTTGATTGCTACTCCAAGTACCGTTTGGTCGGCCCGGAATAAAATCGCTGGAATCGCGAGGAACAGTGAGAAGACGGCGCCGACGACGATTGCAATCAGCATCGCAAGCCATGGACTTGCCGCACCCAGTCCCATTTTTGACAACGTCAGGGCAGAAACGATTCCGGAGAATGCACCCATGACCATCAATCCTTCAAGCGCGATGTTGACGACACCTGAACGTTCACTGAAGATCCCACCGAGTGCTGCAATGATCAACGGAGCCGAATAGGCAAGTGCAATTGGTACGATAATATAAAGTACTTCTAGAAAGCCCATTATTTATCGGCTCCTTTCACTTTTTTGGTTTCTGTCTTTTTGACCGTAAACTTCTCGATCAAGAGACGAATTGCGTAACCAGAAGCTACGAAGATAATGATGAACGCAATGATGATTTTAATTAATTCAGGCGGTATTCCAATTTGTTGCATCGAGAGACCACCGATATTGAGACCCGCAAACAGTAAGGCAGCCAGAACGACTCCGATCGGATTGTTTGCTCCGAGTAAGGCAACGGCGATCCCATCGAATCCGACACCGGTAAACGATGCGTTCAACGTCATGTTCTGGAACGTTCCTAATCCTTCCATTGCTCCGGCAAGTCCTGCAAATACACCCGAGATGACGAACGACAGAACGATGTTCTTGTTGACACCCATACCGGCATACTCGGCAGCACTCTTATTGAAGCCGACAGCTCGTAACTCGTAACCGAGTGTCGTCTTCCAAAGAATGAACCAAAAGACGAGTGCGGCTAGAACGGCGATGAAAATTCCGTTATGCAGACGAGAGAAGTCTGTTAATTCTTGTAAGAACGGTGAAGCGAGCGAAGCCGTTTCTTTGACGGATTCCGTCCGTTCATTTTCAATACCGATGACATTCCGGAGAATATCATTCGTCACATAAAGTGCGATGTAGTTCATCATGATCGATGTAATGACTTCATGCACATGAAAACGCGCTTTTAAAATCCCCGGAATCGAGGCCCAGAGTGCACCGGCAAGTCCCGCACCAATCAATGCAAGCGGTAAATGGATTGCTGTCGGCAAATCAAACTCAATCCCGATCCAGACGGCAACCATCCAGCCGACAAGTACTTGTCCTTCAACTCCGATGTTGAATAATCCGGTCCGGAAGGCAAAGGCTACCGCAAGACCGGCAAAAATCAACGGAGCAGCAGCACGTAACGTTTCCCCGATACTGTATGGCTCACCAAAAATCCCATAAAACAATTGATCAAATCCGGCAATCGGATCATATCCTCCAACAAGCATGACGATCGCACCGACGACCATCCCTAAAATGATGGAAAGAATCGGAATTAATATCCCGTAAAAACGTTCTAATTTCATGAACGACCAACCTCCTCTTTCTTACCGCCAGCCATCAGGAAGCCGAGTTCAATCTCATTCGTTTCCTTTGGATCGAGGAAAGCAACGGTCCGTCCTTCGTAAAGAACAGCAATTCGGTCCGACACTTGAAGAATTTCTTCCAACTCAAACGAAATCAATAAGACTGCGCGCCCTTTTTCACGTTCCAATACAAGCTGTTCATGGATGAACTCAATCGCTCCGACATCAAGTCCACGTGTCGGTTGCGCCGCAATCAACAGATCTGGTGAACGATCCACTTCCCGTGCAATGATCGCCTTCTGCTGATTCCCGCCTGATAAGGCGCGGGCAAACGTTTCCGGACTTGGAGTTCGGACGTCGAACTTCTCGATTAAGGTTTTTGCTTTCTCCATGACTTGACCATAGTTCATGATACCGGCTTTCGAATATGGTTTTTGATAATACGTTTGTAACACCATGTTATGACCGATTGAATAGTCAAGGACAAGACCATGCTTATGACGGTCTTGCGGGATGTGACCGACACCTGACTCTGTCACTTTCCGTGGTTTCAAGTTTTTAATCGACTTGTTGTTGAGGAAGATTTCACCACTGTCAGCTTTACGAAGACCGGTAATCGCCTCAATCAATTCCGTTTGTCCATTTCCATCAATCCCGGCGATCCCAACGATTTCTCCTGCGCGGATATCCAGGTTCAATCCGTCAACGGCTTTGATGCCCCGACTGTCTTTGACGACTAAATCTTTAATATCCAGTACCAGTTCTTGTGGATTTGCCTTGGAATACTCCGCATTAAAGTTTACTTCACGCCCTACCATCATTTCAGCTAATCTTGATTGGGTCATCGTTTCATCGATGTCGACAGTGCCGATATACTTTCCGCGGCGAATCGTTGTACAACGATCAGCGACTTCCATGATTTCCTTCAGCTTGTGGGTAATCAAGATGATCGATTTCCCTTCCGCAATCAGTCGATTCATGATTTGAATCAATTCTTTGATTTCTTGTGGTGTTAAAACAGCTGACGGCTCATCAAAGATTAGAATATCAGCGCCACGGTAAAGGGTCTTTAAAATTTCGACACGCTGTTGCATCCCAACCGAAATATCTTCGATCTTCGCATCCGGATCAACTGCCAAACCATATTGTTCTGAGATTTGACGCACTTTTTCCCGCGCCGTCGCCCGATCAATTTTGAGCCCCGCTTTCGGCTCTGCACCTAAGATGATATTTTCTGTGACCGTGAAATTTTGAACGAGCATGAAATGTTGATGCACCATTCCGATCCCAAGATCATTCGCGACGTTTGGACTCGTAATGTTTGCTTTCTCGCCACGTACACGAATTTCTCCAGCCTCAGGCTGATACAAACCAAATAAGACGTTCATCAGCGTCGATTTTCCGGCACCGTTTTCACCAAGTAAAGCGTGAATCTCACCTTTCCGAAGCTGGAGCGTGATGTTATCATTTGCGACGAAACTGCCAAACTCTTTTCGTATGTTTAGCATCTCAATGACGTATTCCAAGAAAATCCACTCCCATGTTTAGTTTAAAAGGGGAGGCCGCAGTACTAGCGACCCCCGCTTCCAGTTTATTTAAGTGTTGCTTCGTATTCTTTAAACTCATCGTCAGTTCCAGGAACTGTGATTTTGCCATCGATGATTTGTTTTTTGTAGTCTTCTACTTTTGTCAAGACATCTTCTTTGATGTTGTCTTGTGAAGGTGCGATATCAACACCGCCGTCTTTCAATCCGAATTCTACGACTTCACCTGCTGGGAAGTTGCCGTCCTTCGTATCTTTTGATACTTGCTCAACAGCTGTATCAACACGTTTAACCATCGACGTCAACGTGACGTTCTCCGGCATACCTTCTTCGACTTGGTCACGGTCAACACCGATTACCCAAACATCTTCACCGTTTTTCTTACGGTTTTTCGCTTCTGTGAAGACACCTTGTCCTGTTCCGCCAGCAGCGTGGTAGATGACGTCAACTTTTTTACCGTACATACCTGATGCGATTGCTTGTCCTTTTTCAGCAGCGTTGAAATCTTCTGCGTATTGAACTTCGATGTCAGCATCCGGATTAACGGCTTTGACGCCGGCTTTGAATCCATTTTCGAACTTTTTGATCAAGTCAGAGTTAACGCCACCGACGAAACCGACTTTATCTGATTTTGTCGTCAGACCGGCAACAACACCAACGAGGAATGATCCTTCGTTTTCTTTGAAGACGATTGACGCGACGTTTGGTTTGTCGACGACCATGTCAACGAGCGCAAAGTTGTTGTCCTTGAACTGATCCGCTACTTTTCCGATGTCTTCAGCCATCAGGAATCCGATTCCGAGGATCAAATCGTATTTCGCACGTGCCAATTGCTGAAGGTTCGGTTGATAATCCGATTGTTTAGCCGACTGAAGATACTTGTAGCCTGTACCTTCTTTTAAGTCGTTGTCTTTACCGAATTTTTGAATCCCTTCCCACGCTGATTGGTTAAACGATTTATCGTCTACACCGCCTGTATCTGTAACCATACCTACTTTGAAGCCTTCTTTTTCGTTACCGCTGCCTGAATCCTTTGACTCGTCGTTACCGCCACATGCTGCGAGTACCGAACTCATTGCTAAACCTGTTGCTGCTAGTGCGAGAAGTGACTTCTTTTTCATCTGAAATAATCCCCTTTCGAATATGGTCATACAAAGTTCCTGACTACGTCAAGCACCTGAGGCTGGTGATGAGGAGCGTTACGTAGGTAGGCGGAAAGCGCTTTCAGTAGAGCTCCTAAAACGAGTGGTTAGACACGCTTACGGATGACGTGGAAATCGAACTTATCCGCACGGAAATAGTTCGCTGAATAAAGAACGGATCGATCGAGTTCATCATAATGCGTTTGCCGCAATACGAGTAGCGGTTGGTCCGTATGTAGTTGTTCAGCGATTTTCGGATCGATCCGCGGCTCGATATGCGTGACCGCATGGGTGACACGGCGTCCTAATTCTTTTTCTAGTGCGTCAAACAGTGACGTCGAAGACGTAAACTGTTCTTCATTTTTAATATAATGGCTTGGAATCTTATCGACACAATAGACGACAGGAACATCTCCCGCAAAGCGGATTCGTTCGATTCGATAAACCAGTTCATCCGGACCCAGTTGAAAACGCTCCCGGTCCCGTTCGGTTGGTTGCACCATTTCTGATGACAACACTTCGGATGTCGGAATCATACCAGCACGCGCAATCATCTCCGTGACACTGTAGAGTTCTTCGATTCCGGAAGTAAATGGTGGTCTTGCATTGATAAACGTACCGACACCGTGTTTACGGATGACGATGTTCTCATCTTCAAGAATTCGTAAAGCCTCTCGAAGAGTCGCTCGACTAACGCCAAGTTGCTTTGAAAGTTCAAACTCTGAAGGTAGTTTCTCGCCTTCCTTGTAAACGCCGTCATCGATGTCGGACTTGATTTTTTCAATCACACGTAAATAAAGCAAACGATGATCTAATTTAATCGACATGACGCATCTCCATCCTCTATCTAGTTGTAACCAGTGCTCAGACTTCTGACGTATGAGAACTCCAGCCAAGATAAGTATATGATGCCGGACACAATCCTGCAATCATTTTGTAACAGGTTAGAAGTCTGACTTCTGGCGCTTTTGTAACCCTTTTCATAACGTAAATAAGATTGGAAGAAAATAGGGCATTCTACCTAAGAATACCCGTTCTCCTCCCGTCTCTTATTGTTCAGGGACCACTGTTTTTTCTTCAATGACTGCTTCTTTTGCTTGCTCCACCTTGTCTAGCGTTTTTTTCGACAGCTTGTCCGATTCCACTAAGTCAACACCTTGCTCTTTTAATCCGTAACGAATCGTTTCGCCGCCTTTTAGTTTGCCGTCTTTTGCTGCGTTGGCTGTATCTTGAACGGCACGATCAACGCGCTTGATGACAGATGTCAATGTTACGTCTTCTGGCATCCCTTCTTCTTTTTGATCGCGGTCCACACCGATAACTGAAACCGCTTCTCCATTTTTCTTGCGGTTCTTCGCTTCTGTAAAGACACCGTTTCCTGTACCGCCGGCTGCCGGGAAAATGATATCCGCGCCTTTTCCGTACATGCCGGCCGCGATTGCTTGTCCTTTTTCCGGTGCAGCAAAGTCTTCTGCATATTGAACGTCCACTTTGATTTTTGGATTTACCGATTTTGCTCCAGCTTCAAATCCGGCACGGAACCGTTCGATGACGTCCATCTTCATTCCGCCGACAAAACCGATATGGTCTGTTTTCGTTTCCATTGCGGCAACGATTCCCGCCAAGTAGGCGCCTTCATTTTCTTTAAATGTAATCGATGTAACGTTATCGCCCGGGACGACATTATCGACGATAGCGAATTGTGTATCTTTAAATTGTTTGGCTACCGTTTCAATGTCTTCATTAAATGTATTCCCGATTCCAAAGACCAGACTTTCGCCACCACGTGCGAGGCGCGACAAGTTGGGTTGATAGTCTTGCTGTGATTTTGACTGAAGATATGAATAGCCGTCGTTCTGTTTAAGCTGATGTTCTTGACCGTACGCTTGCAGCCCTTCCCATGCCGACTGGTTAAACGATTTGTCGTCGATTCCGCCTTTATCGGCAACCATCGCCACAGAGAACTGATCTTTTTTACTCGAACTGTTTTCTTCCGATCCTCCACATGCTGCCAAACCAACTGTTGCGACTGTCATCGCAGATACGAACGCATACTGTTTTTTCATTCTAGCCATCTCCTCTTCCTGTTATGTGAGCGCTTTCATTATCTATTTGTGAAAAAGTCGCTCACGTACCGTTATCTGGTACGCCAACTCATATGACTGAGTATGACAAATATCCTTTCTAAAATCAACAGACGTCTGACAACTATTTTCATGAAAACGGTTTAAGTTTTTATTTTTTTGATTTCGAACAAAAAAAGAGGACAGAGCCGATGCCGGCTCCCTCCTCTTTTTTACTCAACGTCCCATGACCCGTCGTGGTTTTGACCCTTCAGACGGACCAATCAGTCCATTTTCTTCCAATGCGTCAATCAGCCGGGCAGCGCGATTATACCCAATCCGATATTTCCGTTGGATCATCGAAGTCGATGCCGTCTCTTGCGTCAGAATGAACTGAACGACTTCGTCATATAACGGATCGTCGACTTCCGTTTCACCCTCCGGTACATCCTTTGGTATCATCGCTTCAACGTATTGTGCTTTTTGTTGTGAGATGACATGGTTGACAATCGCCTCGACCTCCTCATCCGATAAGAAGGCCCCTTGAACACGGACGGGTTTGTTCATTCCGTTTCCGAGTAACAGCATGTCGCCTCGTCCGAGTAACTTATCGGCTCCACTCGTATCAAGAATTGTCCGTGAGTCCGTTCCGCTCGACACACTGAAGGCAATTCGTGACGGAATGTTCGCTTTAATGACTCCTGTGATGATGTCAACACTTGGACGCTGTGTCGCAATGACCATGTGAATACCGGCTGCCCGAGCCATCTGCGCCAGTCGCATGATCGCATCTTCGACTTCGTTCGACGCGACCATCATCAAATCGGCCAACTCATCGACGATGACGACGATGTACGGCAAACGCTGATGGACTTTTTCTTCTGCATTCATCTTATCAATCAACGCGTTATACCCTTCAATGTTTCGGGCTCCGTTTTGACTGAAGATTTCATAACGCCGCTCCATCTCTGAAACGACTTGTTTTAAGGCTTGTGCCGCCTTTTTCGGATCGGTCACGACCGGTGCAAGGAGATGCGGAATGCCGTTATAGACATTTAATTCGACCATTTTCGGATCAATCATCATCAGACGGACTTCATCCGGTCGTGCCCGCATCAAAATCGAGACAATCATCCCGTTGATACAAACGGATTTCCCGGATCCCGTTGAACCGGCTACTAACACGTGCGGCATCTTGTTGAGCTTTGCTGTGACCGTTTCTCCAGAAATGCTTCGACCAAGAGCGACGAGCAGTCGATCTGGATCAGCCTGAACGCTTTCCGCCCCCAGCACTTCTCGCAGTGACACCATCGCGACTTCGCGGTTCGGTACCTCGATGCCGACGGCTGCCTTTCCTGGAATCGGTGCTTCAATCCGGATATCTTTGGCTGCTAGCGCCAATGCCAAATCGTCGGCCAGTCCGGTGATCCGACTGAGTTTGATGCCTTGGTCGGGTTCAATCTCATATTTCGTGACACTCGGACCAAGATGGATTTTCAAGACCTTGGCTCCGATTCCGAATGATTTTAAAGTGGCGATTAATTTCGTCGCATTGTCTTTCAGACGTTTGTTTTCCCCCGACAAATCTTTTGTCACGGGTTCCGCCAATAAGTCCAGCGACGGTAACTGATAACCGTCCGGTGTCTCGGTCATCGTCAACGGACCTTGTGTCTCTTTAGCCTGTGGTTCGATATGATCGGCAAAACCGATGATCGGGACGTCCTGGAGGTTGACGGGTGCTTCCTCCGGTACCGTTTCCCGGACAGCCTGTTTTTTCAGTGTCTTCTTTTGCTCAGCCACGGATTCGTTTTGTTCCGGTTTCGTTTCCTCTTGCTTCCGTTTCAACGGACGTTCTCGCTTCGGCGAAACGCTCCGTTCCCGTTGGCGGAATTCTTGAATGCGTTCCTTGATCCCAAACAGCAACTCACTAAAAAACGACGGCTGAAGTAAATGAATGCCACTCGCCATCAGAAACAGACCGATCATAAACGCACCAAAACTCGAAATATAATAAGAGGAACCTTGATAGAGCCAGGCATTGACAACACCGCGTGGTTGTCCAAGGATTAAATCAATCCAAATCAAGCTTCCGAGAGTCAGAAACGACCAGGCCCATTTAGCGTAACGTGGCTGATTCGACAAGACGAGTAACAAGATTCCTCCCATCAATCCGTAAAGAAGTGAACCGAATTGTCCGACTTGATCTTGTGCAAACTGAGCCAGTACTTCGCCGACCCGGCCAAACCGCCCAAGTGCCAGCACGTATGCGAGCAACGAAAGGACCGCGATGATGGCGGCATATGTACGGTACTGGATAGGTTGACGCTGCTTCTTGACCGGCGGGCGTTTTTTCGCGGTCGGGCGTTTTCGAGCCGGCGCCTTCCGGACATGTCCCTTTTTTGTTGTTGCCATGTGTATACCTCCTGATAAAAAAGCGACCCAGCTGACCATTGATCGGCCTTTCTGAGTCGCTCTTCTTGTTAAATCTCCATGATGATCGGCAAGATCATTGGACGGCGTTTTGTCTGTTCATACAGATAAGAACTGAGCTTATCACGAATCAGCGACTTCATTTCAGTCCAATCGAGTTCACCATTCAATTTCCCTTGCAGTTGCTTCGCAACGATTCGATTGGCTTCATTGATCATGTCTTCAGATTCCCGCATATAGACGAATCCACGTGAAATGATTTCCGGCCCCGAAACGATCGTTTTATTTTTCCGACTGATGGTGATGACACAGAGGACGACACCATCTTGCGATAAGAGACGACGATCACGAAGGACGATGTTCCCAACATCTCCGACACCGATTCCATCAATCAAGACATTCCCGGCGTTCACTTTACGTGACATCCGAGCTTTTCGTTTTTCAAATTCAACGACATCTCCATTTTCGATGATGAAGATATTGTTGGCATTGACACCTACAGTTTGGGCTAAACGGCTGTGTGCTTTTTGCATCCGGAATTCACCATGGATTGGCACAAAGAATTTAGGCTTAATCAAGTTCAGCATTAATTTCAAGTCTTCCGCATGACCGTGACCGGATACGTGGACTTTCCGTTGATTGTAGATGACGTTTGCTCCCGCGCGGAACAAGAGGTCAATCGTTTTTGAGACAGACTTCTCATTTCCCGGAATCGGTGATGCCGCGACGACAACTGTATCATTCAAACGAATGTTAACCTGTTTATGGGCATTACGCGCCATGCGTGTCAGTGCTGCCATCGGTTCCCCTTGCGAACCAGTCGTCAAGATGACGACTTGATTGTCATCCAGGCGGTTGATATCAGACAGTTCGACCAACGTTTTTTGTTTAAATCGTAAGTAGTTCAAACGTTGCGCCACTTCTACGATATTGACCATGCTGCGACCGACTACCGCTACTTTCCGATTGTTGGCTTCTGCTGCCGCAAACACTTGTTGCAACCGGTGTACATTTGACGCAAACGATGCGACGATGACACGACCCGGTGCCTCGTAGATGACATCGTTCAGTTCAGAACCGACTGTTGATTCCGAGCCGGACATACCAGGACGTTCGGCATTCGTCGAATCAGACAACAGACAAAGGACACCACGCTGACCGATGGCCGCGATCTTCCCGAAATCCGCTTGTTTCCCGTCAACCGGCGTATAATCAAACTTGAAATCTCCTGTATGGACGATTGCGCCTTGCGATGTCTGGATACATACCCCGACGGCATCCGGAATCGAATGATTGACGCGGAAAAAGGTAATGAAATGTCCCGCTACGGTTAATTTCGTCTTGGCATCAATTGGACGAAGATCTGCCTTTTTCAATAAACCGGCTTCTTTTAGTTTAATTTCAATTAATCCAAGTGTTAAACGTGTCCCGTAAACAGGTACTTTCAAGTCCCGTAAGACGTAACTGAGCGCTCCGATATGATCTTCATGACCATGGGTGATGAAGATCCCTTGAATCCGTTCTTTGTTTTCCTTTAAATAACTGATGTCTGGAATGACTTTGTCGATTCCAAGCATCTCGTCTCCTGGGAACATTAATCCGGCATCGATTACGAAGATGTCCTCGTCGAGTTCGACGACGTACATGTTCTTACCGATTTCACCGGCTCCACCAAGAGCAAAGACGCTTACTTTTTCCGTCTTTTTCTTTGACACAACATGACCTCCTATTTATATTCACTTTTCGTGAGCCGTCCACTTATCACTATCACTATTCTAGCCGAACTTTGCCGTTCTGCCAACAACAGGGACCATGAAAACGAAAAAAAAACATCGTATTGCCTATCCAAAGGGCAACACGATGTTAGTTTATGGCGCCAAAAGCGTCTCGATTTCTTCTGTCCGGTTTGCTTTTTCTTGCCGGCTCGGTCGTTCACCCGCTTGAAGATCGTCAAGGGAATACCCAAACGTCATTTCAAAATGCGGATAATCGACAAATCGTTTCCAGTCACCGCCCCACTCAAAGCCAAGTGCCTTCCCGACTGCCGCGACTTCCCGCCAGTCACTTTTCCCGGAATTGTTTCCGTCATACTCCAGATCATAGGAGATATCCCCATCTACCATCTGAACGAAGTCAAAAGCAAGACCGTAATTGTGCATCGATTCGCCACCACGCGCATTGGTGACGATTTCTCCGGCACGGGAACGTCCTTGGTCATATAAAGCGTCCTGTTGTTTCTTTGTCCGATATCCTTGCGTAATCCGAATATCGATGTTGTAACAGGAATGACTGAGGCGAATCAAATCTTTTGCGCCCGCCTCAACTGCAGGATGAAGATTTTTTAAGTTTTCGGCACTGTCATTAATGAGACGATTTTCTCCTGCTTGGTCGCGTGGACAACTGTCAATTCCTAAATCCGGCTGATCGACCAGAATACTCGGCATCCGATCAGTCGATGCAGCAAGAAACAGACCTACGGCAAACATGACGAACAGGAACAAAATCCAGATGAAGATTGTCCCCCGTTTCATTAACGGCGTAACTTCTTCCGAATTTTTTGAAGGATTGGCAAGCCCGTTTCCAGCAAGAGATACAATGGCTTGTTCAAGACGTAATCAAATTCACCAATCTTTTCAATCATCTCACTGCCCCAACCCGATTTAAAGGCATACAACCCGGCGTAATGATCGTCCGGATCCGTCGAACCGCTGACGCCGCCAAAATCGTACGAAAGAGCACCGTTTGCCTTGGCATGACGCATCATCGTCCACTGCATCAAATGGTTCGGCATGAACTCCCGGTATTCATTTGATGAAGCCCCATAAAGGTAATACGAACGTCGACCGGCCAATGTCAAGAGACCTCCGGATAAAATCACACCGTCCGGATGTTTCGCCGCAATGGTCAATAACTCGGTTTTCGATTTTTCTGCTTTGACCATCTGAGCTGTCGTCTGTTCCAATCGATTGTTTAAGCTGTTGAGCTTTTTCTCAACCGTCTCTTTCTCGAGTTGACGATGAATTTTCGTTAGCTCCTTATCCGCTTGGAGTAAGGCTGCTTCTGTATTTTCAAGTGCTCGGACGACATCGAGCTTCGTCAGGAACAACGCTGCGTCTCCTGTTGGATGCAAGTGATCGTATAGATTCTCGAAATAATCCAATCCGCGAATGGAAAACCCGTCACGCTCACCTGTTTCGACCATCAGTTTAGCGAACGTCTTGAGTTCCGCCCGTGACGCTTCATAACAGACGATCCCTTTTCGTTCAGCCAACCGGACATTGTAACGGAACTTCGAATGGAATCGGTCAAAAATTTCTTTTTCCGTTCCTTCAAGGCTCGTTTCCATCGTAAAGCGGGGTTGCGCATAATCAAAACCGCCGCCAAATCCGTTATGTTTAAAGCCAAGCGTCTGCATCTCTTGTAACAAGTTCGGATACTCTGTTCGATCGACGTTCGGATCAAGTTTAACGGCGATCGCTTTTCGTTTTTTCGCGACCTCGATTGCTGCATCCCGTAAAGCGGCAACAGCCGCTTGATCATTGTAGTCGACGACGAAACCACGCGGAGCATAACATAACGTAAAAGGCAGTTTCGGAACTTGTTTAAACAACAGGAGGGCTACCCCAACCGGTTGTCCGTCCGCCGTACCGACGGCAATCCGTTCATGTGTCCAACCGGTTGCCGCTTTCACGGATCCCCAGGCCGGCAATTGTAACAAATCCCCTTTAGGATGTGTTTTAACAAAGGCTTCAAATTGTGTCTGCTCTAATTCTAGTTGTTGGTAAGTCACTTCTTTTCCTCCAATTGGCGTATCATCTCTTTGACGAGTTGTTCTTCGTCGAGGGGTGTTTTTTCATCCCCAATGATTTGATATTTTTCATGCCCTTTTCCTGCCAAGATCACGATGTTGTCCGGACGGGCCAGACTGGCTGCATAACGAACTGCTTCCTCCCGATCTCCAATTTCAACAAACTGATCGTGTAACATGCCGGAAGCGATACCGCTCGTAATCGATTCGTAGGATTCAAAACGCGGATCATCCGTCGTGATGACGACGGTTCCCGCATACGTCGACGCGAGTTGTCCCATCATCGGACGTTTGGTCACGTCCCGGTTTCCACCTGTCCCGATTAAAAAGATGATGTTTTCTTTTGGCACATCGACTAATGCTTTGAGACACTGCTCAATTCCGTCCGGCGTATGCGCATAATCGACATATATATTGTACCCTTCGATCGGTAAACGTTGCATCCGTCCCTTAGCAGGTTGAATCTGAGTGATCGCATTCGAAATCTCAGTCAAACTGTACCCGATCGATAACAAGATTCCTGTCGCAAGCAATAAATTGTAGACATTAAATCGACCGATGAATTGAACGGTCAATTCAATCGCCTGTTCTTGGTAAACCATCGTAAATGTCGTTTCTTGCAGGGTCTGCGTAATATTTTTCGCTTGCAAGTCGGCTGGTTGATCAATCCCGTAAGTCAAGACACGAGCACCGGTCATCATCTCGAACATGGCACTTGTTTCATCATCCGCATTCAAGACGGCAACCTTTTGATCAGATAACCGTTGTCCGAGTTGGGCAAACAACAGCCCTTTAGCACGGGCGTAATTTTCAAATGTCTTATGGAAATCGAGGTGATCGTGTGTCAGGTTCGTAAACCCGGCGACATCAAAGTCCGTACCGGTCACCCGGCCGAGCTCTAATCCATGGGAAGAGACTTCCATGATGACATCTTCGACACCTTCTTGTTGCATCTGATGGAAAAAGGCTTGGAGTTCGGAACTTTGCGGTGTCGTATTCCGACTCGGAACGACCCGGTCACCAATCTTCACTTCAACCGTTCCGATGATTCCCGTTTTTCGTCCCAACTGGGCCAAAACGTCACGCACAATCGTCGTCGTCGTCGTCTTACCGTTCGTGCCCGTAATGCCGATCATCCGCATCTTTTCAGAAGGATAGTCATAAAACTTACCAGCCAGTTCTGCCATGGCTCGTGTCGTACTCCGTACAAGAATAACAGGAATCGTCACGTCGAGCAGACGTTCTGAGACAATCGCAACGGCCCCCTGTGCCTCGGCTTGTTGGGCATAATCGTGTCCATCCACTGTATATCCTTTAATGGCGACAAATAACGTCCCTGGCTTCACATCTCGTGAATCTGTTGTTAAGGAGACCACGTGCGCATCTACCATACGTTCAATTTTTTGAGTCTGAATGACTCCGATTAATTCAGCTAAGTTCAAGGGTATTCCTTCTTTCTCAACATCTTGTTTTTCAATTACATGCTATCTCAGTGTAGGGGAAGCTCCGCTCTGTTTCAAGGTCTCATCCTTCGATTTCCGGCAAGATGTACGCTTTTGCAGGTGGTTGACTGAAGATATGTGTGATCATTTCCCGAATGTCCGTTGCTGTAATCTGTTCCACTTCCGCCAGGACTTCCTCTAACGTCGGATGTGTCCCTAAATGAAGTTCATTTCGCGCATTTCGGTTCATATGGCTTGATGTACTCTCATTTCCAAGGATGAGCGATCCTTTTAACTGCTCGATGCCGTCCTCGATTTCTTTTGTTGTCAGACCATCGGCCAATAACGTCTTGATCTCAGCTGCTAAGACGGTTTCGACCTCTTCCAAGGTTTCTTTAGATGTCCCGACATAAATCGTAAACGTCCCATGGTCGTCAAACGTCGTGTAATACGAGAAGACAGAGTACGCAAGACCGCGGTCTTCGCGAATCGATTGGAACAGACGACTGGACATCGTCGCTCCGAAAGCGTTGCTTAACAAAGCCAACGTCGGTAGACGGTCATCGGCCGACGCGATGGATGGGAAGTTGTAACACACATGCACTTGCTCCGTGTCTTTTTCCTTCCGTACGGTATCGCTTTTGAGAACGGGTGCTTGGATGTGGCGGGTCGTTTGACTCGGTTCGATGATGCTGAAGCGGTTTTTGACCTGAGCAATCAGTTCATCCGTCACATGTCCCGCTAGTGAGATGACGATTTGATCCGGAGCATACGCTTCCTTGACATAATCCATGATCATCTGACGATTGATTTTCAAGACACTCTCTTCCGTACCGAGGATGGGACGTGCCATGACATCGTCGCCATATGCCGCAATCGCTAGCAGTTCGTGAACGAGATCGTCCGGTGTATCTTCATACATCTTGATTTCTTCGATGACGACACGTTTTTCTTTTTCCAGTTCCTCTTCTTCAAACTTTGAGTCCAAGAACATATCCGCCAGAACGTCAAATGCAGCCAGCGCATGTTCATCTAGTGTCTTGACGTAATAACACGTCTGATCCTTACTCGTGAATGCATTAATATTACCACCAAGCCGGTCAAAATAAACGGCGATTTCTTTCGCGGATTGCTGTCCGGTCCCTTTAAACATCATGTGTTCAATCAAATGACTGATCCCGTGTTCTTCCATCGTTTCCGTACGTGAGCCGGCCTTAATGAAAATACCGGTGGCGACACTGCGGGTATTCGACATCCGTTCACTGACAATCCGGACACCGTTTGCTAATGTAATCTGTTCAATCATGACTTGCTCCTCCTTCAAATATGAAACAAGGTGGCTCTCGATGCACGTTTTCGCACCGTTGAGCCACCTTGTTTTCATTAGTTACGACGTGGTGGACGTTGTCCGTCACGTGGTGGGCGAGATCCAGTATCCCGACGCGGCGGGCGGTTTTCACGCTCTGTTTTTTTCTTTTCTTCGTAAGATGCGCGATCTTCCGGAGTCATGCCTTCAACAAGGAGGACTTTATGTGACGCGTTGACACGTCCTTTATCGTCAACTTCCGTGACACGCACTTTCAACTTGTCACCTAATTTGACGACGTCTTCTGTTTGACCGACACGCTCAAGCGCAAGTTCTGAGATATGCACGAGGGCATCTTTTCCTTTAAACAGTTCAACGAACGCACCGAATTTCTCAATCCGACGAACCGTTCCGTCAAACTCTTCGCCGATTACGACTTCACGGACGATGTCTTCGATCAATTGACGGGCACGGTTGATGCCGTCTTGATCCGTTGACGCGATGAAGACGGTTCCGTCTTGATCGATGTCAATCTTAACACCAGTCTCATCGATGATGCCGTTAATGACTTTACCGCCGGGTCCAATCACATCACGGATTTTATCCGGATTGATTTTCAGCGTGACGATTTTCGGCGCATATTTCGACAGTTCAGTCCGTGGTTCTGCGATGACGGAGTTCATGTGTTCCAGAATATGCAGACGGCCAAGACGTGCTTGTTCAAGTGCTTCTTCTAGGATTTGACGTGTGATGCCGCCAATTTTCATATCCATTTGAAGCGCCGTAACGCCGTCTTTTGTTCCTGCAACTTTGAAGTCCATGTCACCGAGATGATCTTCCATCCCTTGAATGTCTGTCAAAATCGAATAGTTTTCGCCTTCTTTGATCAAGCCCATTGCAATCCCGGCAACTGATGCTTTAAGCGGCACACCGGCATCCATCATCGCAAGGATTGATCCACAAATTGACGCCTGTGAAGATGAACCGTTTGATTCAAGAACTTCTGACACAAGACGAATCGTGTACGGGAAATCCGTTTCCGAAGGAAGAACCGGTAACAAGGCACGTTCACCGAGTGCTCCGTGACCAATTTCACGACGACCCGGTGCACGCATCGGACGTGCTTCCCCAACAGAAAACGGCGGGAAATTATAATGGTGCATGAAACGTTTTTCCGCTTTTAATCCGAGACCATCGATAATTTGAGCATCCCCTGCAACACCAAGTGTCGCAACAGACAAGACTTGTGTTTGACCACGAGTGAAGAGACCTGAACCGTGGGCACGCGGCAAGAGACCGATTTCTGAATCAAGTGGACGAATCTCAGCAAGACCCCGACCATCCGGACGGACTTTATCGTCTGTGATTAAACGACGGACTTCAGCTTTGACGAATTTATTCAAGACACCCGAAACTTCAGACAGTTGTGCTTCCGAAATGGACTCATCTGCTGCGTACTGATCGATGTATTTTGAAATCACTTCGTTGATTGCGATATCACGTGCTTGTTTTTCTTCGACTTGAACGGCCGTCGTCACTTCCGCCAGTGCATCAGCTTTCAGACGTGAGACAAGCGTCTCGTCAAACGAAGAAACCGTGTATTCGAATTTTTCTTTTCCGACCGCTGCGACGATTTCTTCTTGGAAGGCAATCAATGTCTTGATGACATCATGCCCGAGGAGAATCGCTTCCAGCATCGCTTCTTCTGATACTTCTTTTGCGCCCGCTTCAACCATGTTGACCGCGTGTTTTGTTCCAGCGACTTGCAAGTCGATATCACTCGCATCCGCCTGAGCCAATGTCGGATTGATGATGAATTCACCGTCAACACGACCAATTGTTACACCAGCAATCGGACCATCAAACGGAATGTCTGAGATCGACAAGGCAATCGATGCCCCGATCATTGCTGCGACTTCTGGTGAGTTATCTTCATCTGATGATAATACCGTCGTCGCGACTTGAATGTCATGACGGAATCCGTCTGGGAATAACGGACGGATCGGACGGTCAATCAAGCGTGATGTCAAAATCGCATTTTCGCCTGGACGTCCTTCACGTTTTAGAAAGCCACCCGGAATTTTACCGGCAGCATATAATTTTTCTTCATAGTTCACTGTTAATGGGAAGAAATCCAAGTCTTTTGGTTGTTTAGATGCAACAACTGTCGCCAGAACTGCCGTTTCACCGTAGCGGATCAACGCTGCTCCGTTTGCTTGTTTAGCCAGTTGACCGATTTCAATTGTTAAAGGACGTCCACCGAGTTCGGTCGAAAACGTCTGTTTTGTTTGTGACATGCACAAATCCCCTCTCACTTCTATCCGTTTTTTCATTCAAATCTAATTATGGATGTTCTGACGTCAAATGTCCATGAATCGGCAAAAAAAAGAAGCCGGAGACGATGCTCCTGCTTCCTTGTTGATCTGTTCCGATTAGCGACGAAGACCAAGACGCTCGATCAATGAACGGTAACGTGAAACATCCTTGTTACGAAGGTATGTGAGCAAGTTACGGCGACGACCAACCATTTTCAAGAGACCACGACGTGAGTGGTGATCCTTTTTGTGTGTACGTAAGTGATCGTTTAAAGTTGTGATCTGTTCAGTTAAAACAGCAACTTGTACTTCCGGCGAACCAGTATCGCCTTGTTTCGTAGCATAAGCTTCGATAATTTCGTTTTTACGTTCTTTAGTGAGTGCCATTGTCACTCCACCTCCATCTTTTGAATGACCGTGTTGCCGAGCATCGGATGGTGAGACCTGATGCCAAGCCAACCGGCTGTACGTATTCGTACTGACTCATCATATCGAACCGATGACCGTCTGTCAAACCGTTAATGCCTGCATTGCTTCAATTTTATCGTGTGCGAGCTGGTTTTTTAAGCTCTCAATACCGTCAAACGCTTGTTCGTCCCGTAAGTAAGCCATCCATTCGAGTTTTAGTTCCTGGCCATACAAATCTTCATCAAATTGTAACAGGTGTGTCTCGATGCTGACTTCTCCCGTTTCATAAAACGTCGGACGGCGTCCGATGTTTGTCATCGCCGGATACTTTCGCCCGTCTTCTAAATGAACAAACGTGGCATAGACACCCAGTTTAGGGATGACATAGGCGAACTCCGGACGGATGTTTGCTGTCGGAAACCCGATTTGTCTGCCTCTCGCGTCCCCGTGAATGACGATTCCTTTTGTTTGGTACGGTTCACCCAACAACGTAGCCGCTTCTGAGACAGCTCCCGCAGCGAGCAACTGGCGAATCCGTGTCGAACTGATTTTTTCATCCTGCGCTTGATGTTCCGATACAATCGTATGATCAAATCGTCCCCGGCTGTGAAAATCGAGCGTCGCCATTTTTCCGGCTCCAAACCGGCCATATGAGTAATCAAAACCGGCAACGATATGAACTGCACCTGCAGCAATCAGATATTGATCGACGAATTCTTGGGGAGAGAGTTCAGAGAATGCCACGGTGAACTCAATGACATAGACACGATCGATTCCAAGTTGTTTCATCTTTTCGAGTTTCCGGTCGAGTGGAGTAATGTAGCGAACCTGCTCCGTTCCTTGACCGAGCACTTGTTTTGGATGGGGATCAAACGTCATGACCGCAACCGGAACGTTTCGTTTTCGCCCTTCTGTTAAAGCTTCTTGTAACACCTGCTGATGTCCAAGATGCACGCCATCAAAAAAACCTAATGCGATGACCGCCGGATCCTCCACCGGTCTTTCTGGATATGTTAAATGAATGATGTCCATTCTGATCTCTCCGATCCTAATCGATTTGTAGCATGACCTCGACGCGTCCCATCTTGATGTCCGGATCGAGCCGATAAATTGCCAATGGTGTTCCTTCTTCATTATAGACAGTAAACCGATCAAATTCGACCGGAATGCCTGATAGTTTACCACCGTTGAGCACACGCCCTGCTGTTTCCGCATCAACCGTCAAGCGGGGCCATTTTTGAATGACCTGTTCAATCGGTAACACGTATTGCATCCGTTCTTCAACCGTTTCGCATGCTTCCAGTGTCGCAAGCGTCACTGCCTCTGTTTCAGACATCGCACCTGAACTCGTCCGTCTGAGGTCGCTCATATGAGCGGCGTACCCTAAACGTTCGCCGATCTCTACGGCAAGTGTCCGGATATACGTTCCTTTTCCACAAGCAATCTCGATCCGGAAACGACAGACGTTTTGTTCAAAGGTCACTTCGGACGTCCGCTCGAGTGTATCGATTTGGACGATGCGTGTCGGGCGTTCGACCTCAATTCCTTTGCGGGCGTATTCGTACAACTTTTTCCCGTTCACTTTGACGGCCGAATAATAAGGTGGTGTCTGTTGCAGTTGACCGGTCAGCTGTTGTAAGATCCCGTCAATGTCTTCCTGTGCGATGCCGCCCGGTTCGACCGGTGTTTCCCGAACGGTCTCGCCGTGCGCATCTTCCGTCGTCGTCGCGTACCCGATCGTCACTTCCGCTGCATAGCGTTTTCCTTCATCTGTAATGAAACGGGCGAGCTTCGTCGCTCGTCCGAGACAGATCGGTAAAACACCCGTCACTTCTGGGTCAAGCGTACCCGTATGCCCCACTTTTTTTGTTTGAAAAAGACGACGCAATCGAAACACACAATCATGGCTCGTCATGCCGGCCGGCTTATCTAACGGTAATACACCTATTGGTTCCATCTTATTCATTCCCTCCTAAAAAAGGGCAACCACGCCTGTGGTTGCCCTTGTCCTGTTTAATCCTTGTTCAAGTTCCGGAGCAACTCGTCGATTCGTGATCCGTACTCGACTGATGTGTCAATCTCAAAAATCAGTTCAGGTGTCTTCCGTAAACGAATCCGTGATCCGATTTCTTTACGCATGAACCCTTTTGATTTTTCAAGACCGACCCGTGCTTCTTCACGCACTGTCTCATCACCGAGCACCGAATAAAAGATCGTTGCTTGTTGCAAGTCACCGGTGACTTCAACACCTGTTACCGTAACCGCCTTGACCCGTGGATCGTTCACATCTTTAATCAACATCTGCGTAATTTCCTTACGCACCTGTTCTGCTACACGATTTGAACGTACGCTCATTCTATATCCCTCCAGTTCGGATTCTGATCCGTTCTGTTACTTCCGTTTAACTTCTTCCATGACGAACGCTTCGATGACATCGTCTACTTTGATATCGTCGTAACGCTCAATCTTGATCCCACACTCGTAACCGGCAGCAACTTCTTTGACATCGTCTTTGAAGCGGCGTAACGTATCGAGTTTTCCTTCGTAGATGACGATGCTGTCACGGACAACACGGACACCTGCTGAACGAGTCAGCTTACCTTCAGTGACATAACCACCGGCAATTGTTCCGACTTTCGAGACTTTGATGACGTCACGAACTTCCGCTTGACCGATAATTTTCTCAACGAATTCAGGATCAAGGAGACCTTTCATCGCTTGTTCGATTTCTTCAATCGCGTTATAGATGATCTTGTGGAGACGAATCTCAACCTTCTCTTGGTCTGCCATTGACTTGGCGTTACCATCCGGACGGACGTTAAAGCCGATGATGATGGCGTTAGCTGCTGAAGCCAAGATGACATCACCTTCTGTGATCGCACCGACACCCGAGTGAACGATGTTGATTTTAGCACCTTCGACATCAATTTTCTTGAGTGAACCGGCAAGGGCTTCGACAGAACCTTGAACGTCACCTTTGATGATGATGTTGAGGTCTTTGACTTCGCCTTCTTTGATGCGGTCGAAGAGATCTTCTAAGCTGACTTTCGCTGAATCACGACGTTGCGCTTCGATTTCACGTTGGTAACGTGCTTCACCGATTTGACGTGCTTTTTTCTCGTCTTCAAACGCAAAGAATTGATCGCCCGCTTTTGGCACATCGTTTAATCCTGTGATTTCGATTGGTGTCGACGGACCGACTTCTTTGACACGACGACCGATATCGTTGACCATCGCCCGGATCCGACCGAATGTGTGACCGACGACGATTGGATCGCCGACACGAAGTGTTCCGTGTTGGACGAGCAATGTCGCGACCGGTCCACGTCCTTTGTCGAGTTTCGCTTCGATGACCGTTCCGCGTCCGTGCATGTCAGGTGTTGATTTGTATTCTTGAACTTCTGAGACAAGCAGAATCATCTCAAGCAACTCATCGATTCCGTCGCCTTTTAGTGCTGAAACAGGTACGAAGATCGTGTCGCCGCCCCAGTCTTCAGCTACGAGTTCGAACTCCGTCAATTCTTGTTTGACACGGTCCGGATTTGCGCCTTCTTTATCCATCTTGTTGACAGCAACGATGATGGGAACTCCGGCTGCCTTCGCATGACTGATGGCTTCTTCCGTCTGCGGCATGACACCGTCATCTGCTGCGACGACGATGATGGCGATGTCGGTGACATCTGCCCCACGTGCCCGCATTGTTGTAAAGGCGGCGTGACCTGGTGTATCGAGGAACGTGATTTTCTTTCCTTCGATTTCAACTTGGTACGCACCGATGTGCTGCGTGATTCCGCCGGCTTCGCCTGCTGTGACTTTTGTGTTTCGGATCGAGTCAAGCAATGTCGTTTTACCGTGGTCAACGTGTCCCATGATCGTAACGACCGGTGGACGTTCTGACAATTCGTAGTTATCGAGGTTCAGTTCATATGCATCAAAGTCTGTTTCATCGACTTTAACTGTTTTCTCGACTTCGAATCCGAAGTCAGATGCAAGCAATTCAACCGTCTCATCATCGAGATCTTGGTTGATTGTCGCCATGACACCCATTCCCATCAATTTCATGATGAGTTCGTTTGGTTTTTTGTCCATTTTTTCAGCGAGTTCGCCGACCGTCAAGTTATCCGCGTATTGAACGACGTTCGCCATCGCTTCTTCTTGCGCACGACGTGCCGCTTTTCGTTGACTTGATTTTGAATTTGGATCTGCTACTTCTAATTTGCGTGGTTCTGCTTTTTTCTGTGGACGACGTTTGCCGCCACGGTTGTTGCGGTTGCCGAATTCTGGACGTCCGCCTTTTGTATTACGTGATTGGTTCCCTGCTGGTTTGTTAGATGTTCCTGGTCTGTTCGGTTTATTATCTGATTTCACTTGTTTTGGAGCCTCCGTTTTTTGGACCCGATATTTCTCGGGATTAAATACTTTGTCGAGTTGCTGTACTGTCTGTTCATCTAAAACCGCCATATGGTTCTTGACCGGTTTTTCCAGTTTTTCGAGCTGGGCGATGACCTGCTTACTCGTTACGTTCTGTTCTTTCGCGAATTCGTATACACGTTTACCCAAAAGATCCACCTCCAGTTAATCGTTCGAGAGGAGTTCCGTTAGCTTTTTCGCAAATCCGGCTTCATTGACTGACACGACAACACGCGCGTCTTTCCCAAGTGCATGTCCAAGAATGTTTCGATCTCCGACTTCAATGTACGGAACACGATAACTTGTACATTTATCCGTCACTTTCTTACGCGTGGCAGCCCCCGCATCTGCTGCTAAGAGGACGAGTTTGGCTTGTCCCCCCCGTACTTCTTTCAGTACGAGTTCTTCTCCAGTCGTCACTTTCCGCGCTCGGTTCGCGAGACCAAGGAGCGATTCCCATTTACTCATGTGTACCTCCCGCGATCGCAAGCAATTGATCGTATAATGCATCTGTCGTCTTGACTTTCAGATGATGATCGAGTGTGCGTTTCTTTTTTGCTGTCGCAATGACAGTGGCATCTTTCGTCAAATAGGCGCCTCGCCCATTCATTTTACCATTAAGATCGACGACAACCTCACTGTCAGGTGTCCGGACGACCCGAATTAAGTCTTTTTTAGGACGCATTTCTTGTGTGATGACACATTTACGTAATGGTACCTTCTTTTGCACGAATTATTCCTCGCCTTCGACTTGGACCGCTTCCATGTCAACTGCTTCTGAAGCCGGCTCGACTTTCAAGAACACATCCTTGAGTTCCATCGATTCCGCTTCCGATTCGCTCTTGATGTCAATTTTCCATCCTGTCAATTTCGCTGCAAGACGGGCATTTTGACCACGTTTCCCGATCGCGAGTGACAATTGGAAGTCCGGTACGACAACGATTGTTGCTTTCGCCGGCTCATTGACATAGACGGCAACGACTTGTGCCGGGCTCAGAGCGTTGGCAACATACTCTTTTGGATCATCCGAATACCGGACGATATCGATTTTTTCCCCGTTCAACTCGTTGACGATCCGTTGGACACGTGCGCCCTTTTGACCGACACATGCGCCGACCGGATCGATTTCGTCAGAAGCCACTGCGATTTTCGAACGATCACCAGCTTCACGTGCCACTGATTTCACTTCGACTTCGCCGCTTGCGATTTCCGGTACTTCGATTTCAAACAGACGTTTTAACAAGCCTGGATGCGTCCGCGAGACAAGAATCGATGCGCCTGACCCTTTGACCATCGGATCCACTTTCGTGACGTACACTTTAATGTATTCACGAATCCCGAAGCGTTCGTTCGGCATCTGTTCGTGCGTCGTCAAAACAGCCTCGATACCTTCGAGATTGACGTACAGATTGCGGGCATCTTGACGTTCGACCATCCCCGTCATGATCTCATCTTCACGATCGGCGAAATGATTGTAGATCCGTTCGCGCTCGGCTTCACGCATCTTTTGCGTCACGATTTGTTTGGCCGTCTGCGCTGCAACCCGTCCAAAATCACCCGGTGTGACTTCAACCTTGTGGAAATCGCCCAGTTCATACGTCGGGTCGATTTCGTGCGCTTCTTCGAGTGAAAGCTGTTCTTCCGGTTGTGTTAACCGTTCGACGACTTCTTTGAGCGCAAAGACACGGATGTCTCCGGTCTTCTGGTCGAACTCGACCTTCACTGCCTCCGACTCTTTTCCAAAATTGCGACGGTAAGCGGAAATCAATGCCTGTTCTAGCGCATCGATGATGATATTTTTATCGATCTCTTTTTCTTTTGCGATTTGTTCGATTGCTTCAAGTAACTGTGGTCCCATCGTTCTCTTCCTTTCCTTAGAACACTACCGCAAGCCGCGCCATCGCGATCTTGTTCACCGGTATTTCAATTTTCAATTTGCGTGTCTTCACACGGACTTCGAGTTCAAGCATTTCCTCGGAATACGAAAGTAAGGTTCCTTCGAATTCTACTGCATCCTTGACCGGATCATGGGTCTTGATGTAGACATGTTTCCCAATCGCCTTCTCGAAATCCTCGGTTTTTTTAAGCGGTCGTTCGGCACCTGGGCTGGCAACATCCAAATAGTAGGGTTCGTCGATCGGATCGTCTTGATTCAACGCTTCCGACAACTTTTCATTGATGTTGACACAGTCTTCCAGGTCAACGCCACCTTCCTTATCGATGGAGACACGTAGGAACCAATCCGCCCCCTCTTTGACGAATTCGACGTCGACAAGCTCCATCCCCTCTCGTTCTACGATCGGTTTTGCGAGCAGTTCGACCTTCTCAGTTACGTTCGTCATCTTCATCCTCCTTCAAAAAACAAACAAGAAAGGAGCAGGTCCCCCTACTCCTTCCAAGTCGTAGTATAAAAAACATTTCCTCACTCAATATAGCATAATGAACCGGTGTAAGCAAGTATCCGCAAGGCTTTAGAGGTCAAATAACGAGAGTTGGTTTTCATCCGGAAGACCTTCTAGACAACCGAGATTATCGAGTGTTTCAATAATTGTTTTTGACAATTTAGCGCGTTTTTGCAAATCTTCTTTTGACAAGAACTCGCCCCCTTTTCGGGCTTCGACAATCTGTTTTGCTGCGTTGGTCCCAAGACCGGTCACAGCATCAAACGGCGGTAACAATGTGTCGCCGTCAATCAGAAACTCGGACGCGCTTGATTTATAAAGATCCACTTTATTGAACGTAAAGCCGCGTTCAATCATTTCGAGTGCGATTTCAAGAACGGTATAAAGTCCTTTGTCTTTCGCTGTCGCTTCGAATCCCTTGTCCTTGATGTCTTGTAAGACTTTCCGGACGGCAGCCGACCCTTTGTTCATTGCGCCGATATCGAAATCACCGGCCCGGACCGTGAAGTATGACGCGTAATAGTACATCGGATGATGCACTTTGTAGTAGGCAATCCGTACAGCCATCAGAACGTATGCCGCGGCGTGGGCTTTCGGGAACATGTACTTGATTTTTTTGCATGAGTCGATGTACCAGAGCGGCACATGGTTTTCAATCATCGCTTCTTCCATCTCAATCGAAAGTCCTTTTCCTTTTCGGACCGACTCCATGATTTTAAAGGCAAGCGACGGTTCAAGACCCGCATAAATCAAGTAGACCATGATATCATCCCGGCATCCGATGACGTCTTTCAGTTCACACGTTCCGTTGTAGATCAATTCACTGGCATTTCCGAGCCAAACGTCCGTCCCGTGGGACAGACCGGAAATCTGGACGAGCTCTGAGAACGTCGTCGGTTTCGTTTCTTCCAGCATCTGACGGACAAACTTTGTCCCGAACTCCGGAATCCCGAGTGTTCCGGTTTTCGAGTCAATCTGTTCCGGCGTCACCCCAATCGATTCCGTCGAGCTAAAGATCTTCATGACTTCCGCATCATCGACGGGAATCGTTTTCGGATCGCGTCCGGATAAATCCTGTAACATACGGATCATCGTCGGATCATCATGTCCGAGGATATCGAGCTTCAGCAGATTATCGTGAATCGAGTGGAAGTCAAAGTGAGTCGTTTTCCACTCGGAGCCCATGTCGTCCGCCGGAAACTGAATCGGACTGATGTCATAGATGTCCATGTAATCCGGCACAACGATGATTCCGCCCGGGTGTTGCCCCGTCGTCCGTTTGACGCCGGTCACACCACTGACCAGCCGGTCTACTTCGGCATTCCGGTAATTAAGATCATTTTCAGACTGGTACCCTTTGACGTAACCATACGCCGTTTTTTCAGCAATCGTACCGATCGTGCCCGCCCGGTAGACATAGTCGTCCCCGAACAAGACTTTCGTATAGGCGTGGGCTTTAGGTTGGTATTCCCCACTGAAGTTCAAGTCGATATCCGGTACTTTATCCCCTTTGAAACCAAGGAATGTTTCGAACGGGATATCATGTCCGTCTTTAATTAACGGGACATCACATGTTTTACATGATTTATCCGGTAAATCGAATCCGGAACCCACCGACCCGTCATCAAAGAATTCCGATTCTTTACAATTCGGACAGACATAGTGCGGCGGCAACGGATTCACTTCCGTGATTTCTGTCATCGTCGCCACGAGACTGGAACCGACGGAACCACGGGAACCGACGAGATATCCGTCATCAAGTGATTTTTTAACGAGTTTATGCGAAATCAAATAGATGACGGCAAATCCGTGACCGATGATCGATTTCAACTCTTTTTCAAGACGTGCTTCGACGATTTCCGGTAACACATCCCCGTAAATCTGATGTGCCATATCATAAGACAGTGACCGGACTTCCTCGTCGGCCCCTTCGATTTTCGGCGTAAACAAATCCTTTGGAATGATATCGATATTTTCAAACCAGTCGGCCACTTGTTGGCTGTTCGTAATGACAAGCCGTTCTGACAGATCCGGTCCTAAAAACTTAAAGTCATGCATCATTTCCTGCGTCGTCCGGAAATGGGCCGGCGGCAATTGTTTTCGCATGTTCAACATGTTGGCGCCGCCTTGCGTCCGAATCAGTACTTCCCGGTAGGTCGCATCATGTTGATCGAGGTAATGGACGTTTCCTGTCGCAACCGGCAAGATGTCATTTTCTTCAGCCACGCGAATGACTTTTTTAATCAGTTCCCGCAGTTCCAACTCATTTTGAACGATTTCCCGTTCGATCAGATGACCATACATGGCAGGAGGCTGGATTTCGATAAAATCGTAAAAACGCATGACCTTCGCCAAGTCTTCATCTGATTTATTGAGTGCCGCATCAAACACTTCACCGTTGTCACAAGCCGAACCGATCAGAAGACCGTCTCGGTGTGCCACAAGTTGCGAGCGTGGTGTCCGAACGACACGATGAACGTGTTTCGTATGCGCAAGTGAAATCAAGCGGTACAGGTTTTTAAGTCCGGTCCGATTTTTCGCATAAACCGTCGCATGGTATGGACGGGCCCGCGAAATATCTTTCCCCATTTCCCGGTTGAGCGAAAGATGGGTTTTCATGTTAAACATCTCATCCGCCATTTGGAGTAACTTGAGCATCAAGTATCCGGTCGCTTCCGCATCATAAATCGCCCGGTGATGCTGGGTCAATTCGATATCAAACCGTTTCGCAAGTGTATTCAGCCGGTGATTTTTAAGACTTGGCATCAGGACACGTGCGAGCTCCAACGTATCAATGACGGGTAACAGTGACTCGTCGTGACCGCCGGACCGTAACGTCGCATTCAAGAACCCGATATCAAATGAGGCATTGTGGGCAACAAGGATCGAATCTCCCGCCCAGTCCATGAACTCTTTAACGACTTGCTCCGGATCCGGTTTCCCTCGTACCATCTCATCCGTGATGCCGGTCAAATCGATTGTCGTCGCTGATAACAAATGTTTCGGATCCGCAAACGCTTCAAACTTGTCGATGACATCCCCATCGTAAATTTTGACTGCCGCGAGCTCAATGATTTTGTTATACATCGCAGACAATCCGGTTGTCTCGACGTCAAACACGACGAACGTTGCTTTCTCTAACTCCTGATCGACCGGATGATACGCGACTTGCACCCCGTCATTGACGACGTTCGCTTCAATGCCGTACAAAATCTTGATATCGTTTTTCTTTCCGGCATAATACGCATCCGGGAAGCTTTGCGCCCCGGCATGATCTGTGATGGCAACTGCCGGGTGTCCCCATGCTGCCGCACGTTCGACGTATTTCGTCACGTTCATGACCGCATCCATCTGACTCATTTGGGAATGGGCATGCAATTCGACACGCTTCTCGCCCGCCCATGGATCGGCCGGCAACTCCATCTTGACTTCAGATAATTGCGCGATCATCATGCATAAATCGCGTAGGAATGTATCAAACTCAACCCGACCTGCGACTTGAATCCACATGCCTTTTTTTATCGCCGACAAGATTTTGACATCGGTTTCATCCCGCGCAAACATTTTGACGACCAAAGAATCGGTATAGTCCGTCAGTTTGAACGTAAAGATCGTTTTTCCGCTCCGCAGTTCGCGGCTCTCAGCTGAAAAGACGAGACCACGGATCGCAATCCGGCGTTCTTCGTCTTGAATCGTCTTAATCGGGACGACTTCATCTTGAATCGGTTTTCCGATTCGAATATCGACCGGTCCCTCATCGTCGTCGCGTGATTGTTCCCGCTTGAATTGAAGTTCGAGCATCCGTTTCGCTTCTTCAATATCTTCTTGTTTCACTTGATTGCGTAACGCTTCTTGCGTTGTCTGATCCATTTGGACGACTGGTTCACAATTGAATTTTGGAAAACCATATGCGCCGTACAAGAGTTGCATTTCGCCGCATAGATCATTTTTGAGAAAGCCGGCTTCCGGCTCACTTCGAACAGGGATAAATAATTTATGGTCGCGATACTCCGGCAAGACACGGCTGAGATGATTCCGCATCGCGGATGAGGCATCCGCCAAGTCTTCGACGATATAGGGCCAGTAATCAATAAACAGTTTTGCATCCGGGCGTCCCTCCGATTCCAGATACAATTTGACTTCCGCAAATTGTTGGTAACGGCTTTTGAGACGGCTGTAAAACATCTGATAGACGTTTTGGGGTAAGACTTGTGCAATCCGGATATGGAAGGTCCACGTCGCGGTTGCTTTTTGAACACGTAATTTTTCGAGCGAGGCATCGGTAAAATATTCTTCGACGATCCCCGTCGGTAATTCCAAATCGCTCATTAAGAGCGCCATGCGTTGTTGTGTATCCACTCGCATTTGTGCTGTCGTTATCGCTTCACACCGTGACAGCCACTCCTCCTCCTCTTGCAGATTGCCCAAGGGGCGAATGGGTGTGAGACAAGAAAACAGTCACTTTACGAAAAGTGACCGTTCCCATAGTTCATTCTAAACCTTCATAAAGCGAACGAACAGCCTCAAGAAGATTTGTTTGTGCAATCTCTTCTGCCTCGCCGCCGCGACGGGCTTTGAGTTCAACGATTCCTTCCGGTGCTTTTTTACCGACATTGATTCGGACAGGTAAGCCGATTAAGTCTGCATCAGCAAATTTCACACCCGCTCGTTCTTTTCGATCATCAAACAATACGCTAAATCCAGCGTCCGTCAGTTCTTGATAAACGGTTTCTGCGACTTGCATCTGATCGGCATTTTTTCCGTTGACGGCAATCAAATGAACATCAAACGGTGCAATGGCTTTTGGCCAGATGATCCCACGCTCATCGTAATGTTGCTCGACGACGGCAGATAACGTCCGCGAAACACCAATGCCGTAACAACCCATGATCAACGGTTGCGCCTTTCCGCCTTCATCAAGGAACGTTGCGTTCATACCTTCTGAGTAACGTGTGCCGAGTTTGAAGACTTGTCCGACTTCAATCCCGCGGGCAAATTTGACGTGTCCTGCACCGTCCGGTGACACATCACCTTCTTCGACAAACCGTAAATCCGTATATTCCGCTTCGAAATCACGGCTTGGATCAACATGAACGTAATGCGTTTCCGACTTGTTCGCACCGCAAACAGCATTCGTCAACGCCCGAACGGCATAGTCCGCAACGATTTTCATCTCTGCTCCGATCGGTCCGAGTGTACCAGGTGTCGAATGAAGAGCCTGTTCGATTTCTTCATCGGATGCCATCGTGATGTCCAGTGCACCAAGATAGTTCTTCAGCTTGATGTCATTGACTTCATGATCTCCCCGGACAAGCGCCATGACGAGACCTTGTTCCGTCTTGAAGATGACCGTTTTGATTGATTCAACAGCAGGCAGTCCTAAGACTTCACTGACCGCTTCAATCGTCTTCGCCTCACCTGTATGCACTTCTTCGAGCGCTTCCGGTGTTTGATTTTGTTTCGTGTAGGAATCAACCGATTCCGCCATTTCCAGGTTCGCCGCGTAATCCGACTGGTCCGAGTAGACGATTGTATCTTCTCCGATTGCAGCTAACGCGTGGAATTCGTGTGTCCCGCTTCCACCGATCGCACCGGAGTCGGCGACGACCGGACGGAATTCGAGTCCTACACGGGTAAAGATTTTCGTATAGGCATCAAACATATTTTGATATTCGTCCTCGAGGCTTTCTTGTGTCGCATGGAACGAATACGCATCTTTCATGATGAATTCGCGTCCGCGGAGTAATCCGAAACGCGGGCGTCGCTCATCACGGTACTTCATTTGAATTTGGAACAAGTTAACAGGGAGCTTTTTATAAGAGTTCAACTCATCACGAACAATCGATGTGATCAATTCTTCATGAGTAGCACCAAGCGCAAACCGGCGGTCGTGACGATCGGTCAGACGCATCAATTCTGGACCGTAGATGTCCCAACGCCCTGTCTCTTCCCATAGTTCAGCCGGCTGAATCGCTGGCATCAACAGTTCCTGCGCTCCAGCCGCTTCCATTTCCTGACGCACAATCGTCTCGATTTTGCCGAGGACACGTTTGGCTAACGGCAGGTAAGAATAGATTCCGGCAGCATTTTGACGCATGAAGCCTGCCCGTAACAACAGTTGGTGGCTGACGGCTTCTGCATCAGATGGTACTTCACGCAAAGTTGGCATAAATAGTTTGGATTGTTTCATTTGAGTCGTGAACCCCTTTGACTAATAATTTAAAAGAATTTCTGGATATCGTTCCATGTGACGACTAACATCAAGAGCATCAAAAGCGCAAATCCAACAAAGTGGACCAATCCTTCTTTTTGCGGATCAACTGGTTTTCCACGCAACGCTTCAAGGAAGAGGAACAACAATCGTCCACCATCAAGAGCCGGTAGCGGCAATAAGTTAAATACCGCCAAGTTGACCGAAAGCAACGCTGTCCATGTCAACAACATCGAAAAACCACTGTCTGCGACTTGATCGGTCATTTTGACGATACCGACCGGACCAGACAATTGATCAACACCGACGACGCCTGTCACAAGATCGCCGACAGCACCGACGATCAGCGTTGACATCCGCCATGTTTCAGAAACACCGGTATGCAGAGCCGTTCCGAATGATTTTTCGGTCTCATTCGTGACGCCGATGATGCCGACCTTTTGATCCCCTTGTTGCTGGACCTTTGGTGTGATCGCCGTTGTGTTCTCTTGCCCGTCCCGTTCGTAGACGACGGTTGTTTCTTTGCCGGCCTGATCTTGGAATCCGGCACGCAAGTCCGTCCATTTCTCCGTCTGATCACCATTGACGGAAACGATCCGGTCTCCTTCGACGAGACCCGCCTGATCGGCAGGTGAACCTTTTTGAACCGTTCCGATTACGCTGTCGCCGGTTGGTGAACCGTTGTATAAAGCAAGTCCAAACAAGATGACGAACGCGAGGACAAAGTTCATCGCCGGACCCGCCGCAATCGCTAAGACCCGCTTAAAGACCGATTTCGATCCGAACGTCCGGTCATACGGAGCAATTTGTGTTTCCGTTTGTCCTTCGACCAGAAATGCCGTCTTTGAGACCGGATAACGGGTCGAGACCTCATCTTGTAAAGCGACTACTTCTAGCTTATGCAACAAGTCGATGCTTTCAACCGTGACGACTTGATCCGTCTTCGGGTGTGCCGGGTCCAAATACATCTTTTGGATGACCCCGTCTTGAAGTGCCAAACCAATCGTTTGACCGGGTTTGACTTCAACAAATTCAGGTTCTTCTCCGGCCATCTTGACATAACCGCCGATTGGTAGAAGACGAACCGTATACAGTGTCTCGTTTTTAAAAAAAGAAAAGATTTTTGGACCAAACCCGATGGCAAACTCACGGCAAAGAATTCCCGCGCGTTTCGCCATTACGAGATGACCCCATTCATGTACGGCAACTAGTACACCGAACATCAATACGATTGATATAAAGGTCGTCATTGCTATCCCATCCTTAGTTAGCGAGTGAGAGTGACGCGACAAACGCACGTGCCCATCGGTCCGCCGTAAGGATTTGTTCAAGAGACGGATCTTCGACGTTTTCGTGTGCTTGAAGGGCCGCCTCGACGCTCGCTTCAATTTCTAAAAAGCTGATTTCCCCTTTTAAAAAGCGGTCCACGGCTTGTTCGTTCGCAGCATTCAGCACGGAAGGCATCGAACCACCGGCACGTCCTGCCTCAAACGCAAGACGGAGCAGTGGATACCGTTCAAAGGAAGCTTCCGCAAAATTCAGGCGTCCGATTTGTTTTAAGTTTAACCGTTCTCCCCCTTGAATTTCAAGGCGGGACGGATATGTAAGGGCATATTGAATCGGTTCACGCATATCCGGCATTCCCAGTTGCGCCATGACCGCTCCGTCATTAAATTCGACCATCGAATGAATGATCGATTCGCGGTGGATGACGACATCAATTTCATCATACGTGACATCAAACAACCAGTGGGCCTCGATCACTTCGAATCCTTTGTTCATCATCGTTGCCGAATCAATCGTAATCTTTGCGCCCATCGACCAGTTTGGATGATCGAGTGCTTGTTCGACGGTTACGTTCGCCAACTCTTCCCGCGTCTGATCCCGGAAACTCCCGCCTGATGCCGTCAAAATAATTTGCCGGACGTCCTGACGGCGTTCCCCGTTCAAACACTGGAAAATGGCCGCATGTTCACTATCTACCGGAAGAATCATGACGCCTTTTTCACGTGCTTTTTTCATCACGAGGTGTCCTGCCGTCACGAGCGTTTCTTTATTGGCCAACCCGATTGTTTTTCCGGCTTCAATCGCTGCAAGCGTCGGACGCAGTCCCACTGCCCCGACAACTGCCGTGATCACGATGTCGGCTGCTTCTGCCGTCGCGACCGCAATTAATCCCGCTTCTCCAACAAGAATCGTCGGCGTATAGTCGAGAACCGCTTCCAACTCGCTCTTGACCGTTTCATCTAACACGGCAACGAGATCCGGACGCAAACGATTCAACCACGGTAACGCAACTTGTACGTTTTTACCAAATGCAAAGCTGACCAATTGAAAACGATCAGGGTTTGCTGAAATGACATCCAATGTTTGTGTTCCGATCGAACCGGTTCCACCAATAATACTGACATGTTTCATCGTTTTTCCCCCTTAGCCGAATATACCGAGTACGATCAGTACGGTAAAGACGATGATCATACTGTCGAATCGATCGAGAATGCCACCATGTCCCGGTAGCAACGCACCAGAATCTTTTACGCCGTAGTGACGTTTGTACGCTGATTGGACCAAATCGCCCAACTGACCGACTACGGCAACAATCATTGCCAACAAGACGACTTGTCCCAAACCGACTGTCGGATGAATCCATTCAAACACAAGTCCGAGCACGATGGCGAGTACGACTCCACCAATTGCCCCTTCTACTGTTTTGTTTGGACTGATCGCAGGCCACAACTTTGTTTTGCCGAGACTTTTCCCGATAAAATAGGCACCTGAATCCGTAAACCAAATCAGCAGAATGATCAGCAACGAAAAGACCAGTCCGTCTTCAAGCAGGCGGATATACGTAAACGACGCAAATCCGACGCCTACATAAACAGAGGTTAACAAGAGAAACGCCACATCATCAAACGTGAAGACATTTTTCGAAAAAACCGTCCAAAATAAAGCAATTAATACAATCAGCATGCCCCAAGCAAGCGGTGTTAAACCAAGTGAGAGGGTCTGTGCACTCGCCTGTTCATAAATGCCGATGAACGGGAGCAATGTGCCCACTCCGAATAAGAGGACAGGAATCGTCTTAAACGACAGTTGCCTCATTTTGATTAATTCCGTATAACCGATCACAGTTAAAACTGCCATAAATGCCAGGAATGGGAGGCCGCCTAAATACAGTAATCCTAAAAAGATCGCACCTGCCCATATTCCGGTAATAATTCGTGTTTTCATAAGCAATATCCTCGTTTAGTCAGACTCCGCCAAAGCGACGTGTCCGTTGATTGTAATCTTCGATCGCCGCCAGGAACTGATCGCGCCGAAACTCCGGCCACAAGACGTCTGTAAAGTAAAATTCCGCGTACGCTGCCTGCCACAACAAGAAGTTCGACAGCCGTTGCTCACCGCTCGTCCGAATGACTAAGTCGACATCCGTCATCGAACCGGTCATCAATTCTTGTTCGATGACTTCGTTCGTGATCATCTCAGGGAGCAACACACCGCTCTGCACCTTTTCGGCAATTTTCTGCATGACTTGAACGATTTCGTCCCGTCCGCCATAGTTCAAGGCAAAAATCAATCGTAATCCCGTGTTGCCTGCCGTATCTTCTTTGGCTTGCTGGACGGCTTCTCGTGTGTAGATCGGTAAACGGGAAACTTCGCCCGCTACTTCGACCTTCACATTCCGTTCCTTCAGATCTTTTAGATCGGACTCTAAAAATTGTGCCGGTAACTTCATCAAGAAACTGACTTCTTCTTCAGGACGTGTCCAATTCTCGGTTGAGAAGGCGTATAACGTCAAACTTTTGACACCTAATTCATTCGCGGTCCGGACGACTTCTCGAACGGATTTCATTCCTTCACGATGACCCATGATGCGGGGAAGGCCTCGTTTTTTAGCCCAACGTCCGTTTCCATCCATAATGATTGCAATATGTTCAGGCACTTGTTGTCCAATCACTTCTTTAGTCTGGTTTAACCATTGAAACATTTACTTCTTCCTCCCCTCGTTTAGTTTAAGAAGAAAGGGACTCTTCGTGTGACAAAGAGTCCCCAACATGACGACGTATTGCGTCATACTTCCATGATTTCTTGTTCTTTATCTGTTGCCGTTTGATCCAGCAATTTAACGAACTTATCCGTTAACGTCTGAACGTCTTCTGTGTAACCACGAAGATCATCTTCCGTCAACGCTCCGTCTTTTTCTTGTTTCTTCAATTGTTCATTTGTATCACGACGGATGTTCCGAAGAGCAACTTTTCCTTCTTCCGTGTACTTTTTGACAAGTTTCACGAGTTCTTTCCGACGATCTTCTGTCAGTGGTGGAATCGCAAGACGAATCACCGTTCCGTCTGATGAAGGAGCGAGCCCTAAATCAGCGCGTTGAATCGCTTTTTCGATTTCCGTTACCATGGATTTATCCCACGGCGTGATCAAAATCAAGCGGGCTTCCGGTGTATTGACGTTCGCCACCTGGTTCAGTGGTGTCGGTGAACCGTAATATTCCACTTGGACCGGATCAAGAATCGCTACGTTGGCACGACCCGCACGTAACGTCGCGAGTTCTTTTTTAAGTGACAGATGCGCTTTCTCCATCCGTTCTTCTGCTTGTTTCATGATTGCTTGTGACATATTATTTCCCCCTTACGAGTGTCCCGATTTCATCACCGATGACGACCCGTTTAATGTTTCCTTCTTCCATTAACGAGAAGACGATGAGCGGGATATCATTATCCATACAAAGCGATGTCGCTGTCGAATCCATGACTTGAAGGCCATCTTTTAAAACATCCAGATAAGATAACGTTTCGAACTTCTTCGCTTCTGGATCGAGATTCGGATCAGCAGAATAGACACCGTCGACGTTGTTTTTCGCCATCAAGATGACTTCCGCCTCGATTTCAGCTGCCCGAAGTGCTGCCGTCGTGTCTGTTGAGAAATAAGGATTCCCTGTTCCGGCGGCAAAGATGACAACACGTCCTTTTTCAAGATGACGCATTGCCCGACGACGGATGTACGGTTCAGCAACTTGTCGCATTTCAATCGACGTCTGGACGCGTGTCTCAACACCGACCGACTCCAAACTATCTTGTAAAGCGAGCGAGTTCATGACGGTTGCAAGCATCCCCATATAATCGGCATTGGCCCGGTCCATTCCAAGCTCTGCTCCTGTTTTACCGCGCCAGATGTTTCCTGCACCTACGACAACAGCGACTTCAACGTTCAATTCAACCAATTCTTTAATCTGATTGGAAATTGAATTGACAATTCCAGGATGGATTCCGAACCCTTGATCTCCTGCGAGCGCTTCTCCGCTCAATTTTAACACAATCCGGTTATATTTCGGTTGCATGACTATGTCCCCCTTGCTAAATTCCGTAAAAAAGGAACACGACCCACTTCCACACGAAAGTGGATTGAAGCATACGTGTTCCTTCTTTTGTCATCAGGAAATCCTGATTCTTATTTTTTAAGTTGATTCATAACTTCTTCAGCGAAGTTTTCTTCACGTTTTTCCATACCTTCTCCAACTTCGAAGCGTACGAATGAAACGATTTTTCCGCCTTTTGATTCCACGTATTTACCGACTTTGAAGTCTGGATCTTTAACAAACGTCTGATCGACGAGGCAGATCTCTTCGTAGAATTTGTTCATGCGACCAGCAATCATTTTTTCAACGATGTTGGCAGGTTTGCCTTCGTTTAATGCTTGCTCTGTCAAGACTTTTTCTTCACGTGCTTTTTCTTCTTCTGTGACAGAAGAACGGTCCACGTAAAGTGGGCGTGCTGCAGCGATGTGCATTGAAACGTCTTTTGCGACAGCTTCGTCTGTTGTTCCTTCGATGACGACAACAGAACCGATCCGTCCACCCATGTGGAGGTAAGAACCAAATGCTGCGTTGTCTTCTTTAGCGAAGAGAGCTACACGACGGAGTGAAATTTTCTCTCCGATTGTTGATGCTTCTTCAGAAATGTATGTGTCGATTGTTTTTCCTGCTTCGTATTC
Source organism: Exiguobacterium sp. RIT452 (assembly GCF_003598705.1). Taxonomy (NCBI): domain Bacteria; kingdom Bacillati; phylum Bacillota; class Bacilli; order Caryophanales; genus Exiguobacterium; species Exiguobacterium sp. RIT452. Next base: position 170,950 of record NZ_QXJB01000002.1, read on the forward strand.
AGAAGCAAGTGCTGCTTCAGCCGTTTCAGAACCATTGCGGAGTACTGCGTCTGCAATGTTTTGAACGAGTGATTGGAAACGTTCGTTTTTCGCAACGAAGTCTGTTTCTGAGTTGATTTCAACGAGTGCTGCTTTGTTTCCGTCAACTGCGACAGCTGTCAAACCTTCTGCTGCAATACGATCGCCTTTTGCTGCTGCTTTCGCGATTCCTTTTTCACGCAAGAAATCGATTGCTGCGTTCATGTCCCCGTCTGCTTCGACGAGTGCTTTTTTGCAGTCAAGCATCCCTGCACCAGTTTTTTCACGAAGTTCTTTTACCATAGCTGCTGTAATAGCCATTCGATATTCCTCCTTATAACGTCCTTATTTTCAAAAAAAAGGTGATAAAAGGTCAATTCCCTTTATCACCTGGCATCACGAATTACTCAGCGTCTGCTACTACTTCTTCAGTAGTTTCAGGTGCTACGTTATCTTCGCCTTGTTTAACTTCGAGGATTGCGTCAGCCATTTTACCAGTAAGCAATTTGACTGCACGGATCGCATCGTCGTTTGCTGGGATGACGTAGTCGATTTCGTCTGGATCACAGTTTGTATCAACGATCGCAACGATTGGGATGTTGAGTTTGTGTGCTTCTGCAATCGCGATACGCTCTTTGCGTGGGTCAACGATGAAGAGTGCATCTGGAACGCCTGGCATATCTTTGATACCGCCAAGGAATTTCTCAAGACGAGTCATTTCTTTTTTAAGAATGATGACTTCTTTTTTAGGAAGAACTTCGAATGTACCGTTCTCTTCCATTTTTTCGAGTTGTTTTAAACGGTTAATCCGTTTTTTGATTGTTGAGAAGTTCGTGAGTGTTCCACCCAACCAACGTTCGTTGATGAAGTATTGACCCGCACGGATCGCTTCTTCTTTCACAGTGTCTTGAGCTTGTTTTTTCGTACCAACGAAAAGAACGTTTCCGCCTTCAGACGCTACTTCACGGATGAAGTTGTAAGCTTCGTCTACTTTTTTAACCGTTTTTTGTAGGTCAATGATGTAGATTCCGTTACGTTCTGTGAAGATGTATTTTGCCATTTTTGGGTTCCAACGGCGTGTTTGGTGACCGAAGTGTACACCAGCTTCTAACAATTGTTTCATCGAGATTACTGCCATGATGAATTCCTCCTTTTGGGTTTTGGATGTCCTCCGCGATGATCGTTGTTCCAGCTAACCTATTAAAGGCACCGCAGCCGGCGATACATGCGTGCGTAATTAACACCGTAGACTAATATAGCATAAAGATTAGCGCCGGGCAACCTTCGTTTTCTTAGAAAGTTTGGCAATCAAGGCGACCTCTCCCGCCCCCCGGTTCAAGGAACGGGCTAATTGATCCAGATCGGCCCCTTCCTCCAGCTGTTGTTTTACATCAAAGACCGGCTTTTCCGGAACAAGTTCGACTGGTTTTTCCTCTGTAAGAGGTGCTAGCCGTTCGTCTTCGTCCGCCGGTACAATCAATTCGATGTTTTGTCGAGGAGAAGAGACGGGCGCTTCCGTACCCGTCAATTCATTGACATGTTCCATAAATTGCAACAAGATTTCTTCCGTTTCTTGTTTTTGACGTTCTAGATTCGTAATCCGGTCCTTCAACATTGCCTGTTGTTTAAATAAAAGCAACAGACCATAACACATGAGTGCAGCAAGTAAAATATAAAAGAGTGTCATCATTAATCCTTTCACATCGCGACACGATCAGAAAGATACGCACTTCCTAACGCCTGTTTCAATTTCCGGAGCGCTTTCGAATGAATCTGCGAAATCCGGGAAGTCGACAGCCCCAACACTTCTCCGATTTCCGTTAATGTCAACTCTTCAAAATAAAAGAGCGACACGACATACTGTTCTTTTTCCGATAGTTGCTCGACTTCTTCCGCTAATTTCGAAATCAGTTCACGCATCAGTAACGTATCTTCCGGCGTCGCGGCATCGGGATCCAGGTAGGAGACCGACATTGCTTTTCCTTCATCCTGCAACGTCACAGCTTCGTCGATTGATAAGATGTTCGCGAAATAACTCTCTGCAAGCGCCGTCTTCACTTCTTCCGGACTCATCTCGACGATCGAAGACACTTCATCGATTGTCGGTGTCCGTTGGAGGCTCTGTTCTAAAATTTCAACCGCTGCTTCGACGCGTTTTGATTTTTCCCGTAACGAACGAGGTAACCAATCAATTTTCCGCAGTCCATCGAGAATAGCACCACGAATCCGAAAAGCGGCGTACGTGTCAAATTTATTGTTATGGTTTTGATCGAATTTCTGTAAGGCATCATACAGACCCATCATCCCGAGACTTTTTAACTCATCACGGTCAACACTTTTCGGAAGTGTCGCACTGAGACGTTGAACGTGGTATTGAACTAGAGGTTCATAATTCAGAAGTAACCGGTCAGCTACCGCTATATCACGCGTCGATAGCCATTGATCCCAAAGTTGTTGTAATTCCTCACGCATGACCATTCCTCCTCTAAATTTCCAGCGTTCCGACGTTCACTGTCCGAATCACGAGTCGGCCAGTAGTGGAGTGGAACTCGATCGTCCGACCGTTCGTTCCCCCGACGTCTTCCGCAACGAGTGGGACGTTTGCTTTTCGTAAAGCCAGTTTGACTGCCGCAATGTTTCGTTCACCGATCCGCATCGATTCATGTTCGTACTTGAATTGAAACATTTGGGCGCCGCCGGCAATCTTCGCCCGTAAGCGGATGGCACCGCTGTGTCTAAGACGACGCGCTAATTCCACGACCGCCGTATCGGCAAACTTACCGATTTCAAGTGCAACGTTCCGACTGATCGCGGAGTCTGGCAGCATGACGTGCGCCATACTGGAAAGTCCACGTTCTTGATCGTAAATGATGACACCGACACAAGAGCCTAAGCCAGCTGTTCGAAGAATGATCGGTTTTTGGCTGACGGCATATTCTGCTATTCCGATCCGAACGACTTCATCCATCGATGTCCACACCCAATCGTTCGAATACTGATGTGAACGCACCCTCTTCAGGTAATAACAGTAAATGACCATTCAAGTCATTCCCTGAACTGGATAAACGTGTATCGATGTATACTGCCATGTTACCAAATTTTGTCGACTCAAGTAAGGCTACTTCCAAAATTGCTCCGACCATATCAAAAGCAGATGCCGGGACCGTCACGTGGACCGATAGATTCAGCCAGTCGGAAATCGAGCGGGCATAGGCGCCGATCAAAATATTGCCGATTTCTTCCCATGCGGAAACCCCGAGCGCATGCTGATCCGAGAAAAATCGAAACGGCTGTTGAAGCAACTGGGCAACCAATTTTTCTGCATCTTCGAGCGGCATTAAAAATAATAAACAAGCCTTTATATCCCCCGAAAAGCGAAGGAGTGCACCAGCGGTATACGCCTCGGCTCCCCCCACTCGTTCGATGATCGTTGAAAAGCTTTTCAAATCTGCTGAAGGGACTTCGATTTCGACCGGTTGTCCAAGCAATGTCGATAAGGCCGTTGCCGCGTGCGCAGCTCCAATATTGCCGATTTCCCGAAAGACGTCTTGTTCCATCCGATTAAGCATGGACGATCTCTTCAAACAAACGATTTGGTTCAAGTAACGAAAACAATTGATTTTCCCCTTTAGCGATGGCAGTCAAGTAGTTGGACTCATCTTGCTTCTGATCCGTCAACGGTTCAATCCGAACATCGGTTGCTTCGACAACTTCGTTGGCTCGATCGACGATAAAGCCGGCATCGCCATGTTCAAGTGTCGCAATGATGATCCGTGTCTCTTCTGTTTCGTCAACCGTCTCAAAACCTAACCGTGTCCGTAAGTCAATGACCGGTGTCACGACACCGCGCAGATTGATGACACCCTTGACATAAGATGCCGCATTCGGGATACGTGTAATCGGGATGACCCGTTCAATCGAACGAACAGATTGGACATCAATTCCGTACGCATTTTCTTCTATTTGAAAGACAACCCATTTTTGTTCCATTCTTCATTCCCTCACTTTCGTAACAATGCATTACTGTCGATGATCAATGCCACTTGTCCGTCGCCAAGAATCGTCGCACCGGAAATCGCACGAATTCCTTCAAGATAACTTCCGAGCGGTTTCATGACAATCTCTTGTTGGCCAATCAATTCAGATACGATCAGACCGGCTAATTTTTCGCCGCTTCTTACGACGACAACGGAGTAGGCTTCTGCATCTGCTTGCGGCAATCCATACACTTGATTCAATGAAATCAATGGAACGAGTTGACCACGGAAATCAAAGACTTTCTCACGATGCGCTTGTAAAATCGCCTCTTGTTTGAGCGAAGTCGTCTCAATGATGGCCGTTAACGGAATGGCATATGTTTCTTGTCCCAATTTGACTAACATCGCGGAAATGATGGATAACGTCAGCGGCAGACTGATTCTAAAGATGGTGCCTGCTCCACGTTTCGTTTCGACGAACACTTCACCGCCAAGCGATTCGATCTTCGATTTGACGACATCCAGCCCGACACCGCGTCCTGACAGATCGGTCACTGTTTCTGCTGTCGAGAAACCCGGGGCAAACAATAACATTGATGCTTCTTCCGGCGTTAACAACGCTGCTTCTTCGTCCGTTACTAATCCTTTTTCAAGCGCGATTTGTGTGACACGCTCGTGGTTGATTCCCGCTCCGTCATCTTCAATCTCGATAAATACACGGTTCCCGGAGTGATACGCCCGCAACGACAGATTTCCTTCCACCGGTTTTCCGGCTAAAATCCGGTCGGCTTTACTCTCGATTCCGTGGTCGACTGCATTACGAATCAAATGAACGAGGGGATCGCCAATCTCGTCAATGACCGTCCGATCAAGCTCGGTCTCCGCCCCCGTAATATGAAGTTTGATGTTTTTCCCGACATCTTTTGAAACGGAGCGCACCATCCGCGGAAAACGGTTAAATACTTGTTCGATCGGCATCATCCGCAACGTCAGGACAAGCGATTGTAATTCGTTTGTGCCCCGTTTAATCCGTTCGACGGTCTCCGTCAAATCAGACGAGCCGGCCTCCGCCGCAATCCGCTCCAAACGTCCGCGGTCGATGATGAATTCTTCAAATAAGTTCATCAATCGGTCGATCCGCTCTAAATTGACTCGAATCGTCTTCGCTGCAACCGGTGCCTGGACTTCCGTCGCTTCCGTCGCTTCAACTGCCTTAACGGTCGCCGCCTCATTTGTCGTTGGGACAAGCAATGTTTCCGTTGCCGCGACCGCTTCAATCGGCGCTTCAAACGGTTGGATCGTTACATGCGCTACTTCCGAGACCGATTTGATACCTTCTTGGATTTCTTGTTCCGACTTCATCGTGACAAACAGAACATCAAAACTGGTTTCAAATTGTTCTTGTTCGAGTTCGTCAGATGTCGGGTTCGATAAAATGACATCCCCGAGGCTCTGCAGACGGTCAAACACCATGTACACACGTGCTGCCTTCAAAATCACGTCCGCTGACAACTCAACGGTAATCACGTAGGCGTGATAACCGGACGCCATCGATTGACGGACAACCGATTCGGAATAGACATCACACTCAAAATTTTTCAAGACCGGGATGAGTGTCTCAGCTTCAGACACTTCTGTTTCTGAATCCGTTTGAATGAATTTTTTAAGACGGACGACGGTCGCCGCCACATCCAATTTTCCTGTTCCGCCTTGACTGATATCTTCCACCATCGTCTCGAGCTGTTCCGCCGCGACGAACAAGACATCAATCAATTCCGGTGTCGCCGGTTGCGTTTTCGAGCGCACTAAATCCAGAGCACTTTCCATTTCATGCGTCAAATCCGCAATCGCATCATACCCCATCGTGCCCGCCATGCCTTTTAACGTATGGGCAGAACGGAAAATCTGATCGATGACGGCTTCGTCATCGAGACGTTGTTCAAAAATCAACAGACTTGAGTTGATTGCTTGTAAATGTTCGACTGACTCATCGAGAAACAAGCCTAAATATTCATTTAAATCCATGGATCATATCCTCCTTCGTGATTAGCGCACCCGATTATGTCGTTTTTTCAAACGATTCAATAACCGATCTAAAAATTTTTGTTCCTGTACTTGAATGCCAGTAAGGGCAGTCGTAATATGGTCGAGCCGCCAGCTGACGTCACTCGTCCGGTCAAACAAATAAAACGGACGCTGAGCTTTGACTGCTTTCATGACGGTTGGATCATCTGGTAAAAATCCAATGAATCGTAAGGATTTATCTAAGAAATTTTGACTTACTTGATGAAGACGATCAAACGTCTCCAGTGCTTCTTGTCCGTTCGTCGCCCGGTTGACGACGACGGCAACCGGAAGTTCATTAGCGTGATGATGCGCAAGTTTAACGAACGCATATCCGTCCATGATCGACGTCGGTTCCGGCGTAACGACCAACCATGCTTCATCCGCACTGCTGATAAAATCAAACGTTTGATGTGTTGCGCCCGCTCCTAAGTCAAGTAACACGAAGTCATAGTCGTAAAAAAACCGAAACTCGCTCATCATGAACTCAACATCATGGTCGGTCAGATCCATCAATTCCGTGAAGCCGCTTCCCCCATGAATGAAATGTAATTCCGGTGTCGCCTCGACGACGGCTTGAGTCAAGGATGTCCGCTCTTTGACGCAGTCCATTAAGGAAGTTTTAGAAGACTTTCCAAGTAACACTCCGACGTTCGCCATCCCGATATCTAAATCAATGATCAATACTTTTTTTGCTTGTAACGATAACGCAACCCCGAGATTCACTGCGACGTTCGTTTTGCCTACGCCGCCTTTGCCACTGACAATGGCGATTGTTTTCGTTTGTCGCACCGAAACTTTAGACCGCAAAGCGCGGGCCTGATCTTCTCGCATCATCTTAACCCTCTTTCTACAATCATTCGGGAAATTTCTGCACTTGTCGGCCAGATGATGTCTTCAGGCACTTCTTGACCTGTCGTCAGACAAAACACAGGAATCCGCGTTTGCATCGCCAAACCGTAAATCGACCATAATTCCGTCGTTTCATCGGCCTTGGTAAAAATAAATCCAGCAAGCGGTACTTGGTCAAACCGTTGTTGAATTTGTTCCAAGTCACGATATTTTGACGTTAAACTGAGAACAAGAAACACGTCCGTATCCGAAAAATCATGCCGCTTTTTCAACTGTTCGACGTAACCTGCATCGAGGAAATTGCGTCCTGCTGTATCAATCAAGATGACATCACAATCGGATAAGTCGGCTTTCGCCTGTTCAAATTCCTGTAAGTCATAGGCGACACGCAACGGAATATCAATGATATCCGCATAGGTACGCAACTGTTCGATGGCTGAAATCCGGTATGTATCTGTCGTAATTAACCCTACCGTTTGTTGTTTCGTCAAACGATAGTAGGCAGCCAGTTTGGCAAGTGTCGTCGTTTTCCCGACCCCCGTCGGACCTGTCACCATGATGAACCGCGCATTCGCCTGTGTGACGCGAATGTCTTGTTCAATCGTATCAAGCAAACCGTGTTCCACTTGTGTCACGTCATTCGTCTTGTAATATGTCGACACCATCATATCGTAGAGTTCTTCTGCTCGTTGCTGAAGAGCCGGCTCCGCTAACAGGGCTTCATATGCCCGGAGAGCATCCGGCATCCGGCGTGAGGCGAAAGACACGATTTTCGGAATGACCGGTTGCGTCTCTCGGTCGTTTCGGACAGGCAACTTGACTGGTGGAACATCTGGCACCTGTTTTTTAGAAATCGGTGCTTGAACCGGATGTTCTTCGATCGACGCGACCAACTCAACTTTTTTTTGAGCGAACAGCCCAAACCATCCGCCTACTTTAATCTGTCGTGTATTTAAGATAATCGCGTCTTCGCCCATATCTTTCTTGACCAGTTCCATCGCTTCACTGACAGAATTCGCAATAACTCGTTTAACCATCATCTGTTAGATCACCCCAATACTCTTGACTTCGATCGTCGGAATTAACTCGTTGTAAGACAGAACAGGAACATCAGGGAAATAACGTTCTGTCAATTGACGAACGAACATCCGGATACTTGGAGACGCTAAGATGATCGGTTGAGCCCCGTACCGCTCAAATTCCGTCGTCAGTTCGTTAAGCGATTCGATGAAGCGGGTCGCTCGATCCGGATCAAGTGCTAAATAATTGCCAAACTCGGTTTTTTGAATCGCCGATTGAATGTCCAGTTCCATCTCACTTGATACGGTAACGACATGAAGAATCTCACCTTGCAACACTTGTTCCGTGATCTGTCGTGCCAACGCTTGCCGGACGTATTCTGCTAGCAGGTCACTGTCTTTTGTCACAGTGGCATAGTCGGCTAACGTTTCAAAAATCAACGGCAGGTTTCGGATCGAAATTTTTTCTTTTAACAACTGAACGAAGACTTTCTGTAACTCCCCAATCGATAACAACTGTGGCGTCACTTCGTCGACTAAGATTGGATGAGACTCTTTCAGATGATCAACCAGCTGCTTCGTCTCTTCTCGTCCCAATAAATCAGCGGCATGTTTCTTTAACAACTCCGTTAAATGTGTCGCTACGACGGATGGTGGATCAACGACCGTATAACCGGACATCTCGGCCCGACTTCTTGTCCGTTCATCAATCCAGAGAGCCGGCATGCCAAATGCCGGTTCAACCGTTTCGATCCCTTGGATCTCCGGATCATCGACACCGGGGCTCATCGCTAAGTAATGGTCGAGCAACAATTCACCTGTCGCCATCTCGCTACCTCGAATCTTAATCCGGTAATGATTTGGAGGCAGTTGCAGATGATCACGAATCCGAACCGTCGGCAACACAAACCCAAGTTCAAGCGCCAATTGCCGTCGGATCATGACGACCCGGTCCAACAAGTCACCGCCCTGTGCTTCATCCGCGAGCGGGATCAGCCCATATCCAAATTCGAATTCGATCGTATCGACATTCAAAAGGGAGATGACTGATTCACTTGACCGCAGATTTTCTGCAGGTGCTTCTTCGACGGCGACCTCTTCTTTCGTCGTTTTCGATGTCCGGGTCAACTGCCAGGCGAAGAAACCGGCTGCAGCTGCAACGGGAATCGTCACGTAATCCGGAATGGCTGTGAATAACCCTAACAAGAAGATTGCGCCGGCACCGATCATGACAAGCAATGGTGTCCGCGAAAGCTGTCCGACGATGTCTTCTCCTAAATTTCCGTCAGAAGTTGAACGGGTGACGATGATACCCGTCGCGACAGAAATCAACAGTGCCGGAATTTGACTGACAAGTCCGTCTCCGACCGTCAATAGTGTGTACAATTCGATTGACTCCGTCATCGGGAGTCCTTGTTGCACTACCCCGATGATCATTCCGAAAATCAAGTTGATGATGACGATGATGATTCCGGCGATTGCGTCTCCTTTGACGAACTTCGAAGCTCCATCCATCGCTCCGTAAAAATCAGCTTCCGATTGAATTTTTTGACGTCGTGTCCGTGCTTGCAGCTCGTCGATCATCCCGGAATTCAAATCAGCATCAATCGCCATCTGTTTCCCTGGCATTGCATCTAACGTAAAACGTGCCGAAACTTCCGATACACGCTCCGATCCCTTTGTGATGACCAGAAACTGAATCAAGACAAGAATCAAGAAGACGACGAATCCGACAAGGGCGTTTCCTCCGACGACGAAACTACCAAACGCTTCAATGACTTCCCCGCCGTTCCCGTTCGAGAGAATCGCACGGGTCGTCGACACGTTCAGCGCCAACCGGAATAAGGTCACAATCAATAGCAAGGTCGGGAAAACCGAGAACTCCAATGCTTCCTTGGCGTTCATCGCGACAAGTAAGACCATCAATGCGATTAAAATATTAATGATGATTAAGAAATCGAGTAAAAATCCTGGCAGTGGAATGACGAGCATGAAGACAATCATAATGACGCCTAGCAGGACGGTTAAATCTCGTGTTGAAATGGTCATGATGCTTCATCCTTTCATTTCGCTTGTTTCATTTGATAGACAAAGGCAAGTGTTTCAGCGAGTGCCTGATAAAATGATTCATCCACTGCCATTCCTATTTCTGATTTTGCGAATAATGCTCGTGCGAGCGGTCTGTTTTCAATAATGGGAATCTCAGCGGCTGTCGCCTTCTCCCGAATTCGGAATGCGACAGCATCCACTCCCTTGGCAACGACGATCGGTGCTGCATGTTTGCCGTCATCATATTGAATCGCCACCGCATAATGGGTCGGATTCGTAATGACAACATCGGCATTCGGTATTTCTTGCATCATCCGCCGCATCGCCATTTCACGTTGTTGCTGTTTGATTTTTCCTTTAATCTGCGGATCACCTTCTGTATTTTTATGCTCGTCTTTTAAATCTTGTTTACTCATCCGGATCGATTTTTCAAAATCGAACTTTTGATAGGCAAAATCAAGAATCGCCAACGCAATCAATGCAATACTGACCGATATACCGAGTAAAAAAGTTAAGTGACCCACAATTGCCAAGGCGTCTCCAATCGGTTCCGATGTCAGTCGTGAAATTTCGACCTTGTTGTTCCATAAGACGGTTCCGCTGGTCACACCAATGACAAGGAGTTTAAAAACTGATTTTAAAAATTCAATGAATGCTTTCATACTGACGATCCGTTTTACACCTTGCAACGGATTGATCCGATCCAGTTTCGGTTGAATTGATTCCGCACTGAGCAGGGCACCGATTTGCACGAAATTTCCTAAAATTCCGATTACGACGGCGGTCAAGAAGAACGGTGCGACAAGAATCGCCATCTGAACCAACATCTCAATCATGATTTCCTGGATCCGACCCTCTTCGACTGCGACCAATACCGTTTGGGCACTTAATCCATCTTCCAGCACCATGACGAATCGTTTCCCTAAAAACGGACCAAAGAAAAACAGCACTAAAAACATTGCAAATAACATCAGACTGCTCGTCAAATCGGCTGATTTTGCTACCTGACCTTTTTTACGAGAGTCATCCCGTTTTCGCGGGGAAGCTTTTTCTGTCTTTTCGCCTGCAAAATACTGAAGGTCGAGAGTTAATTTATACGTCTTCATCTCAACCTCCCAGTAATTGAATCGCGTCCGACAATAATTCTTGTAACAGCGGGATGAATCGAGAAATCCCGGTAATCATCGCGCCGGCCAGTAAAAACAAAATGGCGTAACCCATCAGTAGTTTAACGGAGAAACCAATCGCAAAGATGTTGAACTGGGGCGCTGTTTTGGCTAAAAATCCAAGTGCCAAATCGACCAGAAACAAGGAGACGACTAACGGCATAGCCATTTGTAACGCCGTCAACATCGCAAGACCGATGATGCGGACGACTAAACTCATGCCCGCTTCGCCGGAAACCTGGATCGCACTGCCAGGCGGAAAAATTTGAAAGCTCGTATAAACACCGTCCAGTAAAATCAAATGCATATCGGACGCGAGCAGCACGAGGAGTGTCATCATGTAATAAAATCGACCGACAATCGGTGATTGTCCTCCAAACATCGGATCATACGCCGAGGCCATCGCAAGACCCATCTGTAAATCAATGATGGATCCGGCAATTTGTGGTGCATAGAGCAAGAAACTGGCGAGTAAACCGAGCGCCAGTCCGATGATGACTTCTGTGCCCATCCGGAAAAAGAAATCGATGTCATCCACTTGGACATTCGTCTTGACCGCATAACTCGCAAAATAAGCGAGTCCGGCGGCAATCGCCAATTTATGCTGAGCCGGTAACTGTTTGGATGAAAACAACGGGGCTGCGACAAGAAAACCGACGAGTCGACCAAAAACGAGTAAAAACACACTCACAAAGGACAATAACGTCATTTTCGTGAAACCTCGGCAATCTGTTTGAAAATTTCAATCGTAAACGTTTTTAACTCTTCCATGATCCACGGTCCAAAAAAGACAAGCGCTAAGAAGACGGCAACGATTTTTGGAACAAACGATAACGTCTGTTCTTGAATTTGAGTCGTCGCTTGCAGAATACTGACGAGAAGACCCACGACGAGTGAGACGAGCAAGAGCGGTGCCGACACCTTAAGCAACGTCCAAACCGCTGAACTTGCCAACTGAATAATCATTTCCTGCGTCATGTCGTCCCCCCTATCGCATGCTGACCAGCAGAGACTCGACAATCAAATGCCAACCATCTACTAAAATGAACAGTAATAATTTAAACGGTAAAGCAATCATGACAGGCGGTAACATCATCATCCCCATCGACATCAAGACGCTCGAAACGACCATGTCGATGACTAAAAACGGAATGAAGATCATAAAGCCGATTTGGAAAGCCGTCTTCAATTCACTGATCGCATAGGCTGGTACCAACGCGACGAGCGGGATATCCTCGACCTTTTCCGGTTTCTCATAATTGCCGTATTTCAAAAATAATTCCAAATCATTGGTTCGTGTATATTGCGACATAAAACGTTTCATTGTCCCGCCGGCCTGTTCAAAGGCTTCGTCCTGACTGATTTTGTCATCCATATACGGTTGTAGTGCCGTCGTGTTCAATTCCGTCAAAACGGGTGCCATGACGAACAGCGTGATGAACAAGGCCAGTCCAACCAGCAGTTGGTTGGGAGGTGTCTGTTGCGTCCCGAGTGCCGAACGGACAAAGGACAAGACAACGATGACACGGGTGAAACACGTCATCAAAATCAACAAAGAGGGAGCAAGCGATAACAATGTAAGTAAGACTAACAGTTTGATGGACGTCGCTGTATCCGACGGTGTATCAAGCGAAATCAGATTTTCAATCGTCGTCATGACTGCCCTCGATTCTTCTGGAACTGCTCCAGCTGTTGCTTAAACGATTCCAGAAAGGGAGACGCAGACGACGGGTGTGGGCTATCCGGAAGATCTGCAGACGATGTCCACTCCTCATCGTCTTCAATCGTATCGAGCAATTCCACATTCTGTCCGACACCGACCACATAGATCTTCCCGTGAACCTTTACAAGTTGAACGGATCGATCTTTACCGAGCGGTACACCTCCGAGATGCGAAAGACGGCTCGAATGACGGACTCCCTTTGTCCGTTCATTGATGAAACGGACGGCAAGTAAAAACCCGCCAATTAAGACTACGAGGGCCACGACGACTTTTACGACCGTGACCACCGTCGATGACCCGTCGACCTGTTGTGTTGTAGGTTCATTATTCTTAGATGGATTCAAATTCTCTTCTACTGTTTCTGCACCCGCATGGTTAGTCAGCAATAACAGGAGAAGACAGGTCAAACAGGCCAATCTTCTCATGACGAAACAGTTTTCGAAACAGCTTCGAGTACCCGATCCGCTTGGAACGGTTTGACGATGAAATCTTTTGCCCCTGCTTGAATCGCGTCAATTACCATCGATTGTTGTCCCATCGCAGAACACATAATGACTTTCGCAGCCGGGTTAAAGGCTTTAATTTCTTTCAAGGCAGAAATCCCGTCCATTTCAGGCATTGTGATATCCAGTGTAACGAGATCCGGAGACAACTCTTTGTATTTCGAAACAGCCTCACGACCGTTTTCCGCTTCCCCAACGACGTCGTATCCATTTTTCGATAAAATTTCCTTAATCATCATTCGCATGAAAGCTGCGTCATCTACGATCAAAACTTTTGCACTCATCCTATTTCCTCCTTAGAACATCCGCAGACGTTCTTTTGTATTAACGATCTCTGTAATCCGTACACCGAAGTTTTCTTCGATGACGACGACTTCACCTGTTGCAATCAATGTATTGTTTACGAATACGTCGACCGGTTCACCTGCTAATTTATCGAGTTCAATGATTGAACCCTGCGTCAGTTCCAAAATATCCCGGACCGAGCGACGTGTCCGTCCAAGCTCAACGGTGACATTCAACGGGACATCGTACAGCATCCCGATATTTCCCGGTGGACCTTCTTGTTGCACATCGGAAAACTGACCGAATTGAACGGGACTGACACCGACTGGCTCTTTTTTCGGTTCCGGTGGCGCTTCATACCGTGGTTCCGGTTGCACCTGAGACGCTGCCGGCTGTTCTTGGACCGGCTCAGGTCTACTGACTGGAGCCGCTGGAGCCGGCTCGGTTGTTGTCGTACTGGCACTGAATAATTTCTGAATCAATTGTTTGGAAAATTCAAGAGGTGCCAACTGTACGATTTTGGAGTCAATCAGTGTCCCGATTTTTAAATCAAACTCAATGATGACCATGCTCTCCCATAACGAGAAGCTGTCAACGATACTTTTTTCTTGCGAGAAGTCAAAGATCTCAACCGCAGGTGGTGAAATATCGATCCGCATCGAGAAGACGGTCGACATCGAAGTCGCTGCCGCACCCATCATTTGGTTCATCGCTTCCTGAACCGCTGATAACGCAATCGGCTCCATCTCCAAACTTTCGTCGACGACACCGTCTCCCCCCATCATCAAATTCGCAATGACGGAAGCATCCCGTTGCGTTAAAATCAAGACATTTTCGCCTTTAAAGCCTTCCGTATAGCCGACACGAAGGGCGACGTGTGGAATCGGATACCGACTCCGCAACTCTTCCATCGTAATCATTCGGACGTGCGGTGTTGTGATTTCAACTTTTTGATTCAATAAGGCGGATAAGGCGGTCGCCGAATTACCAAGCGAGATATTCCCGACTTCGCCGAGTGCATCAATTTCCATGTCGTCCAATTGACTTAATTCATCTGTCGAACCTGTGTCAGTTGGTTCGTCAGCTGATGGGGTCCCGCGTAATAACGCATCGATTTCATCTTGCGAAAGCATATCGCTCATGTTATTCCTCCTCAATTCGTTGTAAGACTTGTAAAGCGAGATGCTTCCCATTCAGACCAGGTCGCGCTTTGAACATTTTCCGATCATCGACGAACAATTCAACCGGATCGGATGTACGTGTCTGCAGGGACAGGCAGTCGCCTACCTCGAGGTGTAACAATTCTCCAAACGAAAGTTCCGTCTGGCCGAGCACTGCTTTCAAATCGACGATTGATCCCATCAACTGTGTTTGCATATGTTCCGACTCTTGATTATCGGCTGACTTTCGTTTTTCTTGTTGCATCCAAAAGTGGCTGGATAGTTTTGGAATGATCGGTTCGAGTGTCACGAACGGCAGACAGACGTTCAGCGTCCCGCTGACCTCACCGACCGTTACATAAATCGAGACAAGAATGACCGTCTCATTCGGCGAAACGAGTTGGAGAAACTGCGGATTAATCTCTAAATCGTCATATTCCGCTTCGATCTCCGCAATCGATTCCCATGCTGCACCGTACTGGACAAAGGCCCGCTTAAACAGTTGTGTTAAAATCCGTGTCTCGATTTCGGTCAAATTCTCGATTTTGTTCATCCCTTCACCCGGACCGCCAAGCAGACGGTCAAGCATCGCATAGGCGATGTTCGGATTGACTTCAAAGATGACCCGTCCATCCAGTGGATGGAGGTTGACGAGATTGATCAACGTCATGTTCGGAATCGAATGGATGAATTCGTCATACGGCAGTTGTTCCACTGTATTGACTGTAAACTGGACGTACGTCCGAAGTTGTGCTGAGAAATGTGTCGTCAGAACCCGAGCGAATTGCTCGTGGATTCGTGTCAGGTTACGCATTTGATCTTTTGAGAATCGTAACGCCCGTTTAAAGTCATACACTTTTACCCGTCGTTCCTCTTCTTGACTGCGTATTTCCTCGACTTCCATATCTCCGCTTGAAATGGCTGATAGCAGGGCGTCAATTTCATGTTGTGATAATACTTCGCTCATGCGCCCACCTCACTGGATGATTTTTTTCGTCGTGTAGACACGTTGAACATCGCCTTCTTGCAGAAGCTTTTTAAATTGCCCCCGTAATTTTTCTTCCAGCTTCGCCATGTCTTGTTTTGAATCCAAATCTTGCTTTTTCATCGAAGCCAAGTCACCTAAGATGATGTTGTTGATTTGGAATTTTCGTAACTCTAACTCTTCCCGCGTCGCCGCATCATCCGTGACAATCGTGAACTGAACATTTAAAAACCGCTCGTCTGCGATATTCGTCGTCAAGTCATCGGTTTGAAAACTTCGTTCCTCAAGTTCGGCACCGGTCGGTTGTTCTACTTTCGCTTCCGTCGGATCACTCGTTAACAGATATTTCGAAAGCATATACCCGGCACCGACCATCATGATTGCGACGATGATCATGATGAGTGGTAATTTTAATTTACTCTTCTTCTTTTCTTCTGCCATCTTCGAGCCTCCTAGCACTGTTCAAGCCCGTTAAACCGACTTGTCGGTAAAAGTCGATTGTCGCTGCTTTTACCTCTTCTAACGATTCCTTTACGACATAAGTCTGTCCCCCGACCAGTTGAATCGTTGTATCGGGTGTTGACCGGACCGCTTCAATCAAGATTGCATTTAAGACAAGCGGTGCTTCACGTAATGTCGTCAGCGTAATCATCGTTTGAGATTGACGAGTTCTTCTAAAATTTGATCAGACGTCGTGATGATTCGCGTGTTCGCCTGGAATCCACGTTGGGCAATGATCATTTCCGTGAATTCTTCCGATAAGTCGACGTTCGACATTTCGAGTGTCCCGGATGTCAATTGTCCCAAACCATTTGTGCTTGGTGTCCCCGTTGCTGCAACACCTGAGTTTTGCGAAGCCGCAAACAAGTTTACACCTGATTTTTCAAGTCCGCCTGGATTGGCAAAATTCGCCATCGATACATAACCGACACGCTGTAGATTTCCTGTCCCGTCAACAAATGTGACCAATCCATCCTTTCCGATTGCAAGATTCTGTGCGCCCGTCGGAATTTGTAATTTCATATAACCATTGTTTACTTTTGTTGTAATTTGACCTTGTGCATTGTATTGGTTTGCAGGTAAATTCGCTTGGTCGGCAGGTGGTTGCCCTGGATTAGCCGGTGGTGGATCCGAGAGCCCCACGAGGTAATTCCCGTCTCCTGTTACGATATTCCCTTGAAGATCTGTATAGAAGTTACCTGAGCGCGAATAACGAACACCATCTGCCGTCAAGACTTGATAGAATCCTTCTCCCGAAATCCCGACATCAAGCGTCCGCCCTGTGTTTTGTAGCGCCCCTTGATTATAAACATTGTCGACTGTTGACATCGATGCCCCGAGTCCGACCTGTTTCGGGTTCGTACCACCGACACCGCCACCGTTACCTGATGCAGAACCGACAGATTGGTTGACAAGATCTTTAAACGTGACACGGCCTTTTTTATATCCAAACGTGTTGACGTTGGCGATGTTATTCCCGACGACGTCTAACTTCGTTTGGAAGTTCTTTAACCCACTGATTCCTGAATACATTGAACGTAACATTATTTTTCCTCCTTTGTTTTAATCTCAGTCAGGTCGTAGACACTGACGCTTTTTCCATTCGATAACTCGGCGATGATGTCTACTCCGTCGCGTTTGACACTCAAAACGCTAGCTGTTTCTTTAACGGTCGACTTCGTGTCCACTCCAGAAGCATCTTTTATGACGGTCTCACTTTCATAACTGACGGATTTCCCGATCAGGTTACTGTACGTCATCAAGGCACCCGCATGTTGATTCAGCATCATCGTTTCAATCCCTTTGCCAATCGATTGCATCTGTTCGAGTGAAGAAAATTGCGCCATTTGGGAGATGAACTCTTTATCTTCCATCGGAGCGGTCGGATCCTGATTCGATAACTGGGCAATCAGGATTTTCATGAACATGTCTTTGTCCATCGAATTACTGGATGGTACTTTTGTTTTCTCCGGTAACTGGTAAGACGATGCCTCATTTTTGATTAAATCAGTCATCTTCATCCTCCTCTGGTTCTTCCTCGTAAGGCACAGACTCTTCTTGTTGCCGTTCTCGGCGTTCCTGCGGTAATCCTTGTTCAAATTCCTTTACGGTCGAAGCAAGCAGTCCCGTTTCCACTTTGACGAGTGGCGCTTGTGCTTGCAAAGAAGTATGCAGTTTTCCAAGCTGTTGATCCATCAGTTGCTTGGCCTGTTCCGTTGCTGCAAATAGCTTGACCGTCAACATCCCTTCTTTACGATCCAGCTGGACGACGACTTCACCCAACTGTTCGGGATACAAACGAATCGACATCCGGGTCGAGCCATCAGCGCCTTTTAAGAAAGGGGCTTGCTTTAAGGCGGCTTCGATTCGGTTGGCCAATTGTTCATCGACACTCGAGTTCGGAACCAGATTACGTGTGAGTGTCGATGTCGCTAACGTCATCCGGTCGATTTTTAATCCGGTTAACGCGACGGGTTGTTCTTTCCCTTCCGGATCAGCCACTACTTTCATTGGTTCAAGTCCTTTTTTCCCCTCAATCCAAGTCTTGACTGTATTGCCCATCAACTCCGCCGAAACGGGACGATTCAGAATCGGTGAATCGGCTGACTTTTCTCCGGTTTTAGCGATTACTGCCGGATTCACCGCCGGGAGTGTGTTGAAAAGAAGTACTGCTTTTGGATCCACATTCGCTCGGATTACCGGATTTCCGATCGCCTCTTTAGGTGAGGCGTTCTCTTTTATTCCGCTGACAATCGACGACACGGCTACTACAATCGCTTGTTGGACCGGAGGTGATACCTGTTGCAACAGATCCAGTGCTTGCTCGCCTTGCCCCTCTTGCATCGTTTTAATAAACTGAATCAATTCCATCGCCTTTTTCGGATCTTGTTTCAATTCTTCAAGGGCAGGTTGGTCCAGTAATTGCAAGACCTGTTCGGGCTGCTTCGCCAACTGGAGCACAAACTGTTCCACCTCTGCTTCGTTCATGGATTCCACTGGTGTTGTGTTTTGTTCCTGTGACACGTTTTCTGATCCCGCTGTCGCCGTCTGCGCAAAATACTGCAGTAACGATGCAAAGTTTCCGACGCCCGTCGCCGGAATATCCTTTCCGTTCAGCTTCGTAATCGGTTTCGCTGTCTGTACCTGTTGCAGATCCATCAAATTCATCGTTTCGATTCACCTCTCATTCGACTGCCAACAATTGCGTCAACGCGGCTGCTTTTTTAGGGTCCATCTTTGCCATGATCGCGGCTTGTTGTTCAGCGTCAATGTCTTGGATGATTGGCACAACTTCTGTTGGGCTCAATTCATTTAAAATGTTAGCTGCTTCTTTTGGAGGCATTTCTGCGTAAACATCCGTCACATTTGCCGTCTTTTTTTTCTTGTCCGTGTCTTCGCTTGTTGCAGCGGGTGTAACAGGTGTTTTTTTCAACCGATCCCGCTCGGCAATTAACCGGACGACTTCCTGTTCTTTGGCTTGAAGGACGTCCGCTTGTTCTGTAGCTTGAACACGTAATTTCTTAATTTCTGCGTTCGCCAACTTCAAACGTTTTTCAAGATCGGCTTGTTGACTGGACGTTGACGATTGTGTGGTCGTTTCCTCAGAAGAAAAAGGCATTGAAAAAATCGGACGACCGTTTGCATAATTTAAGACCAGATAAGCTGTAAATAAGAGCAATAATAACGGAATGATCAATAACGGCAGAATCCATTGTTTTGATGATTTTTGATCACTCATGTCGTTCGCCTTCTTCCAAACTGTAATAAGGCCAATTCATCCATCTGATTTTGCTCGACCAGTGCAAGTGACCGCCGATTTTCTTCTAATTGATTGGATTGCAGTCGGGTAAACTTCTTTTCTTCGATTAATGCTTCTTTTAAATCGATTTGAGCCCGCTCATATTGGTTTTTAGCTTGTGTCACGTACAATTGTTGCCGCTCAATTTGTTGTTTAACGACATCGCGTGCACGCTCCCGGTACTGGGAGGCTAACAATTCAACGGCACCCGTCTCGTTTTGAGCTTTTAAAAACGCTTCATAACGAACCAGAAGGTGATACAATTTTTCAACTTCCACTTCATATTGTTTCTTTTTTTCAGCAGTATGTTTTGAAACACGATCCTTTTCCGCTTCCGCTAAAGGGATGATGCGTTCATATATCGTCTTCATACTTGCACCTCCTTTAACGGATTGTCGTGATCAAACGATTCATTCCTTCTTCAAAATGAGATTTTTCTTCCACACGTTGTTTTAAAAACCCTATCAACTCGGGATACTTTTCGACCGCACGGTCAATCTCCTTGTTCGTACCGCTTTTGTAGGCACCGATATTGATTAAATCTTCTGCATCGAGATAGGTGGAAAGCAATTGACGAAATGTAATGGCACTGTCCTTATGTTCAGCGGATGTAATTTGATTCATGACCCGGCTGATCGAGCGCAACACATGAATCGCCGGATACTGCCCTTTATTGGCCAAATTTCGATCCAACACGAAGTGACCGTCGAGAATTCCGCGAACTGCATCGGCAATCGGCTCATTCATGTCATCCCCGTCCACTAAAACCGTGTAAAAGGCGGTAATCGAACCTTCTGTCGTTTTCCCGCTGCGTTCGAGCAATTGAGGCAACAAGGCAAATACACTCGGCGTATATCCTTTTGATGCCGGTGGTTCTCCCGTTGCAAGACCAATCTCCCGTTGCGCCATGGCAAACCGGGTGACGGAGTCCATCATCAGCACGACATTTTTGCCTTGATCTCGGAAATACTCCGCAATCGCCGTTGCCGTATAGGCGCCCTTCAGTCGGACGAGTGGCGGTTGATCACTGGTCGCTACGACGATGATCGACCGACTCATGCCTTCTTCACCCAGTTCCGCCTCGATGAATTCCTTCACTTCTCGCCCCCGCTCACCAATCAGTGCAATGACGTTGATGTCGGCTGTCGAACGTTTGGCAATCATCCCAAGCAAGGTCGATTTCCCGACCCCGGAACCGGCGAACAGTCCAACCCGTTGCCCCTGACCGACCGTCAATAATCCATCAATGGCACGAATTCCGGTCGATAACACTTGATCGATTCGCGGACGATCCAATGGACTCGGTGGTTTACGGACGATTGACGTCGTTCGTAAATGTTTCAGTGACTCTCCGTCCAAGGAACGTCCTAATCCGTCGAGGACTTTGCCGATCAATTCTTCTCCGACCGGAACATGGAGTGGTTTCCCGGTGGCAATAACGATTGAACCCGGGGCAATGGCTGTCGTCTCACCGTACGGCATCAACAAGACATGTCCTTCTCTGAATCCCACCACTTCCGCTTCGATTTCCTCTCCGCGATGAATCCGGATCAAACACCGTTCTCCGATTGCGACCGCTGTTGGTCCACGCGATTCAATCATCAATCCGATGACTTGCACGACTTTACCCGAATGTTGGACCAAGTCTTCCGGACGGACATCCCGAATCGCGGCTTGTAATTGTTTGAGTTTATACATCCTGCAACACCTCAGATAACTGCGCTAGCAATAGATCATAACCGGTAGACAATCCACCTGTAATCGCTCCGTTCTCCGAGTCAATCCGGAAGTCCCGCGCTGCCAGTTCCGGATCAATCCGCAGGCTGATGGTCGCCGTTCCGCCTAAAATCGTATGCAGTCGCTCCTCTAGTAAGACGACCCGTTCAAAATCTTCGGCGGATGTGTAGACAATCAGTTTTTCACGATCGCGGAATTGCAGAATCAACTTATGAATGGTCTGATAGAGTGCTTCTTCGTCCGTATCATGTAGCCGTTCCAAAAACTGATGTGTCAGTTGCAGCGAAAGCGCACAGAGTTCGTCTTCCATCATGACAATTCGGTCAGCAAACATTTGTTCAAGGCGGTGCGTAAATTGATTCGTCTCTTCAATCCGTTGTTGATACACATTTTGTCCAGCTTGTTGGCCGGATTCAAAACCATCCGCATATCCTTGTTGTCGTGCTTCTTCTAGCACAGCGATTCGTTCTTGTTCCAGTGCAGCCCGCTGCGCCTGTTCTTGTTGTTCTAATACCGCTTGTTGTTGTTGCAGTCGTTCCTGTCCTTCATTCATCATCTCTTCATAGGAAACGATGGGTTCCGGATCAACTGCCTGCGGTGAGCTTGTCTGGTGAAAAATCGTTTTCTGATCCCGTTCAAAAACAATTTTCCGTTTAATGACGTTAGACAACGATATCATCTCCTCCACCACGTGCTACCACGATCTCACCCATATCTTCTAAGCGACGAATGATGCCGACAATCCGACTTTGTGCTTCTTCAACATCACGCAACCGAACGGGTCCCATGAATTCCATGTCTTCTTTAAATGATTCGACCATCCGTTGTGACATGTTTCGGTACACCATTTCTTTAACGTCATCTGAAGACACTTTAAGCGAAAGCAACAAGTCTTCATTCGATACTTCGCGGATGATGCGTTGAATGGCACGGGCATCAAGTGTGACGATGTCTTCAAAGACAAACATCCGTTTTTTAATTTCTTCTGCTAATTCCGGATCTTGGATTTCAAGCGTATCCAAAATAGTCCGTTCCGTTGTTCGGTCGACACCGTTCAAGACTTGGACAACGGCTTCAATACCACCCGACTGGGCATAATCTTGCATGCCGGCTTGTGACAGGTTCCGCTCCAGAATTTGTTCGACCTCACTGATGATTTCCGGATTCATCCGATCCATCGTCGCAATCCGTCGTGCCACATCCGATTGCGCTTCTGCCGGAAGTTCGGATAGAATTTGTCCCGATTTTGCCGGGTCCAAATGCGCTAATACCAAGGCAATTGTTTGCGGATGTTCATTTTGAATGAAATTCAGTAATTGCTTTGGATCAGCCTTTCTTGCGAATTCAAACGGTCTGACCTGTAAAGTCGACGTCAAGCGATAGATGAGCTCCATCGCTTTCTCTTCACCGAGCGCTTTTTCAAGAACCGATTTCGCAAATCCAATACCACCTTGTGTAATGTAGTTTTGTGCCATTGCCAAATCATGAAATTCTTCCAGCACTTCCAGTTTTTCTTCCGGATCAATCCGTTTCATACTGGAAATTTGTAAGGTCAGCCATTCCATTTCTTCTTCCGACAGATGTTTGTAGACACTTGCTGCCACTTCCGGTCCAAGCGAAATCATTAAAATCGCAGCTTTTTCGCGACTATTCATCTCTAATTTTTTCATGTCATCAATCCTCCGCTAACCATGTGCGTAATAACTTCGCAAATTCATCTGGATTAGATGAGGCAAGTTTCTCAAGCTGTTTCCGTTTGACTGCACCGTCACTTGTATCTTCCGTTGACAGCTCAGGAATATCCGTTTCAATCGGCGTCCACTCTTCCAGTTCTTCGAGTTCAGCTGTTCGTTTTCTGCGCATCAAGAGGAAAATTGCACCTACTACCACCAATGCGGCAGCACCTAATGCGAACCAGACCCACATCGGTGTCGTTTCCGTCGTCACCGTTTCTTTTGGTGTCTCAGCAAATGGACGAGACATGACGACGACTTTATTTGCAAGTTCTGCATCCGTTAACGTCGTTTTGGCATCTTCTTTTGTTAAAGATGTGCGAATGATGGAATACATCATCGTCTGAAGATCGGTTTGCAGTTGTGGATCGATTTGATTTTGACCTTTTGGTGGCTCGACGATGACTTGAATCCCCAAATCGCGGATTTCATAAGGCGCACCCGTGATTTGTTTCGTAATCCGATTCACTTCATAGTTGATGATATCGTGTGTTTTCTCACTGGTATCACCTGTCGTGCCGGTACCTTCCGGGAAGTTGATCGTTTCGTTCTCACCGGTTCCGGCTGTTCCTTCGTTGGCTGCTCCGGTGTAGGCTTCCGCTACTTTTTCAGCAGACGTAACGATTCCTTCGATTTTATCCGGATCAACCGGTTCGACTAATTTTTGTTCTTCTTGGCGTTGGGTGACATCTACATCCGCTGTCACGGAAACCAATGCCTTTTGTGGTCCGAGGACAACCGACAACATCTGTTGGATTTGTTTTCGTAAATCGTTTTCCGTCGTCTTTTTTAATTGCATCGGATCTGTACCGCCAGCAGTCTGTGATCCTTTACCAGGTTCATAGTACGTAAAGTATTGATCCATGATCGTAATGTTTTCCTCTTTTAAGTTTGGAATACTTTTTGCGATCAAATGGTATAGACCTTGGACGGTCTGTTGATTCAAGTCACTCCCGGCACTAGACGTCAACACGACCGAAACCGTTGAGGTTTCTTCTTGATCGGATAAAAAGACACTTTTCTCAGGTAAGGTGATCATGACTTTTGCTGCATCAATCCCGTTCACTTGTGTAATCAAGTTTTCAAGTTCGGTCTGCATCGTGTCTCGCTCTAAAATATTCATTTCTTTGTCCGTCGTTCCGAAACCAGCGTTTTCACTAAAGAAGGAATAATCGATTTGACCGGACTTTGGAATACCCGCTGTTGCGAGTTCAACTTTTAGGTTTTCAGCACTTTCTTCCGGAACAAGAATCGTCACACCGTCCGTTCCGCTGACAACTTCTGATTTGACGCCGTCTTCATTTAGTTTCTCCGTCACTTGACCTGCTTCTTCTGGAGAAAGTTTCGAATATAATGGCGTCATTGTTGGTTTCGTCAACCAGATCGATGCGACGATGATGGCTGCTATTACAACTAGAACCAATCCGATGATTGTTGCTTTTTTCGCTAGTGACCATTCTTGCCACGTCGTTTTTAATGCGCCAAAGCGCGTTTTTAATCCTTCATTCATCAAACATCTCCCACGCTTTCCTCAACAATCACAGTTGCATACGCATCATTTCTTGGTATGCTTCGATGCCTTTATTACGGACTTCGATAGCGAGCTGCATAGAAAGCGATGCTTCTTCTGTTTTGATCATGATGTTATGTAAGTCGGTTGTCTTTCCGGTCGCAAGATCGACCCGTGCCTGGGATGAAGCTTGTTGGGCTTCATTTAAGCCATTCATGGCTTGACTCAATACTTCACTGAAATCACTTGGTGTCGTTTTTGCTACAGACTGAGACGGTAGGACCATCTGCATATTTTGAATCGGTTGAATCGCCATCTTGTCATCTCCTTATTACTTACCGATTTCCATTGCTTTGACTAACATTGCTTTTGTTGCATTCAATGCGGTGACGTTCGCTTCATATGAGCGTGTCGCCCCCATCATATCGACCATTTCCTTTAATAAATCAACATTCGGCATTTTGACGTACCCTAAATCATCCGCATCTGGATGGTTCGGATTGTATTCTAATTTAAACGGCTCTTGATCCTTTCGAATCTCACTCACGGTCACACCGTTGCCGGTTTCTTTTAAGACCGCTAATTTTCGGGCGTAAGGCTGCCATTCGCCGTTGACCAATTCCCCACGTGTCGTCTGAGCATTGGCGATATTCGCCGAAACGGTATCCAGTCGCAGCCGTTGTGCTGTCAGCCCCGTCGCAGATGTATGAAATCCTGAGAACATACTCATTGTTTAACGTCCTCCCCGAATGACAGATTGAATGCCAGAGAATTTCCGGTTCAACTGTTCGACCAGTGCTTCATACTCAATCTGGTTGCGTGATAATTCAGACATTTCGAGATCAATATCGACACCGTTACCGTCGTTACGCATCGCAGACGATTGTTCAACGATACTCCCGGAAGAACCGATCGTGGCATGGCGTTTCAAACTCATTTTCATTTCCGAATTCAAGACATCCCCAAACACAAGACGTTTTGCTTTGTAACCCGGGGTGTCGACATTCGCAATATTTGTTGAAATTACTTTTTGCGCTGACACCGTCCGATTGACGGCCTGTGTCATCGTTGCATAATCTGAACCAAGCCAGTTCATCATTCAACCTCCACTCATATCTATTTTTAAAAATCTCAGTATTATAACGTAAGCGGTTAGTAACATATCTGAAATAATTGAAACAAATAGGTCAATGTTTGAAAAGAAGTTTTTTGAACAAAAGGGGAATGAGATGTTAAATTTACACTTTTTAAACCCTTTTCTTATAAAAATGATAAATAATACCTATAAAAAAAAGAAGACCTAGTGAATCACTAGGTCTTCTTCATAATTCTTACATTTCCTTTTTAGTTCGATTTAATACGTTCTAATTCATAGAGGAAATTATCGTTCAAGATTTTGATGTATGTGCCCTTCATCCCAAGCGAACGGGATTCAATGACACCGGCACTCTCGAGTTTACGAAGTGCATTGACGATGACTGAACGTGTAATGCCGACACGATCCGCAATTTTTGAAGCAACGAGTAATCCTTCGTTTCCATCTAATTCTTCAAAGATGTGTTCGATGGCTTCAAGCTCCGAATAGGAGAGTGAATTGATTGCCATTTGGACGACTGCTTTCTTTCGTGCCTTGTCTTCTGCTTCATGTGCCTTTTCACGCAAGATCTCCATTCCAACGACGGTTGCTCCGTACTCTGCCAAAACAAGATCCTCTTCGTTGAAATCTTCGATCATTCGACCAAGAACAAGTGTTCCAAGGCGTTCTCCACCGCCGATGATTGGAACGATCGTTGTTTTTGATGTCTCAAACATCTCCCGGTTATCAATCGGAAAAGCCGTGTGCTCGCTGTCGATGGCAATGTTTGCCGTCGTTTCTGTTACGTTAAATAATTTTTTCGTGTAATCTTCCGGGAACTGGCGTTCTTCGAGGAAACCACGAATCCGTGCGTTTTCAATCTGTTGCTTGATCGCAATGCCAAGCAACTTTCCACGACGGCTGACAATGAATGTATTCGACTCCATGACTTCGCTTAGGCGGTCTGCCATGACCTTAAAGTCTACGTGTGTGCTTGCTTCTTGTTGTAACATCGTGTTGAGCTTTCGTGTTTTTGCCAGTAAATTCATGATTTTCTTCCTCCACTTATAAGATGAACTGACTTAGGTCACGATCATCTGCTACTTTTCCGACTCGATCCATGACATATTGCGGTGTAATGGTCACATCTGTTTCCGGCATATCTGCCGCTTCAAATGATAGTTCTTCCAGCACACGCTCCATGATGGTATATAAACGGCGAGCACCGATATTATCTGTTTCATCATTCACTTGTGCCGCTATCCGTGCAATTTGACGGATGGCTTCTTCGGTAAAGGTCACATGTACCTGTTCCGCCCCAAGTAAGGCTTTGTATTGTTTGAGTAAAGCTTGGTTTGGTTCCGTCAGGATTTTAACGAAATCGTCTTCCGTCAGACTGTCGAGTTCCACCCGGATTGGAAAACGTCCCTGCAATTCGGGAATCAAATCGGACGGTTTTGCCATATGAAAGGCACCGGCTGCAATAAATAACATGTGATCAGTCTTGACCGGTCCATATTTTGTGACGACCGTTGACCCTTCGACAATCGGTAAGATGTCCCGCTGGACGCCTTCACGCGACACACCGGCACTGTCGTGACCTTTTGTCGCAATCTTATCGATTTCATCGACGAAGATGATGCCCATCTGTTCCGCGCGACGGACCGCTTCATCATGCACTTCATTTAAATCGAGTAACCGTTCCGCTTCTTCCGCCGTCAAAATCGGACGTGCCTCTTTGACGCTCAATTGACGCTTTTTCGTTTTCTTCGGCATCACTTGTCCGAGCATGTCTTGCAAGTTTGCTAGACCTTCCATCCCCTGTTGGCCGGAGAACAGATCCATTTGCCGCTCTTCGATGTCAACATCAATCATGCGGTCTTCTAGTTGACCTTGGAAAAGTTGTTGACGAATCACCGAGCGGTCTGCTGTATCGTTCGCAGTTTCTTGTTCAGGTGGTTTTTGGTTGCCTCCAAATAACATCTCAAACGGATTGCCGCCCCCAAGACCGGCGGAAGATTTTTTCCCAACCAGAGCATCGACGATTCGTTCGTTTGCGACTGCCTCGGCACGTTCTTTCAGGGCTTCTTTCTTCTCATCCTTTACGAGGCGAAGTGATGCCTCCACTAAATCACGGACCATCGATTCGACGTCTCGTCCGACATAGCCGACTTCCGTAAACTTTGTCGCTTCAATTTTGACGAACGGTGCCCGGACTAATTTCGCCAGTCGGCGCGCAATCTCCGTTTTACCGACGCCAGTCGGTCCGATCATCAAAATATTTTTAGGTGTCACTTCATCACGCAAACTTGGATCGAGTAATTGACGACGGTAACGATTACGAAGCGCAATCGCGACAGCCCGTTTGGCATCGGCTTGACCAATGACATGTTCATTTAGTTTTTCCACGATTTGTCTCGGTGTAAATTCATGCATCTGCACTTCCCCCAATCGTTTCTAAAATGATTTGATCATTCGTAAACACACATAGCTCTCCAGCTGTTTCAAGAGCCGCCCGTGCAATCTCTTCAGCCGTCAGATGTGCTGCATGGCGTACTAACGCCCGTCCTGCTGCCAGGGCATAGTTACCGCCTGAACCGATTGCTAGGATCCCATCATCCGGCTCAATCACTTCCCCGTTTCCGGATACAAGCAACAAATGACTGCCGTCCATGACGAGCAATAACGCTTCGAGTTGCCGTAACATCTTATCGCCACGCCATTCTTTTGCTAATTCGACGGCAGCTCGTTGCAGATTCCCGTTGTACATCTCGAGTTTCGCTTCAAACTTTTCAAATAGTGTGAACGCATCGGCAACACTTCCAGCAAAACCGGCAATCACTTTGCCGCCATAGAGACGTCGTACTTTTTTCGCACTTTTCTTCATGATGACTTGGTTTCCGAAGGTCACTTGTCCATCCCCGCTCATCGCGGATTGACCGTTATGTTGAATGGCAAAAATCGTCGTTGCATGAAACATTTTGTTTCCTCCCTTAGGCACGCGGATGCGCTTGCTGGTAAACATGACGAAGGCGTTCCGTCGTGACGTGTGTGTACTGTCCCGTTGTCGATAATGAAGCATGACCAAGCAATTCCTGTACAGCTCGTAAATCGGCTCCACGTTCCAGAAGATCTGTTGCAAAGCTATGTCGTAAGGCATGTGGTGTGACGTGTTTCGAAAGCAGGGGATCCCCTTTTTTGAGAATCTTTCGAATCCCGTCGGTCGTCAAACGCCGACCTGACCGGGAAAGAAACAAGGCCTGTTCATCACCCTCCATTGGTGTCCGCTCAACTAAGTAAGCGGCCAGCGCTTTTCTCGCAAACGATCCAATGGGTGTAATGCGTTCCTTTCTTCCTTTTCCATACACATGAACATATTCTAAATCCTGATCCAAATCCTTGAGGTTCAATCCGGCTAGTTCACTGACACGCATGCCAGTTGCATACAGCAATTCGATCAATGCCACGTTTCGGACACCAAACGCATCTGACGTCCGGAAAGCCTCCAGAAAACGTTCGTATTCGGACGGTACTAAAAACGTTGGTAACGTCTGAACACGTTTTGGTGCCTTCAGTCCGTCGAATGGATTCACGTTGTCCGTATCCCGTGTAATAAACCGTCCGAACTGTTTTAAGCAAGAGACTTTTTGAGCAATGGTCGATCTGGATGCGTTTTGATCGTAAAGGGCAAACAAATAACGCCGTGCAGTTGCCAATTCAATCGATCTCAGCTGATGATCGAGGCAAAAAGCGGCGTATTGTCGAAGTGTTTGATCATAAGAGCGGCCCGTATTTGGAGATAATTGACGTTCGATGTGTACATACCGCAAAAAAGATTTCCGCAGTAGGTCAAACTCTGAGTCTACTCCCATTAGTGAGCCTCCTTCTAACCATTTCATACTCGAATCGACCTTAGCATAGCATACCGGAAGTAGTCTGACAATAGACCAAAAACCAGAAAGATGACAAAATTATCACGCTTTTATGACAAATTAAGAAATGGGCGAAAAGAACGCTGAAATGCGCCTTTTCCCCCATCTTTTCTTACATATCTGTAAAGTCTTTGATTGCTTCGAGTGCCCGTTCGGCAAAGAGCGCATACTTCTCTGGTTTCTTCATGCGTCCGGTCTGTCCGACCAGCGCCGGAACAAGTCCGAAGTTTGCATTCATCGGTTGGAAGTTCTTTCCTTCCGTCGTCGTGATGTAGTGAGCCATTGCCCCCATCATCGTCTCTTTCGGGAAAGCCACCGGTTCTGCTTCATTGATCAGACGCGCTGCATTGATTCCTGCCATCAAACCAGAAGCGGCCGATTCGACATACCCTTCCACACCCGTCATTTGTCCGGCAAAGAACAAATCATGACGTGTCCGCGTTTGATAAGTCGGTTGGAGCAGGTTCGGCGAGTTCACAAACGTATTTCGGTGCATGACGCCATAGCGGACGATCTCTGCATTCTCAAGACCTGGAATCAGGCGGATGATCCGTTTTTGTTCGCCCCACTTCAGATGCGTTTGGAAACCGACCAGATTGAACAGCGTACCGGCTGAATTATCTTGACGAAGTTGAACGACGGCATACGGACGTTTTCCGGTTTTCGGATCTTCGAGACCCACCGGTTTCATCGGTCCGAATAATAACGTCTTTGGTCCACGCGATGCAAGTACTTCAAACGGCATGCAGCCTTCAAAATAAATTTCTTTTTCGAATTCTTTTAGCGGAACGACTTCCGCTTGAATCAATTCGTTATGGAAATGCGTAAACTCTTCTTCTGTCATCGGACAGTTCAAGTAAGCGGCTTCGCCCTTGTCATAACGTGACTTGAGGTAGACCTTCTCCCGGTCGATCGTATCACCGTCAAGAATCGGTGCTGCGGCATCAAAGAAGTACAGGTAATCTTCTCCTGTGAACTGTTTTAATGACTCCGATAAAGCAGCACTCGTCAACGGACCCGTCGCAACGATGGTTGGACCGTCCGGAATCGCTTCAATCTCTTCATGATGAACGGTAACGTTCGGGTGATTCTTTAATGTCTCTGTCACGTATCCTGCAAAGTCATGGCGGTCGACGGCAAGTGCTCCACCTGCCGGAACACTCGCCAAGTCAGCTGCCTTCATGATCAAGGAATCCAGTTGACGCATTTCTTCTTTTAATACACCGACTGCATTCGTCAATTGATTCGCCCGTAGTGAATTTGAACAAACGAGCTCTGCAAATTGATCCGTATGGTGAGCAGGGGTCTGCTTCACTGGTCGCATTTCATATAAATCTACTTGAACGCCACGTTTCGCAAGTTGCCATGCTGCTTCAGAACCTGCGAGTCCGGCGCCGATCACGGTTACTCGTTTCACCGGTCATTCCTCCTCTTGCTCCTGATCGATGCGTGTTTCATGATGTCCGCAAGACGTACATTCTACTTTCACACCGTTCTTGATTTTCTTTTGTACCATCATACTGCTACAAACCGGACATGGTTCTTCGACCGGTTTATCCCATGAAACGAATTCACATTCCGGATAATTGGAACAGCCGTAGAACAGGCGGCCTTTTTTACTCCGGCGTTCCACAATCTCACCCGTTCCGCATGTCGGACATTTGACACCGATTTCGACTTGAATCGGTTTGGTGTTCCGGCATTCTGGGAAATTCGAGCACGCCATGAATTTACCATAACGGCCCATCTTGATGACCATTGCGTGCCCACAGACTTCACAGTCTTCTCCGGCTGGTTCATCCTTGATTTCGATTTTTTCAATCTCGGCTTCTGCCCGTGTCAAACGTTTCGCGAACGATTTATAAATCGGATCGACGACTTCTGTCCACTGCATATCACCCTTTTCGATCGCATCAAGCAAGGCTTCCATATCGGCCGTAAACTGGACGGTGATGAATTCTTGGAAGTAGTCGCTGATCATATCGATGACGAGTTCACCGAGTTCCGTCGGCAAGAATTTTTTCTCTTCCAGCGTCACATACCCACGTTTTTGAATCGTATCCAGTGTCGGAGCATACGTCGACGGACGACCAATTCCGAGTTCTTCCATCGCCCGGACAAGCCGTGCCTCTGTATAACGTGGCGGTGGTTGCGTGAAATGTTGTTTCGGTTCAATCATTTCTTGTTGCAACACTTCTCCATCGTCAAGTGGAGGCAATAACCCTTCCTTAACGTCAGTCACGGCTTCATCGTCTGTATCCTCGATATAGACTTTCATGAATCCTGCGAACTTGACCGTTGAACCGTTTGCGCGGAACGTCACTCCGTTTGAGACAAGGTCCACTTTTACGGTATCCAGGACGGCAGGTGCCATCTGGCTGGCGACAAACCGTTCCCAAATCAGTTTGTATAAACGGAACTGATCGCGTGACAAATATGATTTGACCAGTTGCGGATCCCGCATCGTGGATGTCGGACGAACGGCTTCGTGGGCATCTTGCGAATTTGCCGCTTTTTTCTCTTTCCGTTTCTCAACGGCAATGTATTCTTTTCCGTACGCATTTTCAATGAAGCCGTGCGCTTCGAGATTCGCCGTTTCAGAAGTTCGTGTCGAGTCTGTTCGCATGTAGGTGATCAAACCGACGGTCCCTTCTTTTCCGAGCTCGATTCCTTCATACAATTGCTGGGCAATCATCATCGTCTTCTTCGCTCGGAAATTCAGCTTACGCGCTGCTTCTTGTTGAAGCGAACTGGTCGTAAACGGAAGTGCCGGATTACGCCGCCGCTCTTTTTTCGTCACAGAATCAACGGTAAACGACTGGGAAAGTTGCGCCAACACTTCGTTGACCTCTTCTTCCGAGTGCAACTCACGTTTTTTGCCATCTATTCCATAAAAGTTTGCTTCTAGTTTTTCACCGTTGGCATCCAACTCGAGTTTGATCGTCCAGTACTCTTCTGGTAAAAAGGCATTGATTTCCTGTTCCCGGTCAATGATCATCTTCACCGCAACGGATTGAACACGTCCTGCCGATAATCCTTTTTTGATTTTTTTCCAAAGTAATGGACTCATGCTGTATCCCACAAGACGGTCCAAGATACGCCGTGCCTGTTGTGCATCGACAAGATCATAGTTGATCTTGCGGGGTCTCTTGAACGAATCTTTGATGGCATCTTTTGTGATCTCATTAAAGACGACCCGACATTCCGTCGATTCATCGACGCCGAGGGCTTTCGCCAAGTGCCAGGCAATCGCTTCCCCTTCACGGTCGGGGTCGGCCGCGAGATAAATTTTTTGTGCTTTTTTAGCCGCAGTTTTTAATTCTTTTAATACCGGACCTTTACCACGAATCGTAATATACTTCGGTTCATAGTCATGTTCAACGTCAACACCCATTTGGCTCTTTGGCAAATCGATAACATGCCCCATCGAAGCTTTCACGGTATAGTTCGAACCGAGATAACGTTTGATGGTTTTTGCCTTTGCAGGTGATTCGACGATTACTAGATATTTTGCCATTGCAATCGCTCCCTATTAGAGGCGTACTCGTATTTTAATCTCACTTATCATAGTAGTCTCGATTCCCATTTGTCAACGTTCATCAAGATACTTTTTGAAACTTCTTCAGGATTTAACAGTGGAATGGCGCCTTCAGCAATCAATTGATTTGTTCCTTGAAAGTTTTTTTCTGTTGGACATCCCGGCAGGCAATACACGTCTTTGCCCTGTTCGAGTGCATGACCGGCTGTATTCATCGTACCGCTTTTCTGTGCTGCTTCGACGATGATCAAGCCGGAAGACAAACCGGAAATGATACGGTTCCGTTCTAAGAAGTGATATTTTCGAATGGGTGTGGAAGGTGGATATTCGGACAGGAGTAGTCCGGATTGTTGGATGCGTTGAAATAAAGGAAGGTGTTGTGCCGGATAAAGGGTCTCGAAGCCGCTTGCCATGACAGCAATTGTTGCTTGGTGATGTTTCAGGGAAAGGCGATGGACAAGCGAATCGATGCCGAGAGCTCCACCGGAGACGGTAACGAATGGCGGTTTAAAAAAGGGTTGAAGGAAAGAGAGACGTTTTTCATGAGTGGTGGACGGATCTCGGCTTCCGATGATACCGATCATCGGTTGCTGCAGAAGGGACGGATCCCCTTGATAAAACAAGCTATAAACGGGATGGGGAATCTGGAGCAACTGAAGCGGAAAATGAGGATCACCCGGAACAAGGAGGTTCGTTGGGACCTGATCCAATCGTAAGGCTTGTTGGTAGCGATGTTTAACGGCTTTCGTGACCGGTAAGTCTTCTGCCGGCAAAAGACCATACTGCTCGATCAAGACAACGAGTGAATACGGAACGCGGCAAGTCGCAAAACGTGCATACAGTTCTCTGTTCATCCAAGAGGCTCCTTTTATATAGAAGAAAGCCGTCCTGATTTCATCAGGACAGCCATCATCTTTTTTATTTTACTGTTGAACCTGTGACACATTCATCATAAATTCCGGCTTCTTTGATGACACGAATCAATGTCTCACCAATGATCGCTGGTGTTTCTGCCACTTCGATGCCATTCGCACGAAGGGTTTTGATTTTTTCAGCAGCTGTTCCTTTACCACCTGAAATGATAGCACCGGCATGACCCATCCGTTTGCCTTCAGGTGCTGTCTGTCCGCCGATGAATCCGATTACCGGCTTCGTCATATTGGCTTTGACCCACTCCGCCGCTTCTTCTTCCGCCGTTCCACCGATTTCACCAAGCATGATGACGGCTTTTGTTTCCGGATCTTCATTAAACGCTTGAAGCGTATCGATGAAGTCCGTTCCGTTGACGGGATCGCCACCAATACCGACAGCTGTTGATTGACCAATTCCTGCTGTCGTTAATTGATGCACCGCTTCGTATGTCAACGTTCCAGAACGCGACACGATTCCGACATGACCCGGTGTGTGGATATATCCCGGCATGATTCCGAGTTTCGCCACGCCCGGCGTGATGACACCCGGACAGTTTGGTCCGATCAACCGGACCGGTTTCCCGCCCAAGTAACGTTTCACTTTAACCATGTCAAGTACCGGAATACCTTCTGTGATACAGATGATCAATGCGATATTGGCATCTGCTGCCTCCATGATTGCATCCGCTGCGAATGCAGGCGGTACGTAGATGATGGAAGCATTGGCACCTGTTTTTTCAACCGCTTGAGCGACTGTATCGAACACGGGTACACCCAATACTTCCGTTCCACCCTTACCTGGTGTGACACCACCGACGAGGTTTGTTCCATAATCAATCATCTGTTCCCCGTGGAACATCCCTTGATTCCCTGTAATTCCTTGAATGATGACTTTTGTTGATTCATTTACCCAAATACTCATCCTTAGCTCCCCCTTACTTCACGAGCGCAGCAATTTTTTCTGCGCCGTCTGCCATTGATGTAGCTGCTGTAATCGCTAGACCTGAATCTTTGAGAATTTGTTTTCCGGCATCGACGTTTGTTCCTTCAAGACGGACGACAAGCGGCAATTCTAAGCCGACTTCTTTTGTCGCGGCCACGATACCCTCTGCAATGACGTCACACTTCATGATTCCACCAAAGATGTTAACAAAAATTCCTTTGACGTTTTCATCTGACAAAATCAGTTTGAAGGCTTCCGTTACTTTCTCTTTTGTCGCGCCACCGCCGACATCGAGGAAGTTTGCCGGGTCCCCGCTGAAGTGTTTGATGATATCCATCGTTGCCATTGCGAGTCCCGCACCGTTGACAAGACATCCGATATTGCCGTCGAGCGCAATGTAGTTTAAGTCATTTTTAGAAGCTTCGACTTCACGCGGGTCTTCTTCCGTTTCGTCACGCAGTGCGACGACGTCCGGATGACGGTACAGTGCATTTGAATCAAAGTTGAGCTTGGCATCAAGAGCCAATACATCCCCATCTTTTGTTGTGACAAGCGGATTGATTTCAGCGATTGAACAATCCTTGTCGACGAAGAACGTATACAGCTTCGTGACCATGCCGACGAACTTGTTGACGAGTTTAACCGGAACACCCATCGCAAATGCGAGTTTACGGGCTTGGAACGCTTGAAGACCTACTGCCGGATCCACCACTTCTTTGATGATTTTTTCCGGAGTCGCTTCCGCCACTTCTTCGATGTCCATTCCGCCTTCACTTGAACCCATGATGACGACCCGTCCTGTTACACGGTCAAGGACAATCCCAAGATAGTATTCTTTATCGATGGCGCATCCTTCTTCTACAAGAAGACGTTGAATGACTTTACCTTCTGGACCTGTTTGATGCGTGACGAGTGTTTTGCCGAGTAACTCTGTCGCATATTCCTTCACTTCTTCTTGCGATTTCGCCAATTTAACACCACCGGCTTTACCGCGACCCCCTGCGTGAATCTGTGCTTTTACGACTTTGATCGGACCTGACAATTGTTCCGCTGCATCGACTGCCTCTTCGACTGTAAATGCCGCAATTCCGTTCGGAACGGGTACACCGTATGAACGAAGTAACTCTTTTGCCTGATATTCATGTACATTCATGAAAAAATCCCCCTTAACCCCTTTAGTTTCGGCTCTTTCATTGTAGTTAAAATTGGAAGCGCTGTCTATCGTTATCGACCGAAAGCATTTATTTCTTCGAAATTCCGGTTTGGTCAAGCTGATATAAAAAGGCAAACAACTCGGCGATGACCCCATACAATTCGTTGGGGATTTGTTCCGATACTTGGACGGCATCGAGTAAGGTGATCAGCGTCTCATCTTGGCGAATCGGAATCCCGTGTTGCAACGCTTCCTCGAGAATCCGTTCGGCAACCCGTTCCGAACCTTTGGCAACGACTTTAGGCGCTTGCATCTGTTCTTCGTAGGATAACGCGATGGCTTTTTTCATATCTGATAATCCACCCTTCCGTCACGGTTCGTCGGTTGAAAGGAAATCCGTTCTTTCACCGCTTCCACTTGTTCAAAGCGGATCAATTCATATCCTTGCTCCTGCAGACGTTGTTCGATCGCGGGTTGGTAATGCGCCATGAAGGTTGCAACCCGTTCGTCTGGATGGAAAACAGAAATCGCGATTTTCCGGTCCGTGATTAACAGATCGAGGGCAATTTCTCCGAGCTGAGGCAGTTTTAAGTAAAAGGCAATGCGTGCATGATCCGGGTTAAACTCTTTTTGGTCAAACGGTGCCTCCATCGTCAAATCCACTTCTTCAAACGGACCGAACTGTGGTAAGTGAAACAAAAAAACACCGCGCCCCGTCTCATTTGTCGCCTGCATGACCTGTTGCGCGAGTACCTGATCACTCGTTTTCCGGTCGAGTTGTCCCTCCGTCGTCCCGTCCGCACTGCGCGCCAATTGTACCAGTTCGATGATGGCTTGCTTAAAGGCAGGTCCTGATCCTTCCATGACCTTTTGACCAAGTTGTTGCAAAAGATCCCGTGTCGTTTGCGGAACCGGTTCTGTCGAAAATTGTCCGAGACGGTCAAACACGGGCAACGTGACCGTTTTCGGCGACGCCATTTCCTGCGACACAATTTTCAGGACCGGTTGTCCTTCGGCACTGGTGACGGTGAACCGATAGGTCGCTCCTTCCTTGAGCTCCGCTGTCGTTCCGGCTGTCAAAACGCGTTGACCGACTTGCAGCTCCATCAAACCGTCGGGTAATAACTTCAACACTTTCCCGATGACATTCGCCCCTTCACGCAACGGTTGATTGGACGCATCAATGATCTTGAACGGCAGTAAGGCACGATGTTCAATCTGCACGACCACTCACCTCCTAGAGTCGGTCCAGGACCGGCTTAAATGTTTTCCGATGAATCGGGGTCACGCCTACAGTGTCAAGTGCGCGTAAATGTTGTGCTGTTCCGTACCCCGCATGTTGTTCAAAACCATACTCCGGATACAGTCGGGCGTACTGCTCCATCATCGTATCCCGTGTTTCTTTCGCAATGACACTCGCGGCTGCGATCGAGATACTGCGGGCATCGCCTTTGATCAAGGACAGCTGCGGAATCTCGACGTTCAGTTCCATCGCATCCACCAACAAGGCTTCCGGCTGCAACGTCGAGACGGCTTGTTGCATCGCTTGTTTCGATGCCTGATAGATATTGATCCGGTCGATCTCTTCCGGTTCGATGATGCCGATTGCGACTTCTGCGACTTCCTGAATGTGTTGATAGGCAGCGAGCCGTTGTTTTTTCGACATTTGTTTCGAGTCGGTCAGACCCGGATGGTAAAAATCAACCGGTAAAATGACAGCTGCCGCCACGACTGGACCTGCCAGCGGTCCCCGTCCGACCTCATCGACACCGGCAATCCGCGTGTATCCTTGCTCGCGGTACTGCTCTTCAAAAGACGACCGTTCTTGAAAGTGGAAGCGTTGCTGTTCTTCACGCTCCAATCGTCGTTCCGCTTGTTTAAGGGCGGTGATGACTCCTTTTCGTGAATCGTCGCCGAGCCGCACTTTCCATTCTTCCAGCTCACTGCGGGAAACGTTTGCTAAGTGTATTTTTAATTCTTGGATGTTCATGACGTGTCTCCTTTTTGAAAAAAGCTTGGAATTCTCCTTAGAGAAACCCAAGCCTGTCTTATTCGGTTACAGTGGCCCACTCTTCGACGGTTTCAAGCGTAACTCGTCCAATTTTCTCGGTCCGCAGCTCATGGAGCAACATTTCGCTTGTCCGTTCAAAGTCGACGTACCCACTCGTGACGAATCCGCGGTTTTTACCGATCGCTTCCAGTACATCAACGGCTTCACCCGCAACTTCATTCAAGCGGTAACGCGCTTTTAATTGTTCCGGATAACGTGTTTTCAGCTCCCGAATCGCAAATAAGGCAATGTCGTCGATATTCAAGATATCATCCTTGATCGCCCCTGTTGCCGCAAGACGATAGCCGACAAGCTGATCGTCGAATTTCGGCCAAAGAATCCCTGGTGTATCCAGCAATTCCATTTCACCGGTCTTCATCTTGATCCACTGTTGACGTTTTGTCACACCCGGACGGTCTCCGGTGATGGCGATGTTTCGGCCGGCCAGACGATTGATCAACGTCGATTTCCCGACGTTCGGAATTCCGATGATCAAGGCCCGAATCGCACTTGGATTCCGACCTTTTTCCCGCATCCGGTCATGTTTGTCTTTCATCAGACGCAAGGCACCTTCATGGATCTGCCCGAGTCCTTTATTGTGTTTCGCATCGACCGCGATGACGTCCACACCGTCTTTACGCAGTGCCTGCATCCATTGTTCCGTCAGACGACCATCGGCCATATCTGATTTATTCAAGACGATCAAACGGGGTTTTCCGGCTGTGATTTGTTCGACCATCGGATTGCGGCTCGACATCGGTAAGCGGGCATCCACTAACTCAATGACGACATCAATCAATTTTAATTTTTCCGTGACTTCACGGCGTGCTTTCGCCATGTGTCCCGGGAACCATTGTATTGTCATATCTTCCACCTCAAGTTTTCATATTGCTGGACTGCTAATAATGAACGATTGATCTATCGTGTATCGATGATTACCGATACACTCCCTGTTCGAGAGAAACGATCCACTTTCTAGTATACGCAACTTCTCGAAAGAAAAGAACCCTGTCTGAGAACGAACAAAAAAACGACGCCCACCGGAGGGTGAACCTCGTTTTTCTGTTTCGGGATGATTATCTTAATCCACTGACCGCACATCGTTAAACGGATAAAAGACAAAGTTCGTTGTGCCAACGATTTGGTCTTCATCCACAAAACCGATGTCCCGGCTGTCTTTCGAGTTTTGACGATTATCTCCCATTACAAACACTTTCCCTTTTGGCACAGTCGTCTGCGCCGTTTTTTCTTCCAGTGTAAAGTCTTCTGTTAACGGAACCCCGTTCATTTGTGCCTTGAATTCATTGAGATAAGGTTCCTCGACTTTTTTATCATTGACATATAATGTGTCATCTTTGTAGTACATCGTATCACCAGGAACCGCAATCACACGTTTGATATAGTCGCGTGTTTCCGTCGCATGGAACACGACGATATCTCCACGTTCCGGCTCGTTAAAGTAATAAGGGACTTTGTTGACGATCATGCGATCCGAATTGTGTAACGTCGGCATCATCGATTCACCATCTACGATGACCGGTACGAATAAAAACGTCCGGATGATGAACGCAATTACAAGCGCCACGACAAGCGCCTTGACCCAGCTGAATAACTCCTTCACGCGTTCCACTCCTTCAATTCAATCTCTTGCCTAAACTTAGTATACGCATAAACGATAAAAAAAAGAAGCTTGTCCGGAGACAAGCCACTTTTTCACATGATTAACGACGAATTTCTTTAATACGCGCCGCTTTACCACGAAGGTTGCGGAGGTAGTAAAGTTTCGCACGACGGACTTTACCGTAACGAACGACTTCGATTTGTGCGACACGTGGTGAGTGAAGCGGGAATGCACGCTCAACGCCAACTCCGTAAGAAATCTTACGAACTGTAAACGTTTCGCTGATGCCGCCACCGTGACGTTTGATGACTACGCCTTCGAAAAGCTGGATCCGCTCACGCGTTCCCTCGACGACTTTAACGTGGACGCGGACTGTATCACCAGGACGGAATGCAGGGACGTCTGACTTGATTTGTTCTTGTGTAATTTCACGGAACAATTGTTGTGTGTTCATGAATGATTTCTCCTTTTTTCACCAATGTTCATATCTTCATTTGCCCTTGGCATCCAACAGCGGAACATCGTTAATAGGTGGCTTTTGCCACATGTTTTAACTTATCACAGATTCAGTCGTTTGACAATCCTGAAATTGACTGTAAATAGTGACGATCGGCATCTGACAAGGTTACTTGGTCAAGTAAATCGGGTCGCCGCTCGAGCGTTCGCTTCAATGCCTGCTGACGTCGCCATGTTTCAATGCGGGCATGGTTGCCGGATAATAAGACATCCGGAACCGTCAGTCCTCTGAAATTTGCCGGACGGGTGTAATGAGGGTATTCCAACAATCCGGTTGAAAAAGAGTCATCCTCATGACTGGCTGACTTTCCAAGGACATCCGGCAACAGGCGTACGGTGGCGTCAATCATCGTCATCGCCGCAAGTTCCCCGCCCGTCAGGACAAAGTCACCGAGCGACACTTCGTCCGTCACGAGCTCATCATGAATCCGTTGATCAAAGCCTTCATAATGGCCGCACAAAAAGACGAGCTCCGTCTCCTGCGACCACTCTTCGGCCAGACGTTGGTCAAACCGGCGTCCGGTCGGCGTCAAGACGATGATTCGTCGTTTCGCCTCCGGAAGCGCCGCAACCGCATCAAAAATCGGTTGTGGCGTAAGCAACATACCGGCTCCGCCGCCATAAGGGGAATCATCGACCCGACCATGACGATTGGTGGAATAATCCCGAAAATTGACATAGTTCAGCTCGATCCGCTTCTCCTCTTGGGCACGGGCGACAATCGAGTGATTCAGTGCCGTGAACATCTCCGGGAACAAGGTCATGACCGTAATGTTCATCCTTCGATTAATCCCGGCAACGGTGTGATTTGAATCCGTTTTTCTTGCACGTCGATCGACGCGACGACTTGTTCGATGTAAGGAATCAAGACATCCTTTTTCCCGGGACGTTTGATCGTCCAGACGTCGTTTGCTCCGGTTTCCAGAATCTCAGACACGACACCGATCTCGTCTTCTCCGTCAAAGACCGTACAACCGATGATTTCATGATAATAATACTCATGTTCGCCAAGCTCCTGCAACGCTTCCGGCTGCACATACAACTTCAATCCTTTGTACTTCTCGACATCATTGATGTGGTGCATTCCCTTGAACGTCACCATGATGAATTGTTTATGCTTGCGGTAGCTGCCGATCGTAAACGGTGTATATGTCCCGTTCGACTCCAAATAGACCTCGTTCCCGACTTTGAAACGTTCTTCCGGAAAATCAGTACTAGCAAGGAGTTTCAGCTCTCCTTTTAAACCGTGTGTATTCGCGATTTTTGCGATTTCCAACCATTCCATCTGTTTCACTTCCTCAATTAAAAAATAGCACTTCTCATTATTTCGCCATAGAAAAAGGAGGTAAGCTTTCGCTCACCTCCAATCGTCTTACTTCGCGAGTTTCGCGTTGTGGAATTTCTCCATGATACCAGCTTTTGAGAAGAGGTTACGAACTGTGTCCGAAGGTTTAGCACCTTCAGCGAGCCATTTAAGAGCAAGCTCTTCGTTAAGTTTTACTTCTGCTTCTGGTTTAGCAACCGGGTTGTAGTATCCGATTTGCTCGATGAAACGACCATCACGTGGTGCACGTGAGTCTGCTACTACCACACGGTAGAAAGGTGATTTGTTTGCGCCCATGCGCTTAAGACGAATTTTAACTGCCATTCGTAAGTCCCTCCAAGTAATAAATAATTTTTTTCGTTTAGTCAAATTGACAACTTCACTAGTATACAACGTTCCAGCAAAAGTGAAAAGACTTTTAGAAGAATGGGAGGCCAAAGCCGCCTTTCTTTTTTCCTTTGCCCATTTGGCCGGAGAATTGTTTCATCATCTTCCGCATGTCTTCAAATTGCTTGATCAATCGGTTCACTTCTTGAATGCTGCGACCACTGCCGCGCGCAATCCGTTTCCGACGACTGGCATTGAGGATTTCCGGTTCAGAACGCTCTCGCTTCGTCATCGATTGAATAATCGCTTCGACATACACGAGTTGCTTTTCATCGATTTGGGCATTTTTCAAACCCTTCATCTTTCCTTTACCGGCACCCGGAATCATTCCTAACAACTCATCCAAAGGACCCATCTGTTTCACTTGCTGCAACTGCTCGATGAAATCGTCAAACGTGAACGATGCATCGCGCATTTTGCCTTCGAGCTCTTTGGCGCGTGTAGCGTCCATTTGAGACTCCGCTTTTTCAATCAGCGTCAGCATATCGCCCATGCCGAGAATTCGTGACGCCATCCGCTCAGGGTAGAATGGCTCGATTGCGTCCAGCTTCTCTCCAAGACCGACGAATTTAATCGGTGCTCCGGTGACTGCCTTGATGGAGAGTGCTGCTCCGCCTCGAGTATCGCCGTCGAGTTTCGTCAAGACGACCCCTGTCACGCCCAGCTTTTCATTAAAGCTTTCAGCAACATTGACCGCATCTTGACCCGTCATCGAATCAACAACAAGGAAGATTTCATTTGGTTTGGCGATTTCTTTTACGTCGACCAGTTCCTGCATGAGGTCCTCATCGATGTGCAAGCGTCCCGCCGTATCGATCAACACGATATCGTGGTGATGCTCTTTTGCATAGTCGAGCGCATTAGTGACAATCTCTTGTGGACTGACCTGATCTCCCATCGAGAAAACAGGCAGTTCGAGTTGTTTCCCTAACGTCTCGAGCTGTTTGATCGCAGCCGGTCGGTAAATATCCGCTGCAACAAGCAGTGGACTGCGATTTTGTTTCTTTCGTAAATGATTGGCCAGTTTCCCTGTCGTCGTCGTTTTACCCGCCCCTTGTAAACCGGTCATCATGATGACGGTTGGTGGACGGTTCGATAACGTCAGTGGAGAAACTTCCGAACCCATCAGTTTTGTCAATTCGTCATGGACGATTTTGACAACTTGCTGACCGGGTGTGAGGGACGTCATGACATCTTGCCCGACAGCACGTTCCTTCACATCATTTACGAATTGTTTGACGACTTTGAAGTTGACGTCAGCTTCTAATAACGCAAGGCGAACCTCACGCATCATTTCTTTTACGTCCGCTTCAGAAATCTTACCTTTGCCTCGCATTTTAGCAAGACTGGCTTGAAGCCGTTCCGATAATCCTTCGAATGCCATGAAAATGCCCCCTACTCTAATTGCTCCAGTGCCGCAATGGTCACGTGAGCTTCGCTCGGAAGGTCAAG
Source organism: Exiguobacterium sp. RIT452 (assembly GCF_003598705.1). Lineage (NCBI taxonomy): Bacteria > Bacillati > Bacillota > Bacilli > Caryophanales > Exiguobacterium > Exiguobacterium sp. RIT452. The sequence goes on from NZ_QXJB01000002.1 coordinate 214,432, forward strand.
TTGCTTCAATTGATCAAGGAGTAACTTTCTTTGTTCGTATTTCGCGAACAAAGCGAGCCGCTCTTCGTATTGTTCAAGCATCGCTTCCGTACGTTTTATGTTGTCGTAGACTGCTTGTCGGCTGACTTCAAACTCATCGGCGATCTCACCTAACGAAAAGTCATCTAGATAATAAAGTGACATATAATTTCGCTGTTTTGGCGTCAATAGCTCCTGATAAAAGTCAATCAGATAATTCATCCGGTTCGTTTTATCAAGTGTCATCCGAGCACCTCCACGGTTGTTAAGTGAAATTCCTTTACAGATAGTATAGTACAGCCCTCACAGTGTGTTGTCAAGTTTTTTTCTTTACAAGGAAATCGAGGTCAGTCCTCTTCTCGGACTTCTTCCGTCGTTTCTTTTTCTTCGAAGACATCTCCGAACAAACCATAGACGAATTGTTCCGCATCAAACGGTTGCAGGTCGTCGATTTTTTCACCGAGACCGACGAATTTCACCGGCAGATCCAGCTCGTTCTTAATCGCAAGAACGATTCCGCCTTTGGCTGTGCCGTCGAGTTTCGTCAAGACGATTCCGCTGACGTCGGTCGCTTGTTTAAACGCTTTGGCCTGAATCATCGCATTTTGTCCCGTCGTCGCATCGAGCGCCAGTAACACCTCATGTGGAGCTCCCGGAATTTCCCGCTCGATGACGCGTTTGACTTTCTCGAGCTCATTCATGAGATTGACTTTGTTTTGTAGACGTCCGGCCGTATCACAAATCAAGACATCCACTTTCCGCGCCTTTGCGGCTTGAACTGCATCGTAAATCACGGCAGCCGGATCGGATCCTTCTCCTTGACGAATAACCGGTACACCGGAACGTTCGCCCCAGACTTGCAACTGATCGATTGCCCCGGCACGGAACGTATCACCGGCTGCGAGCATGACCGACTTCCCTTCATTTTTCAAACGGTTCGCGAGTTTACCGATCGTCGTCGTTTTTCCGACGCCGTTGACACCGACGAACAGAATGACATTGAGGTCATGCGTGAGGTCGAGCTCCATCTCTTCCTCTTCGATCAACATGTTGGCGACGACCTCGACGAGGACATCACGAACTTCCTTGGTGTCTTTAACGTTTCTCCGTTTGACTTCCACCTTTAGTTTTTCAACTAAATCCATTGTCGTCGTCACCCCGACATCCGCTTGGATCAACACTTCTTCCAGTTCCTCAAAGAATTCCTCATCCACTTCACGGAATCGATAAACGAGATCGTTGACCGCGCTGGCTAATCCGTCCCGTGTTTTCGTCAAGCCTTCGGTGAATTTCGATGTGACTTCCTGTGTGGACGTCGTTAAACGATCTTTTAATTTTTTAAAGAAACTCATTTTTTTATCCCCTTTGATTCTACTTCTTCACTTAAAGTCCGTCTCGCTTCTTCTAGTTTAACGGATAACACTTCGGAAATACCGTTTTGTTGCATCGTGACACCGTACAACACATCAGCAGACTCCATCGTTCCCTTCCGGTGGGTGATGATGATGAATTGTGTCTCGCGCGCCAGTTGATGGACAAACTCGCCAAACCGGGCAACATTGGCTTCGTCCAGAGCCGCTTCGACTTCATCCAGGACACAAAATGGAACCGGTCTCGTTTTTAAGATGGCAAACAACAAGGCGATGGCTGTCAACGCCCGTTCCCCGCCGGATAACAACGACAGGTTTTGTAGCTTTTTACCCGGCGGTTTTGCAACGATATCGATGCCGCTCGTCAGGAGATCGGTTGGGTCCACTAAAATCAAATCCGCTTCCCCGCCGCCGAACAATTCGCGGAATGTTTCCCGGAAATGCTCACGCACTGCCGTATAGGTCTGTTTAAACAAACGAATCACTTCCCGGTCCATCTCTTCGATGATGCCGTATAAATCCGTTTTCGCGCTGACGAGATCGTCCCGTTGTGTCGAGAGGAACGTAAACCGTTGATCGACTTCTGCAAACTCCTCGATTGCCCCGAGGTTGACGATCCCGATTTCCTCCAGTTGTCGTTTCAACAGATGCAATTCTTCCTTCGCTTCATCAAACGGAATCGTCAACGGTTGAATCAGGTCAGCAATCAGTCCCATTTCCTCGAGTGTCTCTTGGCGGGTCTCAAGCCGTGTGCTGAGTCGCCCTTGGGTCAGACGGGCTTGATCGAGCCGTTGCGTCGTTCCCTGCTGTTCTTCTTTCAGCTTCGCTTCCTGGATCCGCAACAAACGTAAGCCTTCTGCCGCTTCTTGAATCTCTTTCGTGACGAGTGCTAATTCCTGCTCGACCGATACTTGCTCATCCTGCATCTGTGCTTGTTCGGCATGCAAGGCGCCGATCTTCGCTTCATCGAACCCTTCGAGGATATGTTTCAGATCACGTCGTTTATGGCTTCTTTCCAGTTTTGCATGCGTGAGCGTCTGTCGGAGCCGTTCGACTTCACGATCGGTTTGATCGCGTGTCATGCTTGCAGTCCGTTCTTCCAGTAACGCTTCCGCTTGCTGTTGTTTTAATTCTTCAATCGCGACCGCACCACGTGATTGCGCTGCCTTCAGTTGATCAATCGTTTGGCGGAGTTCCGTTTGACGCACAGTCAACTGTTCGATGTCTCGCTCCGATGTCTTAATGATTGCTTTCGCTTCAGTTGCTTGTTCTGTCAGACGGTTCAATTGACCGTCATGAACCGACAGTTCGGACGCCGTGACGGCAAGACTCCGCTTCGCATCCGTCCATGCTTCACGGACGCTTTCTAATTCAACTTGAACGGTTTGGATGTCTTGTACGGTTTTTTCGAGTGTAGTCTTCAGCTCATTGAGCGTGACCGTCATGTCATCCCGGCGCCGTTCTTGTTCACGGATGACGGCCTGCCCTTGTTTTAAGCCTGTCTGCAATTCTTCCAGTTCACGGGACTGGCTGAAGAGCGGTGTCCCTTTTTTCCGGCTCCCCCCGGTCATTGAACCGCCGACGTTGACGACGTCGCCGTCTAGCGTCACAATCCGGTACCGGTGTCCCGTTGTCCGGGCAATCGCATTCGCTTGTTCCAACGATTCGACGACCAGCGTCGTACCGAGTAAGTTTTCTTTTAGTTTCGTAAACTCGTCCCGCGTCGTGACGAGATCACTCGCCACTCCAAGATACCCTGACATGTTTGACAGGTTCTGTCGCACCGATCCGCTCAGTTCGCGGCGCTGAATCGATGAGAGCGGCATAAAGGTCGCCCGACCGGCATTTAAGCGACGAAGCTCTTGGATCAGCTTCCGTCCCGTCCCATCCGTATCGACGACGATATTTTGCATCGCTCCACCTAAAGCGGTCTCGATCGCCGCTTCATAGCGGGCGGGTACCGTAATCAGTTCGGCCACTGCCCCATGAATGCCGGAAATTCGTTCCCGTTGCTTCAGCACCGTTTTGACGGCACCAAAGTAGCCGCTGTAATCTGCCTTGACGGACTCCAAAAACTCAATCCGGTCTTCCGTTTTATCGCGGCGCCGGTGTAAGTCGAGAATCGATTGGTTCATTTGGACAATCGTCTCTTGGTACTGACGATATGTCTGTTGGTGCGTGTTCTCTTCATGACGCAGTGTCTCTAAACGGGTCCGCAACTGTTCGACCTGTTCCTCTAACCGCAGCGTTTCTGCTTCATAAGTGGAACGCGCCGTTTGTTTCGATCCGACGTTTTCTGAAAAACGCTGTTGTTGTTCTTCCGCGTGTAAGAGATCTTGTTTCGCCCGGTGATACGCATTCGTCGTCGCCGCAAGACGGCTGGCCACTTCAAAGGCTTCGGAACGCAACTGTTCTGCCTCTTTTTCAAAGTCCCGGTCCGAGTAGGATAACGCCGCATCGGCTGCTTCCCGTTGCTGGACGGTCTCGAGATAACGTTGATTCGTCTCCTGCTGCCTTAGCACCAGTGCCTGTTCCTCTTGTTCGATGTCCAGCACACGTTGTTCCGCTACTGCCACTTCTTGCTCGAGACGTTGCTTCATTTCCGTCCCGTGTTTTTCTCGTTCTTTTGCCAGATTCAACGATCCTTCAATTTCAACGAGTTTAGTCGAGACGTGACGCAACCGTTCTTGCAGTTCTGTCTCGAGTCGTCGTGTTGCTTCTAATTTCGTCTCTTGTGCTTCCCGTGTCGTGACGGTTGTTTGAAAACGTTCTTGTTCCGCCAACAACTGTGCTTGGCACGCTTCGATTTCAGCGGTAACCTCCGTCAGTTGCGACGTGTACTGCTGAATTTCCGTCGCGATGATACCGCGTTCAAGAAAATCATACCGTTCACGCGCGAGCAAAAACTCTTTTGCCAGCGCCGCTTGTTCGCGCAAAGGTTCAATCCGCCCTCCGAGTTCAAACAAGATATCGTCAACCCGCGACAGATTCGTTTCCGTATCCGTCAATTTTCGTTCGGCTTGTTTTTTACGATGACGGTATTTCAAGACACCCGCCGCCTCCTCGATCACGGAACGGCGTTCTTCTGGTTTTCCGGAAATGACTTGTTCGACACGCCCTTGACCGATGATGGCAAACGCGTCCCGCGACAAACCGGTGTCCATGAATAAATCGAGGACATCTTTCAATCGACACGGTTTTTTATTTAAGAAATAATCGCTGTCCCCATTGCGGGTGACACGTCGCGTCACATTGATTTCTTGATACGGTAAGGCAACCGTGCCCGACTCATTGTCGAGAACGAGTGTGACTTCCGCAAATTGTTTCCGATGTTCCGATATACTTCCGGCAAAGATGACATCTTCCATCTTCGCACCACGTAATGATTTAGCTGATTGCTCACCGAGCACCCAGCGGACTGCATCCGATATATTTGACTTCCCGCTTCCATTCGGTCCGACGACAGCAGTGACTCCCGGGAGGAAATCGAGCTCTGTCCGACTGGCAAATGATTTGAAGCCATTGATTTCAATTCGTTTTAAGTACATCTTGACCACCCATATGTTTAAATTTCTTTTGATTTTCTTTTAGTTTACCATAGCCGAAAGGTCTACAAAATGGTAGCTTTTATGGTAATGTTAGGCATAAAGAGATGAAGAGGAGAATTTACACATGACGATTGAACAAATGATTGAAGCGATTTTGGATAAATTGAACATTATCAACAAAGGCGTCATCAAGGCGGACCAGTTCGACGGAACAAAAAATGATGACTTAAAAGAGATCTATGACTTCGTCATGATGCGTGATTCTTTGTCACTCGCGGAAGTTGACGCGATTGTCGATGAATTGAAATCACTGAAGACCGTTTAACACACGTCACAAAAAGGCACACCATTTTACAATGGGTGCCTTTTTGTGTGTCAGAAACTATTTTTGAGTACAAGCAACGCCTGTTTAGCCGCCTGCTGTTCCGCTTCTTTTTTCGACCGTCCCGTCCCAATTCCTTCTAATTTGTCCGAGACATGGACACGCGAGATGAATTCACGGCTGTGCGCCGGACCACGTTCCTCGATGATTTCATATTCAATCAATCCAAGACCAACACGTTGGATTGCTTCTTGGAGCTGACTTTTAAAGTCTGTCTGCTCTTCGAAAAAACCGGATGCCACTTTCGGAAAAACCGCTTCGGCGAGGAATCGTTCTGCTGCTTCGATCCCTTGGTCGAGGTACAAAGCACCGATAAAGGCTTCAAACACATCCGCCAGTAACGCCGGACGATTTCTTCCCCCTGTCAGTTCTTCCCCTTTACCAAGTAAAATCATTTCAGAAAACTGATAATGATTTGCAAACTGGACGAGTGACGGCTCACACACGATGGCCGCACGCAGCTTGGTTAATTCCCCCTCGGAACGTTCCGGATAGTGTTGAAACAGATAGCGCGACACAGTCAGTTCTAAGACTGCATCTCCCAGAAATTCAAGACGTTCATTATCGCCCTCGGATTCCCGTTGTTCATTGACGAACGAAGAGTGTGTAAACGCTTGTTTTAAGAGTTCTACATTCGAGAAGTGAATCTGCAACCGTTCTTGAAGCTGTTCGAATTTTTGTTCGATCTGCGCCAAAGCCCGTGAGTCTTTGCGTCGTTTTACATAGGGTCCTTTTCGGACACGACGTCCCTTTTGATTCGTCATAATGCCTCCTAAACAGCTAAATCCCACCGCAAATACGCGGTGGGTCCAGCTTCATGTTTTAGACTTGTGTTTCGATGTAGCTAACAACATCGCCAACTGTCTTCAAGTTCTCTGCTTGGTCATCTTCGATTGTGATTTCGAATTTATCTTCGAGATCCATAACGAGTTCCATAACTTCAAGCGAGTCTGCACCGAGATCGTCTTTAAACGATTTATCGAGTGTGATTTCACTTTGTTCTTTACCTAATTTTTCTGCGATTGCTTCTTGCACGTCTACTAAGATTTGTTCTTTTGTCATTTGAAAATCCCTCCATGAGTTGAGTATATAAGATGATTGCCGATTTGGCAAAGTAGTACCACTGTTTAATTACATTGTCATGCCGCCATCAACGGCAAGCGTTTGACCGGTGATGTAACGGGCATTGTCTGAAGCGATGAAGCTGACCAAAGACGCGATGTCTTCCGTCTGACCAAATCGTTTTAACGGAATTTGGTCAAGGGTTTGGTTGCGTTGTGTCTCTGTCAATTCATCCGTCATATCGGTTTCAATGAAACCCGGGCAAATGGCGTTGGCCGTAACCCCTTTACTTGCCAGCTCACGTGCCACTGACTTCGTAAATCCGATCAGACCGGCCTTCGCCGCCACATAGTTGGCTTGACCGGGATTACCGGTGATGCCGACGACTGATGCGATGTTAATGATGCGTCCACTCGACTTTAAAAGTGGTCGTGTCGCAGCTTGCGTCACGAGAAACGCGCCTTTTAGATTCGTGTTCAGAACGGCATCAAAATCAGCTTCCTTCATCCGCATCAATAATCCATCCCGCGTAATCCCGGCATTGTTGACGACACAATCCAATTGTCCATACGTATCAAGCGTCGTCTTCAGGAGTGCCTTGACCTGCTCGGCATCTGCGACATCCGCTTGGACAGCAATCGCTTCACCGCCGGCAGCCGTAATGGCCGCTACGACTTCTTCCGCTTTTGCTGTATTTCCAGCATAGTTCACGACGATTCGGAACCCATCCGTCGCAAGACGTTTGGCGATGGCCGCTCCGATTCCTCGCGAAGCGCCGGTGACGAGTGCTACCTTATTCAACGAATCGCCTCCGCTTCCAATTGTTCAAGTGTCGTAATACTGACGATCTTGACATCTTTTTTAATACGCTTGACGAGGCCGCTGAGTGGTGAAGACGGTCCGAATTCGATGAACGTATCAGCACCTTCTGCAATCAGCTTTTCGACGCAGGCCTCAAAACGGACCGGTGAATACAGTTGCTGAACCAACAAACGAATCAGTTCGTCCGGTTGGTCATGGAAGTCGCTGTCGACGTTCGAAATGAACTTTGTTTTTGCCGCTTGGAACGGCGACGAAACCAGTACATCTTCAAATCGCGGCGCAAACGGTGTCATCAACGATGAATGGAACGCACCGGATACATCCAGCGGCAGGACACGTTTTGCGCCCAGTTCCTTTAACTTCGCCGTCGCGGATTCGACCGCTGCCACTTGTCCTGAAATCACGAATTGTCCGGGACAGTTATAGTTCGCAATCTGTACGATCTCCCCTGTCGCCGCAATGGATTCGACGGCGTGATGAGCAGCTTCGACATCATCGAGACCGATGACAGCCGCCATCGTCCCGCCCGTGACTTGGTTCATCAGCTTGCCGCGTTCCCGAACGAGATACACGGCTTCACTTGGTGTCAACACCGATGCCGCAACAAGTGCGCTGTACTCTCCGACACTGTGTCCAAGTACAAAATCCGGTTGATGACCAAGCGCGGCGTAACGGTTCGCAAGGAGTGTACTGTGTGCCACGATGGCAGGTTGTGCGAGATCCGTTGCTTTTAAGTCCTCTTTTGTTCCGGTCGTCAACAACTCTGTCAAATCAAGTCCGATCCGTGTGCCAAGATCCATCAATGCTTGGCGCGTCTCGTCGTGTTGGACGAGTGTTTGACCCATGCCCGGCATTTGTGAGCCTTGACCAGGAAACATCCAAACTGTTTTACCCATCCGTCTCACTCCTTTAGATTTCTTTTGTTGCCTTCGCCTCGATCATTTTGGCGACGACTTGTTGGTCAACCATCAGTTGTGCCTGTGCCAGCGCACGACTGAAGGCATAGGCATTGCTTGAGCCGTGTGCTTTGATGACTGGAGCAGCAATTCCAAACAGTCCGGCTCCGCCATATTCCTCGTAGGCAAGCAGTTGTTTCATTTTTTTGAGTTTCGGTTTTAAAATAAATGCGGCAATTTTTGAACTGAGCGAACTCATGAACTGTTCCTTCATCACACCCATGATCATGCTGGCCGCACCTTCCGTACTCTTCAAAAGAGTATTTCCAGCAAAGCCTTCCGTCACGATGACATCCACTTCTCCACTCATCGCTTCTCTCGCCTCGACGTTCCCAACAAAATGAATCGGAGCTGTCTCAAGAAGGGGATAGGTCTCTTTCGTCAGTGCGTTCCCTTTACCGGCTTCTGAACCGATATTCAGCAACGCGACTTTCGGCCGTTTGATGCCCCTTACTTGTTCTGCGTAGACAGATCCCATGATGGCATAATCCAGCAGATGTTCTGCTTTTGCATCCGGATTGGCGCCGACATCTAAGATGACGACACCTTTTCCGTTTCGTGTCGGGAAAGTCGGGGCCAGCGCCGGACGGTCCACCCCTTCGATCCGACCGATCACAAACAATCCGGCAGTCATGAGAGCACCCGTGTTGCCTGCTGAAATCAAAGCATCTGCTTCTTTTGATTTCACCAGGTTTGCAGCCACGACGAGTGAACTATCTTTCTTGCGACGGATCGCACGGACCGGTTCGTCTTCTCCGGTGATGACGGACGCCGCATGGATGATCGTCACCCGTGGGTCCTTGATGTCGTATGAACTTAATTTTAACTCATCGCCCACTAAACGGATTTCAATGTCCTCTGTCGGACGTTCCGCTAAAAACTGAACGACCCCTTCTACGATGGCGCGTGGCGCATGATCACCGCCCATTGCGTCTACTGCTAAAATCATCTCGATTCCTCCTTACTGCTTCGATACACCGTGAATTCACCGATGAACACACATTCATCCCCAACAAAACTTTCGACGTTGATGTCGGAACGACCGTCTTGCCGGTGTGAACTGACGAAGGCTTTCGCCACGACACGTTCACCGACATGGACGGAGCGCGTGAACTGAACGTTTGCTTTTGTCGTCAAGGCCAGTTCGTCATCGATCAAGGCGATCGCTAATGAATTGGCTTGCGCAAACAGGATATGTCCCCGCGCGATGGCATTTCGACTAAAGGCATGTTCCGGTAAGATTTCCAAGATGGAAATCGCTGATGTATCAAGTTTCAGGTCAATCATATCACCAATGACTTCATTTTCAGTCAACGTACGCACATCATCCAGTCGTTCCGTCGCCACGTGTTTGATCCGTTCACGCAGTTCCGGAATCTTCATCTCCATCCGGTCCAAACGAATCGTCTGGATGCTGACGTTAAAATGAGTGGCTAACGCCTCATCCGTGATGAACGGATTTTGTTCAATTGTATGCTGTAGTTCTGATTGTCGTTCTTTCTTAGGTACCCGCATGTACGTTCCTCCCACAAGAAGGATGACTACTATTATCACCTGGTACTAATAGTAGTATATATCCCTTGTTGTTCACTTTCAAGTATTATTCGATTCTTTCTCCATCCAGCAATCCTTGCTGTTCGATGTACTGTCGTAAGACACCATAGTCTTCCTGATGCCAAAACGCATCCGAACGCAGCAAACGGACGGCATCATTGCGTGCTGTTTCCATCACCTGGATATCGAGGGCCGGATCCGTCAAGATGAAACGGGGCAACCCGCTTTGTTCGGTCCCGAAAAAGTTTCCGGCCCCGCGTAACTGCAAATCTTTTTCCGCTAATTTAAAGCCGTCATTCGTTTCCGTCATCGTTTTGATCCGCTCTTTTCCGGTATCAGAAGACGGATCCGCAATTAAGATACAAAATGATTGTGCGGCGCCACGACCGACCCGACCACGTAACTGGTGTAACTGGGCCAGACCAAACCGTTCCGCGTCATAGATGACGATGATGGATGCGTTCGGGACGTTGACCCCGACTTCGACGACAGTCGTCGAAACAAGAATTTGAACTTGATTGTCCTTAAATGCCTGCATGACTTCATCTTTTTCAGACGAACTGAGTCGTCCGTGCATCAGACCGACTTGATGTGTCGAAAAACGTTCCGTCAAAAGCAGATGCAGTTCAATCGCATTTTGCACATCCAGTGATTCAGATTCCTCAATCAGTGGCGTGATGATGTAGGCTTGATGACCCAGCAGCAACTCTTTTTCGACAAAACCAAATACACGATCAATCTGTTCCGGTTTTGCCCAGTAAGTTTCAATCTCTTTTCTGCCTGCTGGCATCTCGTCAATGATTGAGACATCCATATCTCCAAACACGGAAATCGCTAACGTCCGCGGAATCGGCGTTGCCGTCATGTAAAGGACGTCCGCCTGTTCCGCTTTTGCACGAAGACGTTTCCGTTGTTCGACACCGAACCGATGCTGTTCATCGGTGATGACAAGATGAAGCTCTTTAAAAACAACGGTATCTTGAATCAAAGCATGGGTCCCGACCAACACATCAATTTCTCCTTGCCGCAGGGCTTCGAGCAAGAGAACCCGATTTTTCCCTTTGACAGAACTCGTCAATAAGCCGACCTTGATTCCAAGCGGCTCAAGCAACGGGGCAAGCGATGACGCATGTTGCTCTGCTAAAATTTCAGTCGGAACCATTAAAGCGCCTTGTTTGCCCGCACGCACTGTGGCGTATAAAGCAATCGCCGCAACGACCGTTTTTCCGCTTCCGACATCTCCTTGAAGGAGTCGGTTCATTCGTTCCGCACGGTGCATATCATTTAAGATTTCCTCCGTCACACGCTGTTGCGCGCCGGTCAAAGGGAAGGGCAGGTTTTGGATGAATTGCTCCGTCTCCTGCTGAAACAGCGGTAAAGCAACCCCTTGCCCTTTACGTTTTCCAAGGCGTAACGTCTGTAACTTCAATTGAAAATACAGACATTCTTCATAGACATAACTGCGCCGGGCCGTCGTCAGGTCTTGACGGGTCGTCGGGAAATGTAAACGTCTCAACATCGTCATCCGATCCAGTAGACGGTATGTCTTGCGAATCGGCTCCGGAATCCGTTCGTCAAGCGGCTCACTTTCGGCGAAAGCCAGTTCGACGACACGTCGGAACGTTTTCATCCGCATGTCTCCTTTTAGCGAATAAACCGGTGTCAGTTCACCTTCGATCGCTCCGAATTGGAGTTCCATCGCGGAAATCGTCATTCGGTGTAAATCCCATTTGCCGCTGACCGTCACTTCTTCCCCCAACTTCAACTGTTCTTTATAAAAGGCGCGATTAAACATCGTCACGGTGACACTGTACCGCTCTTCGACAAGCAAACGGAACGTCAACCGGTTTTTTCCTTTTCCGTAATAGCGGACCAAGGCTTCTGATTGCACTTGACCGGTGAATTTGACTTTGTCCTCGTGAATCGCTTCCGTTAAACTACCGGTCACAAAATCGTCATAACGAAAGGGGACGTGCTCGAGCACGTCCGCGATCGTCAAGATATCCATTTCTTCGAGTTTCCGGGCTAAGTCACGCCCGACACCTTTTAATGCTGTCACCTTATTTGATGGATTCATTCGATAGTTCCCCAAAGATTTTGGATTCAAGCCAGCGTCCTGTCGGTGTATTGGCGAGACCACCTTTGGCCGTCTCCCGTAAGGCGGACGGCATCATCTGTCCGATCTCATACATCGCTCCAATCACTTCGTCACATGGAATCCGTGACGTAATTCCTGCAAGGGCCATATCAGCAGCGACCAGCGCGTTTGCCCCGCCCATCGCATTCCGTTTTACACACGGAACTTCCACGAGTCCAGCGACAGGGTCACAGACCAGTCCGAGCATGTTTTTCAGGGCGATGGCAAAGGCATGTGCGGACTGATCCGGTGTCCCACCTGCCATCTCAACGATTGCAGCAGCAGCCATTGCCGTTGCCGAACCGACTTCTGCCTGACATCCGCCCGCAGCACCGGAAATCGACGCATTGTTAGCGACGACGAATCCAAAGGCACCTGACGTAAACAAAAACCGCAACATCTGCTCCCGTGTCGGATTCAAACGATCTTTTACAGCAAATAATGTGCCCGGAACGACCCCGGCACTCCCTGCCGTCGGTGTCGCACAAATTTTACCCATTGCTGCGTTGACTTCATTTGTTCCGATTGCTTTACTGACGGCATCAAGAAGCAAATCACCGGACAACCCATTTCCACTGGCACGATAACGTTGCAACAAGACCGCATCACCGCCTGTCAAACCGGTGACGGATTCCACTCCGTCCCCTGCGAGGGAACGCTCAACTGCCGCTTCCATCACTTCCAGGTTTCGTTCCATCATCGCGTATACTTCATCCCGTTCCAGATGACGAACCGTCATTTCTTGTTCAATCATGATTTCTGAAATCGGTACATTTTTTTCAGTCGCTAAAGCGACGAGCTCTTTTACGGATTTAAACATCTCTTCACTCTCCCATCATGACAGACCGTTCGACTTGTGGTAACCGGTTGATTTCTTCCAGGACAAGGCTCGGCATCCGATCATCAATCTCAATCGCCATCAAAGCCTGCTTCCCTTTTTCGTGCCGTGACACTTCCATATGCCCGATATTAATTTCGTAATCGGCCAAAATACTCGTCACCGCCGCAATCGCTCCGAAGCGGTCGTGATGCAGGACAATCAAGGCAGGACCGCCACCAGACAAACGTAATGGCACGCCGTTGAGTTCTGTGATTTCAATCGTTCCGCCGCCAATCGAAATCCCGACCAGTTCAAATGTTTCCGACCCGTTCGTCAAATGAACACGCGCTGTGTTCGGATGATCCGTCAGCGCTTCACTCGTCTCAAAATGAATCCGGATCCCTTTTTGCTCGGCAATCTTGATGGATTCCGGAATCCGGTCGTCAAACGTATCATAGCCCAGCACCCCCCCGATGATGGCGACATCCGTCCCGTGTCCCCGGTATGTGTCGGCAAACGATCCATAAAACGTGATCGTGATGTCCGTCGGTTGTTCTCCAAATAATTTCCCCGCCATCAAACCAATCCGCGCAGCCCCCGCCGTATGCGAACTGGACGGTCCGACCATGATTGGACCGATGATATCAAATACACTCCGATACTTCATCTTGTTGCCCCTCTCTTAAAAACTAAACAAAAATCCCACCTCTATTATCGCAGATGGTGGGATATGTGAAAAGGTACGTTCACGTTTTATATTATTCGACGCTTAAAATGTAAGAATAGAGCGGTTGTTTTCCGTCATGAACTTCCACTTCTGCGTCTGGATTAACCGATTCGATATAAGCGACGAGTTCGTCGACTTCATCTTGCGAAACCCCTTCACCGAACAAGACAGTGATGATTTCATCGTCTTCCGTGACCAGTGTATCAACTAGCTTTTTGACGGCGCCAAGGCTTGAATGATCCGTTGCAACGATTTGTTTCTCCGCAATCGCCATATGATCATCTTTCTTGATTTCAACTCCGTCGATGCTCGTATCACGGACGGCATACGTCACTTGACCGGATTTGACGGCTGCGATTGCATCCATCATGTGCCGCTCGTTCTCTTCGACCGTCGCTTCCGGATTGTAGACGATCGTTGCCGCCAATCCTTGAGGAACCGTCTTCGACTTGACGACAGTCACACCACAAGAAGCAACGGACGCCGCTTGTTCTGCCGCCATGATGATGTTCGAGTTGTTCGGATAGACGTACACATGATCCGCATGCGCATCCTCAATCGCTTTGACGATATCTTCCGTAGACGGGTTCATCGTCTGTCCACCTTCGATGACGACACTGACACCAAGCGACTTAAAGAGTTCACTGATGCCTTCGCCCATCGCTACTGTGACAAGTGCCGACTGGGCTTTCGCCTTTGTAGCGACCGGAGCTGCCACTTGATTGACACCCTCTTCTTCGAGAATCGTCGAATGCTGTTGACGCATGTTTTCGATTTTGACCGCTACGAGTTCACCAAACCGTTGACCTTTTGTGATGACTTCGCCCGGTGTTTCGACGTGTACATGGACCTTCAACAATTCTTCGTCTGCGACGACCAGCAGTGAGTCGCCAAACTCCGCTAACTCGTTCCGGAATGCTTCTTCACTGAAAGGAGTGTTCGCCAATTTATCATCCTGGAAACGGACCATAATTTCCGTGCAGTAGCCGTAATGGATTTCTTCCGTCGACATGAAGCTTTGAGCCGATTTATGATGCTCTGCTTCGACGAGCGCTTCCATGACCGGTGCGTGGGGCTTCTCTAACTCTTTGCCTTCAAGTGTCGCGAGGAATCCTTCATAGATGCAGACAAGTCCTTGTCCACCGGAATCGACGACACCCACTTCTTTAAGTACAGGTAATAGATCTGGTGTTCCTTCGAGTGATACTTTAGACGACTCGACGATGCCACGCATCAATTCGAGCAGATCTGATGTTGTTTCTGACTGCGCGATTGCCGCTACAGCAGTCTCACGGGCAACTGTCAAGATTGTTCCTTCAACCGGCTTCATGACCGCTTTATAGGCTGTATCGACGCCTTTTTGTAAGGCATCCGCAAATTCCTTTGTATCGATCGTCTCTTTTCCTTCAATCGACTTTGAGAACCCACGGAACAATTGACTTAAAATAACACCCGAGTTTCCGCGTGCTCCCATTAAAAGACCACGGGCAAACACGGAAGCAACTTCCGCGACAGAGTCTGATGTCGTTTTTGATGCTTCTTTTGAACCCGATGTCATCGTCAAGTTCATGTTTGTTCCTGTGTCACCGTCTGGGACCGGGAACACGTTCAGCGAATCGACGAAATCCGCATTTTGATAGAGATTCGCTGCGCCATTCTGGATCATCTTGACCAGTTGCGCTCCTGTTAAACGATCTACGCTCACTAAAGTTTCCTCCTCTATTCCCGCCTTAGACATTCGTCAAGCGGACTCCTTGGACAAAAATATTCACAGATGTTACTTCTAAACCAAGTGCCTGGCTGAGTGAATACTTCACACGGCTCTGGACATTGTTCGCGACCTCTGAAATTTTTGTACCGTAACTGACAATGATATGCATATCGATATGAACCTGCTCTGACGCTTGTCGTACGATGACGCCACGGGCAAAGTTTTCCCGTTTTAACAGTTCAGCCAGTCCGTCTTTAATCTGCGACTGGGATGCCATACCAACGACACCAAAACATTCCATTGCCGCTCCGCCTGCAAGTTGCGCAACGACATCATTATCCACATCAATTTTTCCATAGGTCGTTTTCATCTCGATCGCCACCTGAGTAGCCCCCTTTGTTAATTGTGTTCTTCTCATAATTCTACTATAAGGACCTACTATTGAAAAGTCGCCGTACTGACTATACAATGAATAAGTGAAAAATAGTAGCGGTCAAATGAACTTTTACCATCATCCTCATTCATTATTTTAAATTTTGAGGTTGTCTGTCAAGTTTTTTTCTTGTCAGCTACTTTTTTTATGTTGCAACCGTCTCGACACCATGCTAAGATAGCAAAGTGTCTATTAGGACGAACGCAAAACAACATAAAAGGAGGCGGAACACATGGCACGTAAATGCTACGTTACTGGGAAATCGCCGAAGTCGGGAAACAACCGTTCACACGCATTGAACAAAACGAAACGCACTTGGGGAATCAACGTACAAAAAGTACGTATTCTCGTTGACGGTAAACCTAAAAAGGTTTGGGTTTCAGCTCGAGCTCTCAAATCAGGTAAAGTCGAACGCGTATAAGGCGCAGTAACCGGATGGGAATCTTCCCTTCCGGTTCTTTTTTTATCCATTTTTTATTTTTCTCCTAAACTAATTGTCGGAATAATTGAAAACGCTTACAATAAGTGGGCAGTTATTTTTTTCAAGGGGGAAGGGTCAACATGCAGTTAAAAAGAGAAATGACAAGCCGGCATCTCTTCATGATTTCGCTCGGCGGCATCATCGGAACAGGTCTGTTTCTTGGTTCCGGATTGACGATTTCACAAGCTGGACCGCTCGGGGCGGTGCTCAGTTACATCGTGGGTGGGACCATCATGTATCTGACGATGTTATGTTTAGGGGAAATGGCGGTGCACATGCCGGTTTCCGGATCGTTCCAGACGTATACGACACGGTTCATCGGACCGGGCGTCGGCTTTGCCGTCGGTTGGATTTACTGGCTCGGCTGGGCTGTGACGGTGGCGCTCGAAATCACGGCAGCCGGCAGTTTGATGGGACGTTGGTTTCCGGATATGCCGATTGTCGTCTGGTGCGCCCTCTTTACGCTGATCTTATTTGGTCTGAATGCCGTTTCAGCAAAAGCCTTCGGGGAGGCTGAGTTTTGGTTTTCCAGTTTAAAAGTCCTTGCCATTCTTTTCTTCATCGGGCTCGGGGGAGCCGCTTGGTTTGGCTGGATTGAGATGACGGCAGCCCGTCCGGACACACTGTTCGCTAACTTTACGGCCAACGGTCTGTTTCCAAACGGGGCACTCGGAGTCTTGACGACGATGATCGCCGTCAACTTTGCTTTTCAGGGAACAGAATTGATTGGTGTCGCTGCCGGTGAATCGAGTGATCCCGAAAAATCAATTCCAAAAGCCATTCGCAACACTGTCTGGCGGACATTCATCTTTTTTGTCCTCTCGATCACGATTGTCGGTGCCTTGATTCCCTATGAAACAGCTAGCGGAATCAGCAGTCCGTTCATCATGGTATTTGACGCCATCGGAATTCCTTATGCGGCTGACTTGATGAACATCGTTGTCTTGACTGCCCTGTTATCCGTTGGAAACTCAGGCTTGTATGCGGCGACACGGATGTTATGGTCGATGTCGCAGGAAGGTATGATTTCAAAAAAACTCGCAATCATCAATTCGCGCGGGGTACCGATGCGCGCGTTGTGCTTTACGATGTTATTCGCCATGTTATCACTCCTGACCGCCTTTTTTGCAGAAGATACCGTCTTCATCTGGTTGTTGTCACTCGCCGGACTCGGGGCGCAGGTCGGATGGATTTCGATTTCTGCTTCACAGATTGCCTTCCGTCGCCAATTCATCAAAGACGGACACTCTGTCAATGAGTTGAAGTTCAAGACACCATTTTTCCCGGTCTTACCGATTCTCTCATTTTCTTTGAACCTGCTTGTTCTGATCAGCCTTGCCTTCCAAGCGGATCAACGGATCGCCTTATATATCGGTGTTCCCTTCTTCCTTTTGACATGGGCGTCGTATCATTGGTTCGTTAAAGGAAACCATCTCGCTGCCCAAACGGAACGTCAGGCAGCCAGTTCGACCTTAGAACCATAATCCAAAAGAACGTGATCGGCTGCAGGAGTGATTTCCTGACCGTCACGTTCTTTTTTCAGTCATTTTTTATTATCAGAGAGACTTCGTAATACAATCACTTCACCCGTGTGGACCGTGACATCGGCAAGCTGATGATCCGTCCATTCATTGCTGACGGTTAAGGAGCCGCCGACGGGCACGTCATGATCGGTCAGCGGATACTTGACACCCCGAAGCGTTAAACGGGTCGGAACAAGTGGGATGAAGGACAGGTAATGATACTGGTCTGCCTTGATTTGATCGTGTCCCTCCTGTAAGAAACGCACCTCTTCCCGCTTCGTCACAAGACGGGCTGCCGGAAACTGTTTCAATAAATAGACGTTTTGCAGGGTCATATCCAGTCGACCACCTGTCGCCCCGAAAATCAACACGTCCGTCACTTCATACTGTTCGTTGACATGACGCAAAGCGAGCTCTAAATCGGTTTCATCTTTTTCAGCCGGATGAATCACCGCCCCTTCCGGCGTATATCCAAGCGAATCAAAGTCGCCGATTGCCAAGTCAAACGCAAGACCTTGTTGTACTAGCGTAGCGACACCGCCGTCGACAGCGATGACCACCGTGTTCTCGTCGATGAACGGCGTTAAGGACGGGATGTCCTCGACCGGTCCTGCTGCAACAATCACAGCCCGCATCAGACACCTCGCGCCGAATAACGGAGGAGTCGTGGCGCCGTCGTAAACAAGAGTCCTGCGACGATACCGCACAACAGATACGACGGAACCATATACGTCGCATTGTAAATCAAGGAGTACGGGACGACCGGACCTTCTGCGTATTCAGCAAAGAAGACGATTCCACTGATGACATGGCAGACATACCGTAATCCGGCACCAAGGAACGTCGCCATCAGGACGATGGCCATCAAACGTCCGTTTTTCCCAGCCGCTGCCGCCTTTTTGACTTGACGGGCAAATAAACCACTCAGTCCAACAACACCAAATGCAATCGTATAATCGAGTAACGGTTGGACGACCGTCAAGATTTGCGGCGCGAACATCAGCTGAATCGTTCCGACGAGAGCTCCTGTCACGACACCACCCACGACGCCGTGACGGAACGCCATCACAAAAATCGGTAGCATCGCTAAGCTGATAGCTCCTCCTTGAGGCATCTTAAAGGGAATCAATAAATCAAACACCACTCCGATACTTGCAAAAATTGCAATTTCCATTAACATTTGTAGCCGTTTCATACTTGTTTCCTCCTAAAAATAAAATCGCAGGACGGCAAAAAGGCAGTACGACGAACGCCGTACTGCCTGCGTGCGCCACATCCCTACGTCCGTCTGAACGGAACAGGTTCGAAGGGTTAAAGTCCAATCACTTCTCTCAGCCGCTTGACGCGACACCCCTTGCGGTCATCATTAAGTTTTGTTTGCCTTTTTATTATACGTGAGCCGCATTCCGAATACTAGTGATTGCTTCCGTATAATCAGGTGCATTGTAAATCGCGGATCCGGCAACAAGGACGTTCGCCCCGTTTTCGATGCACAGCTTCGCTGTCTCCGCATTCACACCCCCATCAATTTCAATTTCAAACGTCAGTCCACGCTCTGCCTTTAGGTCTGCAAGTTGCTTCAGTTTCGTCATGACACCAGGCAGGAAGGCTTGACCGCCGAATCCAGGATTAACCGTCATCAACAAGACCATATCGACCTCTTCTAAGACATGTTCAATCGTCGTAAGCGGTGTATGCGGGTTCAGAACAACCCCCGCCTTCGCACCCGCTGCTTTGATTTGCTGGAGGACACGATGCACATGGTTCGTCGCCTCAACATGGAAGGTCACGATGTCAGCACCTGCTGCAACAAAAGCCTCCACAAAGTTTTCCGGACGATCAATCATTAAATGAACGTCGAGAACCATATCTGTTTTTTGGCGTAAACTGTTTAAGACCGGTAAACCAAAGGAAATGTTCGGGACAAACTGACCATCCATGACATCAAAATGAATGTAATCGGCGCCTGCCGCCTCGACAGCTTTGACGTCCCGCTCCAAGTTTGCAAAATCTGCTGATAAGATTGATGGTGCAATTTTAATCATCTCAATACCTCCGGGCTCGATTCTTGATTTCCTCTACAAACATACCATAATTCGTATACCGTGAGGGCATGATTTCGTGTGCTTCAATTGCTTCTTTGACGGCACATCCCGGTTCATTCAAATGCAGACATCCCCGGTATTTACAGTCATCCTGCAAGGCGACGAATTCTGGAAAACACCAACGCAATTCTTCGAGTTCCATTTCATGCGGGAAATCGAGGTTTGAAAAACCAGGTGTATCGGCGATTAACCCTTCACCGAGCGGAATCAAGGTGACATGTCGTGTCGTGTGTCGACCGCGTCCGAGTGATTTCGAAATATGACTCGTTTCCAGGGCCAGCGAAGGTTCAAGCGCGTTGAGCAACGAACTTTTTCCGACACCGGATTGTCCGGCCAGTACGCTCGTCTTATCTTTCAGCAAGGGACGGACGAGCTCCACTCCGACAAGCGTCTCACTCGAAGTCTCAATGACAGGGTAGCCGATTTCCCGGTACGCCGCGATGGCTTCTTTCACCGCCAGTTCGGTAGTTCCGTGCAGCAAATCCATCTTCGTCAAAATAATGATCGGTTGAATGTCCTTCGCTTCAATCAGCACAAGAAACCGGTCGAGCAGATGGGCGGAAAAATCGGGTTCCGCAGCTGAGACGACCAGTAATGCTTGATCGATATTCGCAACCGGTGGTCGGACCAAGAAATTTTGACGTTCTTTCACTTCCAAAATGTAGCCGGTCTCACTTTCAATGTGTAATACAACCTCATCGCCTACGACAGGACTGATTCCACGTTTTCTGAAATTACCCCGGGCGCGTGACCGGATTTCTCCTTGAGGGGTCATGACATCATAAAATCCACCTTGCAGACGAATAATCGTTCCGTCCCGGTTGTCTTCAATTCGACTTTCCGCCATCCTATGCACTCCTTTTGTCAGCATTCCGCTGCTTACTCTTGTGATTTTGCTTGATTGTACGTGATGGTCTTCGAACGATATACGTCATCATCTTTATAGATCGTGATTTTTCCTTCTTCCCCCGGATCAATCGTCAACGGGACATCAAAGGTTTCATCTTGATCAATCGATTCTTCGATGACGGTCCGCTTTCCTTTCGCATCTTCCGTTTCAATCCGGACGACTTGACGGGGTGCTGGTTCATCCTCTTCACTGATGCCATCATACACCACTTTTTCAGGGAATGTAGCCGTGACTGTTTTTTCTTCCTCACCGCGTGAGATAAAGACCGTCACCGAGTCATTGGGTTCGACTTGAACACCGGCCTGTGGAAATTGCCGGATGACTTGATCCAGTTCGACGTCACTTGAAAACTCTTGTTCAAACGTTCCGTCCAGTCCCATTTCATCCAGATACGCTTTGGCTTCATCGCTCGATAGATTCGTCAAATCCTTTAAGACAAAGGCAGAAGAACCGTTCGAGACCGTGATGGTGATCATTTGTTCTTTCGCAATGACCTCGGTTCCCGCTGAGATGGACTGTCGGATGACGTTTCCGCGTTCGATGTCTTCTGATTCTTCCCGTTCAACATCGACTTTCTCAAATCCACTGTCCTTTAATATCGCAATCGCTCGTTTTTCTGTTTCATCGGATACATCCGGCACTTCGACCGGATCACTTCCCGTCGAGACGACCAACTCGACCGTTGATCCTTTTTTGACAGCCGCCTCTGCGCGCGGCGACTGACTGATGACAAGACCTTCTTCGACCGTGTCACTGGAACGTTCCGTTGACTCGACGAGGAACCCGAGCTTTTCGAGTTTCGTCTCTGCTTCGTCCGCATCCGTTTCCGCTACGTTCGGAACGACTACTGTCGGATCCGGCCACATCGCAAACGTCGTTGCCGCCCCGCCCAGTAACAGGAACAAAACAAGCACGATCCACCAGGTCCGCTTCTTTTTCTTTTGTTCCTTCGGCAAAACCGTCGCAACCGTTGGAGACACGGCTTCTTCTTTCGAATCGTTTGGCAAAGACACGGGACTCAATACCATCGTCTGTTCCATTTCATCGTCTCCACGAATGCCTTCCTGTGCCCGTTCGTCAGACATGGCGGTCACCATGTCCTCTTTAAAGGCCGCCACCGACTGTTGCCGGTCATGTGGTGCTTTCGCGAGTGCCTGCATGATACAGTTTTCCAGCGCTTGTGGTACGGCAGGATTTAATTCCGTCGGACGCCGCGCCGTATCTTGCAGGTGTTTTAAGGCCACTGCGACCGGCGAATCCCCTTCAAACGGAACTTTTCCTGTCACCAATTCGTAAAGTACCGCTCCCAGTGAATAAATATCTGATTTTTCATCCGCGAATTTCCCTTTCGCCTGTTCCGGCGAAAAGTAATGGACGGATCCTAACACAGACATCGTATGCGTCAATGTCGCATTCGACATCGCAACGGCGATACCGAAGTCTGTCACTTTGACGGTTCCATCCGCTCGGACGAGCATGTTTTGTGGTTTGATATCGCGATGGATGATCCGGTGCGCATGCGCATGATCAATGGCGTCACAAATCTGGCTGATGATGTCAATCGCTGTTGTCACCGGTAAAGCCTGACCTTCACAATATGTTTTTAATGTCATACCATCGATGTATTCCATCACGATGTAATAAATCGCTTCTTCTTCCCCTACATCATATACGGCAACGATATTTGGATGATTTAAACTCGTTGCAGCATGTGCTTCTCGTTCAAATCGACGGATGAATTGTTCATCATGCGAAAACTCGGTACGTAAAATTTTGATTGCGACCATTCGATTCAAGATTTCATCATATGCCTGATAAACGTTTGCCATCCCGCCATTTCCAACCAGCCGTTCTATGCGGTAGCGGTCATTCAATCGATCTCCGTAACGCATATTCAGACCCTCTCTCTTTCTTTAAAACGGATTGCAGCAATCGTGATGTTGTCTGCTCCCCCTCGCTCATTCGCCTCGAGGACCAATCGTTCAACAATCGTTTCCAGTGGTGCATCTGCTTGCAATAGCCGTTGCATGACGTCATGAGGCACTTCGTCCGACAATCCGTCACTGCATACTAAAACAATTTCATAATCAGGTGCATCGCGCACTTGAATGTCGACATCAACGGATTCGTTTGAACCAACCGATCGGGTGATCACATTTCGGCGGGGATGGTTTTCCAGTTCCGCTTCCGACAATTCCCCCAGTTGCTTCAACATATTGACATAGGAATGATCGTCGGTCAGCTGTTTCAACTGTCCTTCCTCAATCGCATAGACCCGGCTGTCTCCGACATGACCAATGACAAGCAAGTCATCGGACCAACAGACACAGGCCATCGTCGTGCCGACGATGGATAGATTCTCGACTTGAGAAAAACGTAAGATTTGAGCATTTGCTTCCTTCACCAATCGCTCAATCCAAGAAGATAATTCAATCGGACGGCTCGGCATCTCGGCATAGGCTTCATCAAAGATTTGACGTACAATCGCACTCGCCGTTTCACCTGCTGCGTGCCCGCCCATTCCATCGGCCACGACGGCTAACCCTTTTTGGGCGTCGCCGACGAGCAAGACGGTATCTTCATTTTTTGAGCGGACCTTTCCCGTCGTCGTCAAATACGCTAACTCCATGACCCGTCCCCCTGTTCGTGTTTGATCCTCGTTCTTTCAGACGATTTTCTTAAAGGCAGCGATATAAAATCCGTCTGTCCCAAATGATGTGGGTAACAATTTCAGTTCCGCCCGGTCGCCGATCAACGATTGAACGGCTTCCGGCATCCGTGTTTTGAACGTCTCGTCAAATTCATAGCCTTGACTCAGGATATATTCTGTCTGCTGTTCATTCTCGACGGGATCAATCGTACACGTCGAATAGACAAACGTTCCGCCCGGCTTGACTAGTGGCAGGACCGCTTCGATGATTTGACGCTGGATGACCGGCAGCTGAGTGAGATCTTCCGGACGTTTCGTCCATTTGATATCCGGCTTCCGGCGAATGACGCCCAGTCCGGAACACGGTGCATCCACTAAAATCCGGTCAAACGATGCTGCTTCGAACCGCGTACCGGCTTGGCGCGCGTCGAGTACTTCCGTCTGAACCGTCTCTAACCCTAAGCGTGTTGCTTGTTTTTCGAGTAACTTCACTTTATGCGGATGAAGATCAAGTGCCGTCAACGAACCGGTCGTCAGTCCTTCTGCGATATGCATTGCTTTTCCGCCTGGTGCGGCACAACTGTCCAAAACCCGGTCAGAAGGTGCTGCCCCGACTGCGGCAGCAACCAGCATCGAACTTTCATCTTGCAACGACAGATAGCCGCGCTCGAGCAAGTCGGTCTGTTGGACACTTCCACTGATGATTTCCAGACCATCAGGTGCTGCATGCGCTGGTTTTGCCGTCACTCCTTGTTCTTCAAGCAGTTGAATCAGCTCTTGTCTATCGGCACGGGTCCGATTGACACGTACGGTGACGGGAGCCGGTTCATTGTTCAGTCGACAGATCTTCCAAGTCTCTTCTTCTCCAAACAGTTCGATCCAGCGCTCGACGAGCCAGACCGGATGACTTGTTTCGATGCTGATTCGTTTGACCGTCGAAGAAATGGCTGCAAAATCAGGTTGCCCTGATCGAAGCACATTTCGTAAGACACCGTTGACGACCTTGGCGATATGCGGTTTGCCGCGGGTCTTGGCAATCTCCACCGCTTCATTGATGACCGCGTGATCCGGAATCCGGTCTAGATAAAACAGTTGATAAACACTCATCCGCAACAATGGACGCATGAAGGGATCCAATTTTTTTTGCGAAGCCAGAAACGGCTCCAAGATATAGTCGAGTGTCAATTCCCGGCTGAGCGTACCGTAGACCAGTTCTGTATATAAACCGACATCCGCTTTTGAAATCGCGCGCTTCTCAAGCATCTGGTGGACGGAAATCGTCGAAAACGCTCCGCCTTGTCCAATTTTTAATAAGGTTGTGACTGCTGCATCCCTGACGTTCATGCTTGTTCGCCTACTTTCTGTCCAATCGTCAATGTCTGTCCGACACCACGCATGAACGTTGCACCGTCCATTCGCTTTTTCCCAGCCGGCTGGACGTCGATTAATTTAAGTGCGACGTCGGAACCGGTCGCGATGACTGGTCCATCCGCTTCCAAGGCAATGATCTCTCCGGCGGTTCCGTTACCTGGTACTTTTTCAGCAAAATAAACTTTCAGACGATCGCTTCCAAGCGTCGTATAGGCACTTGGGAATGGATTCATCCCGCGAATTTGGTTGTATAAGTCTTCACCCGGTCGGGAAAAGTCCAATCGCTCCCGTTCCCGGCTGATGTTCGGCGAAAACGTGACGGCGTCTTCTTGTTGTGCTTCCGGTGTCAACGTACCGGCAATCAACTGCGGTAACGTTTCGATCAACAACCGGGCACCCGCAGCACTTAATTTATCGAACATCGTGCCTGCTGTATCCTGTTCTTCAATCGGGACGATGATTTTCGATAACATATCCCCTGCATCCAAGCGATCGACCATGTACATGATCGTGACGCCGGTTTCTGTCTCTCCATCGATGATTGCTTGATGAATCGGAGCACCTCCACGATACTTCGGCAACAAGGACGCATGGACATTGATGGCGCCAAACTTTGGTGCCTCAAGGACGGCTGTCGGAACAATTTGTCCATATGCCGCCGTGATGATCAAGTCCGGCTTTAAATCGAGCAGATCCTGATAGTCTTCGCGGATTTTAGTCGGTTGCAACACCGGAATGTCGTGTGCGAGCGCCACTTCCTTCACCGGTGTCGGCTTGATTTCACGTTTGCGCCCCACTGGTTTATCGGGTTGCGAGACGACACCGACGACGTCATATCCGGCATCGATGACTTCTCGTAATGTATTGGCGGCGAAATCCGGTGTCCCCATGAAGACGACACGTGGAGACGCTTCGGTTTCCACTAACTTATCGGTAAATAACACGCCGTCCAGATGATCCATCTCGTGCTGAATGGCCCGTGCAAAAAAACCATTTGCTTTAATTTTGACGCTCCGTCCTAGACGGTCTTGCGATTTCACGACAATCTGTTCAAAGCGTTCGACGGGTCCGAAGACACCCGGCATGCTCAGACACCCTTCATCATCGATTTGTGAACCACTTGCTTCGATGATTTCCGGATTGATCAGCTCGATTGGTCCCGTCTCATCATCCGTATGGACGACCGCCACACGAATCGGCTGATTGACTTGTGGAGCCGCCAGTCCGACACCATCGTATTCGTACATCGTATCGAACATGCGATCAATCATTTTTCCTAACTTTTTATCAAACTTCGTCACCTTTTGGCAGGTTTGACGCAACACTTCATTTGGTACTTCTACAACTTTGTACATATTGCCACCTCACATGAATACAAATGGATTTAAATCCACTGTTACTTGGACTTTTTGTTTGATGCGTAACGCAAGCATCGCACGGAGTGCCTCCCGCACTTCTTCCTGACCTTTATGTTTTAAAATCACCTGTTGCCGGTACATGTTTTTCAACCGGGCAAGCGGTGCCTCGAGTGGACCGTTGACAATCAAGTCCTCTGATTCGAGATGCCGGAGTTCGCCGGCGATTGCTTCCGCTTCCGCCTGTGCTTCGAGCGGATGGGCCGCCGATATCGTCACCAATCCTAAAAACCAGAACGGCGGGTGACCGCCTAGTTTCCGTAACTGCATCTCCCGCTGATAAAATGTTTCATAGTCGTGCTGTTTGGCCGTTTGGATGACATAATGATCCGGATTATACGTCTGGATGATGGATTGTCCGGCGAGTGCACCACGCCCTGCCCGACCCGAAACTTGCGTAATCAGCTGAAACGTCCGTTCACTTGCCCGGAAATCTGGTATGCCAAGTGTTGCATCAGCCGCAATGACACCTACTAAGGTGACGTTCGGAAAATCCAACCCTTTGGCAATCATCTGCGTGCCGAGCAGGATATTCCCTTCCCCTCGCTCAAACGCGTTTAATAGTTTTTCGTGAGCCCCTTTACGGGATGTCGTGTCTTGATCCATCCGAATGATTTTTGCTTCCGGAATCAAATGGGCCAACTCTTCTTCGATTTTTTGTGTCCCGGTCCCAAACTGACGAATTTTTTTTGACTCACATGTCGGACATGTTTTGGGCATGGCTGCTTCAAATCCACAATAATGACACTTCAGACAATCTTGGTGTTGATGATATGTCAGATTGACGGCACAATGCGGGCATTGAAGCGTCTCACCACAATCACGGCAGAGAACAAACGTCGTATAACCACGACGATTCAACAGCAAGACCGTCTGTTCGCCACGTTCGATTCGTTGTTTGATCCCTTCAACGAGCGGCAGACTGAAGGGTGTCCGATTACCGCGTTCCAGTTCTTTTCGCATATCGATGATATCGACCGGCGGCAATTCGCCGCCAAACCGTTCTTTTAGCGGCAAATACCGGTAAACCCCTTTTTGAGCACGGGCATATGTTTCAAGAATCGGTGTCGCACTCCCGAGAACAACCGGACACTGATGGTACGCCGCACGCCAACTCGCGACATCACGGGTGTGATACCGCGGATTTTCTTCTTGTTTGTATGTCGTCTCATGTTCCTCATCTAAAATGATGACACCGACATTCGTCAACGGTGCAAAAATGGCCGACCGGGCGCCGACGACGACATCGACTTCCCCTTGGGCGATCTTTCGCCATTCATCGTATTTTTCACCTAACGACAAGCCGCTGTGAAGAACGGCGACCCGTTCCCCGAACCGGCGTTTAAAACGTTTGACCATCATCGGCGTCAAACTGATTTCCGGTACGAGCAACATCGCTTGGCGCCCACGTTCCAGCATCGTGTGAATCGATTCCAGATAGACTTCCGTTTTCCCGCTTCCGGTCACGCCGTGGAGTAAAAAGGTACTTGTTTCGTCCGGTGTTGTAATGGCATCGACGGCAGCTTGCTGCTGCTCGGTCAATCGCGACGGAACAAAAATATCTTGTACCAGATGTTCATATGGATTCCGATTCACATCAATCGTTTCGACGGCAATGACCCCTTTTTTCTCCAAACTGTTCAGGATGCTGACTGTTAAATCGAGTTCATGCATCACTTCACTCCACAATACTGTCGGATGTTCAATCAAATGATTCCGTAACAGCAGTTGTTTCGTCGCTTGTTTCGATAATTCAATCGTCGGGTCGACTAAACGAATCCGTTTATCGGTTTTTGATGTTTTCTTTTCTTTGACAATCGGTTGCAGGTGCAACTCCCCTTGCCGGGCGGCCACTAAAATCTGCTGTTGGATCTCACTTGGAAACTGACTGATTTTCTTATGATGCCAGTTCGAAAATCGTGGCGTTTCCGTCACAATCAGTTTATCATAACTGACTTTCAAGGCGGCCGGTAACATCGCGAGCAGCGCTGTCGCCTGATAGCACAGCGTCGTATCCGAAAGATAACTGGACAGTTCGAGCAATTCTTTTGTATACGTCGGCGTCTCATCCAAAACCCGGACAATCGGTTTTGTCCGGGCGAGTTCCGTCTCGGCTTTTACCGCCACGACGATGCCAAGTAAAGCGCGTGGACCAAACGGTACCTCGACACGCATACCCGGGACGACGAGATCACGCCATAACTCCGGCACTTCATAGTCAAAAGGTCGGTCAACCGTTGCCGCTGCAACGTCGACGATGACTTCGGCAATCATCGGAGCGCCTCAGCGAACTGGGCCATCAATTCTTGCGCCAACCGGGTTTTCGATTGTTGATCGTAGTGGACGATTTGATTTTCTTTTCCATAAACGGTCACCTGATTTTCGTCACTCGAAAAACCGATTTCCGGACGCGATACATCATTGGCAACAATGAAGTCCGCCTGTTTCCGAATCAACTTTTGCTTGGCATGACTTTCGAGATTTTCGGTTTCTGCCGCAAATCCAACAAGAATTTGATTACTTTTCCGTTCCCCAAGCGTGCGCAGGATATCAGTCGTCTCTTCCAACTCAATCCGTAACGGTCCATCCATCTTTTTTTGTTTCCGGTCGTATTGGATCGTCGGACGGTAGTCGGCAACGGCCGCTGCCATGATGACCAAATCCTGTTTTTCGTAGTGCGCAAGCATCGCTTCGAGCATCTCTTCGCCAGACTCGACGGCAACCGTCGTTACTCCGGCCGGCAATGTGCCACGAACCGGACCGTGAACAAGCGTCACAGTTGCTCCCGCGTCACGGGCTGCTTCTGCGAGCGCGATGCCCATCTTGCCGGATGAATCATTCGTCAAGTAACGGACGGGATCAATTCGTTCAACGGTCGGACCGGCACTGATCAAGACGTGACGATCTGCTAATTTTTTTGATTCAAAAAGTCCGGATAATGTCTCGACGAGTTCCTCAGGTTCCGGCAACCGTCCTTTTCCGACCCAACCGCATGCCAAATTCCCGACGCCTGGTGCAATCAAGTGGACTCCGTCTGCCATCAGCCGTTCCATATTACGCACCGTTGCCGGATGTTCCAGCATATTGACGTTCATTGCCGGGGCTACGACGACCGGACAGGTTGCCGCCAAAATCGTCGTCGTAATGAAGTCGTCGGCAATGCCGTGGGCAAGTTTGGCAATCAAATTGGCGGTTGCAGGAGCAACAACGATCAAATCTGCTTCATCCGCCAAATCGATATGTGCGATTTTGGATGCATCATGCTCGATGAAGACATCATCATAGACCGGTTTCCGTGTCAACGCTGCAAACGTCGTTTTTCCGACGAATTGTTGCGCATTTTTAGTCATCGCGACCTGAACACTCGCACCTGCCTGAACCAATTTTGATGCCAAGGCAGCCGCTTTATACGAGGCGATTCCCCCTCCGACACATAATAGGATTTTACGATTCGTTAGCATGATGAACTCCTCCTTATTGAAAAAAACAGCCACAATGAGGAGTGGCTGCTTCAAAATTAGTCTTGCGGTTGGTTCGTAACCACGACTTCACCAGAAAAGAGTTCTTCGAGCGCTTTTCCGACTGGTTTGTATGATTTCGGGTTCGCTACTTTCACACGTTTCCCGTCTTGGATTTGACGTGCACGTTTTGCTGCGACCGTCACGATTGTGTATTTCGAAGGGACCGTCTTTTGAAGCTTGTCTACTGATGGATATAACATGTTATTTAACCTCCATGGCTTTTTTATACAAGGACGCAACGCGTTCCCGGCTACAATGTTCTGCGGTGACGATTGCTTGAATTCTGTCACAGGCTTTGTGGATTTCATCATTCGTGACGACGTAATCATAGGCATCCATCATTTCGATCTCTTCTTTCGCAACGAGCAGACGCTGTTTGATGACTTCTTCTGACTCCGTTCCACGTCCGACAAGGCGGTTACGAAGTTCCTGTAGACTTGGCGGCGCCAAGAACAGAAAAACAGCTTCAGGGAAATGTTCCTTGACCTGCATCGCACCTTGTACTTCAATCTCTAAGATGACATCTTTTCCTTCATCTAAGATTTTGTTGACCCAATCAACGGGTGTTCCATAATAATTCCCTACGAATTCAGCGTATTCCAGCAATTGATTGTTGGCGATCATACCCTCGAATTCTTCACGTGTCTTGAAGAAATAATGGACGCCGTCCACTTCTCCTTCACGCGGTTGGCGTGTCGTACATGACACGGAATAATGTAAATCATTGTCTTCATCTTCGCGTAAGGCACGGCAAACCGTTCCTTTACCAACCCCACTCGGACCAGACAATACAAGTAATAAGCCACGCTCTTTAAAAATCACTTCAGAACCCCTCCATCTAACAAACTTCACATTGTTTCATATTAGCAGTAGAGACGGGAAGTTCGCAAGTGGTCTTTTTCAGCTCGACTGCTTAATCATACCATAACAAGGCGGTTTCTGTTACCTTTAGAAAGTGGAAACGAAATCAAGAAAGAAGGTAATTTCATGGCTTTTGATGGATTAATGACGACACGGGTCGTCCGTGAACTCCAACCGCTCGTTGGCGCACGCATCAATAAGATACATCAACCGTACGCACTCGATTTGATTTTCAGTGTCCGGGCAGATCGAAAAAATGTGACCTTGCTTGCATCGGCCAATGCGATGTATGCCCGTCTGCATCTGACGTCGGAGTCAACCAGTAACCCAAGCGAACCGCCGATGTTTTGTATGATGCTCCGGAAACATCTTGAAGGCGGGTTCATTGAATCGATCGAACAACTCGGGCGCGACCGGGTCATTCTGATGCGCGTCCGCTCGCGGAATGAGCTCGGTGACGAGGAAGCGAAAAAATTATACATCGAACTGATGGGACGTCACTCCAATATTTTATTGACGGATGGTCAAGATAAAATCTTAGACGCCATCAAACATCTCCCGCTCAGTCAAAACACATTCCGGACCATCATGCCGGGTCTGCAGTACCAGTTACCGCCGGAGCAGGACAAAGTCGATCCATTGACCGGCGATATCGAACAAGCGTTGCACCGGATCGACTGGAACGCCGGAAAAATTGATCGTCAATTGTTAGGTCTGTTCAGTGGTTTCTCACCACAAATCACGGCAGAAATCGTTGCCCGGGCGGGACTTGCGAACCGGTCGTCGCTCGCAGAAGCAATCCGGTCCGTTCTTGATGAACTGACGGGACCTTATTATTTACAGCGGCTTGCGAACGGCAAGGAACGGTTCTCTCCCGTCGCCTTGCATCATGGAGACGTCGTCGAAGAAAAAACCTTCTCATCCAGCGGTGATGTACTCGATGCCTTTTTCCATCAAAAATCCAACCGGGACCGGGTCAAACAACAGGCAGCTGATTTGGAACGGTTCATCAAAAGTGAATACGATAAGAATATTCTCAAACGTTCCAAATTGGAGCGCGATCTCGCCGCCACGGAAAAGATGGACGAACTTAAACATAAAGGCGAGCTGTTGACAACCTATCTCTATCAGTTAGAACGCGGCATGAAAGAAGCCACGGTCGTCGACTACTATGACGAGGACGGCAAAGAAATCACGATTGCCCTCGATCCCCGCTTCTCGCCGAATGAGAACGCGCAACGTTACTACAAACGCTACAACAAACTGAAGACCGCTAAAATCGAGGTCGCGAAACAACTCGAGAAAAACCAACTCGAGATTGATTATTTTGAAGGGCTGCTCGCCCAACTTGATGTCGCTTCTCCGGACGATATCCGGGAAATGCGCGAAGAGCTCGTCGAAGAAGGGTATGTCCGGGAGCGCAGTAAAAAGAAAAAGAAACCGCTTGTTCCAAAACTTGAAGCCTATCAATCATCGACAGGCATTCCGTTTTTCGTCGGAAAAAACAATAAACAAAATGATTATGCGACTTTTAAATTCGGACGCCGTTCGGAAACTTGGTTGCATACAAAAGATATTCCCGGTTCACACGTCATCATCCGCAGTGAACAGCCGGACGAAACGACACTGAAGGAAGCCGCCATCGTCGCTGCGTATTATTCGAAAGCCCGCGAGTCGAGTCAAGTCCCGGTCGACTTCACGGAACTCCGTTATGTGAAGAAGCCGAGCGGAGCAAAACCCGGGTTTGTCATCTATACGGATCAAACGACGCTTTATGTCACACCGGACGCCGACCTTGTGCAGTCGCTTCGGACCAGTTAAACACAAAAAAAACGCCGTCCCGCTTAGCCTTTTTCTAAAAAGAGCAAACTGGGACGGCGTTTATTTCATTTTTTCGAGTTGTTCACGATAATCGAGCAGATGACCGTTGATGATGTCTTTGACTTCACTGATTTCTTGATCGAACGTAAACATCGGTTGGTTGCGGTCATGTGAAAAAATCACATCATAATGATGGCTGAGCAGAAAATCGATTTCCTGCCCCAATGCTTTTTCCTGTTCTTCCGACATCGGCAAATCCCGGTGACTGGCGATGCTTTCGAGTAGCAACAGCAACTTATCTTCCAAGTCAACAAGCTGCTTCAGTTGAATGAAGGCCTCGCTTTGACCACTTGCGACCAGAGGATATTTTTGGTCTTCTTGTAACATGATGATCATCTCTTCATGTTTTAAGACCTGTTTTCGAACAGCCAGTAACTTCGAATCATCCTTGACCAGACTGCGCCAATCCTCCATTAATTGTTTCGTCGTCTTTTTAACGAACAGCAACAAACGGTCTTCGTAGTGTGGCGGAAAGACGATATAGTTCACCGCGACGGCCGATAAAACGCCGACGACTGTTAATAACGAACGGGTCAGCGCGTAATGTGCATAATCGGCCGTCGGGCTTTCGAACATCAGCACGATGGCAAATGCCGCAAACGTCGACATGTCCGTCCGTCCGATCATCGAATTAAACACAAGCGATACGATGACGGCGAGCCCAATCGTCAATGGATTGGCGCCGAGCGTCGCGACGACGGCCAATCCACATACTAACCCAAGAATTGTTCCAAAAATCCGATTAAAGACGATTTTAAACGAACGGTGAATTGTCGGTTGCATCGCTACGATTGCCGCAACGGCCCCCATGCCCGAGTAAATTCCAAACACATACCACGAAAAACCGAGGGCAATCGCGACAGCAATTCCGGTTTTGATTGTCCGGAGACCTACACGAAACTGGAGTTTCACTCGAGTGTCACCTGCCCGACTTCACTTTCAACGGTGACTTCCGGTTTTTCCTGTTTCGACAATTCAAATAAGGCGACATCGACCTCTTTTTGTTTCGTGTAGCGGTCGGCCGCTTTAATGTCTCCTTCTGTCGTGACGGCAATCGTCCCGGCGGCTTTGGCCGGTTTCAAACGGATTGCGCCGTCGATTGTCGAGACGTTCAGACTGAGTTTGGCTCCGTATGCAGCTAAGTTAACCGATTCGCCCACTACGTCCGCATGAACGGCATTCATGTTTTCCACCTGGACTTTCCCCCGTCCGGTCAAGGAAATGTCGTCAGCATCGATTTTATTCAAATCCATCGTCCCTGCCGTCATTGAAATCGTTTTGGCGAAGACGCCCATTCCTTTTAACGATTCTGCTTCGACGTCAATTTGATTCATATAACTGGGCAAACCGACTTGAATCGTATAATCACCGGGTTCTTCACTCGGACGATTGCCAAGACGTGCCGCAAATCCATCCCGTCCGGTGACCGTAAGTGT
This sequence comes from Exiguobacterium sp. RIT452, assembly GCF_003598705.1. Classification (NCBI taxonomy): domain Bacteria; kingdom Bacillati; phylum Bacillota; class Bacilli; order Caryophanales; genus Exiguobacterium; species Exiguobacterium sp. RIT452. Next base: position 248,126 of record NZ_QXJB01000002.1, read on the forward strand.
AGTGCCTGACGTACCGATTTTCAGTCGTTTTTGACTCGACGCACTGTCGACCAATTTCAATTGGACGTTTCCATCCGTGCTCCGGACAAAGTTAACCGTCGCGTTCGGGGCGTCCACCTGTAACGTTTTATACCGATTCGTCGTTTTGAACGATTCGCCCCGCGATAAGGAATCCGTCGTCAAAAACAGTGTCACCGTATATAACAGGACAAGGCTCAAGACGACCGATCCATACACGATGACCGGACGGCGGATCGGCTTGCGCGTCCCGATCCGGTCAAATGATGCCGCTACCTTCCGTCGCTTGTCTTTCAGTCGTGTAAACGACGATTGTTTCCGTTTCCGTTCCGTTCTGCTTGTATTCTCATCCATGGGTCTACCTCCATCCAATTCTCTCCCATTATTCCGAATATAGGATTCGTCTGTCAACATTCCTTCTTTATCATACGAAATTGTTCACATATTGCCATCGGGCGGAGGATGGAGCACAACAAAAAACGAACACCTCTTCCTGCTTCATCAGAAAAAGTGTCCGTTTTGATGATCGAAGATCCTTCACATGGAAGGTCTCGCCGTATGTTAGAGTTCGATCGATGCGTCAATTTTTAACGCATGACCCGTCTGCCCTTGGGCTTCGAGATTCGCACAAAATGCCTCGGCGTCCTGTTTGATTAAATCAAACGTATCGTAATGGACCGGAACGACCGCTTTCGCTTGGAGCATGTCTGCTGCAACTAACGCATCCTCAGGTCCCATCGTGTAGTTATCCCCGATCGGCAAGAAGGCGAGATCGATGTCATAATGGGCACCATAAAGCGCCATATCACCGAATAGTGCCGTATCTCCGGCGTGATAGATGACTTTGTCTTCAATCGTCAATAAGAATCCGGCAGGCATCCCCATATAGGTGATCGTCTGCTTTTCTTCATCGATGATGCTCGAAGAATGGAAAGCTTGCGTCATCTTGACCTTACCAAACGGAAATTCAAACTGCCCGCCGAGGTTCATCGGATGGACGTTCAATCCTTTAAAACTGAGATAGGTCGCCAGTTCGTGTGTTGCGACAATCGTCGCTCCCGTCGCTTTCGCAATCGCTTCCGCATCCAACATATGGTCAGCATGCGCGTGTGTCAGCAAAATGAAATCCGCTTTGACGTCTTCCGGTTTTGTCATCGCTTGATCGTTACCGCTGAAAAAAGGATCAATGACGATATGTTGTCCGTTCGTTTCGATTGTGACGGTAGATTGTCCGTGATAAGTCAACTTCATGTGAAATAACCTCCTGAGATTAATGATATCAACAGAAAGATTAGTTCCCTTCTCCCCACGCACATAAACCTTTCATCGCCGGTTGTAACGTGTAAGCGGCGTCTGTCAACCGGTACTCGACATGTAAGACGGCTTCGTCGAATTCAATCCGTTCGACCATTCCGAGCCGTTCAAGTTCCTTTAATTGATCGGTCAAGACTTTACGTGAAATACCCGGAATCGCACGTTGTAACTCTAAAAAACGTTTCGGACCGTCCTCTAACGTGCAATATAATTGTGGACGCCATTTTCCGCCGATGATGGCGAGCGCCCGATTGACTGGAAATTGTTCTGTCGTCATTGTTTCTGTCTCTCCTTCAAGTAGTTACTTCAAAGTGCGTACTATGCAGTCGAGTGTATCGTAAGTTATCGTTGTCGTAAATCAAAATGCAAAGGAGATCGATGTCATGACCTATCCACGTAATTTTTCACACATCGGACTGTCCGTTCCGAATTTAGAACAAGCCATTTCTTTTTACTCAGAGGTGATGGGCTGGTATATCATCATGGAACCATCTGATGTCGTAGAGGATGATTCGCCGATCGGCGTCATGTGCACGGATGTATTCGGAGCAGGCTGGGAGAAATTCCGGATCGCACATATGGCGACGGGTGACCGGGTCGGGATCGAATTATTTGAGTTCCCGAACAATGAACAACCGGAAAACAACTTTGAATTCTGGAAAACAGGTATTTTCCATTACGCGATCCAAGATCCGGACATCGAAGGCATGGTCGAAAAAATCGTCGCGCACGGCGGCAAACAACGGATGCCGATCCGTGAATATTATCCGGGCGAAAAACCATACCGCATGGTGTACTGTGAAGATCCGTTCGGCAATCTCGTTGAACTCTATTCCCACTCGTATGAACTCACGTATTCGGAAGGAGCATATTAATCATGAAAGCATGGCTCAATGAAACGGGAACGACGGTCGAAAACTGGATTTACACGGACATTGATACGCCTACACCGATGACGGGCGAAGCCTTGATTCGTGTTCAAGCGGTCGCCTTGAATCCAGTTGACTATAAAGCGACAAAAAATCCGGCTTGGACCTATCCGCATATCCCGGGTGTTGATTTGACCGGTGTCGTCGAACAACTTGGACCGGATGTGACGGACGTTCATCTCGGAGATCGTGTGGCCATCCATACGAACTTACAAAAAAACGGGGCCTTCGCAGAGTATGTCACCGTTGACGCCCGGGCTTTGGCTAAAATTCCGGAAGCTGTCAGTTTCACCGACGCAGCTGCCATTCTGTGTGCCGGAATGACGGCCTATGAAGCGATTTTCCAAAAGATGAATACGACGGATAAAGAAACGATCCTGATTCATGCCGGTGCCGGCGGTGTGGGTGGTTTTGGGATTCAGCTCGCGAAACGCCTCGGACTGCAGGTCGCGACTACCGCGTCTGCTGACAATCATGACTGGGTCAAACGTTTAGGTGCTGATCTTGCGATTGATTACCGGAACGAAGATGTTACGCAGGTGATCCGCGACTGGACGAACGGACGTGGGGTCGACTTGATCTTGAATACGGTCGGTCGTCAGGAAGCAACCGATGATTTGGACCGTCTTGCATTTTCCGGTCAGTTGGCTTACATCGCCGGAGGTCCCGATCTGTCCGTCGTCACACCGTTCACGTTGTCGCCGTCAATCCACGAAGTCGCACTGGCCGCTGCCTACGCGAGTGAAAATGACCGCGCGATCCGCAATCTGGGTCTGATGGCATCGGAACTGTTACAGCTTGTCGCAAGCAAACAACTCGATCCCCTCGTGACGAAAGTCGTTGCCGGATCGGAGATTGCCGACTACCTTGAATTGTTGTCCCAACGTCACGTCCGTGGAAAAATCATCGCGACGTTCTGATTAAGTATGCTGGATATACAAAAAGCAGATGCCCTTCCTTGGTTCAAGGATGGGCGTCTGCTTTATCGTGCAGTCAGCGGGTCATTGGTATTTTGGACGTTTTGTAATTTGAACCGAACGTCCGACAAGTTTAAACCCGATCGCTTGATAAATCTTATTGGAAGTCGGATTCGACCAATCCGTGTACAGCGAGACCATCGGATAGTTGGTCAACAAATGATCCGACAGACAAGCGACCAAATAAGACGCAATCCCCTGTTTCCGCCATTTTTGAGGAGTAAAGACATATGAAATCGTCACACCGGAAGCAGTTGGCCGACTCGACGAAGCCATCGCAAGCAACTGTCCGCCGTCGAACAGACCAAACAACGTCCCCGCCTCGATATGTTTTCGAATCGTCTGTTCATTTTTCAGCCGGCTTCGCTCCGTCGCGGGCAAGGCCCCCGTCTCTTCGATGAATGCCCAGCCGAACCGAACCGCATCCTCCGTAAACGACGGCTCAATCAAACCGAATCTATACTCAAGCGTAGCAGGCGGAATCACGGTTCGCAACGTATAAATCCCCTGATCCATCTTGATTTGAAAAGGACTGTGCGATGCAAGCAACGGTTCAATGATCGTCTGCTCTCCGATGTATCCCGGACAGTTCAGAATCCGGGATAATTTCCGGATTCCATTGTATGTAAACGCGTCTCCCGCCAAGATGGCTTGCTCTTCAATCGTTTGCAGCACAACGATCGTCCGGTCTCCTTCTCGCGCGATGGCCATTAAAATCGGGACATCTCCTCGCTCCAGGATTCCGAGCGGCAGTTGATGAATATCCGAGCGCTGCTCAAGCAATGGAACGGCAATCTGCTTAAAACTTTCGTAATCACGGTAATGAGTCAACATCTGAAAAACAACTCCTTTTCTCTTTTTTAGTGTATCAAAAAAAGAAGCGGCTGACTCCTCCCTCTCGTTTTTTGACGGAATCGCCTGGAGCAGCATCATCCACGAGACAAAAAAACACTCGTTGTACGCACTGGCAATAAAACAGCGTGCGACAGACGAGTGATTTCTTGTACCATCAATTTTTTTCAGTTGCCGCCATGAACGCCTCACTCCACTTGACCGGATCAACCGCCCAGTCCTGCAGACGGTCCTGTTCTTCGTGGGAAATGTACGTGGTCGCGACCGCCGTTTCCAGCAGTTCAGAAAATGTCAGTAAGGCATCCGCTTGAACACGGGCCGCTTCTAGGTTTTCCATTAATCGTGTCATTCCATACGAAAAAATCGCTTGAATCCGTACGACCGTTGCACCTGCTGCCTCGACCGCTTGTGTCGCTTCAATCGAGGACATGCCGGTCGACAATAAATCCTCAATGACGACGACGCGTTGTCCTGCTTGAATCCGTCCTTCGATTTGATTGCCTTTGCCGTGTGCTTTCGCACTGCCCCGGACATACACCATCGGCAATCCGAGCCGTTCTGCGACCAGTGCCGCATGAGGAATTCCCGCCGTCGCCGTTCCGGCAATCACATCGACCTGAAGCGGTTTGATGCGTTCTGCGAGCAGATCCGCAATCAACGTCCGGACGGCGGGACTCGACAACGTCAATCGGTTGTCGCAATAAATCGGTGAGCGCAGACCACTCGCCCACGTATAGGGTCTGTTTGGTGCAAGTGTCACGGCTTCGATATCGAGTAGCGCTTTTGCGAGTTGATTCATGCTTTGATCCCCTTCCATTGTGTCAGTACCATTTCATACATCTGTTTCGGATCCGCTGCCTGTGTGATGGCACGTCCGATGACGAGATCCGTTGCACCAAATTGCCGTGCATCCGTGACGGTCGCAACCCGCTTCTGGTCATTTGCGTCCGTCCCGGCTGGTCGAATGCCCGGTGTGACCAATTGGAACCCCGTCCGACAAACGGTTTTAAGTGTCGGTGTATCGAGGGCCGAGCAGACGACGCCGTCTAGTCCCGCCTGTTCCGCTTGTTGCGCATAATGCGTCACTACCTGATCCATCGCATGGGGAATCATCAAATCGGTCAACATCGCCTGATCCGTTGACGTCAGTTGGGTGACCGCAATCAAACGGGTCGTCGGGGAGGTTTCCCGCAATCCTGCGAGTGCCGCCCGCATCATCGCCTCTCCACCCGCCGCATGGACATTCGTCAGTTCGACACCCAGTTGACCCAGAATCCGCATTGTACGGCGCGCTGTTTCTGGAATGTCGTGAACCTTCAAATCCAAGAACACGGCATGTCCTTGTTCCGTCAATCGCCGGACAAACGCAGGACCCTCAGCGTAGTACAGTTCCATGCCGACTTTAACCGCCGGACGGTATGGTGCCAGTTGATTCAAAAATTGTTCGACCTCTGCTGCTGATTGAAAATCAAGCGCGATGTAAAGTTGCCCCATATGCTTTCCCCCTGATGTCTAGAATGTGTTCGATTCCTAATTCATCCATCCGTTTCGGCAGAGCTGAAATCAATTCCTGACAGATGAACGGATTAACGAAATTTGCTGTCCCGACCGCTACGGCGGACGCGCCCGCATAAATCATCTCAAGAACATCATCCACTTCCATGACACCGCCCATCCCGATAATCGGAATTTCGACGGCTTGAGCGACGTCGTGAATCATCCGGACGGCCACCGGTTTGATTGCCGGTCCGGACAGACCACCGACGCGATTCGCCAATATGGGTTGCCCTGTCCGGACATCAATGCGCATGCCAACGAGAGTATTGATCATCGTCAGTCCATCCGCCCCTGCTTGTTCAACGGCCTGCGCCATGTCGACAATCGACGTGACGTTGGGCGACAGTTTCACATAAACCGGTTTGTCCGAAACGGCTTTGACCCGTTTCGTCAGCTCCGCTGCCATCCACGGATCCGTCCCGAATTGCATCCCGCCGGATTTAACGTTCGGGCAGGAGATGTTCAGTTCAATCGCTTTAACGACCGGATCTTGACTGATTCGTTTCGTGACGGTCTCATACTCTTCCGGCGTCGAACCGGCAACGTTCGCAATGATTTCCGTATCAAATTGACCAAGGAACGGCAATTTCTGGGCGATGATACCGTCGACGCCCGGATTTTGTAAGCCGATGGCATTGAGCATGCCCATCCCGCTCTCCGCGACGCGTGGTGTCGGATTGCCGTACCGTTCTTCACCGGTCGCCGCCTTGATCATGATGCCGCCTAAGATCGACAAATCGTATAGTTTTGCAAATTCTTCGCCAAATCCAAAACAGCCGGACGCCGGGATGATCGGATTTTTTAATTGGAGACCGGGTAAATTAACCTGTAAACGACTCATAGGATCACCTCTTCCGCCCGGAAAACCGGACCGTCGGAGCAGGTCTTAACGTAGTGTCCATCCGGTGTCGGACAGACACAAGCGAAACAAGCCCCAATGCCGCAACCCATTCGATTTTCAATCGATAAAAATTTATGCGTGATCGGAACGTGTTGAATCGACCGCAACATCGGTTCCGGTCCGCAGGCAAACAACGTGTCAAACCGATTGGGTTCAAGTGCCGCGGTCACAAATCCCTGAACACCGGCTGTCCCGTCGACCGTCGTGACAGTCGTCGGACCAAGCGCTCGGAATTCGTCTTCATAAAACACGCTGTCCGCCGTATCAAATCCAAGAATCGCCTCACAGGAAATCCCCCGTTCCACGAGTTTTCGCATCGTGTAGTAAAGCGGTGGTACGCCGATTCCGCCGCCCACCAGTACAATCCGGGTGTCGGGCGCGACGTGCTGGACCGGAAACCCGTTTCCGAGCGGACCGAGAGCATCAATCTGATCTCCCGGACGTAACTGGGCGAGTTCTTTTGTCCCTTGACCGATTTCCTTAAACAAAAAGGTGATCAAGTCCCCTTCGACGTTGGCGATCGAAATCGGGCGGCGTAACAGGGGACCGACCCGTAAGTGCATGAAACGTCCCGGTTCGATAACCGTTGCGTCAGGCAGACGACAGACTAACTCTGTCGCCCCCTTCGCGATTTGCCGGCGTGTCACGACTGTCAACATATGAATCATCGGGTCACCGCCTTTTTCATGTAGTCGAACGGTTGGATGGCGCTGGCTTCAAAGGATAAACTTTCGATGACACGCAACAAGGCTTCTGCCGTATCCAGTGACGTCAGACAAACGACATTGTTTTCTGCCGCCGCGCGACGAATGATGAAGCCGTCTTTTGTGACTTGGGAGTCACGGCTCATCGTATTGATGACATACTCCACTTCTGCTTTTTCAATGACATCAAGCATCGACCCTTTTTCCGAACCGATTTTTCCGACGACTTGAACACGCAACCCGTTTTCTGCCAGGAAACCGGCGGTGCCGGCCGTCGCAAGAAGTGTAAACCCAAGTGCCGTGAATCGTTTTGCGAGATCCAGCATTTCGTGTTTATCCTGATCCGCGACGGTCATCAAGACGCGACCGTGTTCCGGAATCGCCATTCCGGAGGCGAGTAGTCCTTTGTAAAGTGCTTTCTCGAGTGTCCGGTCGGTTCCGATGACTTCGCCGGTGGATTTCATTTCCGGTCCGAGCGACGGATCCACTTCTTTTAACTTCGCAAACGAGAAGACCGGCACTTTGACGGAGACAAGGGCTTCTTCCGGTAAGACACCACTCGTTAATCCATAAGAAGCAAGCGTCTCTCCTAAAATGACGTTCGTCGCAAGTCGGGCAACCGGTAATCCGGTAACCTTTGAGATGAACGGGACAGTACGACTCGCCCGTGGATTCACTTCCAAGACATACAATTCACCGTCCGCGAACACGAATTGGATGTTGAGCAGTCCTTTAATCCGGAAGGCTTTGGCGATCCGTGTCGTATAATCGACGATCAAATCCTTGATCGCTTGCGGCACCCGTTGCGGAGGATAGACACCAATCGAGTCCCCCGAGTGAACCCCGGCGCGTTCGATATGTTCCATGATCCCCGGTATGACGACATCGTCCCCATCGCAAATCGCATCTACTTCCAGCTCCATCCCGGTCAAATACCGATCGACAAGGACAGGACGTTCCGGCGAGGCGATGACGGCGTGCTTCATATAGTGTTCTAGCTCCTGCTGTCCGTACACGATTTCCATCGCACGTCCACCAAGGACATAGGACGGTCGGACGAGCACTGGATACCCCAGCCCGTTTGCCGCTTCTGTCGCTTCTGCTACCGTAACCGCTGTTTTTCCGGGTGGCTGAGGAATGTTGAGTTGCGTCAGAGCAGCTTCAAACTGTTTCCGGTCTTCTGCCCGGTCTAAGTCTTCCAGTGATGTTCCAAGGATATTGACGCCTTCTGCTTCCAGCGATTCCGCCAGATTGATTGCCGTCTGTCCCCCGAACTGAACGATGACACCAATCGGCTGCTCATTCCGGATGACTTCCAAGACATCTTCCGTCGTCAAGGGTTCAAAATACAGGCGGTCGGAAATCGAGAAGTCCGTTGAGACGGTCTCCGGATTATTGTTGACGATGATCGCTTCATAACCCGCTTCGCGAATCGCTTGAATCGAATGGACGGTCGCATAATCAAACTCAACGCCTTGTCCGATCCGAATCGGTCCGGAACCTAACACGAGGATCGACGGCCGGGTAGTCGGCATCGCTTCATTTTCGACTTCGTACGTCCCGTAATAATACGGTGTGTCCGAAGCAAATTCAGCAGCACATGTATCGACCATCTTATAGACCGGATGCAGTCCGGCATCTTGTCGGACACGCCGGATTTCCGTTTCCGTCTGTCCGGTCAGCCGTGCGAGCATCACATCACTGAAACCGTAGCGTTTGGCATGACGGAGGCGTTCCTCGGTCAATCCGTTCTCGATGATGTCCTGCTCGATCCGGTAAATATGGTGCAGTTTCTCAAGAAAGAGCCGATCGATGTTCGTCCACGCGTATAACTGTTCAACGGAGTAACCGCGCTCGATGCCCGCATATAAAGCAAACAACCGCTCGTCCGTTGCTTTGATGATTTGCTGGTGTAATTCCGCTTCCTCCATGCCGCCAAATCGCGCCATATGGAGATCCGACTGGCCGATTTCCAGAGAACGAACTGCCTTGAGCAACGCTTCTTCCATCGTTCGTCCCATCGCCATGACTTCGCCGGTCGCCTTCATCTGTGTACCGAGTGTCCGGTCCGCTGATTCGAATTTATCGAACGGCCAGCGGGGAATCTTCGCAACGACATAGTCGAGTGCCGGCTCAAAAGAGGCGAAGCTTGTTTCCGTAATCGGGTTTTTTAATTCAGATAAGGCGTAACCCACCGCGATTTTAGCGGCTAATTTTGCAATCGGATAACCGGTTGCCTTAGAGGCCAGCGCCGACGAACGGGAGACCCGCGGGTTGACTTCAATGACGTAATACGTGAAGCTCAACGGATCCAGCGCAAACTGGATGTTACATCCCCCTTCAATGCCGAGTGCCCGGATGATATCGAGTGAGACGTTACGCATCATCTGGTAGTCCCGGTCGGACAACGTTTGTGTTGGTGCAAAGACGATCGAATCGCCGGTGTGAACACCGACCGGATCAAAGTTTTCCATCGCACAGACGATGATCGCTTGGTTCGTCGCGTCCCGCATGACTTCGAATTCGACTTCTTTCATGCCGGCAATCGATTTTTCCAGCAAGACTTGTGTCGCCGGACTGGCCTTCAGTCCTCCTTCGACGATGCGGATGAACTCGTCCATCGTCTCGGCGATGCCTCCGCCTGTTCCACCAAGTGTATAGGCGGGACGGATGATAATCGGGAGACCGATTTTTGCACAGAACTGTTCTGCTTCTTCCACCGTATGGACGATTTCACTTTCCGGCACACCATGTCCGAGTCTAAACATCAGTTTTCTGAACAAATCACGATCTTCCGCTTCCTCAATGGCGGATAATTTTGTCCCGAGCAGTTCGACGCCATATTCTTTCAAGACACCAAGACGGTCGAGTTCGACGGCAAGATTCAGACCCGTTTGTCCGCCGAGCGTAGCAAGTAAGGCATCCGGACGTTCTTTTCGGATGATCCGGGCAACGAATTCTGCTTGGAGGGGTTCGATGTACACCCGGTCCGCAACCGTCGGATCCGTCATGATCGTCGCTGGATTCGAGTTGACGAGTACGACTTCATACCCTTCTTCCTTCAAAGCTTGACAGGCTTGTGTTCCCGCGTAATCAAATTCTGCTGCCTGTCCGATCACGATTGGACCGGAACCGATGACGAGTATCTTCTGAATATCTTGACGTTTAGGCATGAGTGACCTCCTGTTGGTTCGTGATTTCTGTTAAAAACTGATCAAATAAATCGTTGGCATCGGTCGGTCCCGGCGAAGCCTCCGGGTGATATTGAACGGAAAAGACCGGATGTTTAGTATGACGAATTCCTTCCACTGTCCCGTCGTTGATTGCCCGGTGCGTCAACGCGAGGTTCAATCCGGCAAGCGATTGTTCTTCCACGGCATATCCATGATTTTGTGACGTGATACTGACTTGACCGGTTCGGATCTCCTCGACCGGGTGATTCGCACCCCGGTGACCAAACGGTAACTTAAACGTATCTGCGCCATGCGCCAGGGCAATCAACTGATGACCGAGACAAATCCCGAAGATGACGACTTGCCCCGTCAATTCTTGAATCAATGGAATGGCCGTCGGGACGTCTTTCGGGTTCCCGGGACCGTTCGACAACATGACACCGTCCGGTACATAATGGAGGACTTCCTTCGCCGTCACGTCGTACGGTACGACGACGACTTCACATCCACGGCGGACGAGCTCCCGGACGATTCCAAGTTTTGCGCCAAAGTCCACGAGGACGATCCGGGGTCCGGCGCCGGGAATAACGTAAGCCCGTTCCGTCGAGGCCCGTTTCACTTGATCAGTCGCCAGTTGCAACTGCCGAATATGATCGAGCTGTTCCTGCAAGTCGTATGCCCCATCGACCAGTACACCTCGCATGACACCTTTTGAACGAAGATGGCGGGTCAACTGCCGCGTATCGATGCCGGTCAATCCGGGAATGTTGAATTCTGTCATCGCGTCGGCAAGCGAGGTCTGTGACCGGAAGTTCGACGGCGTGTGGCAGATTTCACGGACAATCAGCGCTTTAGCAAGCGGTCGTGTCGTTTCATAGTCGTCCCGATTCATCCCGTAATTTCCGATCAACGGATTCGTTAACACAATCATTTGATCACAATAGGAAGGATCCGATAACATTTCTTGATAACCTGTCATTCCGGTCTGGAAAACGACCTCGCCCATCGTCACCTCGTCTGCTCCAAAAGCTTCTCCCTCAAACACCAAACCATCCTCTAAAATCAACGTCCGTTTAGACATGTGTCATTTCCCCCTTGAATACGATTTCTCCGCCAACGATTGTCAGGACCGGATAGCCAGTCAGATGTTCTCCGCGAAACGGTGTGTTTTTCCCCTTTGAGAAGAACTGCTCCGGTTCGACCGCACGGCTTGTCTGCAGATCCAGCAAAACAAGATCGGCCGGCGCCCCGACTTCGATCCGTCCATACGGCAGTTCAAACAATTCAGCAGGTGCTGCCGACAACCAGTCGATGACCCGCGCAAGCGGCAGGATTCCCGGTTCGACCAGCTTGGTGTAAAGCAACGCGAATGCCGTTTCAAAACCGGTGATGCCAAACGGGGCACGTTCAATGCCGAGTGCTTTTTCGTCTGCCGCATGGGGTGCGTGATCCGTTGCGATACAATCAATCGTCCCGTCCAGCAAGCCTTCGATCAGAGCCTGGCGATCCGCTTCGCTGCGAAGTGGCGGGTTCATCTTGAAATTTGGATCCCGTCCGATGATGTCGTCTTCCGTCAATACTAAATGGTGGGGCGTGACTTCCGCCGTCACCCGGATGCCTGCTCGTTTCGCATCCCGGATCACCCGGACCGATTCTTTTGTCGAGACGTGGCAGACATGATAATGGCAGCCGGTCGCTTCGGCAATCAAGACATCCCGTGCGATGTGAATGCTTTCCGCAAGTGACGGGATGCCTTGTAGTCCTTCCCGTTTGCTGTAAGTGCCTTCGTGGACACACCCCGCCTTGAGCGAATCATCTTCACAATGGGCGACGATGCTTTTATTCAGGGCCGCAGCCCGGGTCATCGCTTCGCGCATGACGGCGGCGCTTTGGACACCGACTCCGTCATCCGTAAAAGCAAAGGCATCGGTCAACTGTTCAAACGCGACGAGTTCCTGCCCTAGCTGATTTTTTGAAATCGCCGCATAAGGGAAAACACGGACAGAGGCCGTTTCCTCAATTTTTTTAAACAGTGCGTCCAGCGTTTCCCGGTCGTCCGGCACCGGACGCGTGTTGGGCATCGGACAGATTGTCGTAAAGCCGCCTGCAGCCGCAGCCGCTGTGCCCGTCGCAATCGTTTCCTTGTGCTCGCCGCCCGGTTCACGTAAGTGGACGTGAATGTCGACGAAGCCCGGCGCTACGAGATAGTCGTTCGCATCAATCACATGGTCCGTTTCCTTCGGTGTCGCATCCAGTTCCGTAAACAGTCCGTTTTCGATTCGGATGCTCGATTGTTGCCGTTCACCGTTTTTATACCACGTTGCATGATCAATTCGAATTGCCATCTTATATCGTCTCCTTTGTTGTCGGCTCATCAAAAGCCCGTTCTAAAATCGCCATCCGTGCAAAAACACCGTTCGTCATCTGGTCAAAAATCCGCGATTGAGGATGTTCCACAAGTTCTTCGGCAATCTCGACACCCCGATTGACCGGTGCCGGGTGAAGGACGATGGCTTCCGGACGAATCCGTGCCATCCGTTCATGCGTCAAACCATACCGTTGATGGTAGACCGTCGCCTCAAACGACTGGTCGTCCAAGTGACGTTCATGTTGCACACGCAATAGCATGATGATGTCACTGCTCGTCAACGCTTCGTCGATTTCTTGATACGCAATGCCTAACGTGTCGTCGAACCATTCACGGGGACCTGATCCGATGACCGTCGCCCCCAATCGTCGCAAGACATGTGCATTGGATCGCGCGACACGGCTGTGTCTAAGGTCTCCGCAGATGACAATCGTTTTCCCGGTGACATTCCCAAACGCTTCATACATCGTCATCAAGTCGAGCAACGACTGTGACGGGTGTTGGCCGCTCCCGTCGCCGGCGTTGATGATCGGAATCCGGAGCTGTTCTTGTAAGCGTTCGTAGTAGCCGGTCTCGCCGTGACGAACGATAAGTGCGTCGACCCCGATCGCTTCCAGCGTCTTACAGGTGTCGAGCAACGTTTCGCCTTTTTGGACGGAGGACGTCGCTGTTTCAAACGGCAGGACGTGCAGTCCGAGGTGATGTTCCGCCATTTCAAATGAACATTTTGTTCGTGTCGAGTGTTCGAAAAATAGGTTGGCGACTGTTTTGGTTACCGTCCTGTGCGGCGGAGCCCCTTGCTTTAACTCTAATCCGCGGGCGATCAACCGTTCAATTTCAACCGTTGATAAGTCATCCAAACTGACGAAATGTGAAATGCGTTGCTGTGTCTGCATCTTATTCTCTCCTTTTGCCCCACAAAAAAGCGCACCTTCTGATGTGAAGGTGCGCTGAAGAAGACAGGGCTGTTCGCCTGCACTTCTGAAGGGCCTCCACTTTATCGTTCTCTCTGGAACGTCTTAAAAGTCGTTAGCTGCTCGTTTCGATTGTAAGGTGTCTTGTTCGCTTTGTTCTGCTTCTACCGGCGTCTTCGGCAGGATCAGATTCAGGAGGATGCCAAGAACCGTTGCCAGTGCCATGCCTTCTAAAGAGAAGTCGCCAACTTTCAGGGCGGCCCCACCGATACCGATGACAAGAATGACGGCCGTGATCGTTAAGTTTCGTTTGTCTGCCAGGTCCACTTTACTTTCAACCAATGTCCGGAGACCGTTGGACGCGATGACACCGAATAACAAGATGCTGATCCCACCCATGACCGGTGTTGGAATCGTTTTGATGAACCCTTCGACATAACCGAGGAAACCAAAGCTGATGGCAAGAACGGCGGCACCACCCAGGACAAACACACTGTAAACCCGCGTAATCGCCATGACACCGTTGTTTTCACCATATGTCGTAACCGGTGGTCCACCGAGCATCGAAGCGACCGTCTTGGCCAACCCGTCTCCGAGGACCGTCCGGTGCATCCCTGGATCAAGAAGCGTCTCGCGCCCGATGATCCGTGATGTCACTTTTTGTTCCCCGATATGTTCCGTCAACGTGACGAGCGTGACCGGGACGATGAGGGCGAGTGCCGCCCAGTTCAACGTAGGTGAGTAGTCGAGAAACGGTACCGTGAAGTCTGGAATCTGGAAGAAACTTGCTTGACGAAGCGAGGTGAAATCCACGATTCCGACAGCTGCTGCGACAAGGTATCCCGTGCCGATCCCAAACAAGATCGGAACCGTGCTCCACATGCCTTTGAAGTACGTCATCGCCAGCAAGGTCACGGCAAGTGTCGTCAAGGCAACGAAGAACAATGTGCCGCTGTATTTGCCATCCGCATCGTTCATCGCCATGTTGACAGCGGTCGGAGCAAGCGATAGACCGATGACCATGATGACCGGTCCGATGACGACAGGCGGCAAGAGTTTCATCAGCCAACCGACACCCGTATAGGTGATGATGAGCGACACCAGTCCGTAGACCAGACCGGCGACCATGCCGCCGACTAAGGCGTCTTCGACGCCCCAGCGTTCACTGACGGCGATGATCGGCACGATATAGGCAAAACTCGAGCCTAAGTATGTTGGGACTTTGAAGCGTGTGACGGCGAGGAAAATCAAGGTGCCGACTCCACTTGCGACGAGAGCGACTGACGTGTTCAATCCCGTTAATAACGGAACGAGGACAGTCGCGCCAAACATCGCGAAGACATGTTGCAGGCTGAGCATCAGCCACTGGAGAGGATGGTTCGGACGTTCTTGTACATCAAGAACTGCTGTGTGTTTTTTCATGAGGATAACTCCCTTTCTGGTCTCTCTGGACCACGTTAAAGGTATTTTGTTTAACGTTTGATGAATACTTGATCGGCGTCATCGACTTCTGACAACGCGACGACGACTTGTTCTTCCCGTGACGTCGGCACGTTCTTGCCGATGAAGTCCGGTCGGATCGGCAGTTCGCGGTGTCCCCGGTCCACCAGGACGGCGAGCTGGATCATGCTCGGACGTCCATGGTCGACGAGTGCGTCCATCGCGGCACGGACAGTCCGCCCGGTGTAGAGGACATCATCGACGAGGACGATGATTTTTCCAGTTACGGTCTCCGGCATGTCCGTGCCCTTGATTTCCGGTTCCAGGCTTTTCTTCGATAAATCGTCCCGGTACATCGAGATATCAACGACACCGAGTAAAACCGGCTTCCCTTCAATCTGTTCAATCCGGCGGGCTAAACGACGGGCTAACGTTTCGCCCCGTGTCTTGATCCCGACGATCATCAGTTGATCGATCCCTTTGTTACGTTCGATGATTTCATGCGCAATACGTGTCAACGCGCGACCGATTGCTGCTTCATCTAAAATGACGGATGGTTTCATGATTGGCTCCTTTCTACAAAAAAACCTCCTGCGTAAAGTCGCAGGAGGTTGTTGAAGACAAAACGTGTCGGTAGCAGACAGCTACACGTGTATACACAAATTAAGTGTCTCCCTTTCGAAGCCTCTCCGGACTCGTTTAAAGGTGTGCTATAGGTAGGATCGTCAACGCGGACGACCGATTGTGAGGCAGATGTCTCGCATCGCTCTCTAGGTGATACTCTACCGTTTTATCAGAAAAACGTCAAGACTCTAATTCGAGTTTTTTCAACTGACTGATTTCAAATGTCATCTCTTCCGGCAAATCGGCTTCAAAACGCAACGTCTCGCCAGTGCGTGGGTGCGTGAATCCGAGAACCGCGGCATGGAGTGCTTGACCGTTCATTTTCATCGTTTTCCGCGGTCCGTATTTCGGATCTCCGGCAAGCGGGAAGCCGATGTAACGCATGTGGACACGGATTTGGTGCGTCCGTCCTGTCTCGAGCTTACACTCGACGACGGTAAATCCTTCGTAACGCTCAAGTACACGGAAATGTGTCACCGCTGCTTTTGAATTCTTGTCGGTCACGGTCATTCGTTGGCGGTCATTTTTGTCGCGTCCGACCGGCGCTTCGATTGTTCCGAGTTCATGCGGAATTTCACCATGGACCAGGGCAATATACAACCGTTCAGTCGTTTTGTCTTTTAATTGTTGCGCCAAGGATTCATGAGCCAAATCATTTTTAGCGACCATCAGGAGACCTGATGTATCTTTGTCGATTCGGTGGACGATCCCGGGACGTTTCACACCATTGATGCCGGAAAGATCCTGGCAGTGGTACAACAAGGCGTTGACCAATGTACCCGATACATGACCGGCGGCCGGGTGGACGACCATCCCTTTTGGTTTGTTGATGACGATGACATCACTGTCTTCATACACGACATCCAGTGGAATATTCTCGGGTAATACTTCAAGTTCGACCGCTTCAGGAATCCGGACGAGAATGTTTTCTGTTCCGGACATCTTATAGTTCGGTTTCACGATGCGTCCGTCGACTTCGACATGACCGGCTTTTAGCCAATCCTGGACTTGTGAACGCGACCAGTCTTGTTGTTCCGCCAACCATTTATCGATTCGACCGGTTGCACCATTGGCTTTTACAGCCCATTCATTCTGTTCATTCATTAATCAATCGTTCCCTTCTTAGTCAAACGCTCTTCAAACATGACGCTGATCAGCATCAAAATCACCCCAAACGTCAAACAGACGTCTGCGATATTGAATATCGGGAAGTTGTAACCAAACGGATAAAAATGGAAAAAGTCAACGACTTCTCCGCGCGCCATCCGGTCGATAAAATTCCCGATCGCCCCGCCCAGTAATAAGGCAATGCTCCAAGCAAATACTTTGTTTTTTGTGCCTTCTTTATACAGAAAATAAATCAATCCGATGACGACGACAACGGTAATCACGAAGAAAAAGCCAAATTTCCCTTCTAACATGCCCCATGCCGCACCACGATTTCGGTAGGAATTCAAATAAAAGAAATTCGGAATGATCTCAATCGCCTGACCGATCGTCATTTGTTGTACGACGATCCATTTCGTCAATTGATCCACGCCGACGAGTACAGCAGCAATCGCTAAGTAAAGCCACATTCTTTTTTCCTCCACATCCAAAAATAATGAGGGACCGCTACGAAGTCGCCGCAGCTGCCCCTCCCTGACCATTATAAAGAATTGACGACCTCAGTACAACGTGGGCAAAGTGTCGGATGAGCCGGATCTTGACCAAGTTCGGTCGAATAGGTCCAGCATCGTTCACATTTTTCACCGTCTGCTTTGAGAACCGTGACTCCTGTCGTTTCGTATGTCTTCTCAGCCGAATCAACGAAAACAATCTGTGAGACTTGCAACAACTGTTCGAGGTGATCAATCGTCCCAAGCAACGCCTTTGTCTCGTCATTTGGCGCAAGCTCGAGCTTGGCTTCAAGTGTTTTCCCGACAAGCTTCTCCGCACGTGCTTCTTCGAGTGCTTTTAGGACGTCATCGCGGAAAACGAGGAAGCTGTTCCATTTCGCAATCAACGCCAGACCTTCTTCCGTCACTTCCGGTGTTTCCGGAAGATCCGTCAAGAAGATGCTTTTCGTTTCGACACCCGGAACGAATTCCCATGCTTCGTCTGCCGTATGCGGCAAGACCGGTGCCATTAATTGTAACAACGTCACGACCGTGTCATACATGACTGTCTGAACGGCACGACGCGCCGGTGCATCTTCTTTTTCGATGTAGAGGATGTCCTTCGTGTAATCCAGATAGAACGAAGACAAGTCCAAGACACAGAAGTTATGCAACAGTTGATATACTGCCATGAAGTCGTAGGCATCATAAGCCGCCTTCACTTTGCCGACAAGTTGGTCAAGCTTCGTCCGCATGAAGCGGTCGGACTCTGGTAAGTCCTCAAAGGCAACACGGTGTGTCGTGTGATCAAATTGATCGAGGTTTCCGAGTAAGAAGCGGACCGTATTCCGGATTTTCCGGTACGATTCCGATACTTGCTTGAAGTTGTCCATCGAAGCGCGAACATCTGACTGATAATCAACGGAAGCGACCCACAGACGGAGAATTTCAGCTCCGAACTGTTGCATGATCTGGATTGGTGCAATCGTATTTCCGATTGATTTCGACATCTTCCGTCCTTGTCCGTCCAGAACAAATCCGTGACTGACGACCGCTTTATACGGTGCTTTCCCCGTCGTTGCGACGGCTGTCGAAAGGGATGAGTTGAACCAACCGCGGTATTGATCCGATCCTTCCAGATAAAGATCCGCTGGACGCTCGAGCTCCGGACGTGCTTCTAACACACCCGCATGCGAGGAACCGGAGTCAAACCAGACATCCATGATGTCCGTTTCTTTTTTGAAGACACCATTCGGGCTTGCCGGATGCGTGAAGCCTTCCGGAAGCAGATCAACCGCTTCGCGCTCGTACCAGACGTTTGATCCGTGTTCAGCGAACAGATTCGCGATATGGTCAATCGTTTCCGGTGTGACGATTTCCGTGCCATCTTCCGCATAGAAAATCGGCAGTGGTACACCCCACGCCCGTTGACGGGAAATGACCCAGTCTCCACGGTCTTTAAACATGTTGTGCAGGCGGGTTTCGCCCCACTCCGGTACCCACTGGACACCTTTGATCTCATCCAGGATTTCGGTACGGAAATCTTTGATCGAAGCAAACCACTGTGGTGTTGCCCGGAAGATGACCGGTTTTTTCGTACGCCAATCGTGTGGATACGAGTGTTTGATGAACGACAATTTCAACAAGGCGCCGGCTTCTTCTAAAGCAATTCCGATTTCTTTGTTTGCATCTTCATAGAACATGCCTTCAAAACCGGGTGCTTCTGCCGTCATGACACCTTTATCATCGACAGGGCAAAGGATATCGAGTCCGTAGGCTTGACCGATTCTAAAGTCGTCTTCCCCGTGTCCTGGAGCCGTATGGACGACACCTGTTGCTTCCGCTGTGACGTGATCCCCAAGCATGACGAGTGATTCACGGTCATACAGTGGATGTTTCGCTTTGATGTATTCAAAGTCCGCGCCGTTGAAGACACGACCTACCGTCGCTTCTTCCCAACCTAATGCTTCGATGACTTCCGGTACGAGTGTCTCGGCAACGATGTAGCCTTTGCCTTGGTATTCGATGCGTGCATATGTCAACTCACCGCTGACAGAAATCCCGAGGTTCGCTGGAATCGTCCATGGTGTCGTCGTCCAGATGACGAAATGATCCGTCGGCTCCAAGATGTTTTTCCCGTCCATGACTTGGAACGCGACGTAAATGGCAGCCGATCGTTTGTCTTGATACTCAATTTCCGCTTCCGCGAGAGCCGACTCTGAAGAAGGTGACCAGTAAACCGGTTTTTTCCCTTTATAGATGTATCCTTTGTTCGCCATGTCACCAAACAGACGGATTTGTGCCGCCTCGAACTCCGGTTGCAACGTGATATACGGATTGTCATAATCACCTAACACACCAAGTCGTTTAAACTGCTCTCGCTGATGATCGACTTGCTCGAGCGCATATTTCGCACAGAGCTTCCGGAATTCAGCAACCGACATCGACTTGCGGTCGACACCTGCTTTTTGTAAAGCCGTTTCGATCGGCAGACCATGCGTGTCCCAACCCGGTACGTACGGTGAACGGAATCCGTTCATCGATTTGTAACGGACGACGATATCTTTTAGGACTTTATTTAAGCCGTGCCCCATGTGGATGTCACCGTTCGCATAGGGAGGACCGTCATGTAAGATAAACGTCGGTTTCCCCGCATTTTTTTCTTGGACTGCTTCATAGAGATTCATCTCGTTCCAGCGTGCCTGCATGTCCGGCTCACGTTTTGGTAAGTTTCCTCGCATCAGAAATTCCGTTTTCATCATCAATAATGTATCTTTGTATTCCATCTGGCATTCCCTCACTTGTCTGTATTTTTAAGTACAAAAAAAAGCCAAGCTCATCCCCTGATAGGGACGAGTTTGACTTGAACTCGCGGTACCACCCTACTAGCAATCCTTACGAACGGATTACCACTTAAGAGCCCGATAACGAGGGCGAAACGACGGAACTTACTGCATTTGTTCAGTCCCGTACTCAAAGGGGATATTTTTTTTCATTCACTGGTCGGGCTCACACCGTTTCCCGATTCGCTGACAGTATCCTGATAAAAAACGTGTCCTTCTCACTGCTTTACTTTATATGACATCGTCGTCATTATACGCAACTGCCGGAATCTCGTCAAGCGCACCTCGCGTCGAACTATCAAACGCATCCCAGTCGTGACTTGTCAATAATTCCATCTGGGCATCAATCAACACTTTGAACCGGTTTCGGTACAACTCGATTTTTTTACGCATCTGTTCGACTTCAAAGTCCGTCCGTTGGGCGCGGCGTTGCGCTGCATCTTGTAACTGCTCCGCTTCCCGTTCAGCTTGTTTGACGATCAGGCTCGCTTCTTTCGTCGCGTTGGCCTTCACTTCTTCTGCCGCTTCTTGAGCGACGATGATCGATTTGTTTAATGTTTCTTCCATCGAACTGAAGTAATCGACACGAGACTGCATGTTTTGAATGACTTCTTGTTGTTGACGGTTTTCCCGAAGCAACAATTCAAAATCCTTGATGACTTGATCAAGAAATTCATTGACCTCATCTTCGTCATACCCGCGAAACTTCCGTGTGAATTCCTTATTGTGAATATCAAGTGGCGTCAATGGCATAATGAATCCTCCTCAGTTTGTTTGTTAACCTTTTAACAGACCGTATTGCAGTTTGATCCGATCCCGCTTTGTTGAACCGAGTACGGCAATCAACTTGACACGACCTGTTCCGCGAAGGGACAGTAAATCCCCTTCATCTAACAGAAAACTTGGATCTTCCACGATTTTGTAATTGACTTTACTTTCACCTTGCTTAATCAAGCTTTGCGCTTTTTGTCTCGAAAAACCAAGAATCTCACTGACTACGGTATCGAACCGCAGGGAACTGACAAAACCTAACTCTTCTTGCCATTCCTGCTCTTTGATTTTCAATTGTTCTTCCGAATCCACGACGGACAAACGGATTTTCGTCTTGCCTGCCCGATCGACATTCGCTTCGATATACGAGGCAACTTCTTTCGCGACAGCAAATTGCACTGTCTGGTCCTGAATCACCACATCGCCGAATTTTCCGCGTTTCAGCCCAATATTCAACAACGTGCCGGTCACCTGTCGATGCGACAGTTCAACGAATTTTGTAGGATAATGAATACGATAAATGGCAATATCAAAGTCGTCTGC
This sequence comes from Exiguobacterium sp. RIT452, assembly GCF_003598705.1. Lineage (NCBI taxonomy): Bacteria > Bacillati > Bacillota > Bacilli > Caryophanales > Exiguobacterium > Exiguobacterium sp. RIT452. The sequence continues at coordinate 269,652 of NZ_QXJB01000002.1, forward strand.
ATCGAGATCATAATAATCAGGTGCAATCAATGCACGCTGTCGTTCTGCGCCTTCGAAACCGCCCTCAAAAAAGAGGGCGCATTTCGTACCGACGAGTTCCCGTGTGATTTGCTGTTCACGTGGATCCAGAAAATCAGTTAGCTTAAACGTGTAGGTCGCTTCGACATGGTCGATCCAGTTTAAGACAAGATCGACAAACTCCCGCTCATGTCCGCGATAATGATCATAAACACTCATTACAGGAAGATAGCCCGGATTCCTGCCTGCGCCAAGTTAAGCACAAGAAAGGCAACGATTGGTGAAATGTCAAGCATACCTCCGATGGGCGGGATAATCCGTCGGAACGGTGCAAGAAACGGTTCGACTAACATCGCTAAGACCTGACCGAATCTGGATTCCCGTGCATTCGGGAACCAAGAAAGTAAAATGTAGACGATCATAACGTAGCTGTAATATTGAAGTAATGTGCCAAGTGTACGCCCGATTGCATACATGACTTGTGAATCCATGTTTACCACCCCTTATGGTTGATATCATCTTCGCCGAGCAGATTGGAAATACTTCCTGCTAGCTCGACGTTGTTCGGAACACAGAGGAGTGTATTTTGACTAATCGTCGTAATCGTCCCGTCCAGAGCAAACACGACACCGGATAGGAAATTGATCATCTGACGTGACTGATCTTTAGACATCCGTTGCATGTTCACGATGACGGCACGATTTTGACGAAGGTGTTCGCCAATCTCTTGCGCTTCGTTGAACACACGTGGTTCACTCAAAATCACTTGTGATTTTGCCTTTTTAGTATGAATCGGTACGATGTTCGATTGTCTCACAGGGTCCTCCTTTTGAGTAACACTCGGGGTAGATTCCTCGTAGTACTCGTCATATTCTTGCTGTGAAGCACCTCTACCTTTATTTATTGTAGCATCATTTTCGTATTCGAGTTCATCTAAATCGTCTGTGTTTCCGAGAAATAGATTTTGCATTTTCGATTTGAATCCCATATCGATTCTCCTTTCGCTTATCTAGACAATTTATCGTTGGACTAAAACAGTACCCACTCGAACGTATGTCGCACCCTCTTCAATGGCAATCTCATAGTCGGAAGACATGCCCATTGATAACTCCGTACACGGTGCATGGGGAAGGTGACGTGCTGCAACTTCATCCCGCAAGTGACGAAGCGATCGGAACACGGAGCGGATCGTCTGCTCGTCTTCTGTCAAGGGTGCCATCGTCATCAAGCCGATGACCCGAATCATCGGATATTGACCGACCTCGTGTAAAAAGGAGTGGATATCGGTTGGATGGATTCCTTGTTTGGACTCTTCACCGGATACGTTGACCTGTACAAAACAATCGACAGGCTGTTTCGCCCGCTTGTTGATTTCCTCGGCGAGGTGCAACCGGTCAAGAGAATGCAACACATCAATCCGATCGATGACCTGACGCACCTTTCGTGTTTGCAGTGTCCCGATGAAGTGCCATTCGCATGCCGTGCGACCCAGTGCTGCCTGTTTGTCCGCCAATCCTTCCGGACGGTTTTCACCCAGTGCGGTCACTCCTGCTTCCAGCAACTCCGCCGCTACTTCGCTTGACACTGATTTCGTCACGCCAATCAATTGTACCTGCTTGTTTTGCTCAGTCTTTTCATATGCCTGTTTCATTTTTTGGTGTACGTGTCGTACATTTTCAGAGATTGACATCAAGAGGCTCCTTTACAATCAAACTAGCAAATCGTCCACCGTGGTCACCATGTCGGTAGGAGAAATAATCTTCCGCTTGGCAATTCGTACAGATGCCTGTATCAAGCACATCACCGACTCCACTTCGTTCTGCTAAGAGAGCATTCGTTTTTTGGAGCGATAACATCGCTTTGCCGTTTTCCTTCCGGACGTACGGCGATTCTTCTAGTCCGAGTTGATCGATGGCTTCGAGCACAGGACCATCCACTTCATAACAACATTCCCGAATCGACGGTCCGATTACCATCTGGACGGAAGAGCGCTCTGCTCCTGCTTGTTCCATCTTCGTCAATGTCTCTTCGACGATGTTCGCTACGGTTCCCCGCCATCCGGCGTGGACATTTGCGATGATGCCTGTTCGCGGATCACAGAAGATCAACGGTACACAGTCAGCGAACAACATCATCAACAAGACATTGGAGTCGGTCGTCACCAATCCGTCTGTACCCTTAATGGCCGTCTCATAATCGGATGCGCCGCACCCTGAATCGAGTGTCGTCACCTGTTCGACATGATTGCCGTGAATTTGTTCCGCCCAAACGGAATTTTCAAGTGCTAATTCCAATTGTCGGACGATGACTTGACGGTTTTCGACGACGCCGTTTGCATCATCCTTGACATGTAATCCAAGATTTCCATTTCCATGTGGCGCTGCAAACTTTGTGGTGAACGCTGCCCGAACGGTTCCCGTCGGGGTATCCCATTTTATCCATTGACCAAACATCTCATCCCATCCTTTTTTAAAAAAAGAGGTGTCGCTTACGCGACACCTCTTGATCTAGCAATCGTGTCTTTGGAATATCGGTTTAGCGATTATTCCGGCGAAGGAAAGAAGGAATATCCATCGTCTCTTCGACATCTGACCCTTTTGCTGGTTCTTGGTTCGAGCTACTAGGTGTCTCTTCGACTTGTGGTTTCGGCTCTTCAGCAACTGGTGATGGTGCCGCTTGTTTTTTCTTCAACAAGTTTTTCATCATTTCTTGTGCTGATGGAATTTCGAAATCGAGTGGTTCGTTTTCAAATTCTGTTGCGATGACCGTGACGATGATTTCATCTTCGAGGTTATCGTTAATGACCGAACCGAAGATCAAGTTCACTTCTTCATCCGCGGCACTTTGAACGATTTGAGCGGCTTCCGTCACTTCATACAGGCTCAAGTTCGCACTTCCGGTAATGTTCATCAAGACACCTTTTGCACCTTCGATCGATGTTTCGAGCAATGGACTAGAAATTGCTTTTTTCGCAGCTTCCGTCGCACGGTGTTCACCTGTTGCGACACCGACACCCATTAACGCTGAACCTTTTTCTGTCATGATTGTTTTTACATCGGCAAAGTCTAAGTTGATCAGACCAGGAACGGCAATCAGATCCGTGATCCCTTGAACCCCTTGACGAAGAACGTTGTCTGCCTCTTTGAATGCTTCAAGCATCGGCGTATTACGGTCAACGATCTCAAGCAACTTATCGTTTGGAATGACGATGAGTGTATCTACTTTTTCTTTGAAGTTTTGGACACCAGATACAGCATGTTGCATCCGCTTACGTCCTTCAAACATAAATGGTTTCGTGACGACACCAACTGTCAATGCACCAATTTCTTTTGAAATCTCCGCGATGACAGGAGCAGCTCCTGTTCCTGTACCTCCGCCCATTCCAGCCGTGACGAAAACCATGTCCGCACCCGAAAGAATTTCCGTTAACTGCTCGCGACTCTCTTCAGCGGCTTTTTTTCCGATTTCCGGATTTGCTCCCGCTCCAAGACCGCGTGTCAATTTTGCGCCCAATTGAAGTTTGACGTCCGCTTGAGACATATTTAACGCTTGCGCATCCGTGTTGACAGCGATGAATTCTACGCCTTGGACACCATGTTCAATCATTCGGTTGACAGCGTTTGATCCACCGCCACCTACTCCGATGACTTTGATTTTAGCTACTTGGTCCATCATTTCATCAAAATGCAACATAAAAGGGGCCCCCTATTTTTTTATACTGATTATTTTTTATTAACCGAAAAATTTCTCAAAGAAACTACTGAATGACTTGCGTTCTTTTGGAGGCTGTTCTTGCGGCTTTCGATCTTCGCGTGCGGGTGCTTGAGGCTGACTCGCCAACAGTTCTTCTTGTTCACGCCCTTGTGCGATACTACCCTTTTCATCCGCACGGTCAAACCCGGACTTCGAAACTGTACTTCGTGACAGGACGTAACGTAACATCCCAGCAGCCACTGCATACTTTGGATGACGAATACCGAGGCTCGCCGGCTGATAGACGTTGACGTTCTGTTTGAAGATCCGCTTCCCGAGCTGATCGATTCCAGGAAGCGACGAACTTCCACCGCAGAGAATGATACCGCTGTTCATTTGCGAATAACCGGCTTGCGTCATCCGCTTCTGAATCATTTCAAAAATTTCTTCAAGGCGTGCTTCGAGTACGAAACCAATTTCCGTTTGCGGTTCGAAACGGTGTTCCCCGTTGATTGTGACGTACGAAACTTTTTCTTCCGGATCGCCTAGTGCTTCAAGCGCAACCCCGTACTCTTCTTTTGCAAGCTTTGCATCTTGGTATTTACAATTCATTTTATACGTCAAATCGCGTGTCAGGTGATCGCCACCATACGCTAATGTCGTGGAATACACTAAGTCATTTTTTTCGTAAATCGAAAGCGTTGTTGTTTCGTGTCCGATATCGACAATCCCGACACCAAGTTCCAATTCATCGATGGAAGCAGCAATTCTTGAGACGGCTAAGCTTTCTAGCACATATCCCGCAAGTTCCAAGCCCGCTCGTTCGATGGAACGTTTGATGCTATGTAGAATCGTCTTCGCTCCAATGATCAGTTTCCCGGTCACTTCTAAGCGATAACCAATCATTCCGCGAGGATCCGTAATCTCCGTTTGCTGGTCGACCGTAAAGGTTTTCGGAAGAACATCTACGACACTCAGCTCATTCGGAATGCGCATGACCATGGCCGAATGAAGGACATCCTTCACGTCATCGTCCGTGATTTCATTGTCCTCACCCTTGATGGATGTCATGCCTTGGCAATCCTTCACTTGAATATGCTCACCAGAAATCGCTACGTATACTTCACCAATCGGTTCACCAAGTGTTCGTTCCACTTCTGTGACCGCTTGTTTAATGGCATTCACTGTTTGATCGATATCGACGATGACACCTCGCTTGACGCCAGCAGACGGAGCAGATCCTTCCGCTAACACATTCAGCGTTCCACCAAGAAGTTCACCAACGATGAGTTTCACTTCCGATGTCCCAATGTCTAGTGCGGCAATCGTACCTTTCGTTTCCATGGGAGTGACACCTCCACTTTCATAATACTAATCCAATTCGTTCCTGTTTATATTCACAGGAATCAAGAGAAGCTTCTTCTCGTTTAAGTCTACACTATAAAAAACCTCACGAAAAGAAGTTATTGCCTAACATACCCATCTAATAGATTACGATTTGATGACGATACGCCCGGTTTCTTCCTAATGAAAACAAACGTTTGTTAAACCGTTCTATCTCGCCCTTTGTTTTTCTATTTTTTTCCTGTATATGGTTTGAAATAGATTCCACCATCAATTGTAATCGTCCCTGTTTTTCCTTTTGGCAAGGCGGAAATCACTTTGACATATTCATTCAACGAATTAGAAAAAGCCGACGTACTCAATAAGACGGTATTCCCGTCTGTCATGAATAACTTCAATCCCCCTTTATCGGTCTGATCGTTGGCGACGATTTCCGAAATCCGACTCCGGACTTTCGGTTCAATCTTCACGAGTTCTTTCGTCAGACGTTGCAGGGATGGATCGGTGAATCCGGTTAGAATCGGTGCATCGAACAGCTCTTCCTTTGACTTACCAGGAAGGATCGTACCATCTGCCAATACAATCCGGGCACCGGGTTTATCTTTCGCGTACGCAATCTCTTTTTCTTCGACGACTTCTACTTCATAGTGGTGAAGAAATCGTTTTTTCATCGTCGCTTCTCGAATACCCGGTACATCTTCGATTCGTTCCAGTACGGCTTCTTCCGACACATTGAAAGCATGTGTCTCCTTGACCTTAATACGCGATGCTTGAATGATGTCTTCCTTCTTGACGTTAATCGTGCCGTCGATATCAAATGTCGCGACACGTGAATAACTGGATTGAAGGTAAAAGACGACACCAATCAATAGACCGATCAGGATGAGGACATAGATTAGACGACGGTTTGCTTTCTTCCGACGCTGCTCACGGACATATGGAATTTTATCTTCTAAGCTACGGACAGTCGTATCCGTCTGCGGCTGTCTTTTCGGTCGTTGTTCCCTCACGTAAGCCTCTCCCTCCATACTCATTCATTTCAGTTCCTTATCGGTCTATTCCTGCTTTGATTTAATTTTTTTGTTGGATCAACCGCAACAGCTCGTCGACTAAGTCACTTGCTGCGTCTGGCATACCGAGTGCCAAAGAGGCTTTTGACATCGCGTCCTGCTCGGCAATCGCCGTCGTACAGGCTTCGAACAGACGGTCGCCCGTCAATTCCTTTTCGCGCACGAGCAGACTGGCTCCCGTTTCGACAAGTGACGAGGCATTCACTTCTTGATGATTTTCCGTCACGTAAGGGCTCGGAATCAAAATGCTCGGTAAACCAAGTGTCGTCAATTCCGCCAATGTACTTGCCCCTGATCTTGAGATGACCAGTTGACTGGCTTTTAAAATCAAAGGCAAGTCATAGATGAACGGTCGCAGTTGGATGCGTTCCGGTAACGTTCCAAGTTGTGCCTTGATTGTTTCGTAATGGACCTGTCCCGTAACGAACAACAATGACCAGTCGGTGTTTTCCAGTCGTGGAATCATCTCGACGACGGCCTGATTGATGGCCGGTGCACCCCGGCTTCCACCATAGACGACGATCAAGGGACGTCCTTCTTCAAACCCGTATTTCCGCCGTTCTTCCACCGGATTGATTTCCAACAAAGCAACTTCGGAAGCACGCGGATTACCAATTAAAATCGTTTTTGCTTCGTTTTTCCCGAAGTGATGACCGGAGCCTTTAAAGGACAAAGCGACACGATCCACATAGCGGGCTAAAAATTTATTTGTAATTCCAGGTAAACTGTTTTGCTCATGAACCAATGTCTTATATCCCATCTTCGCTGCCGTATACAGCACGGGACCACAGACGAAACCGCCTGTCCCGACTACGATGTCCGGTTCGAAATCACGCAACAACTTCCGGACACGGACGACACTTTTCAAAAATCGGATGCCGGTCTTGACGTTTTCAAATGAAAGCGACCGGCGGATTCCTGAAATCTCGATGGATTCAAACGGAATTCCCGCGCGTCGGACGATGTCTGCTTCCAATCCATTTTCCGTCCCGATATAGAGAACTTCGCATGGCATACGGCGTTCGATTTCCCGAATCATTGCTAAAGCCGGATAGATATGACCACCCGTGCCTCCTCCAGAAACTACAATTCTCATTTCGCCGCGCCTCCCTGTTCTTGGACGGAGCGAATGAAGTGTTCGCCGCGCTCTTCGTACGTTTTATATTGATCCCAGCTGGCAGAAGCCGGTGACAGTAAAATGATGTCGCCCGGTTCAGAAACGTCAAATGCCGCTTTCACCGCTTCTTCCATCGCTTGTGTAACCGTTGCTGCCACCTGTTGTTGCTCTGCCAACTCAGCGAAGCGTTGACCGGTCTCTCCTAACCCGATGACATGCTTGACATGGGTCATCGCATGACGGAGCGGACTCAAGTCTGCCCCACGTTCAAGACCCCCGCACAACCAAACGATTGGCGCTGTGAAGCCGGATAAAGCGGCTTCTGTCGCGACATTATTCGTTGCTTTTGAGTCATTGTAGACTTTGCGTCCCTTGAACTCTCCGATGTATTCCGTCCGGTGGGCGACGCCACCAAATGTCCGCAACACATCCTGAATGTCTGTCATGGCGATGGCGAAGGGTTCGATCAACGTCAAGGCTGCCAAGACGTTTTCCAGATTGTGCCCACCGCCTAATGCCAACTCATTGACCGGCAGTACCGGCGTCTCACCGATGATGATCATCCCGTCTTCCACCCGGGCATACGCCGATTGTTTACGTGAGAACGTCAAGCGTTGCGCTGCCGTCTGTTCGCTCAACTGCATGACATGACGATCATCTGCATTGACGACGAGACGTCCGGAGGCCTCCATATTCTCAAAGATCCGTGCTTTCGCTTCAGCATACGATGCGACATCCCCGTGATAATCGAGATGTGCCGGCGAGAGATTCAAAAAGGCTGCACTGACTGGTTGAAAAGCATCAATCCCCATCAGTTGGAAGCTCGACAGCTCAATCACGATCACATCTCCTGCTTGTGCCTGTTGCGCGATTTCAACTGCCGGAAATCCGATGTTACCAGCCAGATGGACACGTGCTTGACCACGGCGCAACAGCTCGTGCACCAGTGTCGTCGTCGTCGTTTTTCCATTGGATCCGGTAATCGCCACCCAGCTCGCACCGGTCGCCCGATAAGCCAATTCCACTTCCGTCCAAATCGGGATTCCTTGCGCCAAGGCTGCTTGCAACAACGGAATCTGATACGGAATTCCTGGATTTTTAACGATCAGCTCGACTCCTTCAAGTAAGGATAGAGGATGACTGCCAAAAATCGTCTCGACCTTTAATGTTTGTAATGTCTCGACATCTTCTACGCTGGGTGTTCCACCATCATTGACGGTGACGTCGGCCCCTGCTTGGACTAAGTAGTGAGTTGCTGCAATACCACTCTTGGCCGTTCCGAGAACCAGTACCTTTTTTTTATCCAGTTCAGAGATCTTCATCTTTAAATCGCTCACTTTCTTGACCACAAATTTCGGTTATACAAACAGGTAGGCGATGAACGCCATGATAAAGCTGATTGAAGCAAACGTTCCGACAATCCGCCATTCACTCCATCCGACCATTTCAAAATGGTGATGGATCGGACTCATCTTAAAGATCCGTTTTCCTGTCGTCTTAAAGGAGATGACCTGTAAAATGACGGACAGCGTCTCGACGACAAACACGATACCAATCAAGACGAGCAACAGTTCTAGTTTCAGTAAAATCGACAATCCGGCTAGCGCCGCCCCTAATGCAAGTGATCCGGTATCCCCCATGAAGATTTTAGCCGGATAGACGTTAAAGACTAAGAAACCGATCAAGGCACCGACTGCTGAAAAAGCAAACAAGGCGACACCCGGCTCATCTGCAATCAACCAACCGTATAATCCAAAGAACAAGAAAGTTGGGATCGCTGTAAAGGAGACCAGCCCATCCAGTCCGTCCGTCAAGTTAACGGCATTCGAAAAACCGACCAGCCAAAACAAGGCGACGAACGGATACAGAAGACCAAAATCAAACGACAACGACGTAAACGGAATCGAGAGATAAGTGGCTTCGCTTGTAAATCCACCACTCAACCAGACGAAGAGCAGTCCAACCACAATTTGACCGATTAGTTTTTGTTTGGAATTCAAACCGAGGTTCCGTTTTTTGACGACCTTGATGTAATCATCGATGAACCCGATTGCTCCATAGGCAAGCGTCAAAAAGAGTAACGACAAATGACTTGCTTCAAAGCCGTTCGTAAACAACGTGACGATGAGACTTCCGATCATCGCCAGTAAAATCACGATACCGCCCATCGTCGGCGTTCCAGATTTCACTTGGTGCCAGTCCGGACCTTCTTCGCGGATTTCTTGACCAAATTTCAGACTGTGCAAAAACGGAATGGCTTTTGGCATCACGAGTACGACAACCAAAAACGCAACAATTAAACTGATGAATAACGTGATCATTGTAAACACCTACTTTTAAGGATTAAATTTTGTTTAGATATGTGAAGATTTGTTCGAGGGCAAGCCCACGTGACGCTTTCAATAAGACAACCGTTTGTTCTCCTAACAAGGGTTCCAGCAGACGAGCGGCCTCTTCGACCGTCTCCGCAAATTGGACTTGGACGGTTGGATCGACGATTCCGTCTGCAATATGGCGCCCCTTCTCCCCTACAAGGATAGCATGTGACACAGGAAGTGCAATCTTCTTCCCGACAGAGGCATGTAACGACTTTTCCTGTTGACCCAGTTCATACATGTCTCCGAGGACGACGACCTTGTTCGTAAAGCCGTCCAACTCCACAATCGTCTCGATTGCGGCATTCATCGAAGTCGGACTGGCATTGTAAGCATCATTGATGATCGCCGTTTGTCCATACATCAGACGTTCCATTCGCATCGGTGTCAATTGCACCGCATTTAATCCGTCTTGGATGACATCATTCGACAATCCAAGCGCTTTTGCTGTCGCAATGGCATAAGCGGCATTGCGGACTTGGTGTTTGCCGAGGACCGGAATCGTAAACTCTGTCCCGTCGAATTTAAACGTTGTTCCGATGAACGTCGCTTCCGCTTGTTCGATGACGAAGGTGTTCGAGTGGCGATATCCGATTCGTTCAGCAGTCGCTTCTGCCAGTAACGGTTCATCTCCGTCGATGAACAGGTGACCATCCGGCTTCAAACCTGATTGAATTTCCAGCTTCGCCCGTGCGATTCCCGTCCGTCCGCCGACCTGTTCGGCATGTGATTCGCCGATGTTGGTCACGAGCGCGATATCCGGTTCTGCCAGATTCGACAACAGTTCGATATCACCGAATCCGTTCATGCCCATTTCGAGCACGGCGACTTCCGTGTCGAGTGGCATCATCATGATCGTCAACGGCATCCCGATGTCCGAATTAAAGTTTCCTGCTGTTTTATGTGTCCGGTACGTCCGCTTTAAGACACTTTCGATCATATCCTTCGTCGATGTCTTACCGTTTGACCCTGTAATGGCAACAACTTTCGGGGAAACGAGTTGTAAGTATTTCCGGGCAACGAGTTGAAGCGCTGCTAACGGTTCCTCGACCTCAAGGACGACGATATCGGTCTCCGGAAGAGGAACTCCTTTTTTCCATAACGTCGCGATTGCCCCGTGTTGCACGGCTCCCTCGATGAACGAATGTCCGTCGACGCGTGCTCCCTGAATGGGAATATAGAGCCCATCCGTCAGTGTGCTTCTTGAGTCTGTCGCAAAGTTTCGCAACGGTCGTGCATCCGATTGGTCGATTCCCAACCAATCTGCTAATTGTGCAATGGTCACCATATCTTTTCCTCCACTCATTTACAGCAAACGAGGACGAACAGAAGTCAACGAATGACTCCGGTCCGTCCTCGTTTCACTGCAGAAATCAGGAAACCGCCGTTCCTTACTCTTTTGGTTCAGCGAGTTCCACCGTCAGCTTTCCATTTTCCTTTACTAGTGTACCAGTTCGTGCCGATTGTTTGGTTACAAAACCTTTACCAATCACATCTAACTTCAAGTTGTACAGACTGACTAATTTTTTAACGTCACGCTGCGACCACCCGGTCAAATCTGGAATTTTGAACGTGTTCGCTGTTTTCAACAGGACACGTTCTCCGCTGACGAACTCTTGTCCTCGTGTCGGGATTTGCGACACGACCTCGGCACCGTCCCCAAGAATGACGGGAACCGCCCCTTGTTCTTTTGCTAATGACTCTGCCTGGTTCATGCTTTTTCCGATGTAACTCGGAATGATTTTTGCTTTGACATCCACGGACTCTTTTTGTGTGGCCGGTTTGATGCTCCGATATTGCAACGCCGTATTCATGACGCTTTTGAAGACCGGACTCATGATGCTTGGACCGGAAACCGACGATTCGTTTTTAGAAGGTCGGTCGACGGCAATATACATGATCAGTTCAGGATCATCCTTTGGAGCCATTCCGATGAAGGAGTGGATGAACTGTCCTTGAATGTATTTGCCGTTCTCCGAAATCTGTGCGGTTCCGGTTTTTCCGATGACACGGTAATCTTTTAACTTATACATCTGTCCTGTTCCGATTTTACTGTTGACGACACCGTCGAGTGCTTCTCGTGTCGCTTTTGCCGCTTCAGCTGAAATCGGTTTGCCAACCACTTCGGTTTTGGCTTTGTACGGAGCCTTATCGGTATGGTCGGCTTTTTGGATGATGTGTGGTTTTACCATCTCGCCGTCACCGGCGATCGCTGTCGCCCCTTGCAGGATTTGCATTGGCGTGACCGCCGTTGATTGTCCCCAAGACGTGATCAGCGTATTTAACGGTTTAGATAAATCCGACTGGCTGTTGACTTCGCCCGAGATGTCTATACCCGTTTTTTGATCAAAATGAAACTTCTTGAAATAGTCTTTGTACCGTTCGATGCCCAACTTTTCCGCCGTTAAGATCGAGAACATGACGTTCGACGAATGATAGACCCCTTCAATCATCGGAATCGTTCCCCACCCGACGTCATTGTAATCTTTGATGACGGTCCCTTTGTAGTTGTAGCTTCCGGATTTGTAAGGTTCTTTCGGACGGAAGACACCGGCATCGATCGCCGCTGCCAATGTAAAGATTTTCATCGTTGATCCCGGTTCGAAACGGGACGACACGGCAAAGTTCGTAAAGTCCGTCATGTCCCGTAAGTTAGGGTTAAACGACGGTCGATCGGCCATCGCCAGAATCTCACCTGTTTTTGCATCCATGACGATCCCGGTTGCATTTTTCGGTTTGTATTCGTCGTACATTTTTTGCATCTGTTTTTCGAGCGACTGTTGGATTCGGTGATCAATCGTTAAGTAGAGATTTGATCCGTCTTTCGGTTCATTCGAGATTTTGGATGTCCCTTGAACGAGCTCACCGCCGCTCCGGTCTTTCTCGAACACACGGGAGCCAAACGTTTCCCGTAATGCCTCATCGTACTGCTTTTCGATCCCCATCTGCCCTTTTAAGACGACACGTCCGTTATTTTCCGTAATCTTTTGGACGAATCCGAGCGTATCCGACAAGAAAATTCCGTTTGGATAATACCGTTTCGGTTCCTCGATCAAACGAATACCCGGTAGTTTCAAGCGGTCAATCTGCTCTTTTTGATCAACGGTCAAATCATTTCCTTTTTTCCCGAACTCGATTTGCGACCGTTCCTTGTTCTCAATCAAGTAAGTTTCCAGTTCTTTGACGGACATGCCGAGAATCGGTGCAAGACCTGTCGCTGTTTTCTTGAAATCCACGACGGTCTCGTCCGGATCCTTTTCACCGCCTAAACGATAGACCGCAACGAGATGATAGGACGGGATGTTGATCGCAATCGGCGAACCCAACCGATCAAAAATCTCTCCCCGTTCCGCCGATAACGTCGACTGGGCTTCCCACCGTTTTTTTTCGGCATAGACGATCATATCTTCACCATGAAATTGTTTGGTCGTTGATAAATACAAAAAGCGGCTGATGAACACCAAAAAGAGAGCAGCAAATATCCATAAGATAATGCGTACTCTCCGTCGGGATTTAGATAGTGGATTCATTTAGGAATCACCTTAATGTTCCCTTTTCGCATATCAAGACCTTGTTCTTTCGCAATCTTGTAAATTCGTTCTGGAGAGCTTAAGTTTGTCACTTCAAGCTGAAGCCGTTCATTTTCTTTTTTCATCGTTTGCGTCACTTGATTTTCCTTCGCCAGATCCCGACTGATATTGTAGGCATCATTATGTGCCCCAATCGTCATGCTGCCAAAAAGAACGATTCCACCAATCATTGCACTGTAGAGGAATTTTTCGAATGGATACAAACGATATTTTGGGCGAACCGCGACGCGACGGGCGATATCTTCCGTTTTACGCGGTTCTTGCATCGGTTGCTGTCGAACGGGTTCCATTGTTTGAATCGGTTTACGAAGTGGTTCTGCCATGTGAATGCTCCTCTCAACTTTCTTTCATTTTTTCAACAATCCGTAACTTCGCGGAGCGTGACCGGCGATTGTCATCGAGTTCGTCGTCTCCTGCTGTAATCGGTTTTCGTGTAACCAAACGCAATTCCGGTTCAAACTCTTTCGGAATCATCGGTAATCCTGGTGGAAGTTCTGGAAGTGATGATTTTTCCTTGAACGCTTGTTTGCACATGCGATCTTCAAGCGAATGGAATGTAATGACACATAACCGACCGCCGATGGCTAATAGATCAATCGCTTGATAAACCGCGCGGTCAAATACATTCAATTCATCATTCACGGCAATCCGAATCGCTTGGAACGTCCGTTTTGCAGGATGTCCGCCTTTTCGTCTCGCCGGAGCTGGAATGGCGTCCTTAATCAGTTCGACAAGTTCAAACGTCGTTTCGATCGGCCCGAGTTCACGTGCTTTTTCAATCTTGCGGGCAATCTGTTTGGAGAACTTTTCTTCCCCGTATGTAAACAAGATTCGGACAAGATCGTTGTACGGCCACTCATTGACGACTTCGTAGGCGGATAATGAAGAGGATTGATCCATCCGCATATCCAGACGCGCATCAAAGTTGTAGCTGAATCCACGTTCTCCTTCATCCAACTGAGGGGAAGACACGCCTAAATCAAACAAAATCCCATCCACTTTTCTCACACCGCGTGCTTCTAATTCTTCTTGCAGATGTACGAAATTACTTTTTATTAATGTAAAGCGACCTTCATACGCCGCGAGACGTTCTGCTGCATGTGCCAGTGCGACATCATCTTGATCAAACGCATACAGATGTCCTGTCGTCAGCTGTTTGACGATTTCTTCACTGTGTCCTGCTCCACCCAACGTGCAATCTACATACACGCCGTCAGGCTTGATGTTTAGTCCTTTAATGGACTCCCATTTTAATACTGTTTCATGCTCAAACATGTGCTGCCTCACCTTTCACTGTCCAACTGGACGTTACTCTTTTTCAATGTATCATATTCTTTCTTAAAAACGTTACGAAAATGAGACAGTTTCCTTGATTTTTTGAACTTTTGTGTATCTTTCGTTAAAAAAACAAAAAAACCTGCCTCATCAGCAGGTTTAGACCAATATTTTTAATTGTTCCGCTTCCGTTTGCTCATACTCGATACGGAGCGCTTGAAGCAAATCCAAACCGTAACGGTTCAGCCACGGCAAGACCGAATGAATCCGCTCTTGTGGTGCGTGATCCGGTGCTAGTTGATACTGAAGGGCACGATCGGAACGATTCGCCTGTTCGTGCAGACGCCGCTCTTGCTCAACGATGGTTTCGAAGGCCTGTTGCAGCTGTTTTGTTAACTTCGTCGTGATGACCGATGTTTTTAACCGCTTCTGTTCAACCTGCTTGATTTCCTCCACCAAGACCTCACTGAGCAAGGAAGAGGCATGCAGGTGTTGTTTGACTTCACCGGCGTCAAACGGAGTAAGTGGTATGCCGTCACGCAAGGCTTGATCGATTGTGAGCTGATGTCTGCGCAACCGCTTCTCGTCTCGAGCTTGTAACAAGATAGCGCCCATTCGCGGAATCAACAACGGCATCGTCCAATCGAAATGATGAAACAGCGGACGGAGTCGCGTCCAGTACGCAATCTCACCAGGACCGCCGATGTACGCAAGCGTCGGGAATAAATAGTCCTGCATCAACGGACGTGTGACGACACTGTTTGAAAAACGCTCCGGACTCGCATAAAGCAACGCCAACAGTTCAAGTTCGGTATAGGTCTTTCCTTGTTTCGTCACAAAATCCTGACCCGGATACAACAACTCACGTCCGATGTCTTCAACAAACAGATGCGCTGCTTCTTCGTTCAAGAAGGTATCCGGTAAATCCGACGTTTGCGCGATCCCTTTCGACAAGGCTTGCCGGATTTCCGGGTTATCTTGAATCAACCGTTCAAAAAACGGGATTTCGATTTGCCGGACGGCTTTCGCATCGGCATCAAAAAAGATGATGTCATGATTCACCAATTCACCTAAGAAGGCGGCAAAGAAACCACCGTACGTCGTGTTCGTTTCAATCAATCGATCCGTTAAAGCCAACAGCTCTTTTGTATAGGGTGTCTCACCTTCTGTACATAACGCCTGACGGACAACTTCCTTGACCGCATGTTGGTCAAACGGAATTCGACTGACTGAACGCTGGATGGAATCCGGAGGCGAAACGGTCAGCTTCCGTGTTCGAAAGTCATGTGTCGGAACGATGAGATGATTGATTTCATCAAAATCATGGTCTTCGGTTGCAAGCCAGAAAACGGGCAGGACCGGAATGTCGAGCAGTTCCTCCGTTTCGCGTGCAACCTTTAGACAGGTTAACAGCTTATAAACAGCATACAGTGGACCGCCGAGAATGCCGGTCTGTTGACCGGTAATCACGACCTGCGCCTCTCCGGTGCGCAGACGTTCGAGTTGTCCTCTCAGCCTCTCACTCAACTGAGGGTTTTGTCGATTCAGCTCGTCCACCAGCAAACTGAGATGCGGGTATTCCCGGTGCTTGAGGTGTTGGCTACGCGCGAACATCCCTTCTTCTCCAAGATGATCCACGTATTTCGAAAATTCCGGTTGTGATGCTCGATGCATCAATGAATCTTCTGCATACAGAGCATGAAATGGTTGTACCTTCAAACAAAATCCCTTCTTTCTGACAAGATCAATGAATGAACAGTTGACGGATTCCAATCCCAAACAGCATCAGCTGGACAGGCAGGGCAATCAAAATCGTGATGCGCCAACTGTGTCGAATCATCTGTAAGTAATCAACATCCACTTGTTGGATCCGTTGCCATAAGGCATTCACTGCAAAGATGAGGAGAATGGCAATCAATAGCCATCCTAAGTAGTTTTGACCGGTCAAAGCAATCAGTGCGACATGAATCCCATAGAGGACGACAAATGTGCCGACATCCAGTGCAAGTCGAAGTGCTTTTTGGTGTGTTCGAAACACCATAAAAAAAATCATATAGAAAACAACCAAACTAAAGATTGGGAAGATTATAAACAATGTCACATGGAATCCCCTCTTTTTTCCTGAGATGTAATCTGTTCAAAATAAAACGTCAATAAGGGCGTCGGTGTCACGGCTCGTTCCAGAACATATCCGACAATCGGATCAATCTCTGTCCTTCTCCCCTGTTCGATATCCTGCAACATCGATGACCGGTTCAGTCCGGTACGCTGCATGACCTGTTCAATTTCCGCATACGATATGTCGTGTTGCGGAAAAACATGGCGCAACTCTTCAAATAAAGCATGCGCTTTAGACGCGTACGGTTCCTCGAGTAATTGTCCGTTTGTGATCCGGTGGTAGGCCGTGAGTGGATTGATGACAGCGTTCATGAACAATTTCGTCAACATGACCGACTGGATGTCCTCTACATGTTCAAAATGCAGGGGACTATCCTCGAGCATCGGCAAAAACGCCTGTCCATATCGAATGCGTCCAACTCCGGTATGCCGGACTTCATATTTCCCGGTTCTCATGGCACCGTGCTCCACGATGCCGAACAAAGCATGCGGCACCTGTTCGACTTGCGTCACGTGCCCCATCCCGTTCTGTAAAAACAGGACCGGTGCCGTCTCGGTCATTAAATATGGAATCACACTTTTTATATCATACGACTTTGTCGTCACGAATACCAAGTCTTGCGACTCGAATTGATCGAGTGGTCGAACCTCCACCGGTTGGCTGGCTGTTCCGTTCCTGATGATGCGGACATCCCAATCTTCCGTCTGCCGCGTATAAACGGTTACCTCATGCTGTTCTGATAAGTAGGAAGCGATTAATAACCCGATGGATCCCGCTCCGATGATTCCGATTGTACTCATGCGCCCACGCTCCTTTTGTCATCAAAAAAAGCGACCTGCCAAACCGATTGCTCGATTCTTGGGTCGCTTTTATACCGATCATTCAGCTTACTTGCTGACGATTTCTTTACCTTTGTACGAGCCACATGCTTTACAAACGCGGTGTGAAAGTTTCATTTCACCACAGTTTGGGCACTCGACCATACCTGGTACACGGAGTTTGAAATGAGTACGGCGAAGACGTTTGCGTGTTTTCGACGTTCTGCGGAATGGTACTGCCATCGTTGTCCACCTCCTTGAAAAAATACACTCGCCTTTATGAAAAGATTAGGAATCCTGATCCTTTTTAAAGAACTGAGCGAGACCCGCAAGTCGCGGATCAATTTTTGGTTCAGCTTCTTCTGGCGCTTCTTCTGAAAGAACCGTCCAGCCTTCCCCTTGAACCAACTGATTTTCTTCATCATCCCCATGCACTTGCACTGGCACATGAAGTAAAATCAATTCTTGCACGAGCGGTTGAAGATCAACCGTATTCCCGTTCGGTAAATTGATGTCGTCCGAATCAATCGGAACAGCATCAACTTCGAGCAGGAATGACTCGATCGATTCAATCTCGAACGGGTACGCGACGTCATTCAGCGTCCGGGCATCCGGAAGCGTCATTTCGCCTGTAATCCGGAGATTGAATATTAATTGATTCGATGTAAACGATGCATTTGCACGAACGTGCACAGGTTGCACCGCCCGGATATCCGGATGGAGGGCGATGAGCTCAGGAAGCTCAATCGTCTCGTTAACCTGAAGTTGACCCAGATTGCGCAATTTATTCAATTGCATCAGGGACCATTTCATCCGAATCACCTCAATTGCAACAATATGAATTATAGAGAGGACATCTTGTTTTGTCAATGTTTTTTCTTTACACTGAAATCGCTAGAGAACGAACACTTTTGGACGTCTTCATCCATATTACCGCACTTAATTCGGTTTGCAAAGGAGAAAGTTTCATGAGAATGACAGCAATTATTTCTGAGTACAATCCGTTTCACAATGGACACCTTTATCAAGCGAAAATCGCCCGGCAGGAAACCGGTGCTGATTTGATCGTCGCCATCATGAGCGGAACGTTCATGCAACGCGGGGAGCCCGCCTTCACTGACAAGTGGTCCCGGGCTCAAGCGGCAGTCGCAAGCGGCGAGATCGACCTTGTTCTGGAACTTCCTTTCTACTTTGCCGTCCAACGTGCTGACCGCTTTGCACGCGGCGGGGTGACGATCGCCGAGACAATTGGGGCACAGACGTTGTCTTTCGGTAGCGAGTGCGGTGACATCGCTCCCTTTATCCAAGCGGCTACTGAAAATCATGAAACAACTCCACGGTACCAAGCGTTGGTCCAACAAGGACTGGCCAACGGATTGTCTTCCGCAACGGCCGCGAGTCAGGCTTTTGCGGCCATGACGACGACGCTTGATTTGACGACGCCGAACAATACGCTTGGTTATTATTACGCCCGGGCAGCGTCAAGCATCACGCTTCATACAACAAAACGCATTGGCAGTGGCTATCATGATCTGTCAGTCGGAGACATCATGAGTGCAACGGCGATTCGCGCTTATTACATGAAGCACCAGTCGTTGATCGGTTTACCGGACGCAACTGCTGACGTGCTCCAGAATGGCGCCTTCGCCTCTTTTGATGCCTACTATCCTTTCCTCCGCCATCGTCTTCTGACAACCAGTCTCGTTGATTTGATGCAATTCAACGGCATCGATGCTTCACTCGCCCCGCGTCTGATCGAAGGTGCCCGGCAGGCCGCTACTTTTGAAGAGTGCCTTGCTTACGTCAAAACACGGCGATATACCCGGACGAGCCTGCAACGTGCCCTGATCTACTTGCTGACGTCGACGACAACTCGTGAAATGGAAGATCTGGCGTTTGATCAAGTGGAGTATGTTCGTCCCCTTGCATTTAACGATCGGGGGCGTGCCGCTTTACGCGACATCAAAACACGTATTCCGGTCGTCTCAACGTTTTCGAAACATCCTTGGCTCATCAAAGAGAGCCAAGTCACAGCAGCGTACGCTGTGCCCTTGGCTCGTTACAGTGATTTGGAAGAACACCGCCGCTTTGCTTATTTTTCCGGTAAGGCTTCCAAATAATCAATCGCTTCTTCCACCGTTTTAATCGGGACGAGTTTCATTTTCGTCTCGATTTTTTTAATGGACGGTTTAGCCTCTTGATAGTTGGCGCCGGCTGGAACGAACATGATTTCCGCGTCGGCTTCATCCGCCGCCACGACTTTCTGCCACGCACCGCCGATTGGTCCAACTTTTCCACCTTCTTCAATCGTTCCGGTTCCGGCGATTTTATACCCTTTCGCCAAATCCCCGTCTGTCAATTGATCGTAAATTTCAAGCGTGAACATCATGCCGGCGGATGGTCCACCGACATCTTCAACATTAAAATCGATGTCCGGATTCGTTTGGACAGCCGACATCGGGAGTGGTTCATAAATCCCGAGTCCGACCCGTTCCGACTCTTTTGTCAACCGGTTGACCGCAACTGTCATCTTTTGCTCCTTCTTGTTTCGCAGCAACGTCAAATCGACTTGTGTCCCGGCTTTTTTGGCACTGATGGTCTTCATGAAGTCATTTAACGACGTGATGGACTTCCCGTCCACCGAAACCAGTTGATCCCCGGCTTTTAATTTTCCTTCCGCCGGTCCTCCCGGAATGACACCTGATACGTAAATCCCTTTAAAATCGACGGCTACTTTTTCTCCGGCTAATTCATACCCTTCGATTGTCGCATTATGCTGGGCTTCTTCCATGTAGAGTTTCTGACGCTTCTCGTACTGGTTGTCCGACTCACCATCGTAGAGGTAGTCGCTGACACTTGAGCGTTCAGCAAACGGCAGGAACAGGCTCTCAACGAGGAAATAAGGAGTCGCCCGACGCTGGGCGATCGTCAACATCATCAAATCACCCGGTTCTTTTGTTGCGCCCTCGACATCGATTAATTGTTCGGTCGACGTCGCATCTCCCGGATACGAAATAAAATAAGGTAGCGGGACGAAAAAAGCGATCATGGCAGCGAGGATCGCCGCTAAAGCCGGTTTCCATGCCTTCATTTCAATTCCCCTTTGCTGTATTTATGACGTAACGCTTCCTCGACGACCGGCGGAACAAGTCCTGCCACCGATGCCCCGTATTTCGCGGCTTCCTTGACAATCGATGAACTCAAAAAAGAATACTGATTGTTCGTCATCATGAACAACGTCTCAATCTGATCATTCATTTTTTTATTGATCGAAGCAACCTGCATTTCGTACTCAAAATCGGATACGGCCCGTAACCCCCGCACGATGGCGTTGGCTCCGACTTCAGCAGCATAATCCACGAGCAGCCCGTCAAAGGAATCAACCTTGATGTGCGGCAGGTGTTCCGTCACTTCAGAGATCAGCTCCATCCGTTCCTTGACCGAAAACAACGGTTGCTTTGAGGAGTTGTTGAGGACGGCGACGATGATTTCGTCAAAAATTGGTGCGGCACGTTCAATGATATCGAGATGCCCGTTCGTAATCGGATCAAAACTACCGGGACAGATGGCAATTCGTTTCATGCGTTTTCCTCCAGCTCTGTAAATTCATATAATGTAATGGAAATGACCGTCGAGTAGCGGAGCCGTTTGATGACGCTCAAACGACCAATTTGGTCCGGCAGTTCCGTCTCCGAACCATGTTCGCAGATGATGACCCCGTTATCCGTCAGCATGTCATGTTGCTCTATGTAGGCGACTTGGTCCGCCAATTGTTCTTTGGCATACGGCGGATCAAGAAAAATCAGCTTGAACGGCTCTTCTGACGCCAATTCCGCCAAAGCGACCGTGACATCCTTTTTCAAGACACGGCTGCGGTCCGTCAGGCGGGTCGTCGCAAGATTCTCCTTGATGGTCTGAATCGCCTTGAACTGTTGATCGACGAAAACCGCTTCCTCACATCCCCGTGATAACGCTTCAATCCCGAGTCCGCCGCTACCGGCAAATAAATCGAGTGCTTTTCCCCCATTGAAATAAGGACCGATGACATTAAATAAGGATTCCTTGACCTTATCCGTCGTTGGTCTTGTCTGATCTCCTGGTACAGCTTTGATTCGCATGCCTTTTCGTTCCCCTGATATGACTCGCATCCTGTTCCTTCCTTTCAAAAAGGAGCGACGAGGATGTCCTCATCGCTCCACCAGTTAAACTTCTTCTTGCATCTTACCTTTTTTATTGGCGTATGTCTCGATGATGAACGGTCGCTCCGAACGCAACACGCTCTCGACGAACGGCAAGGCCGTAATCCGTTCGATTACTTGTTCATGTTGATCAAGATCAACATATAAGAACACGTACCGTTCACGTTTTGAAGTAAAATAGACATTCCCGAAACGGCGTAACTGACGCGACGCCTTCAACGCATTGACATAGACGATAAGTCCAATCCGATCCTTGATCACAACACCGTTCCTCCCTTTTTCAGCGATTAGCCGCTACAGCTGCAACTTCCACCTGTCGAACATCCGCCCGCACACCCTTGATCGAAGAATGGATTGCCTGTCGGGACTTTGATTTGGGGCGAGACTTGCCCGGCGAGGACGAGGCTCACTTGTCCGAGTAAGGTTTCGAGTTGCTTCTCTGCTTTTTTGAACACGGCGACCTCTTCTTGCAGATCAAGCGCGCGTTTGATTTCGTGCACCTTTTTCGTGATCGTTTGGTAGTCCGGATGATACCGGCCAAACCGTTGGACCAATTCATATTCTTCTTTGATCCGGTTAAAGTCACGAATCACATCCTGCGCCTGCCTTGAATTCGCACGCGCTTGTTTCGCTAATCTATATGCTTGACCTGTTTCGCTTTGCGAGAGAGAGTGTGCAAGGTCTTCCGCTGCGTTGATGAGGTCTATCGTTTTATCTGAATATATCACAACGAATCTCCTCCTTGACTTAACCATCATATCATAACATTTATCTCGCTCCTAGCACGCTGAATTGTGTATAATTTGTTCAGAAGGAAGGAATGAATTGTATGCAATTTTTATCATTTAACATGTTCCGCACGATCGGGATTAAAACCGAACATGCGAAGTCCGATTATCACTTTGATTCACTCGGCAAAATCGCCCAAGCTGACGTGATTTTGTTCCCGGAATATTGGCAGATCCATTCCATCATCTACGGGATGAAGAAACCAATCTTCCCTTCTGCGGCCACGTTCCATCTTGGGCACGATAAGATTGAAATGACCCGTATCTTCCAGACTGTCATTCCCGAGAATATCCCGCGAACCGGCATCTATGGAAAAAACGAATTTACGGTCACACGGGTACTGGAGGAGTTTTCGTTCCCCTTCGTCGCGAAGACGGTCCGCAGTTCGATGGGACAAGGTGTCCATCTGATTAAGGATCAAGCCGATTGGGACAAGTATGTCGCGTCGCATGAGACGTTTTACATTCAAGAATACATCCCGAATGAGAAGGATCTCCGCGTCGTCGTCATCGGTGATAAGGTTCTTGCTGCTTACTGGCGTGTCGGAGGCGCCCAATTTTTGAACAATGTGGCCCAAGGCGGTGTCCTTGATTTCGAGAACATTCCACAGGAGGCACTTGATTTTGTTTTGGCATTGGCAAAACGACTCGACATCGATCACGCCGGATTTGACCTGATCTTCCGGGACAATCACATCTATGTCCTCGAATTTAATGTGTTTTTTGGTGGAGAAGGTTTAAATCATCTCGGAATTCATGCGCCTGATACGATTCTCGAATATGTCGAACGGAAATACGGAAGTTCATGAATTCTTCAAATTGACTTCACAACTTTTTCTTTATCCGTTCATTCATTATGGTATGATAGCTTGGAAAGACTAGTGCACACTAGCAAACTGGGGTATAGGGGGATTCACACATGAAGTTTGAAAAGTTCGGAATCGAAGGCAAGGAAATTAAGTTCGGGTTACTCGAAACAATCATGGATCATCATCGTTTTGTTCGGGAAGGACAATGGGATTATGAACGTGCCATGTATGACATGAAATACGAAAAACAATCTACGGGAGAAGTTTTTTATCTCCGCGTTCCGGTTTACGCGATTCAAGGTGAACTCGAAGATCGTCACGCTGTCGTTCGGATGCTGACGCCTCTTCTCGGAAAACATTATTACCCGCACGGTGTCGAGTATGATGAGGAGTTCCCTCCGGAAATCGTCAAAGACTGCGAACGTCGTTTGACGGCATTACTCGAAACACTCGAAAAATAAGTTACCTTGCCAAAGTCCGCCTCCCAGTGGACTTTGGTTTTTTTATAGACTTGGATACAAAAAAGCGACGAGGGGAACGGATACTATATCCGTCCCCCTCGTCCCTCTTCATTTCGCAATCAACTGGAGATAATCCAAAACATCTTCACCGAGCTGTAAGTTTACCTGTTCCCGTAAATGATGGTACAACGCAGGAAGCTGTGCCGGTGCGACGCTGACCTTCATGCTGAATGAGATGGTATCTTGCGACAATCGTTTGATCCGGATAACGGATCCTCCAAAATCCACGACCGTACATAATAACAACTCTTCAATCGCTTGAACCGCTACCGTTACCTCACCTTGTACGTCATAGTGTTCAACCATCGTATTCACTCCTTCGCAAGTTGTTTGACCGATGTCATAACTTCCTCTAAGTCGACCGGTTCATCCGGAGTCTTCGCCATCGATGAAATCGCCCGGACTTTGTTGTCTCGATCAAGAATGAACATTTGTGTTCCGTGCGTCACTAAGCCACTTTCCGCTTTAGAATAATAAAAATTCAATTGACGGGTCAGACGGTCAATGACGACGCCATCTCCTGTCAACACCTTCCACCCTTCCGCATTGGCTTCAAAGTTGGACGCATATTTTTTCAAGACTTTTGGTGTGTCGACTTTCGGGTCAACCGTCACAGCGACAAGTTCGACATCCGAGCCGTACAACTCTTCCGCCCGTAACTGTTTCTCTAACTTCCGGTAGTCATTTAATGTCAAGGGACAGATGTCCGGACAGTTGGAGTAGAAGAAGGTCAAGACCTTCACCTTTCCGTCTTCGGAATCAAACTGTTTCCCGTCCACCGCATTCGTCAATTCAAATGGAGTCGGCTCTGCGATGACAGGTAATTTTTCTTTCATGAAAAAGTAATAGTAGCCACCGGCTGCCGCAATGAGAATCAAGACAGCTGCTGCAACCGTCAAATAACTGTTTTTCTTCAAGTCATGACCTCCTTAGTGGTTCCAGATTGCCCGAAACACGTTTGTCGTCTCTCCCGGCTCATACACCACATAGAGGAGGCAGTAGACGATGACTCCTGTAATCGCGGTCAAAAACCAGATGACAGAAGCTTTGGGACCGATTTTACGATGACGCGTAAAGTTTTTCTTGTACGCATAAAAGAGAGCCATCAATCCAAGCACGCCACCCGATGTCGCTAAAATGATGTGGAAGATTAAAAATCCTGTGTAATACGGTTTAATCGTGTCCGGTCCGCCAAAGGCGGTGTTACCTAACAAGATTGTCCGTAACGCATACATGATGAAAAATAACAGTGCTAAAGCAGCAGCAATCGTCATGACGAATTGGTGTGCTTTCATGTTCCGACGCGTCTGAGCAATCAAGAACCATCCAATCGCTACGAAAATCGCGCTGATGACGATCAACGTGACACAAATCAACGGCAAATAACTCATGTTCCAACTTCCCCCAATTTAATCCGCTTTTGGCGAGAAGGACATACCTTCATCGACAGCAGTACTTTTAGAACGTCTCACCCATGTGAAGAACGTAAGTCCAAAGAACAATCCGTATACCAGCTCTTGACCAAGCTTCATCAATACGCCACCAAAACGTTGGTCTTCCAGCAGGTCTTTTGTTGTTCCGAACAAACGCTCCATATCAAGTCCACTTACATCATTGTTTGGCATACAGTACGCAAGAACTTTTGCGAACGTCGCCGGATCTTGATAGGCTTCATATTGAAAACTTTGACTAAAGATCATGAAGGCACAGGCTGGTGTCAACAAGACGCCATTGGCGACGATGTAGACCATCTTCTTCAAATCCGATAAACTGTCTTCCTCGTTCACCGGTGCGATGATCGGATACCACATCGTCATGCTGAGGAAAATCAATGCCCCGTGGAAAATCCGGTGCACCGTGTAATTCGTCAGGACATAATCAAAAATGAAAGGCATATGATAAAACGTAAACAGTGAATTAAACACGACCAATGCAATCAATGGCAAGATAAAGAACCGTAATACTCGTCCAAGATAAGGGACTTCAAACAAACGTTTGAATACCCATCCAGGAATCGCCAGCATCAACAGTGGCGGTGCCACCATATAGACGAATACCATCTGCAACATATGCGCTGAGAACGTAAGATGCGCCATTACATCGAGCGGACTACCAAAACCAATGTAATATACTACCAAAGCAGCCAACATCGAAAATTTCTGACCAAGCGTTGTCTCCGCCTCATCCGGTCGACGAATTTTTTCCGTCACGACTGCATAAAAAATATAGATTCCAATCAACAGTAAAGCATAATATGGACTCCACAAAACCGTCCAGTCAAATTGTGATAAAGATCCCCTTAAGTTGCCTAACACATTTCTCACCCCGTTCCTTTTTCCTACAGATTAAGATTACCGTTCCCCTATTTCATTGTAAAGGTTTCTCATAAAACGATTCTAAAATAAAAGACCATCCTGCTAAACGTTAGCAGAATGGTCACAATTTATTACCAGATTAAAAGACGCAGTGTCGCGACAATCGTCAAGGCGACGAAGATCCCAAGTGCCATCATGACTTTAATCCATGTGTTCCCTTTATTGTTCATGTGCATGAACATATAAAGTTGAAGATAGACTTGCACGATCGCCATGATGATCAAGAACCCACCGGCTGCCCAGTGAGGCATGAGTTCTGCCATGACCGCACCAAAGGCGATCAACGTCAGGAAGATCATCAAGGCAAAGCTTGTGAGTTGAAGTTGCATCTCGCGGCTGCGGTCTGCTTTCATCTCGAGCTCCATTTGATTACGTGTCAGTTGCGGTTCGTGTTTTTCCATCTTATTTCACCATCCCCATGAGGTAGACGACTGAGAAGATAAAGACCCAGACGACGTCAATGAAGTGCCAGTAAAGACTTGAAACATAGTACTTCGGTGCGTTCACGACTGTGATACCGCGGTTCCAGTTACGGACGAGTAATGTCGTGATCCAGAGAAGACCAAACAAGACGTGTGCACCGTGGAATCCGACAAGTGTGTAGAATGCTGATCCAAAGGCACTTGACGTAAACGTATGACCGATGTGGTAGTAATGATTAAACTCATAAATCTCACCCGCTAAGAACGCTAATCCAAGAACAAGTGTGATGATCAACCACATTTTCATCTTCTTCACATCGTTGCGTTTCATCGCCATCATCGCAAGAACACTTGTCAGTGAACTTGTGAGAAGCAGCATTGTCATGATGAAGACAAGACCCATTTCAAAAATATCGTAACTGCGTAATCCTTCTTTCGCACCCGAGTTATGCAACCCGATGTACGTCCCGAACAGCGAGGCAAACAATGTTGTCTCTCCACCAAGGAAGAACCAGAAAGCTACATATTTATTCTTACCCTCAAGTGTTGCTTTTTCAACATGATCCGGAATACCCGTGATCGGGTTATTTGGAACTGAATGATGTCCCATCTTACTTCGCCTCCTTTTCAGCTTCAAGGCGTAGATCTTCTTCGATGACGGATTTTGGAATGTAGTATCCTTCATCGTCAATCCATGAACGGAGGAACATCGCAACGAGTGTCGTAGCGAGACCGATCAACGCAACGACGAGACCGACTGTTCCGTAGTCCAGGCGAAGAATAAATCCGAGACCTGCGAGGAATAGACCGACTGACATGACGAACGGCAGAATCGTGTTGTTCGGCATGTGGATATCGCCAACTTCTTCCGAAACGGAAACGGTTTTGTTTCCTGCCATTTTTTCGAGCCAGTATGTGTCAAGTCCTTTGACAAGTGGTGTTTGTGCAAAGTTATATTCTGGTGTTGGGACAGGAAGCGTCCACTCGAGTGTCCGTCCATCTCCCCAAACGTCACGTTTGACGTATTCTTTTGACATCAATGCCGCTGCAATCGAAACAACCAATACGATTGTCGAGACACCCATGAAGCCTGCCCCGATTGACGACAGCAAGTTCATTGTTTCCCAGCCTTGGTTTGGCAAGTACGTGAAGACACGACGTGGCATTCCTGTCAGACCGAGAATGTGTTGCGGGAAGAACGTCAAGTGGAAGCCGATGAAGAACAACCAGAATTGAATTTTACCCCAGAATTCGTTCAACTGTTTTCCGAACATGAGCGGGAACCAGTAGTAAAGACCGGCGAAGAGACCAAAGACAACCCCACCGACGATAACGTAGTGGAAGTGGGCAACTACGAAATAACTGTCATGGTACTGATAATCGGCTGGTGCAACAGAAAGCATGACACCCGTCATACCACCAACGAGGAACGATGGAATGAAGGCAACCGAATACAACATCGCAACAGGGAACGTCAGTTTACCGCCCCACAGCGTAAAGAGCCAGTTGAATATCTTAACCCCGGTCGGAACGGCAATCGCCATTGTGGCAACCGCGAAGATTGCGTTCGCAACTGGCCCGAGACCGACTGTGAACATGTGGTGAACCCAAACCATGAATCCTAAGAAACCGATCAACATTGTCGCAAAGACCATCGTCGTATAACCGAAGAGACGTTTACGGGCAAAAGTAGGAATGATTTCTGAGAAGATACCGAAGGCCGGTAAAATCAAGATATAAACTTCCGGGTGACCGAAAATCCAGAAAAGGTGTTCCCAGATGACGATGTTACCACCCGCTGCCGGATCAAAGAAATGAGCTCCGAACAACCGTTCAAACGTCAAGAGGAATAATCCGACCGTAAGTGGTGGGAAGGCGAAAACGATCAAGGCAGAAGCAACGAATGCTGTCCAAGTGAACAACGGCATCCGCATCAGTTTCATACCTGGTGCACGCATGTTTAAAATCGTAACGAGGAAGTTGATCCCCCCCATTAATGTACCAAAACCAGAAATCTGTAATCCAAGTGCGTAGAAGTCAACACCAAGTGATTCTGGAACTGTTGAAAGTGGTGCATACGCAGTCCATCCTGCGTTTGGTGCTGCGCCGAAGAACCATGATAGGTTCAAGAGCACTCCCCCGAAGAAGAACAACCAAAAACCAAGTGCATTCAAAAACGGGAAGGCAACGTCGCGCGCCCCGATTTGTAATGGTACAGCTGCGTTCATGTACCCGATCAACATCGGCATCGCTGCCAGGAAGATCATCGTCGTACCGTGCATCGTGATCAACTGGTTAAATAACTCACCGCTGACGAAATCGTTCATCGGTTTAATCAGCTGAAAACGAATCATTAAGGCTTCTACGCCACCGACCAGAAGGAAAAACAATCCGGACATGATGTAGAGAACCCCGATTTTTTTATGGTCGACTGTCGTTAGCCAGTCCATGATGCCGCTTTTTTTCTTCGGCATACCCATAGTATGTGTCCCCACTATGATTCCCCCTTAAATATTATTGGAGCTTCTTGTCCAATAGATAGTCTGCCAATTCGCTTAACTCGTCATCGCTGATCTGATCCTCAGAGAAACCAGGCATTTTCGTTCCTTGTTTTTCTTTTTGTGGATCGCGAATCCATTTTTCGAGATTTTCTTTGTCATGATCAAGGTATCCTGCGATACGCTCACGATCACCAAAGTTTGTTAAGCTCGGCGCGACTTTCCCGCCGCCGTGACAACTGAGACAGTTTTGTGCGTAGACTTGCTCGCCTGTTGTCCAGTTCTTTTCGTTTTTCGCATCAAGCTGTTTTGTTTCTGCTTCTTTTGCTGTTTTCATGTCTTTAAGCCATGCATCGTACTCATCCTGCTCAAGTGCGATGACTTTAAAGTCCATCAATGCGTGTGATGGTCCACATAACTCCGCACATTTACCGTAGTATGTACCGGCTTCTTGTGCTTGTAACCACATTTCATTCTCAAGACCTGGGTTTGTATCTGTTTTACCTGAAAGTGCAGGTACCCAGAATGAGTGAATGACGTCTTTTGATGTCAGGTTGACAGCAACTCGTTTGCCGACTGGGATGACAAGTTCTTGTCCTGTCGAAACGCCTTTATCCGGATATTCAAATTCCCACCAGTAAAGGTTTGCCGTAACGTTGATGACTTCATTTTTCTTCGCTTCTTTTGCATCTGCTAATTCGACTGTCGTTTTGATCGTCGGTACAGCAAGGACGACTAACAAGAGGATTGGAATGACCGTCCAGATGATCTCGAGCGTATGATTCCCTTCAACTTGTTTTGGAACTGTGTTGTCTCCAGCTTTACGACGGAATTTCATAAGTACGTAAATATAGATGACTGCTACAATCGCAAGGACAAACAACATGACCCATAAGCTGAGCTTAATGATCTCAAGTTGCATTTGTGCGCCTTCCCCGCGAGGCTGTAGTGCGGACAATTCCGGGATTCCACAACCTGATAACAACAATGCCATCAAACCGATCGGAAGAAGCCGGAAGAGCATTTTTCCTGATTTTTTCACAACCATCCCCACTTTCTTTTCCCCAATTTTTTTCTTTCTTGCTGATGTTCGTGAATATGTCAAATCGTTTTAGAGAGAAACGAGTACGACCGTCACGATCCAAGCCGTGAAGTAGAAGAGCGAGAAGAAAAACATCTTCGAAGCCCACTTAATCTCAGCTTGTTCTTCCTTGATTTTGAGACCTTTCAATCCCATGTAGAGCCAGTATCCGCCAAGCACTGCCATGACAAGCATATAAATGATGCCGTAGTGCGCAAGGAGGAGTGATGATGGAACTAAAACTGCGATCCACCATACAATTTGTCGTTTCGTGATTGCAAAACCATTGACGACAGGTAACATTGGAATACCGGCAGCCCGGTACTCTTCCGTCCGTCTCATGGCGAGCGCAAGGAAGTGAGGCGGTTGCCATACGAACATGATGAGAAATAAAATCCATGCATCGATATGAAGTGTCGGAGTGACTGCCGCAAATCCAATGATCGGTGGCACTGCTCCAGATATACCACCTACGACCGTATTGATCGTATGCGTCCGCTTCAGCCACATCGTGTAGATGACGACGTAGACAAACGATCCAATCAATCCGAAAACTGCTGCGACATGGTTAACGATTAACAAAAGGATGGTACCGGTAGCCAGTATACCAAGTCCTAATGCCAATATCCGTTGCCCGTCCATCTTACCGGTCACACTCGGTCTCCCCATCGTCCGTTCCATCTTATAATCAATGTCACGGTCGATGTAGTTATTGAGGTAACAACTACCGGCAATGACCAGTCCACTTCCAAGAAGTGTCCACAATAACGTCAACTTCGTCTGCCACAAATAGAGTAGAACATCATCCGTTAAGTACGATGCTGCCACGACATAACCTGCGAAGACGGTGATGAGATTCGCACGGACGATTCCCATCTTTGCTAGGGTGACATAGTCCTTGAACGTCGGTTGATCCGATTGCTCGATCATGATGTCCAGGGTCTCCCCATTTACTTTCGCCATGTTGTTTCCTCCTTCTAACCGCCTGTGTTCTCTCTGTACGCATGGTACACGCATTTTCTTCACAGAAATAACACAGACACGCCACGAAACGTCCTTTTCTCTATAAAAGATACCACATATTCAAGGTCGTGACGTATGAAAATACTTTCGACATAATGAACAAAATGTGAAATCTATGTGATTTACCTCACAGTTCACCATATTTACCTAATATTAGAATAGCGTTCTTCTAAAAGATTGCAAGCGTTTCGATATTTTTTATGCGATACTATTGCTAGGTATTTCAAGTATCTTGTATTTTTCCAGAAAGGTGGTGTCTGCGTCTTGAATCGAAAACTTTCGATCTTTTCAGCATTCGTGACATTCACGATGATGATTGTTCTCCTCATGGGGGGGACTGTCACAAAAACCGATTCAGGTAACGGGTGCGGAACGGACTGGCCGCTCTGTCACGGTGAATTGATTCCAACCAACCCTAGTGTCGAAACGATGATTGAATATAGTCACCGTGCCGTGACAGGTGTCGTCGGATTATTGATCATCGCGCTTTGCCTATGGACACTCGTCGCATTCAAGGAGCGTCTAGATATAAAAATCTTCGCTTTCCTAGCCTTTATTTTCATGTTGATTCAATCCATCGTTGGTGCAGGAGCAGTCGTCTGGCAACAGTCCGATCTGGTCATGGCGTTGCATTTCGGAATCTCACTGATTTCCTTCGCTTCCTTGCTCATCTTAACGATATTGATCATGGAACGTCCCGGTCGAGAATTCAGGGAATCCGTCCCAGCATTCTTGCGTAAACTTCTGTACGGCTTATTGGTTTATACACTAATCGTCGTGTATACCGGCGCGTTTGTCCGCCACGTCGGTGCTACATATGCCTGTGTCGGCTGGCCGGTTTGCGAACAACCGACTATGACGTTTGAAGCCTGGGTGCAAATGATTCACCGGATACTCGCCGGACTCTTATTTTTCTATACGTTGTTCGTTCACTTCATGGCGATCCGTCTGAAACATCGAACGACACGGACTGCCATGTGGTTTGCGACCTTCTTCATCTCTTGTCAGGTCGCGACCGGTGCCTGGATCGTCTTAGGTGGTCACGCCACTTACGTTCCATTGTTGCACGCATTCTTGATCACGTGTTACTTCGGTGTCATTTCGTATCTCGCATACCATGCTTTCCGGACACGAAAAACAGATTCCCGATTGCATTGATCCTTTTTCAGAGTTCTAAAAAATCGCCGGCTGAATCGTCGGTCGGTATACGCAACAGGGGGTGGATTTTAAAATCCACCCCCTGTTGCCATCTATTGATTTCTTTTATTCTTTAAAACGGGCAATCGCCCGCTTCCGTGCCATGTCATGATCGACGATGGGCATGGGATAATCGTAATCTTTTCGTTGTTGTTCCGTCGGTTCATGAATCGACGTTTTCGGTAAATCCTTGATTTCCGGCAAATAGTTGCGGATGAACGTTCCATCCTTATCAAACTTCTTCGATTGGGTCGTCGGATTAAAAACTCGGAAGTATGGAACGGCATCCGTTCCGACCGATGCCGCCCATTGCCAGCCTCCAATATTCGAGGCGGCCTCATAGTCGACCAGCTTTTGTTGAAAGTACCGTTCTCCTTTTTGCCAGTCAATCAGCAGGTCCTTGGTCAAAAAGGAGGCGACGATCATCCGGAGACGATTATGCATCCATCCAGTCGTATTCAGTTGCCGCATGGCGGCATCGACGATCGGATAACCGGTTTTTCCTTCCGACCAGGCTTTAAACCCTTCTTCATCCTCTTCCCACTTGATTTGCGTATACTGCTCATTGACCGGAAGACGCTTAGCTTCTGGATAATGTAACAGAATCGTATAGTAAAATTCGCGCCAAATCAGCTCCGTGATATAGGTTTGTTTCCCTTTCGAATCCTTCTCCTGGCTGACCGCCTCAAAAATCGTCCGAATCCCAATCTCTCCGGTCCGCAGATAACGTGACATTAAACTCGTGCCATCAACAGCCGGAAGATCCCGCTGCTCTTCATACGATGCCAGGCTAGCCTTCAGGAACTGCTTCAACCGCTTCTTCGCCTGTTCTTCACCGGGTTTAAAATCGATGTCCGATTCCGCCTGTTTAAAATATTCCAGCATGAACGCATTGTTTTGCCGACGCTTTTGATAACGTTCCTGCAGACGCTTGAGGTCGACCGGATACGGTTTTGGCAACTCTTTTTTGAGAAAGGCATTTTTGTACGGGGTGAAGACTTTATAATACGAGCCATCGTTTTTCTTTACGGCATGAGGGTGAAGCAAATGCCGATCGAGCAGTCGTTCCGTCTTCTTCTCGCCGCGTTTTTTGATGATTGCGTCATCCCGTGTCTTGAACGGTTCCACGTATTCCGCATTAAACAGCAGAACGTCAGCCATCTCGGTCGCCTCTAAAAAGTCTGTTTCCGTCCCTTCAATAAACCGAATCGGCATACCGTTTGTCTTACATGTCTTCGCAAACTGTTCAAGCGCTTGGAAAAAATATTGTTGCCGGGCATCGTACTCCCCGATGTACTCCGGATTGATCCAAAACACGAACTCGACGTTTGCCTGCTCGTTCTCTTCGAGATAGTGCGTGGCTTGCGCCAACATGTGATTGTCCTCGATTCGAAAATCACTCCGAATCCAACAAATGATGTTCATAGTCGTTCCTCCCTGAAAGTTGAAAATGAACGAAAAACAGGCAATCCGCCATGCGTTTCGCCTGTTTAACGTCATTATGATTTCTTACTTTTTGGCGTTGCGTGTCAGATGAATTCAATCAATAAATCTTGACCTGCAATCGCTTCGCCTTCTTTTACGTGGACGGCTTTGATTTCACCGTCTTCCGGCGCTTGAATCGTCGTTTCCATCTTCATCGCTTCCGTTACAAGTAACTGTTCGCCTTTACGGACGCGTGTTCCCGGTTCAACGAGGACTTTCAAGACGCTGCCCGGCATCGAAGCACCAATCTGTTTCGGATTCGAACGATCCGCTTTCGGACGGCTGGATGAACTTTCCTTGATGCTGATATCCTTCACTTCGACTTCACGTGGTACACCGTTCATCTCATAATAGATGACACGGACACCATGATCGTTTGGTTGACCGACTTGAATCAGCTTCAGATATAAGGTTTTCCCGCGCTCGATCTCGACTTCGATCGTCTCACCTAAACGCATGCCGTGGAAGAATGTACTCGTATCGAGAACCGAGATATCACCGTATCGCTCGACATATGAACTGTAATCAAGGAAGACTTTTGGGTACAGGGCGTAAGCCAACGCATCGAACTCCGTCACCGGACGTTCCAGCTTTTCGAACAGTTCATGTTTGATGGCATCAAAGTTGAGCGGTTCCATCATCTTACCCGGACGTTCCGTCAACGGTTCGACACCTTTTAAGATAGCCGCCTGAACTTGTTTCGGGAACCCGTCTGGTGGTGTGCCGAGTTCTCCCTTCATCAATTCGACGACCGAATCTGGGAAGTCCAGGTTACTTGCGCGTTCGAGTACATCGTCTTCCGTCAAGTGATGTTGGACCATGAACAGCGCCATGTCTCCGACGACTTTAGAAGATGGAGTAACTTTCACGATATCACCAAACAACATGTTGACCCGGGCATACATCGTCTTGACTTCCGACCAACGATCCGCGAGTCCGACGGCTTTTGCCTGTTGTTGCAAGTTCGAATATTGTCCTCCCGGCATTTCATGATCATAGACCGTCGGGTTTGGCGCTAGCATATCGAGCTCAAATGCTTGATAGAGGTGTCTGACATCCTGCCAGTAATCGGAGACCTGCTCAAATTTCTGTGCCGATACAAGTGGTTGGCGTTTATGACCACTCAAGGCATGAATCAGACTTCCACCGGCCGGCTGACTCGTCAGTCCTGCCATGCTTGAAGCCGCCACATCGACGATATCGACACCGGCGTCAACCGCACGGGCATACGTATAAATCCCGTTTCCGCTCGCATCATGCGTATGAAGATGGATTGGCAGGTCGACTGCGTCTTTTAAGGCAGACACGAGGGCGTAAGCCGCTTCCGGTTTAAGCAATCCTGCCATATCCTTGATGGCAATGATATGTGCTCCGCTTGCTTCCAACTGTTTGGCCAGTTTCACGTAGTACGGCAAGTGATATTTCGGACGGTTCGCATCAAACAAGTCGCCTGTATAACATACGGCGGCTTCCGCGATTTTACCCGTTGGTAAGACCGCATCGATGGCAAGTTGAATCGATTCCGGATTGTTTAAACTGTCAAAGATTCGGAAAACATCGACGCCTGCTTGTGCTGATTCTTTAACGAATGCATGAATGACATTGTCCGGATAGTTTTTATAGCCAACGCCATTTGCTCCACGCAACAGCATTTGAATCAAGACGTTAGGCATCTTCTCACGTAACTTCATCAAACGGACCCATGGATCTTCAGACAAGAAACGGTAGGCGACATCAAACGTTGCCCCGCCCCATGCTTCGACCGAGAACAGTTCCGGCAGTAGTTTTGCTTCCGCTTCCGCAATCGCAACCAAGTCCTTCGTCCGCATCCGGGTCGCCAGTAACGACTGGTGGGCGTCACGGAATGTCGTATCCGTCAATTGAACGCGTTCTTGTGCTTTTAGCCAGTTGATGACACCAAGCGGACCTTCTGCTTCCAGGATAGCTTTTGCTCCGTCTTGATAGGCTGCCGGCAACTCCTTCGGAATCCGTACATCCCGGGCAATTGGTTTGTCAATCTTCCCAATGCCTGGGAATCCGTTAACGGAAACTTCTCCGATGTACGTCAATAACTTCGTTCCACGATCTTGACGTTTCGGGAAGATAAACAATTCCTTCGTATCGTCAATAAAGGACGTGTTGTAATCCCCACTGATAAACGCATGGTGCTTCAAGACATTGCTCAAGAACGGAATGTTCGTTTTAATACCGCGGATTCGGAATTCACTTAAGTTCCGGCTCATCTTCGCGACGGCTTGATCGTATGTCAAACCGTGTGTCGAAATCTTAACGAGCAATGAATCATAATACGGTGAAATTTCTGCTCCAACATATGCGTTTCCACCGTCTAGACGGACGCCAAAACCACCCGGTGAACGGTACGCCTTGATTTTACCCGTATCCGGCAAGAAGCCGTTTTCTGGATCTTCCGATGTAATCCGACTTTGGATGGCAAAACCAAGCATTTGAATGTCTTCTTGAGCAGGAATACCTACCAATTCACTATGTAGCGACTCACCTTCAGCTACCCGAATCTGTGTCTGGACGATATCAATTCCTGTAATCATCTCTGTGATCGTATGCTCTACCTGAACACGTGGGTTGACTTCAATAAAATAGAACGATTCGTCTTGTGTCACCAAAAATTCGACCGTTCCCGCATTCTCATAGCCGACATGCTTCATCAATGTCACAGCAGCATCACAAATCTTCTGTCGTCCTGCATCAGACAACGTGACACAAGGTGCCACCTCGACAACTTTTTGATGACGACGTTGGACGGAACAATCCCGCTCAAACAGATGGACGATGTTTCCATGCGCATCGCCGATGATTTGAACTTCGATGTGTTTAGGACGTTCAATCAGTTTCTCTACATAAATTTCATCGGAACCAAACGCTTTTAAGGCTTCTGATTTGGCCCGTTCAATCATTTCCGGCAGTTCTTCTTCTGTCCGGACAACACGCATTCCTCGGCCGCCACCACCAAGAGAGGCTTTGACCATTAACGGATAACCGGCTTTTTCAGCAAAGGCGTAGGCCTCATCAATCGATGTGATTGGACCATCCGTCCCCGGTATGACGGGAAGACCCGCTTCGATGGCTGTCGTCCGTGCACGGACCTTATCCCCGAAACTGTACAGATGTTCTTCTCGTGGTCCGATGAAGATGATTCCTTCTTCCCGACAACGTGTTGCGAGTTCAATATTTTCTGATAAAAAACCATATCCGGGATGGATCGCGTCACATCCTGCTTCTTTCGCCGTGGCGATGATCCCTTCGATGTCGAGGTAGGCTTCGATCGGCTTTTTTCCTTCGCCGATCCGATACGCCTCGTCTGCTTTATATCGGTGAAGCGATCCCATATCTTCTCGTGAATAAATTGCGACTGTCCGAATCCCAAGTTCGGTTGCCGCACGAAATACTCGAATCGCGATTTCTCCGCGGTTCGCGACAAGAATTTTTTTGATTTTAGTCAACTGATGCTCCCCCTTTAGGTAATGAACTCGTAGCACTCATGTTGCGTGCTTCCTGTACTTCCTTATGATACGCTATCCGGTGCTTGTTTTGCATCGAAATATTTGCCACGACACCGAGCATCGTACTCATAACCAACAGTGACGAGCCGCCGTAACTGATGAACGGCAGGGTCACTCCGGTACCTGGAAACAGACCGGACATGGCGCTGATGTTGATACACGTCTGAATGAAAATAATCGACGAAATTCCTAGTGCGACCATACTGGAATAAATCGATGCCGACTGATAGGCGATTCGTGCCCCTTGGAACATTAAGAAGAACAATAATCCGAGAACAACGAACACGCCTACAAATCCGAGTTCTTCCGAAATGATCGACATGATATAGTCGGTTTCCGGCTCCGGCAGATATCCGTACTTCTGAAAACTGTTCCCTAATCCGACACCAAATATGCCGCCGTGGGCAATCGAGATAACAGAGTTGATCAGTTGATATCCCTTATCCTCCGGATCGAGAAATGGATTGAAGATGACACGAATCCGCTCCATCTGGTTCGCCGAAAAATTATTCAGTGCATACACGCCGATTAATGGTACAGCGATAGCAGCCAATGCGATATAGCCTCTCGGTAAACCGACGGCAAACCAGATCATCGCTGTAATGAGCAACAAGATGAACAATCCTCCGTCATCCGGTTGCATTCGAATGATAATCGCATACGGTGCCAATAAGACAAGCATCGGAATCAACAGCCAGTCCGCAAAACTGAGTAAAATTCGTCTCCAGGACGAAGACGGCGCCATTTGGCTGTGGATGAAATGGTGAACAATCCCGATGACACCGTTCATCTGTCCTTTATGCTTTTGATCAAAATAATTAGCGAGCCCAATGACCAGGACAAACTTACACAGCTCGATCGGTTGGATTAAAAAGATCCCGAAATTCAACCAAGCACGCGCCCCGTTCAACGGTTCAGAAAACAACGTCGCCATCAACATCCCCCATGTAACCACATAAAGCATCAGACGGAAAATCGGTCCCCGAAACACTTCATGATTGACGTGGGCCGCAAATAAAAACAGGACGATGGCCATCGCATCAAACATCAATTGTTTTTCAAAAAATGAAGTGTTGGCATAGTCGCCACCGTTCCACACGCTGGCACTATAGACCATCACCGTACTGATGGCCATCAGAACCAACATCGTAAAGAACAGGCGATAATCAAAAAACGCACGCTTTTCTTTAAACTTCGATTGCATTATGTACACGTCCTTTTTCTAGTTCTAAAAAAAAATACCCAAACGCCGCATTTCACGTTTGAGTAGAAAATCAGCACGTCTCCGCATCATGTAAATCAGATAATTGCTGTTCCAATGAGTCGAGTAGTTGTTTCCCTTCACTCGCATCAATCAGTTCGAGACGAACGGCAAAATCAATTTGACGCGACAATCCGAACATTTGTGTATCCAATACTTCCTCATAAAGAGGACATTGTGGCATCGTTAAATTCGCAAGCTGGACCTCGATCAACCGGCGGATTTTATGGGCATCCGCTTCTAGTAGCTCAAGAGCGCGCTGGCGATGAACTGTCCCGATTTCAGTTGACAATCCAATCCCTCCTCATCAAATGACGCGTTCCTGTTATAGATAAACTTTACCTTACTTTCGCCAACAATTCAACGTTTCGGTATAATGGATTTGCACGACTCATACATTTAGGGGGAATAATGATGATTTTTCCGATCACAGGCAAGGTACGTTATTCACTTACCATCGATCCAACCGTTTGGATCTTTGATGAGCGGAAGATTGAAGTCGATCAAATTGGGAAAGCGACCGACGATAACGCGCAAGAAGCGTATTATGCCAAGATGGGGGCTGCTTGGGATAAAGGGATCACCGAAGGCAGTCGGACCGACCACAATAAGCCGATGACCCGTGAAGAAAAAGATGCAGCCTTGCGGGGAACGTTTGCAATGCCGTTAGCCCCATTCATCCAAAATGCTGAAGTCTTGGACGAGGCAACGATGCTTCGGTTTGAAGGAACCGATACGGTTGAACTGGCGTTACATTGTTTGCCGGAACTGTATCTTCAGTTCTCAAAAGACGGGAAAGTTTTGACGGACGGTCCCGTTCACCTCTTATACCAGGATCAAATCGTGCGTTCCGTCGAACGCATCACGGTTTTTTGAACTACCTCCACCTACGCTTCACTTAGAGGTGAAGGATTCCTGAGTTATCCGACCTACCGGTCGAAACCTGATCAGGCTAACCCCGTCGTCCCGACGGTTGAAGAAGCTAAGATACGTTCGGCTTCTTGTTTAAGATTCAGTCCTGCGTTCACATCTCGGTCGTGATGGATCCCGCAACTCGGGCATGTCCATTCACGCAAGCCAAGATGCTTCACGTCTTTGTGTTGATGTCCGCAACTGGAGCACAGTTGGCTCGATGCGAAGGTCTTCCCGACCTTCACGACGGTCTTTCCGTACCAATCTGCCTTGTATTCCAGCATACGGAAGAACTCCGACCAGCTGACGTCCGAGATGGCCTTGCTCAACTTGCGGTTCTTCTGCATGTTCTTCACCTGCAAGGTCTCGATGCCGATGACGTCGTGGTTTTTGACGATCTCGGTCGATACCTTGTGCAGGAAGTCAGTGCGCTTGTTGGCGATCTTCTCGTGGATACGGGCGACCTTCCGCTTTTGCTTCTGATAATTCTTAGACTCGGAAAGCTTCACTTTCTTGTTCAAAGCGATGCGTTGACGACGGGAGAGCTTACGCTGTTCGCGCGCCAGTTTCTTCTCGAGTGTACGGAAGTAACGGTCGTTCTTATACATCGTGCCGTCCGACAGGATGGCAAAGTGCTTGAGTCCAACGTCGACGCCGACAGATGAACCAGTCTTCGGCGGCTCGTTGATTTCCTGCTCGACGAGTAGGGAGACGAAGTATTTGCCTGAAGCGTTGCGTCGGATCGTGGCGTTCAAGATACGGCCTGTGACCTGTTTCGAATGGGCGAAACGCACCCATTTCAGCTTCGGAAGTTTGAGCTGGTTGCATTCAATCGAGACTTCAGGAAGCTGGTTTTTACCTTGGATGTTGGTTTTGTACGACTGGACGGGATTGCGCTTGGACTTGAATCGAGGGCGTTCGTTCTGCTTCTTGAAGAAGCGGTCAAACGCATCAGCAAGATGCTTGACGCTGATCTGAACAGAGGTACTATCGACTTCCTTCAACCAGTCGAACTCCTGCTTTAACAAAGGAATTTCTTTGGAACAAGAACCGTAGGACAGTCCTTTTCCAGTGGTCTTATACGTTTCATCCCACTTCGCCAAGAAGTGGTTGAAGATGAAGCGTGAACACCCAATCGTCTTCGCGATCAGGATTTCCTGCTCTTTTGTGGGGTAGATTCTGAATTTGTAGGCCTTGTGCTTCAACACCATTTTTCACCTCCTTCAAAGGGAATATACCCGAAAGGCAGGCAAGCGATTCATCTCCCACTTTCACTTCGTTTAGAAGTGGGCGTATTCTCGCCTAATTTTGATAAAACAACAAACCGCTCTGGTTCTCCCTAAAAATAGGGAGAACCAGAGCGGTTTTTTTACAGTTAGATTTTTTATTTTTAGAGAAGATCGGCTGCAAGACGAGCCAAGTTCGACCGCTCTCCTTTGACCAACTTAACGTGCCCGGTCATTTTTTCACCTTTTAAACGCTCGACGGCGTAAGACAGTCCGTTGGAATATTCATCGAGATACGGGTGGTCAATCT
Source organism: Exiguobacterium sp. RIT452 (assembly GCF_003598705.1). NCBI lineage: Bacteria > Bacillati > Bacillota > Bacilli > Caryophanales > Exiguobacterium > Exiguobacterium sp. RIT452. The sequence continues at coordinate 310,717 of NZ_QXJB01000002.1, forward strand.
GTTGCGGATCGCCTACAAGAACAATCTTAGAATTTTCGCCGACCCGTGTTAAAATCGTTTTCACTTCGTGTTTCGTTAAATTCTGCGCTTCATCGATGATGATGAATTGTCCCGGCATGCTTCGACCCCGTATATACGTCAACGCTTCCAATTGGATCGACTTCATACCGGCCAGAATATTCCCTAACTCGTCGCCTGAACTCGTATTAAACAGGTGCTCCAAGTTGTCATAAATCGGTTGCATCCATGGACGTAGTTTCTCTTCCATTTCTCCCGGCAAATACCCGATATCATTCCCCATCGGAACAACCGGTCGAGCGACGACCAGCTTTTTGTAACGATGCTCATCTTCCACTTGTAATAAACCTGCTGCGAGCGCGAGCAACGTCTTCCCTGTCCCCGCCTTCCCGACGAGAGTCACGAGCGGCACATCGTCACGAAGCAATAATTCGAACGCCATCCGTTGTTGAACGTTCCGAGGAATGACTCCCCAGACTTGATCGACATCGAGTGACAGTGCACGGATGATCGGCATTTCTTGATCGACGACAGCAATTGCCGAAGCTTTCGACATGTTACTTTTTAAAATGACGAACTGATTGGGATGGACTTTTTCGGGCAGCAGGTCTACCGACAACCGTTTATCTTGATAAAACGCATCGATATACTCTTGATCCACGGTCAATTCCACAAACCCCGTATAGAGTCCCGTTAAATCCGCAATATGATCCGTCAGGTAATCTTCTGCCACTAAACCGTATGCGTCCGCCTTTACCCGGACTAAGATATCTTTTGAAACCAAAATGACATCACGACCGCTTTGTTGTTCTTTTTGCTCCCGGTGAATCGACCAGGCCAGCTCCAAAATCTTATTATCGTTCGATTCATGGGTGAACGGTGACGCATCACTGATCGTATCGCCGATGTCGACACGCAGAATCCCGCCGTTTCCTAAGGGAACCCCTGCATGCAAGTGTCCTGTTTCCCGCAGTTGATCCAGAATCCGTGCCGTTTCACGGGCGTTTCGTCCGACCTCATCCATGTTACGTTTTTTTCCGTCCAGTTCTTCTAGGACGATGGCCGGAATGACGACATCGTGTTCTTGAAATTGAAACAAGGATAACGGATCGTGTAGCATGACATTGGTATCGAGCACATATATTTTTTTCATTCCATCGGTCGCCCCTTTAGAGTCGAGTTTTGATGAATGTTAAGATTTTAAAATCGTATGAATCTGATGATCTAACCGCACCGCCGCCGCCTCATCGTACGTTTTATGCACACGCGGTCGTTCGGATACGGCAGCCCCATAAAACAAAATATCACGTACTTCTTTTAATTCTCCTTCATACAACGCTACCTTTAAAGGTAACGATTCCGTTGTTTCAAACGGCTTTACATCCGTACAGGTCAAACTGTACGTCGACTGATCCGCAAAGAAAATCAGGGTGAAGATTGGATGATCGGTTAATGTTTTCACAATCAGCGAGTCGGCTTCAATCGCAAAGCGAATCGTCGTCTCATCTTTCGCATGCACCCAACTGATGGCATGCGTGATCGGCCAGCTTGTTGATTGGTCATGCGTGATTAAGAAAACAAGTGGTAAATCCGTTAATGCTTCCATCTGCTTGTCACTCAGACGATGTTCCACTTTATTTGCCATGGTACCACCCCCTCTTCTGCTTATTGGATACATTCGATATCGGATCTGCGCATTCCTTTTTCGATTTGAACAATTCTTAAATATGATATACTAAGAAAAAAAGAGGAGGACCTCCCATGCGTGTAAAATGCACCATTTGTGATAAAAGAGAAACCATCGATGATTGGTCCTTCACAGCGAAACGGCTGCGGAACAAACCAGTCCGTGTCTACATATGTGACGAATGCCATGAACGGGTTACCCAGCGAACGTTGGCGCGTCAGGAAACGGGACAGTTCCACCTGTATCCGACGTGGGCGACAACTAAAAAGAGATGGTGAACTACTTTGACTATCAAAGTAGTTTTTTTATGGCGTCAAACGGACGAGTACATCATCCTCGTCACCGGGGTTCCCTCTGCCGTCTGTATTGTTTGTAATATAATAAAGAGCCTCTCCGTCGACCATCACGTCACGAATCCGACCTCGATCCGATACGACCTGTTCCACTTTTGACGTTGAAGTCTCGATTGACCGCAGACTTTGGCCGACAAGTGTTCCAAAATACAATTTACCGTCAAGTGCTGCGATACCGCTCGGCGCGACGGATTGTTCTCCGACTTCATACCAAGGTGTCACCAGTCCTTGCTGTTTTTCCGTTCCTTCGATCAACGGCCATCCGTAATTCTTCGATTCGATTCGATTGATTTCATCATGACCACTCTGCCCATGCTCCGTTGCATAAAGCGTTTGATCGACAAACACCAATCCTTGTGGGTTTCGGTGACCATAACTGTAGACATATTCCCTTAAGTTCCCGTCAGCCGGACTCCCGTCTAACTTCATCCGTAAAATCTTGCCTGCTAAGGAAGACAACTTTTGGGCATTTTCTGGTACTGCTGCATCTCCTGCTGTCACATATAAAAAGTCATCCGGTCCGATTTCGATGCGTCCGCCGTTATGAATGGACGCACCCGGAATCTCGTCGAGCAAAACACGTGTTTCTTTCCACGTATCGTCTTGTTCAACGATTTCAATGACACGGTTGTACAACGTTCCATTTTTTTCGTACGTGTGATAAACGTATGCCGTCTGATTATCCGAGAAGTCGGGATCAAGCGCCATCCCCAGCAGACCACCCTCCCCTTCAGCCACGACGTTCTCTGACAGATCAAGCTCCATCCGGACCTGTTCCTTACTCGACCCTTTCAGAATCGTTCCTTCCCGCTCCGTGATATAAAACGTGTCTTCATTTTTTTCAATATTCCACGGTGTCCGTAACTCTTTTAATACAACATTACTTTCGACGGTTTTCGCTGTTTTCGGTACGGACGTTGATTGGTCTGTTGATGAATCACGTTCTTCAGATTGTGAACAGCCTGCTAAAACGATTGCAAGGCTGACTGGAATACTCCATGTATGCTTCCACATGCTTTATCACCCCTTACCGTTTTTTTCCCCAAACCGTCCTGATTATTCCTCAATTCGAACATACCGCCATTTTCCCATCGTTTTACACAAAAAAACCCGCCTTCTGATTAGAAGACGGGTCCAAGCGTATATCAACTTACGTAGCAGTCCGTTCCCGCTCACGTTTGACCATCCACATCCGGAACCGGTAGATTCCAAGAATGACGACCATCACGAGCAAGACCTCAGGAATCGGCCACGTCCAGAAGACGAGTGTTAACGCAGCTGAGAAAACAGCCAACATCAGATAGACAATCAGTGATTTCCACCAGGCCAACTCTTTTGCAAAACCTAATTTAAACACGATCAACGTCAAGATGACGACGGTAATCATCAGCGCGTTAAAACCAGCGCTTAGATTATTTGGATCACTTCCTACGCCGACTAACTTGGCGACGGCAGGAATATCATATTTCGAGAAATCAGAAGCAACGGCAGGTTGTGCAGTCATTGCCAGTCCCCCTTACGTGTTAAGAGCTCAGTCTTTACCAAGACGACGACGCTTGTCTTGTTTTTCACGTTCGTTTTTGTTCAATACTTGTTTACGAAGACGAACTGATTCTGGTGTGATTTCACAGTACTCATCTTCATTCAAGAATGTCAACGATTCTTCAAGTGAGAAGACACGTGGACGTTTAAGAACGTTTGTCGTATCCTTCGCAGATGCACGCATGTTTGTCAATTGTTTCGCTTTAACGACGTTAACAGCGAGATCGACGTCACGGTTACATTCCCCGATGATCATTCCTTCGTATACTTCAAGGCCTGGCTCGATGAAGATCGTTCCACGGTCTTCGAGTGCAGAGATAGCGTAAGCAGTTGCTTTACCAGTTTCGATTGAAACCATAACACCACTGCGGCGTCCACCGATGTCTGCATTGATGAACGGACGGTATTCTTCGAATGTGTGGTTCATGATTCCGTATCCGCGTGTTGCAGATAAGAATTCATTCCGGTATCCGATCAATCCACGTGAAGGAACGATGAACTCCATTTTTGTTTGTCCGTTATCCATTGTTTGCATGTTCGTCAGTTCACCTTTACGGAGACCAATCGATTCCATGACGCCACCAGTGTATTCTTCCGGTGTATCAATGACAACGCGCTCAAACGGCTCAACTTTTACGCCGTCTTCAACCTTGATGATTACCTGCGGTTTAGATACTTGAATTTCGTATCCTTCACGACGCATGTTTTCGATCAAGATACCGAGGTGAAGCTCACCACGGCCAGATACGATCCAGCGGTCCGGTGAATCTGTGTTTTCGATGCGGAGTGAAACGTCTGTTTCAAGCTCTTTTTCAAGACGCTCTTCGATTTTACGCGAAGTGACGAGGTCACCTTCACGACCAGCGAATGGCGAGTTGTTGACGATGAACGTCATTTGAAGAGTCGGCTCATCGATACGAAGTAATGGGAGTGGATCGACGTGTGAAGTCGGGCAAACCGTTTCCCCAACGTTGATGTCTTCCATTCCTGCGATTGCGATCAAATCTCCAGCTTTCGCTGCTTCGATTTCGACGCGTTTCAGACCGAAGTAACCGAATAATTTCGTTACACGGAAGTTTTTGATTGATCCATCAAGTTTAGAAAGCGACACGCTGTCTCCAACTTTGATTTCTCCACGGAAGACGCGTCCTACTCCGATACGACCAAGGTAGTTATCGTAGTCAAGCATCGTAACTTGGAATTGTAATGGATCCATGCTGTTATCAACAGGAGCCGGTGTGTGTTCAAGAATCAAGTCAAGAACGTTTGTAATTGTATCTTCTTGATTTTCAAGTTCAGGGTCAAATGAACTTGAGCCGTTGACTGCCGATGCATAAACGACTGGGAATTCGAGCTGATCTTCATCTGCTCCAAGGTCAATCAAGAGGTCGACGACTTCGTCAACAACTTCGAGCGGACGAACCATCGGCTTGTCAATTTTATTGACGACGACGATTGGTTGGAGACCTTGCTCAAGTGCTTTTTTCAATACGAAACGTGTTTGTGGCATACAGCCTTCACGTGCGTCAACAACGAGGATAACGCCGTCAACCATACGCATGATACGTTCAACCTCACCACCGAAATCGGCGTGACCTGGTGTATCAACGATGTTGATGCGTGTATTTTTGTAATCGATTGCTGTGTTTTTCGCAAGGATCGTGATTCCGCGCTCACGCTCGATATCATTTGAGTCCATTGCGCGTTCTTCAACTAGTTCATTCGCACGGAATGTTCCAGATTGTTTTAAAAGCTCATCGACGAGTGTCGTTTTACCATGGTCAACGTGGGCGATGATCGCGACGTTGCGTAAATCATTTCTTACTACTGTTGTCATAGGTGTGTACCTCTTTCTGTTCATTTAAATAATCCATAAATACTTTCGGTCAACTTTAAGAGTATAGCACAGGTTGACTGGTAGTTGGCAATCACTTCGATTGAAGATGATAGCGAAAGCCTTTTCATTGTCCCCGATTCACGCTAAACTAGAGACGAGTTCATGTATCGTGAGGGGGAAACTACAGATGCGAATTATTTTTCTATTATTAGCCATCTTGGCAGTTGGGTCGATGGCTTCGATCGGTATTTTTATCGCAGAGCAAAACGTCGTGATGATGTTTGTCTCCATATTACTGATGATTGTCTCGATGGCTGTCGGCTTTGTTCTTAAAGCCCGGCTGCGCAAGCAAGCTTAAACGCCCAGACAGGGCGTTTTATTTTTGCACATACGTCAATACGTCTGAAACAAACCGTTGACTCCCGGCAAGAACACTCGTCTGTTCCAAAAAGCTCATATCCGCTCCTTCAATCGTGCCGACACGTCCACCCAACTCTTCAATCAACAGTTGCCCCGCTGCATAATCCCAAGGCATGTTGCGCATCGTGATGTAACCGTCTACGCGACCGGCGGCGACCCAAGCAAGTTCAAGGGATGCCGCTCCGACCGCACGTGTTCCGACCGCATCACGGACGAGTGGAGCGAGCAGGCTCGGATCAATCCGGCGATTCGCCGTCACCCACGTCGCATTCATGCAGATGATGGCTTCTTTGACCGGACGATCTTCGATTGGATCCAGACGAATTCCATTCTCATACGCCCCTTGTCCTTTGATGGCATGGAACATTTCATCTGCCATTACGTCATATACAAAACCGTAACGTAATTCGCCATCAATCATGATGGCAATAGACACCGCAAACAATCGTTTCTGACGAATGAAATTCATCGTCCCATCAATCGGGTCGACAAACCAGATGGTGCCGTCCAATGTATCCGGTCGCTCAATTCGTCCCTCTTCTCCATAAATCAGATGATCCGGATATTTTTCCAAGATGCCCTTGATCAACAAGTCTTCTACATGTTGATCAATTTCGGTGACGAGATCACTTTTGTTCGTTTTTTCTTCTATATGATACGCCTGATCCATTTTTTGACGGATGTACTTTCCTGCCCGTTTCATCAGATCAATCGCATGCAACTCCAGCCCCTGCATCTGTCTCACCCCTTCAGTCTGTCGAACATCATAATACTCTATAATAGTAACAAAAAAAATCAACCAACGAAAAGATTCGCTGGTTGATTCTGGCATTATTTTATTTTGAGTTATTTTATTGTTAAATGGAACGCATGTCTTACGCTTCGAGGCGTACCATCTCTTGACGGTATTTTTCAAGGCGTTCCTTACTCGCACCTACCGCTTCCGTATCACTTGCTACGATTGCATCATGCAATGTTGCAAGTTCATAATCGATTTCGAGGCGCAATACAGGAATGCGTTTTTCTGCATCTTTTCTTTTGTATGCTTCTATCACTTGTTTCACAGTAACCACACTCCTTCGCGGGATAAACAAATTTACTTAGTTATCAGACAATTGCGACTAATTAGTGGATTGAATCCATAATAGTACGAATCAACTTAGATGTAAAGTATCTATTTTTAAAAATTACAGTTACACGATATCGTCTTGTATGTAGTATATAACCAGTTTTTGTTTTTTCTAAACAAACAAACGGCTTTCCCCCTTCTATATGAAGGAGTGAAAGCCGCTTACACTAGGACATGTTCAGCATGTTAGACGCTTTTGTGGATAGACCTGTCTTATTTCTTCAATCGCAAAAGTGGCTGTTCTTGTTTTCTTGCTTGTTGGACGGCGCGGTAACTAGAACATCCGGTCTCTTCAAAATAAAATTGATCCAATTGTTTTTCTTCTGATTTTGAGTTGACGATTGCCTTAAACGCTTGGTAAGCACTTAAGAAGGCACTACGATCAACTCCTTTTTCATAGGCTTCTTCGACGACGTTAAAAAAATGGATGACGGTAACGATTTCGTCCGTAGACCAGTCCGGATTAATCGGATAATTGACTGCCATTGTGACACTTCCTTTCTTGACGCTTTCTATTTTACAACGAAATCGCGTATAAAACAGTTGCAACCTCATGAAAACTTGTTATAGTTAGCTTGTTTGATTGTTTTTTTATTCGGTTTTAAGGGGGGAAATCTGGTGCAAACAAAAAGCTTAACACAGCTCGATACACCTTTATTCGATGCGCTGCTGGCGCATGCGAAACGTCAACCAATTCAATTTCATATTCCCGGTCATAAAAATGGCCAAGGGATGGATCCTGCTTTTCGATCATTTATCGGTCAAAATGCGCTCGATATTGATTTAATCAATATCGCTCCGCTTGATGACCTTCATCATCCAAAAGGCATTATCAAAGATGCCCACCGACTTGCGGCGCAAGCCTTCCATGCTGACGAAACATTTTTCTCGGTTCAGGGAACTTCAACCGCCATCATGGCAATGATCATGAGTGTCGTCGGTCCGGACGATAAAATTCTTGTTCCGCGAAATGTCCATAAATCGGTGATGTCGGCTATCGTTCTTTCTGGAGCGCATCCGATTTTCATTCATCCGGAGTTTGATGAAATGTTCGGCATCGCACACGGGATTACACCAAGTGCCGTCGAACGTGCACTCAGCCTGCACCCGGATACAAAAGCCGTCCTCGTGATCAATCCGACGTATTTCGGCGTTGCTGGCGACCTGGAGAGCATCGTTACGCTGGCACATAGTAAAGGGATTCCCGTCCTTGTCGATGAAGCACACGGCGTCCATATCGCGTTTCACGATGATATGCCATTATCCGCAATGCAGGCAGGCGCTGACCTTGCTGCGACGAGCGTGCATAAACTTGGTGGCTCTTTGACAGGGAGTTCTGTCTTAAACGTCCGTCGTGGTCTTGTGTCGCCCGATAAGGTACAAGCCGTCCTCTCGATGCTGACGACGACTTCAACCTCTTATTTGTTGCTTGCGTCACTCGACTGTGCCCGTCGTCACCTTGCCATCAATGGTGAGGCGATGAACCGTCGCGCACTCGAACTCGCGACGCGGATGCGAATGGGGCTCGCCAAGCTTCCTTATCTCGCCGTCTTCGGAGAAGCCGATCTGCACTCGAGTGCAACCTTTGCCTTCGATCCGACAAAAGTCTTGATTTCTGTCAAAGGACTCGGAATTTCCGGTCATCTCGTCGAGGAATTTTTACGGGAAGAACACCGGATTGAAGTCGAGCTTTCTGACTTAAACAACATTTTGTTGATCATCACGTCCGGTGATTCAGAAGAGACGATTGACGCCTTGCTCAAAGGAATGGCTGAACTGGTCGAACGACACCGGGATACGGGTTCAAAAACCGCTTCCCATTCGATCGTCTTACCCGATATCCCTGCGCTTGCGCTCAGCCCGCGGGACGCCTTCTATGAGGAGACGGAGACTATTCCGCTCGCAGATGCGGTCGGCCGTATTTCGGCAGAATTCATGATGGTCTATCCGCCTGGTATCCCAATCTTCATTCCAGGGGAAATGATTACGACCGACAACTTGGCGTACATCAAAGAAAACATCGAAGCCGGTCTGCCGGTTCAAGGTCTCGAAGATCACACACTCGAAACCATCAAAGTCATTCAACAATCCAATGCCATCCGGTAACGGGTTTATTCCAAAAATCCTGCAGGTGCGTAAAGCACCTGCAGGATTTTTTTTAGTCCGCCTGTTCATAACGGGGGACGTAAGGTAACAGGGTTCCTAAAAAGTCTCCGACCGCCCCAGCATCGATCGGATCCACATCAAGTATCCGGTGCAGGACATCTGCGTCGAGGACATCTTCATGATCCAACAAAGCTGCGCGTCCGCTGCTGAGGCTGACGACCAACATCTTCCCGAAAAATTGACCTGTAAAGATCACACCAAAATCGTACCGGGCATGATCAGTTGTGACACCAATGAATCGGACCTTATCCACTTCTGAGACATGATACAGTTCTTCGATCGGAGACAATTGAGGTTCCACTGCAACTCACCCTCTCTTTTTTTATTCTTTTCCTATTTTTAAGCAGAGTTAAACGAACAAAAAAGACCTTGAAACGGTCGGCTCCCCGTTTCAAGGTCTTCGTTACTTATTTGATGATGTGGATCGGGCTTCCGATTGCTACTTCAGCTGTTTCCATTGCGATTTCACCAAGTGAAGGGTGTGCATGGATTGTGAGTGCGATATCTTCAGCAGTCATTCCAGACTCGATTGCGAGTCCCATCTCTGCGATCATGTCAGATGCGCCGGTACCAGCGATTTGAGCACCGATCAAGAGACCGTCTGATTTGCGTGTGATCATTTTCAAGAAGCCGTCTGGCTCGTTGAGTGCAAGAGCACGTCCGTTTGCAGCGTAAGGGAATTTAGAAGCGAGGTAATCAAGACCTTCTTCTTTTGCTTGCGCTTCTGTATAACCGACTGTTGCGAGTTCTGGGTCTGTGAAGACAACCGCAGGAATCGCACTGTAGTCGAGGTATGCCGGGTGTCCAGCAGCCGCTTCAGCAGCAATTTTCGCTTCGAATGAAGCTTTGTGTGCAAGTGGTGGTCCAGGAACGATGTCACCGATTGCGTAGATGTTTTCGTTCGACGTACGGCACTGATCGTCGATTTCAACAAGTCCGCGTTCGCTGACTTTGACTTCTGCCATTTCAAGACCGAGATCAGATGTGTTCGGGCGACGACCAACTGTGACGAGGACATAGTCCGCTTCGACAGTTTGTGTTTCACCTTTGACTTCAAACGTAACTTTCACGCCTTCTTCTGTCTCTTCAACACTTTGTGCAAGTGCTTCGTTGTGAATCGTGATGTTTCCTTTTTGTTTGAGCTTTTTCTTGACGACTTGCGTCATTGCCGGCTCGAACCCAGAAAGGATATCTTTTGTTCCTTCTAAAATGACAACTTCAGTATCAAAGTTTGCATACGCTGTTCCAAGCTCCATTCCGATGTATCCTCCACCGATGACGATGAGTTTTTTCGGAAGTTCAGGAAGGTTCAAAGCGCCTGTTGAAGAAAGGACACGTTTTGACCATTTGAATGCTGGAAGTTCGATTGGAGTCGAACCTGTTGCGATGATACATTTTTTGAATTTGTAAGGTGTAGAAGAATCTTCGTTGATGATACGAACTGTATCTTCAGATTGGAAGTACGCTTCCCCAACAACTGTCTCGACGTTGTTACCTTTAAGAAGGCCACCAACACCGCCAGTCAATTTGTTGACGACAGACTGTTTCCAAGATTGAACTTTTGAGAAATCGACTGCAACGTTTTCAGACGTGATTCCCATTGAGTCAGAACCTTTTGCATGTTGGAAGTTATGTCCAGCTGTGATCAAGGCTTTTGACGGGATACATCCGACGTTCAAACAAACACCACCGACGTTTTCACGTTCGACGATTGTTACTTTAAGTCCGAGTTGCGCACCGCGGATTGCAGCGACGTAACCACCAGGGCCAGCCCCGATTACGAGTAAATCTGTTTCTTGTGCGAATTCACCTACTACCATTGCTTATCCCTCCATAATGAGAAGTTGTGGGTCGTTCAACAAGCGTTTAACCAAGTTAAGCGCGTTTTGTGCAGTTGCACCATCGATGAGACGGTGGTCAAAGCTGAATGAAAGAGCGAGTACTGGTGCCGCAACGATTTCACCGTTTTTGACGACTGCTTTTTCAGCAATACGGCCGATTCCGAGAATTGCAACTTCTGGGTGGTTGATGACCGGTGTGAACCATTGTCCGCCAGCAGAACCGATGTTTGTAATCGTGATCGATCCGCCTTTCATTTCCTCACCAGAAAGTTTACCTTCACGTGCTTTACCAGCAAGATCGTTGATGTTGTCTGCTAATGCAAAGATTGATTTACGGTCTGCATCTTTGACGACAGGAACAACAAGACCGTTGTCTGTGTCTGCTGCGATACCGATGTTGAAGTAGTTTTTGTAAACGACTTCTTCGTTGACATCGTCGATTGATGCGTTGATGGCAGGGTATTTCTTAGCCGCTGCTGTCAATGCTTTCACGACGAATGGAAGGTATGTCAATTTCGTACCTTGTGCCGCTGCAACTTCTTTGAAGTTTTTGCGAAGAGCAACAAGATTCGTTACATCGACTTCGTCCATCAACGTTACGTGTGGAGCCGTGTGTTTCGAGTTGACCATTGCTTTCGAAATCGCTTTACGGATTCCTTTGATCTTCTCGCGTGTTTCAAGCTCAGGCTGAGCCGCAACGTAAGGTTTCACTTCAGATTTAGGTGCTGAAGCTTGTGCCGCTGGTGCTTTTTCTTCTGTTGCTGGTGTAGCTGAAGCAGAAGATTGTCCACCGTTTGCGAATGCATCGATGTCTTCTTTGACAACACGACCGTTGTCACCAGAACCTTGAACTTCACGGATGTCTACGCCTTTTTCACGCGCATACTTACGTACTGAAGGCATCGCGATGACACGTTCTGATTTATGGATTTGAACTTCTGTTGGTTTGTCTTCGACTTTGCTGTCTGTGTCTTGGACATCTTTTGCGTTATCTGCTGCTTTAGGTTGTTCTGGAGCTTCTTCTTCAGAAGGAGCTGAACCTTCACCTTCAACGTCGAATGTGATCAATACGTCGCCAACGACAGCTACGACACCTTCGTCTACTGTTACTTCTTTAACTGTGCCATCAACTGGTGACGGGATTTCAACGACTGCTTTATCGTTTTGGACTTCAAGAAGAATGTCATCTTCTTTGACCGTGTCGCCTGCTTTAACGAACCACTTTACGATTTCACCTTCGTGAATACCCTCACCGATATCCGGTAATTTGAATTCAAATAAACCCATTTGAATTAGCCTCCTTTTATTTCACTCTTCAAAGTCGATTGTTATCTTTAAAACGGAAGCAAGGAGAGAATTGCCTCTCTCCTTTTTTCCGGTTCACGCTTAGAAATTGTAAACTGTTTTCACTTTTTCAACGATATCTTTGTGGTCCGGAAGCCATGCATCTTCACCTTGTGCGAATGGGAAGATTGTATCAGGAGCCGCTACACGAAGAATCGGTGCTTCAAGATCAAGAATCGCGCGCTCTTGAATTTCAGTTGCAACCATTGCAGCCACACCTGCTTGTTTCTGAGCTTCTTGAACGACGACAACACGGTTCGTTTTCTTAACTGATGCAACGATTGTGTCGATGTCAATCGGGCTGATTGTCATCAAGTCGATGATTTCAACGCTGATGTTTTCTTTTTCGAGCTCTTCAGCTGCTTTAAGTGATGCGTGAACCATTGCACCGTACGTTACGATCGTCACGTCAGTACCTTCACGTTTGATGTCAGCTTTTCCGAGTTCGATCGTGTAATCGCCCTCTGGCACTTCACCGCGGAATGAACGGTACAGTTTCATGTGCTCAAGGAACACAACTGGATCGTTGTCGCGGATTGATGCGATCAAAAGACCTTTTGCATCATACGGAGTTGAAGGGATGACGACTTTAAGTCCTGGTGACTGAGCCATTAATCCTTCCAAGTTATCTGCATGAAGCTCAGGTGTTTTAACACCGCCACCGAAAGGTGAACGGATTGTAACAGGTGCACTGTACGTGCCGCCTGAACGGTAACGTAAACGTGCGAGTTGTGCCGCTACAGAATCAAATACTTCGAATACGAATCCGAAGAATTGGATTTCCATGATTGGACGGAAACCAGTCAAGCTGAATCCGACTGCAAGACCACCGATACCAGACTCGGCAAGTGGTGTATCGAAGACACGGTCTTCGCCTAATTCATCTTGAAGACCTTCTGTCGCACGGAATACCCCACCGTTTTTACCGACGTCTTCACCGAACAAGAGAACTTGCTCGTCGCGTTTCATCTCGACGCGCATTGCGTCAGTGATCGCTTGGATCATCGTCATTTGTGCCATGGGTTATTTCGACTCCTTTGCTGTATACTCATCAAGCTGCTCTTGCAGGTTTTGTGGTAACTTTTCAGCCATCACGTTGATGAAGTCTGTTACTTTTTGTTTTGGTTCTTTATCTGCTTGAGCGAGTGCTTCTTTAACATCCGCTTTTGCTTGTTCAATCACTTCGTTCTCTTTGTCTTCGTTCCAAAGACCTTTTGTTTCCATGAACGCACGGAAACGAACGAGTGGATCTTGTGCTTGGTACTCATCGTCCATATCTTTTGTACGGTAACGTGTTGGGTCATCTCCAGCAAGTGTATGTGGTCCGTAACGATATGTGAGTGTTTCGATCAATGTCGGTACACCGTTCAGTGCTTCAACACGAGCTTGTTTTGTTGCTGCGTAGACGGCAAGAACATCCATTCCGTCAACTTGAATTCCGTTGATACCCGCTGCAACAGCTTTTTGCGCGATTGTTTTCGCCATCGATTGTTTTTCAACCGGTGTCGAAATCGCAAAACGGTTGTTTTGGACAACGAAGATCGCAGGTGCTTTGAATGCTCCGGCAAAGTTCATACCTTCGTAGAAGTCACCTTGTGATGATCCGCCATCACCTGTGTAAGTGATTGCGACTTGTTCTTTTCCACTTTTCTTAAGACCGAGTGCGACACCGGCAGCTTGCACGATTTGTGCACCGATGATGATCTGTGGCATTAAGACGTTTACACCTTCAGGAATCTTACCGCCTGTGATGTGTCCACGTGAGAACAAGAATGCTTTATAAAGCGGGAAACCGTGGAAGACCATTTGCGGGATATCACGGTAACCTGGAAGGATCCAGTCATCTTTATCTAAAGCGAATTGTGAACCGATCATTGACGCTTCTTGTCCTGCGACTGGCGCATAGAAACCAAGACGTCCTTGACGGTTGAGTGAGATTGCGCGTTGGTCCCAAATACGTGTGTAGACGAGACGACGCATTAATTCCGTAAGCTCTTCATCTGAGAGATCCGGCATAGCGTCTTTGTTGACGACTTCACCTTTCTCATCCAGAATGCGGAATGTTTCAAAGTTTTCTTCCACGTTTTTAAACATGTTTAAGTTCATCTTTTCACCTCATCCTTTCACTGTGCTCAGCGAAATATTCCTCTGACTGATTTGCTCACATACGAATAGTGTTCAAAAAATGAAGTCCCGTATGACCTTTTCTTGAACATATATCTGTGTACCTATCCAGTTGAGTAAACTGTATTAACATGACGAGACACGAATGCATGTCTTGTTCATTACGTTACAAGTATAAAACTGTAACACCTATAAAATCAAAGGAAATGTTTTATTTTTTTTAGCGAACTCTCTTGTGAAATGCATCACATTTTAAGAACGTTGCTACTTCTGTACTATTCAACTATCGGCACCTGTGTTAGTTATTAATATTCCTCCCTTGTTATGCTATAATTTTTTTAGATGAAAGGGGTGCTGTTCATGATTACCATGAATGAGATTGTCCGGGAAGACGTACCTTCGCTTCACGAACGATCTGTCGACGTTACCTTCCCACTGAGTGAGGAAGATAAAGAAACGATGCGTCTTATGATGGAATATTTGTCCAACAGTCAAGACGATGAACTAGCTGAAAAATATGATTTGCGCAGCGGGATCGGATTAGCCGCTCCCCAGATTGGCGTCAATAAACGGATGTTCGCCGTTCGTTTACAGGACGGGGATGATTTACTTGAGTTCGGGATCTACAATCCTAAAATCATCAGTCACTCCGTAGAACAAACGTATCTGGCCGGAGGCGAAGGCTGTTTATCCGTCGATCGTGAAGTCGAAGGACACGTACCGCGCTATATGCGTATTACCCTGTCTGGGATCGATCATAACGGAAATCCTGTAAAATTAAGATTAAAAGGATTAAAAGCCGTCGTCTGTCAGCATGAATACGATCACTTGGACGGTATCATGTTTTATGACCGAATCGATGACAAGGAGCCGTTCAAGGATTACGGTTCACCGCTCTGAGAAACACATAAAAAAAGACATTCCCACAATGTGGGAATGTCTTTTTTTGGCGTCACACTTCCATGATGATCGGCATGACCATTGGATGACGTTGTGTTTTTTCTGTCAAATAAGGTGTCAGCGTATCGTTGATCACTTGTTTGATGTCCGTCCATTTCGTATTGCGGTTCGCAAGAGACTGCTCAAGCGACCGTTTCAAGAGACGTTCGGCATCTTTAATCAAGTTGCCGGACTCACGCATATAGACGAATCCGCGTGAAATGATGTCCGGTCCGGAGACGAGACGGTTCGTTTTGGAATCGAGTGTCACGACGACGACGACGAGTCCTTCTTCCGAAAGAATACGACGATCACGCAGGACGATGTTTCCAATATCTCCAATTCCTTTTCCATCTACATAAACAGCATTGGCTTGGATTTTCCCGGTAATCGCTGCTGCATTGGCATCAAGCGCCAATACTTCGCCATTATCCATGACGAAACAATTTTCTTCCGGAACACCTGCATCCATCGCAAGCGACATATGTTTTTTGAGCATCCGGTATTCCCCGTGGATCGGCATGAAATACTTCGGTTTTAACAGGCGGAGCATCAACAACTGTTCCTGCTGGCTTCCGTGACCTGACGTATGGATATCGTTTAACTTGCCGTACATGACATCAGCACCCGCTTTATACAGCTGGTTGATGGTTTTCCCGACCGAAACGACGTTTCCTGGGATTGGTGATGAAGAGAAGATGACCAAATCGTCAGGAATGATTGAGATTTGACGGTGCGTTCCGTTGGCGATTCGACTGAGCGCCGCCATCGGCTCACCTTGCGATCCTGTACACAGAATCGTCAATTCATTCGCTTTGTATCGTTTCATTTCATTTGGTTCGATGATGGTCCCTTTTGGCGCTTTGATAAAATCAAGCTCTTGACCAATCATCATGACTTTATCCATGCTGCGTCCGAAGACGACGATTTTCCGACCGGCTTCGACCGATGCATTGACGACTTGTTGCAGACGGTAGATATTCGAGGCAAAGGTCGCAAAGATGATCCGTCCCTCTGCTTTACGGAAGATGTTTGAAATCGTATCCCCGACGACTCGTTCACTCATCGTAAAGCCTTCGATCTCCGCATTCGTTGAATCGGACAAGAGGCAAAGTACACCCTCTTTTCCAAGTTCAGCCATCTTCGTCAGATCAGCTGGTTCTCCAACCGGCGTAAAGTCGAATTTAAAGTCACCGGTATGAACGATGTTACCTTGTGGCGTTTTGACGACGACTCCAAATGAATTTGGAATCGAGTGGGTTGTACGGAAAAACGAGATGCTTGTCTTCCGGAATTTGATGATCGAATCTTCATCAATTTCGTGAAGTTCTGCATTCCGCAACAAACCGTGCTCTTCCAGCTTCACTTTAATGAGACCAAGCGCAATTTTCCCCGCGTAGATCGGTAAGTTCACCTGCTTCAACAAGAACGGCAGACCACCGATATGGTCTTCGTGACCGTGGGTGATGAAGACACCTTTTACTTTTTCTTTGTTTTTGATCAAATACGTATAATCTGGAATGACATAATCAATCCCAAGTAATTCATCTTCCGGGAACATGACACCAGCATCGATGACGATGATCTCATCCTGAAATTGGACGACATACGTGTTCTTCCCGATTTCTCCTAAACCGCCGAGTGCGAATACGGCTGCTTGATGGTTTTTAACGAACTTCATGCGAACGTTTCAACCTTGTAGTCTGGGCTTAATTTTTCATATTCCAAAAACTCTCCGCTGACTTCGCGGATGAATTCGACGTTAATGTCTTTGATGAGATGATCAATCGCTGTTCGCACTTCACGAATGTTCTCTCCTTCGACGTACATCACTTCTGTTCGTTCCCGTACCGGGGCTTCTGAACGAAGCGGTTGATAAAATACTTTAAAAATCATGTTTAGCAACTCCTTATCAGTCCATTGTTTTTTGTCCTTAGATTAGTATACACGATATCCTACTATTTTTTCATCCTATTCCTCATCCAAGCTCTGCGTAAATGGGAACGCTGTGCTATAATTCCACATGTATCCGGCTGAAAAGCCAATTAAAAAGAGAAGGTGAAACCATGGCAAATCAGAAAGTCGTCTTTTTCGATATCGATGGAACCTTACTTCACGATGGACATTTCGTTCCAGAGTCAACGAAACAAGCGATCAAACAACTACAAGCGAATGGTGTTTATGTCGCCATCGCAACAGGACGTGGACCGGCTATGTTGTCCGGTGTACGTGAACTGCTGAATATCGACACCATCATTGGTTACAACGGACAAATCGTCGTCCATCAAAATGAAATCATCTACAAACGCCCTCAGCCGATTGCTGATCTTGAACACTTAACGGCTCGAGCGCAGAAGAATGGACATACACTCGTCTACTTAGGCGAAAAACAGGGCTTCTCGACGCAGCCTGCCGATGAGTTAGTGAAAGCATCTCTTGGAGGGCTTGATATCCCACTCCCTTCATTTAAAGAACAGCCTTTTTTGACGCACGACGTCTTCCAGACCCTTGTCTATTGTACAGCGGAAGAAGAAGCGGAATATGTCAAAAATTATCAAGCGTTTGATTTCATCCGCTGGCATCCAAATGCGATGGATGTCATCAACGTCGGTTCCTCTAAAGCAGACGGCATCAAACAATTCTTAAAACTGACGAATATACGACGTGAAGATACGTTTGCGTTTGGTGATGCCTTAAATGACTTGGAGATGTTACGTTATGTCGGAACGGGCATCGCGATGGGGAACGGTCTTGACGAAACGAAAGCAGCTGCCGACTTCGTCACTAAACACATTTTAGAAGATGGTATTGCTCACGGATTAAAAGAATTCCAACTGATTTAATCCATTGGCGACAAGTAAAGGGAAGATCACGAAACCGTGATCTTCCCTTTGTTTTTAGTTTTTCACTTTATGGATGGCACGTTCGAGACGATCCAAGTCATCGTTTTCGCCAATCACGACAAGGTAATCTCCTTTTTCAATCAGCTCATCGGCCTGCAGGGAAATCATGACGTTTTCTCCCCGCTTGATGGCCACGACATTTGCTCCGTACTTGCTGCGTAAATCAAGATCAATCAACGTTTGGTTTGCCATCCGATCGCTGACTTTGATCTCAACGATGGAGAATTCCTGCGACAAGTCGAGATAGTCGAGGATGTTTGAACTCATCAATCCGTTGGCAATCCGCACACCCATATCCCGCTCCGGATGGACGATGAAGTCTGCCCCGATTTTTCGTAATACCTTTTCATGGTAGTCGTTCGTTGCTTTGACGGTGATGGACTGCACACCAAGCTCCTTTAAAATCAAGGTCGTTAAAATCGAAGCCTGGATGTTCTCTCCGATTGCTACGATGACATGATCAAAGTTTCGGATACCGAGGCTTTTTAGGACGTTCTCATCTGTCGTATCTGCGATAACGGAATGTGTCGCAATCCCCATATATTCGTTGACGCGTTCTTCATCTGAATCAATCGCCAGGACGTCGTATCCATTTTTCGATAACTCCCGGACGATGGAACCCCCGAACCGTCCTAATCCGATTACTGCAAATTCTCCATTCATTTTTTCAACTCTCCTTCACGTTTCTGCTTCAGTAGTAGTTTACCCGATTCATTTATAAAATACTATGAACGCTTTCACAACGTCGTTCCGACTTTTTTATAGGCGATCCAGACGGCAAAAAAAGATATACAATCCAGAAACGGATTGTATATCTCCTGTTCACTCATTTCCTGCTCATTTTGATTTTTTCCCACTGACATAATCATTGTCGAATAAGAATAAACGTAAGATCAAATAGAGGGCCGGAATCAATAACATCAGTCCGAAGATAAAGACGACGACAAGCGCGGTCGCCATTGTCTCATTTACGACGGCTTTATTGATATCGATGTACGGATAGAGGATATACGGCAGGTGCGTATAACCATAGCCGAACCAAGCGACGCCATATTGTGCCATGACGGCAATGAAGGCGATGCCGTAGTTCTTTTTCAAATAGACAAGTGTGACTGCAACACAGAAGAAGATGAAACTTGCTGCGAACCACCACCAGTTTCCGTTCAAAATGTTCTCATAATGCCAAGCTGCCTGATTTTTTAAACCAAAGAAGACTAACGCACAGACAACGATGGTCGGAATGCTCCAGAACAATGCCCATTTACGAATGAGCGGAGTCGCGTTCTCATCTTTCGCTTTATCCGCGTAGAATAATAAGAACATCGCACTGATGTACAAGACAGAAACGATGGCGAGCGCAACGACTGTCCAAGAATAAAAGTTCGTGAACAACTTTGTCCCAAGGAACTCCACCGTCTCATTTGTCTTGCGAATGAAACCACCTTGACTGATCGTCAAGGTCGTTGACATTGCTGCCGGAATCAATAATCCTGTCGCACCGTATAAAAACGTATAGAACATGCTGTCGTTTGATCCGTAGTTGGCAAACGCATAAAAGCTACCACGAATCGCAATCAGTACTAAGACGATTGAGGCCGGAACGAGCAGCGCTGTTCCGTAATAGTACGCCGTATCCGGAAAGAATCCGACGAGTCCGACAAAGAAGAAGACGAAAAAGACATTCGTCACTTCCCAGACCGGAGAGAGATAACGTAAGATCAGACGGTTCGTCAGATGATCACGTTTTGTATATTTTGAATAGAACGCATAAAAACCGGCACCGAAGTCAATTGAGGCAACGATGAGATATCCATAAAGGAACGTCCAAAGTACGGTTATTCCAAGTGTTTGAATGTCCAACTCGTTCCCTCCTTATTTATTGTCGTCGGCAAACATCGCTTCACCACGTGAATGATGATCATCTGCAAGTTCTTTGCCAACAGGGTTATTTTTAAACATCCGTAACAAGACGACCGTACAGATCGTTCCCAGTAACAGATACAGTAAGCTGAATAAAATCAACATTGGTCCAACAGCCGTCGACGTTGTCGCCGCATCAGCCGTTCTCATAATACCATAAAGTGTCCATGGTTGGCGTCCGATTTCCGCATACATCCAACCGGCTTCAATTGAGACGATGGCAAGTGGTCCACCGATGAAAATACCGCGCAGTAACCACTTATTATACGGATTTAATTTCTTGAGACGGAACGCGAGAACGAACAGCGCCGAGATGGCCGCCAGATACATTCCGATCGATACCATGATGTCGAAGAAGTAGTGGACAAACAGCGGTGCCTGATCCTCTTTGGCGAACTCGTTTAATCCGATGACTTCCGTATCAGGTGCTCCACCCGCAAGAATCGATAGTGCATACGGAATCTTGATGGCGCCTTTGATTTCGTAGCTGCCGTCTTCTTGTTCATCTAAAATACCACCAAAGATTAATTCTGCTTCGCTTGTCGTTTCAAAATGCCACTCTGCAGCCGCTAATTTTTCCGGCTGGTACTTCGCTAAATATTTACCTGAGAAATCTCCGACAAGTGCTGTCGAAAAGGCGAAAATCAAACCGGCCATGACTGTTAAGCGAAGGGCTTTTTTATGATAAGCCGTTTCCGCTGCCGACAATGTTTTTTTCCGTAACAGGTGGAAGGCAGCAATTGCAGCCAAGATAAAGGCAACTGTCAAATATGCCGAGACGATGACGTGTGTTGCTTTTGTCGGCGTCGCTGTATTGAACATCGCTTTTAACGGTTCGATTTGTGTTAACGTTCCGTTGACGATTTTAAAACCTTCCGGTGAGTTCATGAACGAGTTGACTGTCGTAATGAAGAAAGCGGACAAAGTCGCACCGATGACGACAGGAATCCCGATCAACCAGTGTAACCACGGGTTTTTAAATCGATCCCATGTGTACAGGTAGATTCCTAGGAAAATCGCTTCAAAGAAAAATGCGAATGTTTCCATGAACAACGGCAACGCAATCGTTTGACCGGCTACCTGCATTAAGGACGGCCATAAGAGTGATAATTGCAACCCGATTGCTGTTCCGGTCACGACACCTACTGCTACTGTTACGATATAACCGCGCGTCCAGCGCCGAGCCAGAAGAATATAGTCTGAATCTTTTCGTTTAATTCCGATGTACTCTGCTGCGAGTACCATCAATGGAACCCCTACCCCAATCGTCGCAAAGATGATGTGGAATGCTAATGTGAGCCCTGTCAACAATCGACTGAGCATTACTGGATCATTGAACATGTGTATAGCCCCCTCTTTCTAAACGTACTTCTATATATTGTTTATATCCGTATCATAGAGAACATAATCATTTGTGTCTGTTCTTAATGTTTGATGTAACAAATTGTTCACATATACTCGTGATTTATTTCACAAAACGTTCGAAAACTGTTCCGTTCTGTGAAATGAAAGCCCTTTATTCGTTTTCATCAGGAATAAAGGGCTTCTTGTCACGTATTTTGTTTAGACATATTCTCTAAAATAATGATCGAGTAAGTTGATGATGAACGGAATCGCCTCTTCGTCTGGATTCAATGTCGGTTGATGTAGACCAGAGGTAGCATTGTTGACTCCCAACCAGAACATCATGCCCGGTATTTCTTTCAACATGAAGCCAAAATCTTCTCCCGTCATCGCTGCATCGCACTCAACATAATTGGCATTCATTTTAACGAATGATGAAAATTTGTTGACGACATTCGGGTCATTGACGACTTCATAATACCGGTTCCCAAACTGGAGATCGATTTTTACACCGAATGAAGCTTCGATTCCGCGAACGATTTCCCGAACCCGTTGTTCCAATTTTTCCATATCATTTCCGTTAAGTGCCCGCATCGTTCCGTCGAGCAACGCCCGACCCGCAATGACATTTTCCCGAATTCCCGCCTCGACCTTACCGATCGTGATGACACTACAGTTCATCGGATTGATTGATCGGCTGACGATCGTTTGCAATTGCATGATCAAAGCCGCTTGTGCGACAACAGTATCAATCGTGAGGTGAGGAAATGCCGCATGACCGCTCTGACCATAAATCGTAATATGGACTTCTCGTGCACTCGCGAACAATACACCGGGACGACTCGCAATGGTCCCGACCGGATATTCAGGTGCGACATGTAGACCGTACATCTCACTCGGACGGTATTTCTCAAACAACGGACTTTTAATCATCGGTTCCGCTCCACCCGGTCCTTCTTCTGCAGGTTGGAAAAGGAAGACGACGTCATCCATGACCGGAAGCTCGACAATCCGGCGCAACAAACCTAACGCAATTGAAGTGTGGACATCATGTCCACAGGCATGCATGAAACCGGGGTGTTCCGAGCAAAACGGTAATCCTGTTGCTTCTTCAATCGGCAATCCGTCGATATCCGCCCGATACCCGATCGTCCGATTTCCGGTCAACCCCTTGACCCGGACGAACACTCCGGTTTCGAATGTATCATAACTGACTCGATTTTCCGGATAAGACCGGATTTGATCCAAAATAAAGGCCTGCGTCTTGAACTCCTTGAAACCAGGTTCCGGTATTTTGTGAAGTTCCCGGCGCATCTCAATCGCGTATTCCATCTGACTGACTTCCTCCTTCTTCTTTGACGATGTCCCAAAATGCTTGGACTTGTTTTAACTCAAGCATGGATTCCGTTGACAAGATCCATGTATCCCGCTTTAAAATTTTCCCGGATGAGGTCTTGAGGGGAATTTGCATGACTTGACTGGCTTCATGAATCGTCGATTCCGGTAAAATCGCAAAACCGATACCGTGCAATGCCATTTGTTTGCAGGTTTCGATTTGATCAACGACCAATGTTCGCGACGGAGGACTTGAAAAACGATCCTGCCACCATTCCAAAATTTCTTGGTAATACGTCGAATCACTTTTGAATTGAATGAAAGGACGTTCGGTTTTCCGAAGTTGTTCCAGCGACGTCAATTCACTGTCGACGAGGTAAAGCGGATCAGAAAACAACCGCTCCTTGACCCCTTTCCAGTCCGGATTCCCCCGAATGATCCCGATGTGAAAATGTTCCTCGAGCATATGGCGCATCATCTCACTCGACCAGCCCGTCACGAGTTGGACCCGGACGTGGGGATAACGTTCGACGAATCGTTTTAAGACACGAGGGAGCCAGTACTGACCCATGATGGACGCTACGGCAATCCGAAGTGTCCCGTAAACCGCCCCCTCTTCCGCCGTCAATTCGCTTTTCAGTTCCAACTCTTTCCGGTTCATCTCTTTGGCCAGACCAATGACTTTTTCACCTTGAGGGGTGATGCTCAACCCACGCGAGGAACGAATGAACAATTTAGTCGCCCAGCGTCGCTCAATGGCCACGAGACGTTGACTGAGGGCCGGTTGGGATACGAAAAGTCGTTCGGCTGCTCTTCGCATATTTAATTCTTCCGATAACGTAATCAACATTTCCATTTCCGACACTTGCAATGTATGATCCGACTCCTCATGATATAAGATGGCATTAGTTTAACACGTTAGAGAGGAAGGTACATATGTCACGCTATCATTTTATGTTGATCGTCTCAACAGTCGCGACTCTCGGGAGTCTTTACTTCAGTGAAATCCGCGGATTTATCCCTTGTCCGTTGTGCTGGTGGCAACGCTTATTCATGTATACGACGGCCATTTACTTATTGATTTCTTTATTCCGCAACCGACCGGTCGATGCCTTTTTCATCCGCGTCTATACGGTGCTTGGTTTTGCTGTCGCCGCTTACCATGTCATCTTGGAACGTTTACCGGATGGAGAAGCACTTTGTACGAATGGATGTCTAATCCAGTGGGTCAATTATTTTGGATTCTTGACGATTCCGATGATGAGCTTGATTGCTTTTACGATTTTGGTTGTCCTTGCCTTTTACCCGCAACAAAAAAACGCTCAATGAGCGTTTTTTTTATTGCCATGCTTCTGCAACGCTATACGCACTGGAAAACGACAACTCGGATAACTGCCCTTCCCCTTCACACCAATCCCCGACGAAAGCGACCTTTTCCTCACGCTCTTCATGCAGGAAGCAAGGCAAGGCAGCTTGTCCCATCTTCCACTTGATTTCTTGTACAATCGCCCGCTTCATCGTTCGTTCCGTCACCAACTGTTCACGCCATCCGGCGTAATGCTGATCGAGCAGACGATGGATGTGATTCACTTTTTCACTCAAATAATCCGGATGACCAACACGGTCATGCACTAAATACGCGACGACTTGCAGGACTTGACCATTTTTAGGCGCAATACTTGGATCGTAATGCGATAAATCCGTCACGAACAATTGGTGCGTTCGATCATATACATAGGAAAAAGGTGTCTTGATATAAGGATGCACTCCGACATCATAGACAAGAACTTCAACCGGTTCATATTGGGCATAAGGTTCGATAAACAGCTGAATCGGTGTCGGTAAGGCAAGTTTCCGCATCTCTCGGGGCGGAATGGCCAACACGATACGATCGACGGTCCATTCGGTCTTTTTCCGGTCACGTAACCGGTAACCGGTATCACTTTCTTCAATCGCTGTGATTTTTGTTTTACGGTGAATCGTCCCGTCATGTAGCATGACCACACGTTCCAGTTCATTGATGAGAACCTGCCAACCGCCGGCAATGTAGGAAACCGGCTTTCGGGTGCGAAACAGTTTTTTATAATAGTTGAAATAGACGTCTGAGGGAATGTTTTCAGGTTCCGCCGTAAAAAAGTTACTGGAAGCTAGATCTAACATCAATCGCGAAACGTCTGCTTCCACCTTCTCTTGTACCAACCACTGACCAATTGAAAGCGCCGGGTCTCCCTGTTCGAGATGTAGCACGGTTTTGACGACTTCCCATGTAAACCGGAGCTTATCGGTTCCACCGATGACTTCCGTTTTCAACAGACCGATTGCATTGGCCGGAGCAGCGGTCAAATGACCTGCAAATTCGTATTTGGCTTTCGCGGAAGAAAAATCCAACCAGGTGATGTCTAATTTCAGCTGTTTAATGATTGTCCGCAATATTGATTGATCCCGTGCATAAACAGCGTGAGCTCCGTAATTGAATGTAAAGCCTTTGATCACTTGTGAAGTCGCTCTTCCACCCAACAGACCGGTATCATACAACTGAACTCGTTTTCCTTGCTGTGCGAGAAGAGCAGCCGCTGACAAACCTGCTAATCCGCCACCAATGATTCCAACCGTCTCCATACCATCACCTCCAGCTTTTCAAAAAGATGCTATCTTTTTTCTTTTCCCGATTATGGACGAAAAAAACGACAGCTC
Organism: Exiguobacterium sp. RIT452; assembly: GCF_003598705.1. NCBI lineage: Bacteria > Bacillati > Bacillota > Bacilli > Caryophanales > Exiguobacterium > Exiguobacterium sp. RIT452. The sequence continues at coordinate 336,313 of NZ_QXJB01000002.1, forward strand.
AGTCGGCTGTCGTTTTTTTGCGATGACTTATTTCCACCAAACATCAAGTGGCGAGACCGGCATGTGGTGTTTATGACCAACTCGTTTGTATTGTGCTTCCAGTTTGGCGGCACTTTCGCTCGAAATCGACTTCCCTTCCAAATAGTCATCGATTTCATCGTAGGTCATACCAAGTGCTTGTTCATCCGGTAAACCCGGTTGGTTATCCTCCAAATCGGCCGTCGGTACTTTTTCGATCAGAGCGTTCGGCGCCTGAAGATGACGGAGTAATTGTTTTCCTTGACGTTTGTTGAGCCCAGTCAGCGGCGTAACATCACAAGCGCCGTCCCCGTGTTTTGTATAAAATCCGGTCACGAATTCTGCGGCATGATCCGTTCCGACAACTAAACAACCGAAGTGTGCCGCGAGGTCATACTGCGCCTTCATTCGTTCCCGTGCCTTTGTATTTCCTTTACTGAAGTCAGACAGTTCCTGTCCCGTTGCTTGTTCAAATGACGCCATCGATGCGTCGACAGCCGGTTTGATGTCGACACGTAACGCATGGTCCGGACGAATGAAGGATAATGCGAGTTGCGCATCAGACTCATCTTGTTGTTGACCGTGCGGCAAACGAACAGCATAAAATTGATAGTCGCGATCCGTCTCACTTCTCAGCTCTTCGACCGCCAACTGGCACAAACGCCCTGCAAGCGACGAGTCTTGTCCTCCCGAAATCCCGAGTACAAATCCTTTTGCTCCGGTGTGCAGCAGATACTCTTTTAAAAACTGAACACGTTGCTTGATTTCTTCTCCTGCTTGAATGACCGGCTTGACGCCCGTCACTTGAATGATGTCTTGTTGCATGAAACATTCACTCTCCTTTTTCATTGTCGATTTTTTGGCGGTCCGTCATGACGGATTCCGGCGTCCCTTCCACCTGTCGAATCGTCGACGCCTCGATTTGGTCTGCTCGACTGGACTGCGGCAACTCGATTCTGACTTCGTACCGCTTGCTCTCCAAAGCTTTAAACGTTTCCTTTTCAATCACTTGTGTAAACACTTGTTCTTGCGAGAACGTATACAGCATTTTCCCCGTCTCGTCTTTGACAATCAACTCAAATCGTTGGGACGTCGGAAACGTCACTGTCACATCCTGCTTATTTGGATTCTTCAGCAAAACGATTGCTTCTACGATTCCCGATTCCGGTTGTTCCGCCGACACCGCAATTGTTATCGGCTGACTGGTTACTTCATCCTGTGCTGTTTGTTTATTCTGGCTGTTTTTTTCTTGTTGCGCACAACCTGTGAAAACGATTGTGAACAAAACGAGACAAGATAACCGGCTTATCCACTTCAAAACACCGCCCCCTCTCTTCTCTACTACAGATTTTAGCACAAAAAAGAGGAGGAATAAGGTCGTAACCTCATCCCTCCTCGCTGGTTCACATATTAGGCAACCGGAATTGCTGCTTTGTTTTTTGTCATTGAAAACAGTTGCTCGATCCCCGTTACGAACAACTCGTCACAAATCGCGTCCGTCGCCGTTGCAGGAGCCACAAGCGTGATTGTCCGGCTGTCCATTGTCTCGATTGTCACGAAGACGCCCGAAGCCGTCCGCTCTTTATACCCCACCGCTAAGTCTGTTTCAGCAAAAAGTATCATATCCCCGAATCTCCTTTAAAGTCAGATGTCAGTCAAACCAAAATAGCTGTTTGAAATCGAATCAGTTATTGTGTTTTCACTTTATCAAACGGGAAGAAAGGTCGGGAAATTGTCATTCGACAATTTGTATCAAAACTTTGTATCAAAAAATACAACCATATTTTTACACCAAGATTTAGTTGGCTCATACAGCTTAAAAGCTTCGATATATCGCCATATTTCAAATCCATTTCAAATCCATTACAGAAAAATATTCATTTTTTTCCAATATATATTGTTCCATAGGTAAAATATACCTAGACAACTGGTGCGTTATTTTGTCGAATGGTTCTGTACACCCTCTTATTTTTAAGTTCTTATGAACTTTCTCCGGTCATTCGATTCATTTGTTGCCAAACCGTCCCTAGTGCTTCTTCCCCGCTCTCGATTCGAGCTAAGGCGAGTTCCGCCTGCAAGGCCACTTCATATTCCCGATCTTGAACCGCTTCTTTTAAGCGGGGGACCGATTGCTCTGTCCCGACATCAAATAAGAACCGGGCAGCCCGCCAACGAACAAGCTTATTTTTATCCGTCAATGCTTCAATCATCATCGGCTCTGCTTCTGCCAACGCCCAGTCTGAAATCGTATCTCCGGCTGTTCGACGTACACTACTCGAAGGATCGTGCAAGGCATTCGTAATGTACTCCAATAACTCCAAACGATTTTCTTCGAACATACCGAGTTTGACGACAGCTTGTCTGCGAATCTGCATTTTTTCGTCTTGTAGCATTCTGGCATACGCCGGAATCCACTCGAGTTCAATTGGCAACTCATCAAGTGCTGCAAATCGTTGTTTCCAATCATTTGATGTGAGTGCCTGTCCGTCAAATGTCACTTCTTCTCCTGAAGCAATCGTTTTTAAGCGATTGATTCGCTCAACGGGATAAGCGACCTCGATTTCTTGTGCGACTTCAGCAAGACTTTCATCCAAGTCGCCATAACGCGGCGCCTGTTCGACCCAGCGGCGATCACTGATGACATTCTTGACGAACGGTTGCACGAACAAGGCTGCTTCTCGAAAACGGTCCGATAACCCGTATCGTTTCTCTTCGAGACCTTTAACTCCTTTCAGTTGCATCGGAACCCCTAAAATGAATTGAACAAATAAATGGACAGGTTCAAAGGCCGCATCTGTTTCATGTTGTTCGACATCACTCAGGATTTCTCCGAAAGCCCGGCGGATTTCAATGACAAGCGTGCGCCAATCATACTTTGGAAAACGTTCGACTGCTAAAAAATCACTGACTTGATACACGGATTTGATTCCTGGAATATCGAGTAGTTTGGCGACATGATCAGGTGCACCAAACGCATGCTCAAAGGTCTGGCCTTTTTCAGAAAACGTCTCATCGACGATGACTTTCATATTATTCGGACTTGGTGTTGGTTCAATAGCTATAATTTTCATCTGTATCCCTCCCTCTTCATCATTCAGAAATTTACTTGGAATTGCAATGCAAAAGCTCAAAAAATGAGGACTGAACGAAAAAGGGATCACTCTTCCTTTCACGCGTTTTCCTGTCGGAGTCACGTGAAACGAGTCATCCCTTTTTAAACGAATTTGACTAAATAAAACCGTTATTTCGCAAACGCTTCTTCCACAAAATCAGCGAACGCATCGGGTGTCTCGAGCATTCCCATATGGCTGCTGTCCGTCGACCGGAATAGAATCCGTTCATTTTGTGGCGCAAACGCACTCTCTTCTGTAATCAAAGGATCAAGCGTCCCGTGGAGAATCAGACCACGGACAGACGTGTTGCTTAATGTTTTCGTCATATCTCTTCGATCACGCATCGCAGATAATGCTCGAATCGCCCCTTCAACCGTCATCATGTATCCCAATTCTTTTGCTTCTGAGATCAGCATCGGGTCCGCTCCGTCGGCAAAAAGTCCGGGTACGAGTCCGTCAACGAATTCCCGGACACCGATCTCTTTCACACGGCTGATGTTTTGATTACGCTTTTGTTTTCCTTCATCTGTATCCGCCTTAGCTGTTGAATAGACCAGTCCGAATCCAGAAATTTTTTCAGGATACATCTCAACGATGGCAGAAACGATATAGCCACCAAAAGAATGACCGATGATAATCGGTTGATCGATTCCTCTTCGTTCGAGATCTTCCATCACCCATGTCGCAAATCCTTCCATTGTATCCGGACCCACTGCTTCTCCTTCATGTCCGGGCAATGCTAACACCAGAACATCAAACGATAAACGAAGACGGGCTTCCACCCGGTTAAAATAATCTGTCCCTCCGGTAAATCCATGCAATAACACTAGTGACTGTTTCGACATTCAATGGTCATCCTTTCCATTCCGATGCAAGCATCCGGTAAATTGTTAAATCCATGAAACGTCCGTGACTATACGCATAATCCTCGAGCAATCCCTCTGCTTGAAAACCAAGCTTTTGGACAAGCGCGTTCGAGGCGATATTTTCGGGTGCGACCAGAGCACTGATGCGATGAAGGGCAAAATCTTCAAAACCGTGTGTCAAGACAGCTCGTGCCGCTTCCGATGCTACACCTTGCTGCCAATATTCTTGACTGACTTCAAAGCCGATTTCAGCTCGATGATATTGGGTTAACCAATTATGAAAACCAATCGTTCCAACAAGTTGATTGGTTTGCTGATCGGCGATCGCCCATCGAATGGCTTTTCCTTGAGTGAACTGTTCCTTGAAATAACTGATGACATTTTTGGCTTCATAAACTGTGACCAACGGATCTGATCCGTAATAGTACATGACCTCATCATCTGATAAAATCTTGAACAGATCACGTGCATCCCTATTTTCTAGTTCACGTAAGATAAAGCGTTCCGTCTTTAGTTCTGGGAATGGTTTGCGTAACCCCCACATCACCTATCACCTCTTTTCTTTATTATGCCCGTTTTCAGCGGGAAATATCCTTTTCGCGTCATAGAAGTTTTGCTACTATTGAAATAATAGGATTGATTGTTCAGGAAGGAAGGCTTGTTTATGTCTAATTCATTACTTTATCTATACGAAGATGCGGAGAATCACCGATTGACGATGTCCGGTGTGACCTTTGCCGATTTCATTGTTGCGACTGATTCAAAACGCCCTTTACTCATTTCAGGTGCCGCCTTCAAGTCTGCCAAACAGTCCTTGCGAACATCTTTTCATTACGTGGAAGGACACGAAGTCGAACAGTTCGTTCAGTCTGGTGAAGTCGAACGTTTTCCATTAAGCGCAATCGACATCCGTTCCTCCCATTCACTTGATACATTGACAGACGCTGAAATCGCAGAACTTTTGTTCATCATGCATATGAAACGCGGTATGCCGAGTCCGTTTACGTCGTCTGTCGAAAATGAGATGGTTTACTTTAGTGAAAACCCCGGTGTACAAGCCACTGTCTATTTAAAAGACTGGTCACGAATCGAACAGCTGTTGACCTTTTTGATTCAACGGAAAATGCGTCGCGAGTTGCGTCTTCCTTCTTCTCCGTTAACGGCTGAAATCATTATCAACTTACGTCATCTGCTCAGTGAAGGAATTTTGATGGATTTTGCTAATGCCAAACAATCCGTTTTTACAAGAAACATCAGCATTCCGGTCTACGCCGCCGGACGGTACGAAGATATGACCGTCTTGAAGGAAGACCTTGATTCTAAAAAGGAATCCATCGTCAAACGTGGTGAGTTGGTTCATCGTAAGAAAAATTGGAGTTTGGAGTTACAATGATCTTCAGCATCTTCGTCCGCCACGGACAAGATGCTTTTTTCATATGTCCGTTCCTCTTCGTTTCCTGGCTCTTTTCAAGTAATGTCTTATATGACAATACTGTTACCAAATCGTTTGAATTTTCACATAAATTAGTACTGGCATCTTCAGCAGACTTCGTTATAATGAGATTAACCTTTTGGAAGTTAGAAGTTGTACCTGTTTTTCTTACGATTTTCGAGAATGCATCAACTGAAGGAGGAAATTAGCATGGATCAGTTAAAAGTGAACGGAATCGGTTCATTCACGAAGTTTGCAACGAACGGAAACATTCTGAAATTAAAGGATGCGACGACGGGCGAGCTGAAAGTCTCCCTGAATGAAGCGAGCTCAATGACTATTTCACCAATTGATGAAGAAACAGGATTATTCATTATCCACGGTCAGCAACAAGAACCACTCGTGGAACTGACCCTCCCTCGTCAATCGTGCGAAGTCGTTCACGCTTGGCTACTCCATAAACTGAGACGACAAAAGAAAGGTCGTTTCATGGCATCTAGCTAAACTCCTACTCTTTTTAGTTTACCATGGGTAATTCAATCATTTCATCCCTCTACCTGTAAGGTCAAAACGTTGACCTTACAGGTTTTTTTGGTATCAAGGAACAGCTGAAAAAAGACAGGTTGAGGATTTATTTTGTCCATGTTAACCTTAAAAAATGAATGTTTGCTTAAGGATTTGCTTTTTTACAAGAAGGATGGACAACGAGACGAACGAATATTCTAAAAATTCTTTCATCACTTGTGGTCTAATGGTATAGTGGACAAGATTATTGAAAAACAGGAGGTAACTTATATGTTGAACCGGAAAGACATCTTTGCTTTAGGATTCATGATTTTTGCTTTATTTTTTGGTGCAGGTAACCTAATTTTCCCTCCTGAACTCGGTGCCTTAGCCGGAACACAATTTTTGCCTGCTATGCTCGGCTTTATCGTGACCGGCGTTGGATTGCCGTTAGCCGGATTGATTGCCGTCGCCTGGGTAGGTGGCGGGATTAGCACGCTTGCCAACCCGCTTCCGAAATTCGTCAGCGCCCTTTTGACTTTTGCGCTCTATGTCGCGATTGGTCCGTTTTTCGGGATTCCCCGAACGTCCGTCGTCACGTATGAGCTCGGTGTGGTTCCTTTCCTGAGTGGACCATCCCAAACTAGCCTGGTGATCTCTTCAACCATTTTCTTTTTAGTAACTTTATACTTGGTGCTTCGCCCCGGTAAATTACTTGATATCATCGGTCGGTTCATTACTCCACTGCTGCTCGTAGCACTCGCGACACTCAGTATCAGCAGTATCATCAATCCCCTTTCGCCGGTTCAACGTCCGGCACCCGGGTACGACACGTTTACCGATGCATTTATCCAAGGTTTTCTTCAAGGGTATCTGACACTCGATGCACTGGGCGCCCTTGTATTTGGTGTTATTATTTTGCACACACTGCACGCACGTGGTCTAAAACACCGAACGGCTCAACTTCAGACTGTGACACGGGCTGGTTTGATCGCTGCCGTTTCACTGACACTTGTCTATACAGGGCTTGGTTTCATCGGACGAAACAGTTTTGGTGCCGTCGGAGCTGTCGATGGTCCGTCGTTATTGCAACAATACGCGGATGACACGTTCGGAACGTTTGGTTTGATGATTTTAGGCGTCGCCATTTTACTCGCCTGTCTGACGACATCCGTTGGTCTCGTCACCGCGTTCTCCGAATACTTGATGACGTTTTCTAAACGGCTTTCCTTACCGGTTACGGGCATCTTCACGACAGTTCTCGGTTTCGCCATTTCGATTGTCGGTTTAAAAACGTTGCTCTCCATCGCGGTTCCCGTACTGATGTTTTTATACCCGATCGTCATCGTGTTAATTGGATTGACCTTCATTCGTTCCTTCTTAAAAAAACCAACACTCGTCTACCGGACGACACTGTTCGTGACGGCGTTCTTTTCTTTGTGGAGTGCCCTGTATTCCTTAAAAGTCTTACCGGGTGCACTGACTGCGGTCTACAAGATTTTCCCGCTGGTCGAACAAAATTTAGCATGGTTGTTGCCCGTTTTGATCACATTTATCGTCAGTTCATCGATTGGACACGTTTCAAAAGATTCTATTCCTGAAAAGCGTATTGGCTAGTGATGCCGCTTTCATGCCTATGGTATGATTAAAAAAATGAATTTCTACTGGAGGCGTCGCTTTAATGGATAAGATCGCTTGGATTACCGATAGTATGGCATTTTTCCCACCTGGGGAAGCAGAAAAAATCGGTGTCCATGTAGTACCAACTGTCATCATCATCAATGGAGAATCCTATCGTGAATACGTTGATCTATCGGTCGAGGAACTCGATGCGAAGATGCGTCACGATTCTTCCGTTATCCCGACCACCTCGCAGCCTTCTTTCGGTGAGTTAGTGGAACTGTACGAACGTCTCAAGACTGAAGGATATGACTACGGCTACGCCGTCCACATCACGAGTGGCTTAAGCGGAACGTACGCGAGCTCTGTAGCCGCTGCGGATGCCGTTGGTTTCAAACTCTATGCCATTGATTCCTATACAGGTGGTGCCAACCAACAGGAAATGTTACGGGTGTCGATGCAACTCGCACAGGCAGGAAAACGACCGGAGGAAGTCGTCACCGTCTTGGAGCAGTTTAAACATCAATCACACTTTTACCTCATCATCGGTAATATGGAAACGATGCGTCGAAGTGGTCGCGTGTCGAGCAGTCAATTTTTACTTGCCAACATGTTGAACATTAAACCCATCGTTAAGTTTGATGAAGTCGGAAAACTGGTTCCGTTCAAAAAAGTGCGTTCGATCAAAAAAGCCTTTAATGAAATGACTTCAGAGATTGCTTCACAGATCGCCAAGTCCGGCCTTTATCGACAAACGCTTTATATTGGTCATACGCTTGCTCGACCTGCCGCTGAACAATTACGGGATGCCCTTCAAGCTAAATTGCCACAGATTTCAATTGAGATCACACAGTTTGGCTCCTCGATTTTGACGCATGCCGGTTCAGAAACGGTTGGTGTCTTTTGGTTCGATGAGATCCACGTCCCAACTTAATCAGAAAGCCCCTTGCCGATGTTTGGCAAGGGGCTTTTTTCAGTTTGAGACATTTTGTTTTAACAGTTGATCCAGAAGTTCCGCTTCGTCGGCGACCCGCTCAATCATCTGATAAGGTCGTTTCGTTCGACCGGACCAGACTTCAGCCGGATAAACCGTCCATTCCAGCTGTTCGATCTCTTCCAGATAGCTGAGTGTTGCTTCGAGGTCTGCCGTCTTATGATATTGGCGCAACCAGTTCTCATATCGTTTGTCGGGCTTCCCGTCTTTTAGTAAGACACTGCCGCTTTCAAGAATTGCCCATTTCGGTTTAGCATCAATCTGGAACAACTCCAGTTGTCGAAACATTTCAAGCGTCCGCTTCGTAAAGGGAATCACTTGATTGTGTTCGACGAGTCGTTTTAAGCGTAAGTGTGTCCGCATGGTCATAAAACGTTTATGACCATCCATACGTTCGACTAATAATGTCGGGACAGATAAGGTATTCATCACCTGCTCATCAAAAACCAAGCTGTGATCGATATCAAGTAGTAACATGCGTCCGCTCCTTTTTACGTCGAGACGAGATAAAAGCATAGGACAATCCTAGTATGAAAGCAGCAAAACAGAATCCACCGACGACATCCGAGAAGTAATGGACATTCAGGATGATGCGGGATGACCCCATTGCAAGAATCAACAGACTAAGGACTGCTCCTAATACAATTTTCCCGGTACGATTCAAAAACCGCCAGCTCAAAATTAAAAATCCGCCGTACACAGCAAAGGCCATCGATGAATGACCGCTTGGAAAACTATAGCCCACTCCCCCGACCAGTTCATTCAGTGAAGGCCGGTCTCGGACGAAGATGGCTTTTGCGACTTGGTTCAATACAGCTACTGCCGCAAATGACAATAGGTACCACAGGCTTCCGATCCGGTCACGCCAGAGATAGTAACTGATCAACGTCAAGATTAACGTGACGGTTACGGCTCCAACCCCGGATCCTAGCTGAGTGAACCAACTGACATAATCTGCTGGAACTTGTTTTGCCATTTGATTTGATAGTTGGGCGTCAAATAAAAAATAACCCGTCAAGCGAATCGAAATGGCGATACTAATGAAGAGAATGAACGCGATCCCAGAAAGAAGTAACGCACGCTGGTTTAATTTCATTTAATACGTTCCCTTCCGCTGTTCGAGTTCCTCTGCTGAATAATCTTCTTTATCACGCAAGCGGTGGGCCAACCGCCCGGACGCATTGGCTGCAATGGCCGCAACGATATCATCCATGAATGTATTGACGCGTCCATCGTCCACTTTCGTGTCCAGTTCTTTGATGATGCCGATTTTGGCTTTATCTAAATATCCGAACGTCGTGACGGCAATCGAACCGTACGTATTAACGGCACCAATCGCAATCGTCTCGTCCACGCCAAATAATCCTTCATCGCTGCGGATGATTGACAGAAGCGGTTCTGATAACAACCCTTTTTCTGCTAAGATATCCAGTTCCGCCCCCACAAGGATCGCATGTTGTAATTCACGTTTTTCGAGCACACGTTCGACAGAACTCGTACACGTTTCAAGTGTTAATTCGATTGTATACGGCGCTTGCATCTGATACACGATTTCCGCTATCGCATGAATCGTGACGCCCCGTTCGTGTAACTTATCAATTGCTGCTTGCTTAACCTCTTTTGAATGTGCTTTTTCTTTCATGACAAAATCCACCTCTCTGACAAAGTTCTTCACAAGTATACACGGATTCCCCCTCTCCCCTCAAACTTCTTTGACATCACGCCGATAATCCGTCATGATTATGCTGTAAAGCGTTATCATTTCAGGGGAAAGTAGGGGATTTTCGATGAACATCGGGGTAGTTTTGTTTCCATCGAAACGGATTCAGGATTTTGCGAATTCATACCGCAAACGGTATGATTCCAAGTACGCGTTGATCACACCACACATTACGATGCGCGAACGCATCAGTGTAGACGATTCAGAGCTCGATACGATCGTGGCTGCACTAAACAAGGTGGCGGCGCAAACAAAACCTGTTTCACTTCATATTCAAGGTGCACGGTCGTTTCACCCAACGAATAACGTCTTGTTCTTAAAGGTTATGCCGACGGATGAACTCGAACAACTTCACCGGGATTTACATGCCGGTGACCTCACGCATACACCGAAGTATGATTTTTTGCCGCACATCACAATCGGACAGGATTTATCCGATGTCGAGCTGTTTGACGTGCTCGAACGCTTAAAAATGGAAGATATCCGCTTCCAAGAAGACGTCACGAAAATGGCACTTCTTTATGAACTCGAAAATGGTTCTTGGAGTGTGTACGAGACATTCCGATTTACAGGTCAATAACATCAAACTTCCCGGTCGAACGTGCGACCGGGAAGTTTTAATTCAGGCAATACACCATAGGCATTTGCTTGTTCTTCTAACTCCTCATGATGCGGTTCCACATATTTAATTGGATTGATGCGAGCGACCGGTTCTGTTTTCCGCTCCAAATCGACTCTGACTTGACGATTTACATATTGTACAACCGTAAAATCCACTTGATACATATGCCATCCCTCTCCCTCATCTTCAGCTTGTTATTGTCTTATTCCCAAAATGGCTTCGAGAAAAACAAAAAACCAAGGTTTCCCTTGGCTTTCACTGCATGTCTTGAGTTTTTCGAGACGGCAAATCGTATTATAGGATATGGAATCCGCTGTCGACGTGTAGAATTTCTCCCGTGACACCGCTCGACATTTGCGACAACAGGAACAATCCGCTGTGTCCAATCTGTTCCGTCGTGACATTCCGGTGAAGTGGTGCACGCTCTTCGATACTTTCAAGAATCGAATTAAAGTCACCGACACCTTTCGCTGAAACCGTCCGAATCGGTCCCGCTGAAATGGCATTGACACGTACGCCCTGCTTCCCGTATTCTGCTGCTAAGTAACGGACACTGGCATCAAGAGCCGCTTTTGCGACGCCCATGACATTGTAGTTCGGTACCATTTTTTCTCCACCGAGATACGTCAACGTGATGACAGAAGCATCTTCTGTAAAGAAGTCTTTTGCCGCTTTGACGACAGCCGTTAAGCTAAACGCTGAAATATCGAGTGCTTGCGCAAATTGTTCGCGCGTGACGTCTGAAAATTCACCGCGTAAAGCTTCTTTGTCCGCAAAGGCAATCGAGTGTGCAATCCCGGAGATTTTTCCATGATCGGCATGGATTGTTTGGAACACTTGGTTGATTTCTTCGTCACTCGTCACATCACACGTGTAATACGTTGCAGGACGTGAAAGTTCCTGACCCAATTTCTCGAGTGGTGCTTTAAAGCGTTCTCCTACGTACGTAAACGCCAAGCTAGCACCCGCTGCGTCTAAAGCACGTGCAATTCCCCACGCGATTGAACGTTGATTGATGACACCCATCACGACGTACGTCTTCCCTTCGAGCGAAGGATAAATATTCATTATGAGTTCCCCCTTGAATTAGTACCTGGTAATAACACCTATATCTAGGTTACAAAAACGTAACGCTTCTGTCAACCATCGCTCTTGATATTGCGATTTTGATAAATTACGGTAATATAGAAAGAGACAGAAAGTAGGGATGGAATGAACCGTTTTAAATCATTTACACAACGTTATGATAACACATTGCTTTTTTTGCTCGGCTGTCTGATGGTCGTCAGTATTTTGGCGATTTATACTGCACAACCGTTTTTGCAAGGGGCAATTAGTGAAATCAATTTCACCGCGAAACAAATTCAATGGTATGTGATCGGCTTCGTTGCACTATCCGTTGTCATCCTGATCGATTATGAACAACTGAAACGTTTTCACTGGTACTTGTACGGCGCCGGAATCCTTTCTTTGATTGGTCTTGTCGTTTTACGGAATACACCGCTAGTCGCAAATATCAAAGGAGCGTACGGATGGTATCAGTTCCCGGTCATCGGAACCGTCCAGCCTGCCGAGTTCATGAAATTTTTCTTGATTGTCACATTAGCGGCCGTCATCTCGGAGCATAATGCCCGTTATGTCCAACATGAACGGGATTTGTTATTGTTAGTCAAAATGGTTGCGATTACGTTACTTCCTTTAGGGTTGATCATCATTCAGCCTGATTTGGGAATCGGCTTAATCCTCTGTGTCATCTTAGCCTGTGCGATGTTGCTGTCCGGATTAAACTGGAAATGGTTGCTCAGTATGTTCGGTTTATTTGCCGTTGCAATTGTCGGCTTCTTTTACTTGTTTTATTTCCAAAACGATTTGCTGGCGACCTTCTTCCCGGGACATGCGATGAACCGGATCATGGCGTGGCTGCAACCGTTCGAATATGCAGATGATCTTTCTTATCAGCTGGTCCAGTCCATTAATGCAATCGGCTCTGGTCAGATGTTTGGTGTCGGTTACGGGAAACTTCAAGTCTCCGTACCGGAGCTCCACACCGACTTCATCTTTACGGCAATTTCTGCCCACTACGGATTCATTGGGGCTGCCGTCGTCTTGATAGTTTTGTTCTTATTCATCTATCGGTTGATTCAAATCGCTTTGGAAACAGCCGATCCGTTCGGAACTTACATCGTAACCGGTTATGTCGCGATGTTTACATTCCAGATTTTCCAAAACATCGGTATGACGATGGGGGTCTTACCGATCACCGGTCTTCCGCTACCTTTCATCAGTTATGGTGGTTCAACGATGATTGTTAACCTGGTTGGTCTTGGTTTGATCATGGCGATTGCTTCACAGTCACGAATTTCGATGTTTGATGAAGATTAAAGCAAAAGAGTGGATTCCGAAATTGGAATCCACTCTTTTTGGTTTAAACAGATAAATCGTCCGGCAATGGTGCAATGAATGTCATCAGCTCACCCGTAGCGGGGTGTGGAAATGTGGCGGACGCACTGTGTAACGCTTGTCGTGGAATAAGAGGCGTTCCCCGGTACATCGTGTCGCCGACCAAGGGATGACCCAAGGCTGCCAGATGGACACGAATTTGGTGCGTTCGACCGGTCTCTAATTTAATCGTCAATCGCGAAAGTGCCTTAGAAAACGCAGTGATGGGTTCACTCGTCAAGATATGCGTAATGGCCTGTTGTCCGTCCTCCCGCACCATTCGTTCCATAAAGGAATGATCAGTTTGACCAATCGGAAGATTGATCGTTTGGGGAGAAAGATGTCCCTCAATCAACGCGACATAGCGCCGATCGAGCAGACCATTTTGTTGCATCTTACTCAGTTGGTGGTGCGCAAGCGCATGCTTAGCAAAGACGACCAGACCACTTGTGTCGCGATCCAGCCGATTGACGATATGAATCGCATAAGGAATATTGTGTTGTTGATAATAGCCGAGCACAAAATTCGATAAGGAACGTTCCGGATGAAGGCGCGAGGGAATCGATGCCATCCCGGGTGGTTTGTTGACGATCAATAACCAGTCGTCTTCGAACAGGACATCCAGCTCGCCACTTGTCGCGTGCATATCTTCGGCAGGATGTTCTTCCGGGAAGTGGACATGAATCTGATCTCCGGGATGGACGGTTTCCGTGACATTGACATGTTGACCATTCCGTAAGATCTCACCATGATGCTTGATCGACACAAGCATCTTGCGGGAGATATGTAGGCATGTGGTGCAAAAATGACTGACACTCCATCCCTCTTGTTCCCTAGTTACTTCTTTTTTTAATTGAAATGCCATGCTATTTACCTCGTTTAACTTCTTTCTTCTGCTAAAAATGATTCTCTTACTCTCTGCCAAAACGGGAAGGAACGGAATCGGGCGAATTTCACCTTTTTGTCCGATACACGACAACGAATCGATTTGACGTTTTGATGCACGATCGAAGCGTAATGATCGTACGTCAATTGAAAATCAATCGGATTAACGGGTCGGATTTCGACGTCATGATGTTTTGGAAGCAACATCGGGGAGCCAATTGTCCGGTACACCCGGTTATTGATTGATGCCATCTCTGTGATTTGAATCGCTTCTAACGCCGGATGCACGATCGCTCCACCCAGTGCCTTATTGTAGGCTGTCGAACCGGATGGCGTGGAGATGCATAACCCATCCCCCCGAAACGTCTCAAAGTACTCCCCACGAATCGAAAGGTCACACACTAACGTCTGGTTGAAGCTTTTGATTGTACATTCGTTAAGTGCTAACAACTGATTCGTCGAACCATCCGCATAGTCAATCGATAATTCAAGCAACGGATACTCGACCGTCGCGACATTGTTGTCCGCAATGTGCTGGATCAACTCACCCATCTCTTCCGGTCTCCAATCGGCATAAAAACCGAGATGCCCCGTATGAATCCCGACAAGCGTAATGTCCTCCACTTGATCCAAATAGGAATGGAAAGCCTGTAACATCGTCCCGTCCCCACCGATTGAAATCACGATTTCCGGAGTAACGGTGTCTCGATGACTTCCCCGTTCCATCAACGCTTGTTCCAATTGTTCCTTAAGCATGTGAGACCGTTCATCCCCGCGCGCTGTAACCGCAAAACGCATCGTCATCCCCCTACTCTTTCGATCGATTTTTAGTTTCAGTCGCTTGTCGTTCGTGTAACACGACTTGCGCATCTTGTATCTCTACTTTCAGCTGACTCATTTCCGCATCGAGCAGAAAAGCGGCTTCAGCCGCACGCCGTAATCGTTCTCGTGTCTCTTCCGGAATATTGCCCTGGTATTTATAGTTTAGAGAATGTTCAATCGTCGCCCAAAAATTCATCGCCAGTGTCCGAATTTGAATCTCGACAAGCGTCGGAACCTCTCCTTGAATCGTTTGAACCGGATAGGCGATGATGATGTGATACGAACGGTATCCACTCTCTTTCTTTTGCGTGATGTAGTTGCGTTCTTCAACAATCTTGAAATCTCCCCGTGACCGCAACAACTCTAAGACATGGATGATGTCGTCCACGAATTGACACATGATTCGAAGACCTGCAATATCTTGCATATCTTGATCAAGCAAGTCGATCTCAATCGATTTCCGTTCTGCCTTCTGTAAAATACTTTTTACAGGTTTGACACGCCCTGTGACAAATTCAATCGGTGAATGTTCCCCACGTTGTTGAAATTGTTTTCGAATGGCTTTTAGCTTTACCTTCAATTCATCCACTGCGATTTGGTACGGTGCGAGAAATAAATCCCAATTTTCTTTTGTCATCGTTGTTGTCACCACTTTTAGTCTAAATTATTGGTTCGATTCGTTCCTTTACATCATTCATGGTATCATATTTTCAAGCATTCAACTAGAAAGGTGTGGTCAGAAATGAGACAAGAAATGGAAATTGAATTTAAAAACCTGTTGCAAGAGTCGGAATACAACCAACTGATGGAACACTACAACAAAGAAAGCTCTTCTGTTTGGCAAGCGAACGACTATTTTGACACGCCTGCTTTTGAACTTCGAAACCACGGTGCCGCTCTAAGAATCCGTGAAAAAAAGTCAGGTCTTATCTTGACCTTAAAAGAACCCAAAGACGACGGTTTACTTGAAACACACGTTTCTTTATCTGAAGCCGAGGCGGAAGATTTGTTCCAGTACGGACTGATTCATTCAAACGAAATGAAATCGCAATTGGAAAAATTTAACTTATCCGCTTCTCTTGAACATTTAGGACGTCTTGAAACAGAACGGTTTGAACAGCAGCTAGAGGCAGGATTACTTGTTTTAGATAAAAGTCGTTATCTCGGTGTGACCGATTATGAGTTAGAGTTTGAGGTAACCGATTATGCAACCGGTAAGCAAGCATTTGAAGATTTACTCCAATCAAACGGTATTCCACAACGTCAAACGAAAAATAAAATCGTCCGTTTCATGGACCTTAAAGCGCTTTCACGCTAATCGTGTAGAAATGTACAAGCAAAACCTTTGCTCTTTCTTTTTTTTCGTTGCTAAAATAGGGTAACGATATTAACAGAAAAGGGGTGAACGGATGGAACACGAACAATGTAACGGATCGTATTGTTCATTGGACGAACCATCAATTCAACAACCGACGAAACCTCTGGAAATTTATCATTTTCTAGACGTCACACAAACGGATGGTTTACGGTTGATTCCCGTTCTCAAGAAATTAGAATTAGAATACGGTCATTTATTCCGCATACGGACGATTGCAACGATTCCTTGTGCCCCATCCCGGTCGGCATGTGATATGTCGCCTCTGCTGATCTTAAAAGCGATTGAACTACAAGGGAAACCGCTTGGCATGCGCTTCATGCGCCGTTTACGGATGTTGCATAATGTTGAAGGCGAGCGTGCCTATTCACGCACCTCTTTAATGCATTTAGCGGAAGCCTTAACAGAATTTGGTCTGGATTTAGCAGAGTTCCATCGAGACATTGAGTCGGACACGATTCAATTGATGCTTGAAAAAGAGACGGAACTCGTTACCGACTGGGATGTCAGAATTCTCCCGACGCTTGCTTTTGTTGGTGATGAGGAAGCAATTAAAGCCGAAGGTCATTATGAATATTTGATCTATGTATCCATTCTAAACGAATTATTGGAGCAGCCTTTCGAGAAACAGGCAAAGCCTCCCCTCGAACAGTTCTTGAGACGGTATGATACGGCAACAACTTCTGAGATCGCTTTTATCTATGATGCGACAGAAGCACAAGTCGAACATGAATTAAAAAAATTAATGCTGCAACAAAAATGTGTTTCCCTTTCTTACTGTGACGGTAAAGTTTGGCGTCATTTGAAAGATTCAGCACATGCTTAATAAAAAAAAGCCGTTTCCACTTTCGTGGAACGGCTTTTTTGTCATCTTCATGACCATTGGATGGGGGAAAAGAGAAAAAACAGGGGAATGTGATCCTCTTCACATGATTAGTATAAATCAACTTTTCTCAAAACTCCATCCCTTTGTTCAAAAATTCACAATTTCGTCATTCTCCAAGTAACGCCTCGAATTCATTCAATACACGTTCGAATTGACGCAGTGCCGCTTCAACCGGCGCTTTTGTCGTCATATCGACTCCCGCTGCTTTTAATACTTCAATCGGATAGTCACTCGATCCGGCCTTTAGGAAATTGTTGATGTAACGGTCGACAGCAGGTTGTCCTTCTTCTAAAATTTGTGAAGTCAGTGCTGCCGCCGCAGAAATACCTGTCGCATACTGATACACATAATAGTTGTAATAGAAGTGTGGAATCCGTGCCCACTCTAATCCGATTTCTTCATCGAGAACGATCCCGTCTCCGAAATACGTCTCATTGAGTGCATAATACGTTTTTGTTAAAAACTCAGGTGTCAACGCTTGACCGAGTCGTGCTGCTTCATGAATTTGATGTTCAAATTCAGCAAACATCGTTTGTCGGAACAACGTTCCACGGAATGTTTCCAACTGATTGTTCAACAGATACAGTTTTTCATTTTTATCCGTCACCCGTTTTAACAGATAATCATTTAACAGTGCCTCGTTTGTTGTCGACGCGACTTCCGCAACAAAAATCGAGTAGTCACCGTACGCATATGGCTGATTTTGACGTGTATAGTAACTGTGGACGGAATGCCCAAACTCGTGTGCTAACGTGAACAGGTTATTGACGTTGTCTTGCCAGTTCATCAAGATGAACGGTTGCGTATCGTACGCGCCTGAAGAATAGGCACCACTCCGCTTACCACGTGTTTCCCGGACATCCACCCAACGTTTTGCCAAACCGTCTTCTAAGATATGTTTATATTCCGCACCGAGTGGAGCAAGACCATCGATCATCAATTGTTTGGCTTCCTCGTACGTGACTTTCATTTCCACTTCACTCACAAGTGGTGTATACATATCGTAGACATGCAGCTCTTCGACACCTAAGATCCGTTTCCGTAACGCCACATAACGATGTAACAATGGTAAATGTTCATGAACTGCTTCGATCAAGCCGTCATAGACTTGTTCCGGAATCGTATTTCCATGTAAAGCCGATTCGCGCGCCGTTTTGAACTTACGGACTTCTGCATAAAAGTTATCCTTTTTGATCGATCCTGCTAAGGTAGAGGCTAACGTGTTTGTGTACTGGCTGTATGTCCCGTACATGGCCTTAAAGGCGGCTTCACGAACAGAGCGGTCCTTCGACTCCATGAACGTGATAAAGCGTCCGTGTGTCAACTCCGTCTCTTCCCCATCTTCCCCTTTAATTTTCGGGAATTTCATGTCCGCATTATTCAGCATGCCAAACGTCGTTCCGGATTGACCAAGAACTTCACCGGCTTTCGCTAAAATCGCCTCTTCCGCTTCTGACAAGACGTGTTCACGCTCACGGTTCAACTCATCGAAGGCATGACGGTATAATGCAAGATCCGGATTTTTCTCTAAGTAGGAAGCAATTGTTTCTTCCGGTACTTCCAACAACTCCGGCGTCATGAATGCTAACGTGGCACCAATTTGGGACGCCAGTGTCCGGGCACGGTCATTCATCGCCTGATAGAAACTGTCTGCCGTATTCTCATCGTAACGCATATGGGCGTATGTATAGAGTTTATGCAGACGTCTTGAAACCTCATCACGTAACTGTAATCCTTCAAATAGAATCGCATCCGTCTGCGCCAGACGCCCTTTGTACTCGACAAGTAACGGAAGCATCGCTTTGACCGATTCAAATTCCTCTTCCCATGCCTCGTTCGTTTCGTAAATGGACTCTAAATTCCATGTTTCTTCAACATTCACATCATTCCGGGTTAATACTTCTGCCATTTGAATCACTCCTTTACTTCATTTATACCTGTTTCCCTTTCGACAAACAAACGAAGCGCTCCTGCTAATTTTTGATCTTCCTGTAAGCGTCCTGCTAAATCGAGAGAGTCCTGCTTAAAAAGTTCCGGGAGTGTTCTTTTAATAAAATCAATCATCACCTGCCATTCACGAATCAGTTCATGTAAACAAGACCACTCGTAAGCAATATGACATTCAGTCAGGCAGGAAGTAAGAAATGTCGTTAAACGCTGTTCTGAATAGTCGTCCTTCAACCGGAGAAAAGCAGCGAGTTGCAGTTCAAAGGGGTGGATCGGAATGGAAATCAAGGTCGACAACGGAAGATAACACCAACTGGGGACTGTAGAGACGTGAAGACGGGACTGATAAAGGGGGTGTCGCAAGTAATGCGAAGGCAAAGAAGAAAAAAATGGGCGAAGCCGATAATTTTTAACCAGCGTCGCCCATTGGCGCTCGGGAAACTTTCGGGGAATCGGGCAAGGTGATAAAAAGCCGTCCACTGTCAGCGGAACACGTTGACAAAACGCAACGCGCCGAGCAAACGGAAGCGGATACGTATAACGGACGATCTTCCCCTTTTCAACGACATCGACGTAACCGTCTTCGGAAAAGGCTTGCTTCATCCAGGCAGCCATTTGAAAAATCGGTCCTTCCGTGTCACGAAATCCAATCCAACGCACCTCATAACCGGATTGCTGATCCAGTAAGGCCCTTCGTTTCCATTCGTCCGCGCTCATTTTTGAGCGTTGAATCTCAATTCCAATCGCTCCCGGCTGAAGCAAAAGATCAAATCTTCTTTTTCCTCGAACCGCTTCCAGTTCGACCTCGAAATAAAGTTTTCGGAAATAAGCAGCCAGATACGTTTTCCAAAATACATGATCGGTTGATTCGCCCGTACACGAGGTCAGGTGAACGAAATGCAACCGTCTTTTCCCCTGCCTGACCCGGAGTCGTGTCCGACAATACGGGCAATACAATATTTTTTGAGCCAATGAGTGTGCGGTCTCTAGCTGACTGTTGATCCGATTTCCGTGTTCATCAATCGCTTCAAACATCTTACCCCTCCTTTTACGCAGTGGCATGACAGTTTAAAGCAACGGTGAGAATAAACGGGAAATCGATTCGACCAGCCGTTGCCTGAAACTTCTCCGAATAAAAACACTTCGTTCGACTTGTGAAGAATTCGAAAAATCTTCATAAAAATCACGGGTCAATTCATGAACGGAATTTGTACCGTATAAAAAGGCGTTGACTTCAAAATTTAAGTGAAAACTTCTTAAATCCATGTTGGCTGTTCCAATCGTCGCAATCGCGTCATCCACTACAATGACTTTGGAATGCATGAATCCTTTGTTGTATTCATAAATTTTTACACCTGCTAACAACAGGTCATCAAAATAGGAACGACTTGCATAAAAAACGATTTTATGATCCGGAAAACTTGGCAAGAGGATTCGGACATCGATTCCGGACATCGCAGCCGTTTTTAATGCCGTCATCAAGTCTTCATCTGGAATCAGATAAGGAGAGGCGATATAGACAGAGTGCCTTGCTTCCGTAATTAAACCAAAGTACAGGGACTTCATCGTTTCATACGGCTCATCCGGACCACTGGCGATGATCTGTACGCCCCCTGTTGCGTTCTCCATGACTTCAAGCGGTTTCATATAGTACGGGGTAAACAACCGCTCTCCGGTCATGTAATACCAATCCTGAAGAAAAATCAATTGGAGTTCGGAAACGGCTTCGCCGCGGACAATCAGATGAGTATCCCGCCAAAATCCAAACGCCTTATCTTTTCCCAAGTATTCATCGCCGACGTTGATGCCTCCCGTAAAGGCGACCGTGCCATCGATGACAACGATTTTCCGGTGATTGCGATAGTTGGATTTACTGGAGATGAACGGCAGGACGACAGGGAAAAACGCGTGCACTTCGATGCCTGCCGCCTCCATCTTTTTAAAATACGCTTTATCAGTCGAGAAGCAACCGACTGCATCATACAAAAAACGGACTTCTACACCGGCTTGCGCCCGTTCAATCAAAGCAGCCTGCAACTCTAACGCCAGTTCATCATCCCGCACGATATAATACTGCAGGTGAATATGATGCTCCGCCTGACGGATTTCTGTTAATAACAAAGGAAATTTTTCTTGTCCATTCGTCAACACCTTCGTATGGCTATTATACGAAATCGGCAGGCGACTGATCGAATCAATAAGTTTAACAACCTTTGCGTAATGTCCATGTTTGAACACTTGATTGTGTACACCATGATCAAACTGGGTACGATATTTAATGTAAGACTCTTCATCGAGCATCGCTTTCAGACGAAACATTCTTTTTCGTCTATAATTTTGACCAAAGGTAAAATACACAAACACACCGACGACTGGGAGTGCCATCATGACAAGAGCCCAGACAAGCGTTCGTTCCGGATTACGGTTCTCCAGTAAGATGATGACAAAAACACTCAGTACGACCAGAATGATGACCAGGGATAACCATCCTACCATGTACACACTCCAGTAATACGAAAGGAAACCGATCAGGCTGACCGTCAGCAGTAACGTCATAAGTAATTGGACACGCCGCAACATGAGATCCCCTCCTTTGATTTGATATGGAACACACTTTATGTAGAAGGGAAGAGTAAGTATGAAAACTTATCTAGTAACTGGTGCAACAAGCGGAATCGGAGAAGCAACAGCCTTACAATTGGCACGCGAGGGACATACGGTCCTCGCACTTGGACGAAATGAAACGAGCGGGAAGGAACTGGAGACGAACGGAAATGGACGCATCAGCTTTTTCCCGGTCGATCTGTCCGTGCCTGAAGAGATCGAACGATTCTTTGAAGACACAAAAGAACAGTTTCCGACGCTTGACGGCATTTTTAATAATGCCGGTACATTCGGAAAACCAGTGGCCCCGGAACGCGTAACCGATCAGCAAAAAGAAGTGTTCCAAGTCAATTATCATGCACCGGAACAAATCATTCAACTCGCCGTTAAGCGTTTCACAAAAGGTGCCTCCATCGTCAATAACAGCGCGATCGTCGGTCACGTGAAGTTCCCGGCCATGCTGTTGCCGTATGCGTCTTCCAAAAGTGCCCTTCTCACCCTTACGAAAACATACGCCGCTCGGTTTCACGGGAAATACCGCTTTAACGCCATCTGTCCCGGTCCGGTCGATACGAAGCTGAGCCACTCTTTATATGGCGGGAAGGATAAATTCGACTTGGCGATGAAACACCATTTGCGCGGTCAAGCCGCCCAACCATCCGAAATCGCGGAGGTCGTCTGTTTCTTATTATCCGATAAAGCGAGTTACATCAATGGACAGACGTTAATCGTCGACGGTGGTTATACGCTGACCTGATGAATCTCTACATCAGAAAGGACTGCTTCCTGACGTATAGGAGCAGTCCTTTTTGATGGCATGTTATGCGTTTGCTGATTTACTTTGGAAAATGACTGCGGACAAAGGTAAAGACATCTTCCGCAATAATTGTTTTCCCGTACTCAGCTACCGGATGAATCGTTTGTTCACTGAAGTTCAAGTATTCCGCAATCAGACTCATGACATTTTCCTGTTCTTCCACTTCCGTTGCATCCTTGAAATGAAGATGAAGCAGGTATAATCCATCTTTCTGATACAGAGAGGTATTGAGTTCTTCGAAGACAGGTGCTTCTGCATATTGGCTAAGGGCAATGATATGCTCGAAATCCGTTGTTTCAAATAAGACGTCTTGACTGAGTTCTGTTTCTTTCTCTTCCGCATCAGACATTGCGGAACGGAGTAGGGAATCCAGTTCCTCTTCATCTACTTGTTCACCATCGACTGATGTTTTAGCGATCGTGACAGTGACTTCTAGACCTTTTTCAAATGCCTGTACTTGTATCCATAGTGGACCTTCGAAGGAGATGGACTCTTTTTCATTCGCTTCATCCATCATCTGCCAGAATAACTGTTCTCCACGCTCACGGTTGTACCAAATCTCATCACGGGCAAAGCCGCGGCGTTCGATATCCGTGTACGTAATGAAGAACTTGACGGTGTTGTCATTGACGCGTTCGATTTTCAATATGTCCACTCCTTTCCTCTCGCTCTTATCTAGTATACGAACGAGCACTTCACATAGATTCAAAAGAATCATCAAACATATAGGGTATATTCCTTTGTTAACTTTATTTTAACCTTTTTAGGCGGTAACAAAAAGCACACTGCTCAGAAAGCAGCGTGCTCGGTGTATATTATTCGTTGACAAGGCGCTGAGCTTCCAATAGTTGGAAGGTACGGACTTTACGTGGTAAAAATCGGCGGATTTCATCTTCATTGTATCCAACTTGAAGACGTTTTTCGTCGATTAAAATCGGACGACGTAACAATCCTGGATATTCTTGAATTAAATCATACAAGTGTTGTAACGATAAATTTTCTACCGATACATCTAATTTTGAAAAGACTTTTGAACGGGTCGAGATAATTTCATCCGTTCCGTCTTCTGTCATCCGGAGTATCTGTTTGATCTCATCAAGCGATAATGGTTCCGAGAAAATATTACGTTCCACGAATGGGATTTCATGTTCTTCAAGCCATGCGCGCGCTTTACGACAAGAAGTACAGCTTGGTGAAGTATAGAGTGTTACCATTGAAAAACATCCTCCCCCTGATTTCACATCATTTCTCCTGCGAACATCCGTTGCGCAGCAGCTGATGATTCTATTACTTGATAGTTTACATTGATTTTTAATAAAATAAAACCCAATATGTTTTGAGATGAAAGAACTTTTCGTAAAAAAACTTGCCAGAGCCACCAGGTGGCTTCAGCAAGCTGGTGTGTGATCAAAGGGTTGAGAAATCGTCTCTTTTGCTTTCGGGAGTTTAATCTCTTTTAATTTTTTTTCGAAAATGTCCCGCAAAAGGCGTTTTTTCAACTTTTTCTTTTTATCACGTTCTTTCATATCCGACACCTCACTCGGTCCGAAAAAAGAACAGTTAACCAACGAAAGCTAAATTATCATCTTCTACATTACTTAGTATACCACGTTTACCTAATTTCTATTCCTACTTCAGGCAATTAATTATGTGAGATTGTCGATTCCCCTTCAGTAAATAGTTGCAATTGTCTTCAACATCACGTAAAGTGTATAGAAATACCTACTCGTGAAAGGAGTCATTTCATTATGTCAGTCACTCTTGTTACCATCATCGAACATCCAATCGCTCAAAAATATTTGGAACGATCGGGTTTAAATCATGCGATTTCCGTCGCCGAACGCGCTTTGACGCTCGCCACACAACGTGGTCTGGATGCGGATACAGCAACAAAGGCGGCCCTTCTTCATGATATCGGACATTATGAATGGTACACCGACGGAACATGGAACTACGATCTCTACCGTCAAAATGACATTCATGCCATCAAAGGCGCCGAGCGAGCGCACAAATTGTTAATCCGCCTTGGCGAAGAACCGGAACGAGCGAAGGAGATTGCCCTTGCCGTCTTGTTGCATACGGATTCTTACCTTCCGCCGGGCTCGATCAATCGGACACCGCTGCAACAGCTTGTCCATGAAGCCGATACGTTGGAGGAACAACCGGGTGGTCTTCATCATTATGAAAAAATTCCTTTTGAAGAAGCCGTCCAACGACTGCACGCAATCGATTCTGTTGTTCACCGCTTCAACAACTTGCCGCGCATCGCTTCTGAAAACTAAAAAAAGGCATTCCCGAATATTCAGGAATGCCTTTTTTGTTTGGCTTATACGAGTTGTGCTTGATATGCTTCGAGTTCTGCATCCGTCATCGAGACGTAATGACCAGGCTCGATTTCGCGCAACGGCGGGATGCTTGAGTCTTCACTCGACTTCCCGACCGCTCCACCTGTCGGACGGTCATAAATGATCCGCTTACGCGTCCGTTCATGCTCCGGGTCCGGAAGTGGAATCGCAGATAACAACGATTTCGTGTAGGCGTGAACAGGATTCTCATACAGACGATCCGCATCACACAATTCAACGAGGTGACCTTGATACATGACACCGATCCGGTCTGAGATGTATTTAACCATCGACAAGTCGTGGGCGATGAAAAGATACGTCAGACTGCGGTCACGTTGCAATTGTTTCATCAAGTTGACAACCTGTGCTTGGATCGATACATCAAGAGCAGAGATCGGCTCATCGGCAATGATGAAGTCCGGCTCAACCGCTAGTGCACGGGCAATCCCGATCCGTTGACGTTGTCCGCCTGAGAATTCGTGCGGGTAACGGCTGGCGTGTTCTTTTGTCAGACCAACAGTTTCCAGAAGATCATATACCCGGTTGTTCCGCTCGTCTTTCGAGTTAGCAAGACCGTGGATATCGATTCCTTCCGCAATGATGTCCCCGACCGTCATCCGTGGGTTCAGCGATGCATATGGATCTTGGAAAATCATTTGCATCGAACGGTTGAATTTTAATTTTTCTTTACGTGATTTTTTAGCGTGAACATTCTCACCTTTGAAAAGTACTTCTCCATCTGTCGCATCGTATAAACCGATGATTGAACGTCCAGTCGTCGATTTACCACAACCAGACTCACCAACAAGACCAAGTACTTCTCCTTCATAGATATCAAACGACAGTCCGTCGACAGCTTTCACGACGCGACCACGACCGATGTTAAAGTGTTGTTTTAAGTTTTTTACTTCAAGTAGTTTATTACGATTCTCCATTACTTAAGACCGCCTTTCAGAAGCGCTTTCGCGAATGTGCTATCAGGGCGATACTTCAGCGCAAGATCGCGGATGGCTACTGGTGGTTCTACATAAGGTGCTTGTGGATGCAACAACCACGTTGCCGCTTCGTGTGTATCCGTAATCGGGAAGAACGGAGGTTCTTTCTCGAAATCAATCTTCATCGCGTACTGATTACGTGGTGCGAAGGCATCACCGACCGGTGGATGAAGCAAGTTTGGTGGCGTTCCCGGAATCGCCGGTAAATCTTGCGAACGATCATCAGACGGACGCGGCATCGAACCGAGTAATCCCCAAGTGTATGGGTGACGCGGCTCATAGAAAATTTCATCAACCGTTCCTTTTTCAATCAATTTCCCGGCATACATAACCGCTACACGGTCAGCCATGTTCGCTACGACACCAAGATCGTGCGTGATGAAGATAATGGCTGTACCCGTTTTTTGCTGAATATCTTTTAACAGTTCCAGAATCTGCGCTTGAATCGTTACGTCAAGTGCTGTTGTCGGCTCATCGGCAATCAAGACTTTTGGATTACAAGCCAGTGCGATTGCGATAACGATCCGTTGACGCATACCACCTGACAATTGGTGCGGGTATTGTTTCAGACGCGCTTCCGGGTTTGGAATCCCGACAAGTGTCAATAACTCAAGTGTACGTTTTTTAGCTGCGTCCCCTGTTAATCCTTGGTGACGTTTCAATCCTTCAGCAATCTGTTTAAAGATTGTCATCGTCGGGTTGAGGGATGTCATCGGATCTTGGAAGATCATCGCGATGTCACGTCCACGGACTTTTTGCATCTCTTTGTCCGACAGTTTGACTAGATCGCGCCCTTCAAACATGATCTCACCTTTCGTGATCTCACCTGGAGGATTTGGAATCAAACGCATGATGGCTTTTGAGGTAACCGATTTACCAGAACCGGATTCACCTACGATGGCGAGTGTTTCGCCTTTTTTCAAATCAAACGATACGCCACGGACGGCTTGTACCGTCCCGGCATACGTATGGAAAGCGACAGTCAAGTCGCGTACTGATAAAATAGTTTCCATTGTGGATGAACTCCTCTCTTATTTCCGTTAGCGACGTAGACGTGGATCAAACGCATCGCGTAGTCCGTCTGCCAGCATGTTAAAGCTGATCATTAGGAGTACGATGACCGTAGACGGCACGACGAGCAAGTAAGGGAATGTTTTTAATTCTTTATACCCTTCATTGATCAGTGTACCAAGTGACGGTTGTGGTGGTGCGAGACCAAGTCCAATGAAGCTTAGGAAGGCTTCGAAGAAAATCGCACTAGGAATCGTAAACATAAGCGAGATGATGATTGTCCCAAGTGTATTTGGAATCAAGTGTTTGAAGATTAAACGTGCGCTAGAAGCCCCAAGTGTACGCGCTGCGAGAACGAACTCTTGGTTCTTAAGTTTCAGGATTTGTCCCCGAACAAGTCGACTCATCCCGATCCAGCCGGTGATGGTCATCGCGAGGATAATGGTTATAATCCCCGGTTCCAGAATCAAGATAAAGAGAATGATCAAGATCAAGTTTGGAATACCTGTCAGAATTTCTGCAATCCGTTGCATGATGTTGTCGACACGTCCACCGTAATAAGCTGAAACCCCACCGTATGTGACACCGACGATAACGTCAATGATTGCTGCCATCAACCCGATGAAGAGTGAAACGCGTGTTCCTTCCCAGACACGTGACCATAAGTCACGACCCAGGTGATCGGTACCAAACCAGAAGTTTTCTTCTACTTGCTTTGTTTCATAAAAATCGATCGGCTTTTCACCAAGCGTTGCCATTCCATCAAAACCAGCCCATTCGAGGCCTGATACTTTTGGTGGAAGTTTAGCTTGTGTAATCGTTTGGGTATAAGCATCATTACCAGATAAACTTGGTCCGATAAGCGACAAAAGTGCGATGATTAAAATGACCGCTAGCGACAAGATTGCCGCTTTGTTTTTCCGAAGGCGTGTCCAAGCATCTTGCCAGAAGTTTAAACTTTTTCCGGCAATCCGCTCTCCCGCTTGTTCATTAAATTCAACAGGTTGGAACAACGACGAGTCGAACTGCTCTGTTTTTGCTTTTGCGTTTGAATTTTGCTCTGCCATTATTTGTTACCCCCCAAACGAATCCGTGGATCAACGACTCCGTAAAGTAAGTCGACGATCAAAATCATCAAGATGAACACTGCTGAGAAGAAGAGTGTTGTTCCCATGATAACTGTATAGTCATTTTGTGTGATCGACGAAACGAACAATTCGCCAAGACCTGGTACAGAGAAAATTCTTTCGATAACAAGCGTTCCTGTGATCAACGCTGCTGTCATCGGTCCAAGAATCGTGATTGCCGGGATCAAAGCGTTACGCACCATGTGTTTCCACGTGATTGCTTGACCGTCTAGGCCTTTTGCCTTAGCAAGTGTCACATAATCCTGACCTGTAACCTCAAGCATCTCAGTTCGAACGAATCGGGCTATCGATGCCGTTACACCAAGCGATAAGGAAATCGTCGGTAAAATCGTATGCGCTGGACTTTCCCAGAAAGCAACTGGCAACACGCCCCATTTCACCCCAACATAGTATTGAAGAAGTGACGCAAATACGAATGATGGCACGGAAATTCCGAGTACTGAAATGAACATTGCGCTGTAATCGATTGCTGTGTTGTGACGAAGTGCCGCAACAACACCTAACACGAGTCCTAAAAATACTCCCAGAATCAGAGCCTGAACACCTAATTGAGCCGAAGGTCCGATTCGCTCCATGATTAAGTCTGTGACTGGACGACTATCATATTTAAATGATACTCCGAGATCACCTTGGAACAAGTTGACCATATAAGCCGCATAACGTTGTGGAAGCGGATCATTCAAGTTGTACTTATCCCGAAGGATATCCAACTGTGCAGGAGAAAGTTTCTCCTGGTTTTGGAACGGTGAACCTGGTAACAGGTCCATTAGGAAGAAAGTGAACGAAGCGATGAGTAAAAACGTCAGTACGCCGTAAACAAGGCGTTGAGCTAAATAACGGCCCATAGATGGCACCCCCTATAAAGATTTTCTGTTTTTTTCGAAACATCAATAAAATCAGTATGACCCAAAATTGTCGGAACATTCAAGAATTTTGTCATAAAAATTTAAATTCTTTTTATTTTGGACTGATTGACGCCCCCCTGGCCGCTGTTTTTTCACAGTTAACCAATATTTCAGAATTTTTCGTTTGATTCCATTATACTTTGCTAACAAAGTAATTAGAACATCTTTTTTACAAAAAGTTCACATTTTACTGAAAATGAGTTACCGTTCAGAAAAAGACGTATAAAACAGGAGCGTTCCTTGAATAAGTTTCAAGGACGCTCCGTTTTTCAATTACTTCACATCAACGTATTTGTACTGGAAGTCAGCACCGAATACTTGGCGGTTAAAGTCTTTGACTGATGGACGGCTCAAGTAAGCAGCACCTGCTTGATAGATCGGTGCGATGGCTTGATCTTTTTCAATCAATTGTGATTCAGCTTGTTTAAAGAGATCAAGACGTTTTGCTACGTCTGATTCTTCGTTTGCAGCATTCAACAATTTATCATACGCAGACGATTTGTATTTGACGTCGTTTTGACTGTTTGTTGATTCAAAGATCGACAAGTTTGACATTGGATCTTGATAATCCGGACCCCAAAGCGCGTAAGACATTTGATAATCGCCTTTCGCTTCTAAATCAAGCTTGTTTTTGAACGGTTGTTGTTTGATCGATACAGTGACGTTTGGAAGGTTTTTCTCAATTTGTCCTTTCATGTATTCACTGATTTTTTTCGCATCTTCGCTATCAAATGATAAGAGTTCAATCGTTGTTTTCTTATCGCCGTTTGCTTTTTTCCAAAGATCAGCCGCTTCTTTTGCATCACGGTCAAACCAGTTGATGTCGCTTGTGTAGTCTTTACCAGCATCATCTTTGATAAAATCTTTTGGAATGAAGCTTGTTGTCGGAATCGATCCGTTCGCAAGTAACGTATCCGTGATTCCTTTTGGATCGATGGCACGCGCAATTGCTTTACGTGCATCCGCATTCTTCATAGCCGCATCTTCATTGTTAAATTTCAAGTAGGCGATTGAAGAACGAAGAGCAGTTTTGAACTCAGGTTTTGACTCGTAAGTCGCAACTTGCTCTGAAGTGAGTCCTGCATAATCAATTTCGTCTGTATCATAGAGATTGGCAACCGTTGATGTATCTTTAACGACACGGATTGAGACTTCATCCAGTTTTACGGCATCTTTATCCCAGTAGTTTTCGTTTTTCGTCAGAACACGTTTTGAATCCGTTTTCCAAGATGTCCAAACGAAAGGACCATTGTAAAGCAGCTTATCCGGTTGAAGTGAGAAATCCTTTTTGTTTTTGTTGTAGAAATCTTCACTGATCGGTGTGTATGTTCCAAACGATGTGAGTGAAAGGAAGTACGGCGCCGGACGCTCGAGTTTTACTTCGAGTGTCTTATCGTCAATCGCTTTGACACCTAAGTCATCAACAGGTTTTTTACCTTGCGAAACGTCTGACCCGTTTTTGAGTGTGTCAAAGATATATGCATACCCTGACGCTGTTTTTGGATCAACGGCACGTTTCCAAGCAAATTCAAAATCTTGTGCCTTAACCGGTGTACCGTCTGACCATTTTGAGTCACGGAGTGTAAACGTGTATGTGAGATTGTCACTTGAGATATCTGTTTTTTCTGCAAGTGCTGGAATCGCTTTACCGTCTTTGTCTAATCGGTAGAGTCCTTCCATCGTGTTGCCGATCATGTTGAATGCGACTGCATCCGTTGCTTGTGCCGGATCAACTGTCGTAATATCCGACGTATCCGTCAAACGTAATACTTTTTTGCCTTCAGAAGAACCTGCATCTTTATCTCCGTCACCTGTTGTTGAACAACCTGCAAGTACAACACTTCCTGCAAGCATAACTGATAACGCGAGACCGACTGTTTTTTTATTCATCGGTGAGTCATCTCCTTTTCCATTTTCAAAACCGCCATATGTGAGCGATTTTTAGACATCTCGTCGAAACTAAAATTACGTTCCCCAAAACGCATTGACCTAGTTTCAAAAACTTAAACGAAGTGATAAATTGATTTTATGTGAGAATAACAATAACGTCAAGTGAATAGTCACACTATTTGCTATTTTATAGACTGTGAATCTTTCAGAGTCGTAACAAATAGTGCCTTTGCGTATAATAAAAGTATCATCTTGGTTCAGGAGGTTTTATCATGTCAAATAAAGTAGTACGTCCTTTACTGATCGCCTTAATCTTAACAGTGGTATATACGACTTGGGCAGTCGTCACGGATGCTACGCATTCGTTTCTCTATCACTTGTCAGGAGGCTTATTCATTGCCGGTTTTCTGCTGCTTGCAATTGGTTTTTTCTCTAACATGTCAGCCAATGGTTTTTTCAAAGGCATCACAGTCGGTTTCAAAAAACAACGGGAAGCAAAATTACGGGAAGTGGATGGAGATTACTATGAAGATGAGGACGAGGAAAACGAAATTCTGGAAGCGAAGCAAAAACGTGCCTCAAACCGGACGCTCCCCTATCTCTCGAGCGGCTTCCTTTGTATCGTCGTCTCGTTACTGATCTCTTTCATCTGACCGAATTTAGATGACGTCTTGAATCCACCTATGGTAAAGTAGGAATAACGATATACGAGAACACAGTGAAGAAGAGTAGTACGTCTGCTAACCACTTACAGAGAGTCCATGGCTGGTGGAAATGGACAGTTGGTGCAGATCGAATGGACTTCGGAGTGGCTGATTCGAACTTAGATAGAATCAGACGGGTCTGCCCGTTACAGCAATTGAGCGGCTAGTTTTCTAGCAACTTGGGTGGCAACGCGATGACTCGTCCCTTGAATAATTCAAGGGACGAGTCATCTTTTTTTATTTTATTTTATTTTTTGGAGGGGTTCACATGAAAACAATTTTCTCAGGCATTAAGCCGACCGGGACGGTGACACTCGGAAATTACATTGGAGCCATGAAACATTTTGTTAACTTACAAGACGAACATGATGCGTATTACTGCATCGTCGATCTGCACTCCATCACGGTTGAAATCGACCGGGTCGAATTAATGAACAACACACGGGCCCTTGCCGCTCTGTACATCGCGAGTGGACTCGATCCGGAGAAAGCAACGATTTTTGTCCAATCCGAAGTGAAAGCACATGCGCAACTGGGCTGGATGCTAACTTGTCTCTCAGGTATGGGCGAACTGGAACGGATGACACAATACAAGGACAAGTCACAAGGAAAAGACCGGATTGGCGCTGGATTATTCGTTTATCCGACATTGATGGCCGCGGATATTCTTTTATATGACGCAGAACTTGTTCCGGTCGGTGACGACCAAAAACAACATATCGAATTGACGCGGGATTTGGCGCAACGTTTTAACAGCCGTTATTACGAGACGTTCAAAATGCCGGAACCCGTTATCGCAGAGACCGGTGCGCGAATCATGAGCTTAACGACTCCTGAGAAAAAGATGTCAAAAACTGATACGAATCCAAAAGGATATATCTCGATGCTCGATGCACCGGATGTCATCCGCAAAAAAATCAAATCAGCCGTAACCGACTCGGAAGGTGTCGTACGATTTGATCGCGAAAACAAACCGGGTGTGTCTAACTTACTCGAAATCTACTCTTTACTGGCGGATCTTTCGATTAAAGAACTGGAAGCGAAGTATGCCGGTCAAAATTATGGTGTCTTCAAAGCAGATGTCGCTGAAGTCATCATCGCTGAGCTGGAGCCGATCCAAAAACGCTACCATGACTTGATTGATTCTGAAGAACTTGATCTGATTTTAGATCAAGGTCGTGATAAAGCGGATTTGGTCGCTTCACGAAAACTGGCGAAAGTGGAAAAAGCGATGGGTCTTCAACGTAAACGCGCCAAAGTAAAAAAATAAATTTATCTGTTTTTCGACGATTCGCCCCTTTCTTCTTGCTTTTCAAGAAGAGAGGGGTTTTGAATTATACAATAAAAAAGCGTTCCCGGTTATGGGAACGCTTTTGATACTTATTTACCTTCGATTGAAGTCCATTTGTACGAGAAGTCTGCGCCGAAGTTATGTTCGACAACTCCTTTAACGTATGGTTTAACGATGAATGCACGTCCACGCTGATAAACAGGTGAAATCGCTGCAGAATCAAGAAGGATTTTCTCTGCTTCTTGAAGCTCTGACCAACGTTTTGTAGCATCCGTTTGTGTCTTCGCATCGTTGATGAGTTTATCGTACTCTTTATCTGACCACTTACCACGGTTGTATGGTCCGTCAGTCAAGAAGAGATCGAGGAACGTCATTGGATCTTGGTAGTCAGGACCCCAGCCGGCGAATGAGAACTCAAAGTCGCCTTTGTTTTCGAGATCCAGTTTGTTTTTGAACGGTTGTTGCTTGATAGTGACTTTCATGCCTGGAAGGTTCTTCTCAAGCTCACCTTTCAAGAACTCACCGATTTTCTTCGCATCATCACTGTCATAGTTCAGAAGCTCAAGTTCAACCGAGTCTTGACCGATTTCTTTTAAGCCCTCTTCCCAAAGTTTTTTCGCTTCGTCTGCATTGTACTCGTTGAATGTCGGGTACTTTTCACGGAAGTCTTTTCCGTCTTCATCCTTCGCGAAATCTTTTGGTACTAGGAAGTTCGCTGGAATCGAACCGTTCGCCAAGATGACGTCTGTGATTCCTTTTTTATTGTAACCCATGTCGATCGCACGACGGATTTTTTCATTGTTCAACGCTTTGACTTTCGTGTTCAAGTAAAGGTAGAAGATTGTTGACTCCCCTTTAGTTTTGAACTCTTCGTTATCTTGGAACTGGGCAACGAACTCGGAAGAGAGACCGGTACGATCGATATCTCCTTTTTCGTAAAGGTTAACGCCTGTAGCCGTTTCTTTAACGACTTTTACGTTGATTGTGTTCAGCTTCACGCTGTCTTTATCCCAGTAGTTATCGTTCTTGACCATTTTCCAGCCTTGTTCACGTGTCCACTCTGATAACTTGAATGGTCCGTTGTAAAGTGCTTTATCAGCAGCTGATCCGAAGTCCTTACCGATTTTCTTCGATAGTTCTTCCGACTTCGGCATGAATGGTCCGAATCCAGTTAATCCGAGGAAGTAGTCAGCAGGTGCTTTTAATTTAACTTCGAATGTCTTGTCGTCGACAGCTTTGACGCCGACCGCATCACGCTCGCCTTTTTTCGTGTTATATTCTTCAGCGCCTTCGATGTTATAGAAGACATATGCATACTGAGAAGCGTTGTCCGGGTTCAGAACTTCTTTCCAAGCATATTCGAAGTCTTTTGCCGTGATTGCTGTACCGTCTGACCATTTCGCATCACGTAATTTGAACGTGTACGTCAACTTGTCGTCCGAAACTGTGTGACTTTCAGCAATACCCGGAGTCGGTTGTTGCTTGTCATCTAAACGGTAAAGACCTTCCATCGTGTTGTTCAAGACGTTGAATGAAACCGCGTCTGTTGAAGTAGTCGGATTAAGCGTTGGAATATCAGCGCTCTCAATCAGGTTTAGCGTTTGCTCACTTGATTTTTTGTCCGAACTGTTATCGCCCGATGATGTGTCATTTGAATCAGTCGTCGAACAAGCTGCGAGGAATGCGCTTGATACGAGCGCTACAGACGTAGCGAGTGCAAAACTTTTCTTTTTCATGATACGATGACCCCCCTAAAATTTCCAAAGCTAGTAATCTAAGGTTTTTGAGCGAAAAAAAAAACGTTATTTCTATTCGTCCAAAACCCTTCGTTACAAATAGTTTACAATGTTCTGATAATTTTGCAAACCTTTTATCCGATTTTTCTAAATATTTTTTCAAAAAGACAACTGATTTTAATTTATTTCTTGTTTTTTTCTATTTTATTTTAAGATTTCAATATTTTTTTTTAAATAAAAAAGCGATTCAAACGGTCAAATGAACCGCTGAATCGCTTTTTATAGGTATTACGCCTGATAACGTTTAAAGACCAGTGAGGCGTTATGACCACCAAATCCGAGTGAATTGCTGAGAGCATATTCGAGTTCCCATGCCCGGCTGCCTTCACGAACGTAATCGAGATCGCACCCTTCGCTCGGCTGCTCCAGATGAATCGTCGGATGGACGGTTTGCTCTTGAAGCGACTTGATGGCTGCGATTGCTTCGACGCCACCGGCAGCTCCCAACAAGTGACCAATCATCGATTTTGTCGAGTTAATCGCTAATTTTTGAGCATGTTCCCCGAACACGGTATGAATGGCTTTTGTTTCAAGAACATCATTCATCGGTGTACTCGTTCCATGGGCATTGATGTATTGGACCGCAACCGGATCGATTCCGGCATCTTGAATTGCCATCGCCATTGCGCGCGCTCCTCCGTCACCATCTGGATCCGGTGCCGTGATATGGTAGGCATCTGCCGTCAGACCATATCCGCTGACTTCAGCATAAATCGTTGCACCACGAGCAATCGCATGTTCATATTCTTCCAGAACCAAGATTCCCGCACCTTCTCCCATGACGAATCCGTCACGTCCTTCGTCGAAGGGACGGCTTGCCGTATTTGGATCATGGTTCGTCGACATCGCTTTGTTTGCACAAAAACCGGCAAACGCCAAGTTTGTGATTGGGGCCTCTGCACCACCGGCAATCATCACGTCCGCGTCACCACGTTCGATGACACGTAATGCTTCACCAATCGCGTTTGTCCCGGAAGCACATGCCGTGACGGAACAGTTGTTAGGACCTTTTGCTCCTGTGTAGATCGAGACTTGACCGCTCGCCATATTCGGAATCATCATCGGAATGAAGAACGGGCTGACGCGGCGGTGACCACGCTCAAAATAGATTTTTGCCTGTTTTTCGATTGTCTCGACTCCACCGATTCCTGATCCGATCCAGACGCCTATGCGGTTGGCATTGGCTTTGACATCAAGTCCTGCATCCTTGACTGCTTCCATGCTGGCAACGAGTGAATAATGGACGAAACGATCCATCTTCCGTGCTTCCTTCGCTTCGATGAATTCCGTCACATCGAAGTTCTGTAATTCGCCCGTCACTTTGGTCGGATATTCATCAATATCAAGCCGTTCCATTGGACGAATTCCGTTTTCGCCTGCTTTTAACGCATTCCAAAACGTCTCGACGTCATTTCCGATTGGTGTCAATGCGCCCATACCTGTCACTACTACACGTTTTCTCATCATCTTATGTGTTCTCCCCTTTAGTCCAAGTAATATAAGCCGCTCCCCATGTCAATCCAGCACCAAATCCAGCCAGTACGAGAGTCGTCCCCGGTTGAAGACGTCCTTGACTCCGGGCTTCTTCGAGTGCGAGTGGAATCGACGCTGCTGATGTATTGGCATGTTCGTCAATCGTCACGATCACTTTTTCTTCTTCAATCCCTAACCGTTCACGTGCTGCCTCGATGATGCGTAAGTTCGCTTGGTGCGGAATCAGCAAATCAAGTTCTGCTAGTGTCCCGTCTGCTTTTAAAATCACTTTTTCAACGATATCCGGCAACTTTCGGACCGCAAATTTAAAGACTTCCCGTCCGTTCATTTCAATCGGACCATCCAGTTCTTTAAATAATAAATGTGCCCCCCGGCCATCTGTTCCGAGTTCAAAAGCATTCAGCCCTTGTTGTTCGGTTGGTCCAAGTACGACGGCTCCGGCCCCGTCACCAAACAGGATCGCTGTCGACCGGTCTGACCAGTCGACGATGCTTGACATCTTTTCTGCCCCGATAACGAGGGCATACTTTGATGCAGTCGCCGGCATCATGCTGGCGGCAGTTTGAAGAGCAAAGATGAAACCGCTGCAGGCGGCACTGATATCAAACGCGGTTGCCCCCAACGCTCCAAGCCGTTCCTGAACGGTACAGGCAGTGGATGGAAAAGCACGTCCTGTCGCTGTTCCGACGACAATCAAACCGATGTCGTCCGCCGTCAGATTGGCATCTGCCAATGCTTTTTGAGCGGCTTCCGTTGCTAAGTCCGTTACATCGATTGTATCATCCGCAATCCGTCTTGCTGCAATGCCTGTCCGTGTTCGAATCCATTCATCATTCGTATCGAGTGTCGTTGCTAAATCATCATTTGTGATTCGACGTTCGGGTAACGATGTCCCCAGTCCTATAATTCCGATATTCATATGGACGCTCCTTTAAAATTAGTATCTGGTACTAATATAAAGCGTTAAGTGGTTTTTGTCAAAGAAAAAAGAAGGCCCTGTTTCCAGGAGACCTTCTTGTGGGTCATTCTGATTCTTCTGAATCCGCCAATGTCCGGACAACTTCCATGACCATCTTCGCAGAATTGATGGAAGCAATCTCCAAAAATTCATCAAATGATAAAGAAGCTTCTTCGTCAGCGCTGTCCGAAATCGAACGTGTCACGACGAAAGGAACGTTAAATTGGTGACAGACTTGAGCGATCGGTGCCGCTTCCATCTCGACTGCTGCAACATCCGGGAAGTTCGTTTTGATGATGTTCGAACGTTCCGTATCATGGATGAAGGAATCTCCTGTCACAATCAGACCATGAACGACACGAATCGCGTCCATCCGTTCGATGACTGCTTCCGCTGTCGCAACCAGTTTCGAATCCGCCGTGTAGGCAGCAGGCATTCCCGGCACTTGCCCGTACTCATAACCAAAAGCCGTCACATCGACGTCATGATGACGGACTTCCGTTGAGACGACGACATCCCCGACTTTCAGACCGGCTTTAAAGCCGCCGGCCGATCCCGTGTTGATGACCGCACTCGGCTTAAAATGATCGAGTAACAGTGTTGTCCCTATCGCTGCATTGACTTTTCCGATGCCGGATTTCAGGATGACAACAGGCACGCTGTTGAGTAATCCTTCATAAAAATGATAGTTGGCAATCACCGTATCTTTTCGTTCCGATAATTCATTGCGAAGTAAGTTGACTTCTTCTTCCATGGCTCCAATAATCGCGATTGGCACACGAATTCCCCCATTCAAACAGAAAACCGGATTGCTCCGGCTGCTGTCATTCATTATTTAATCGATGTAATTTTCACGGCAAAGTCGCCACCCGGCGCTTGCACTGAAACTTGTTCTCCAACGCTGTGACCAAACAGGCTCTTCGCGATTGGTGATTCGTTCGAAATCTTGCCTGTAAACGGATCGGCTTCCGCACTACCGACAATCGTATACGTCTCTTCTTCATCATCTTCAAGAATCAAGAAAGTGACAGTCGTTCCGATTCCAACGACAGAAATGTCTTTTTCATCTTCTGAGATGATGGCGACGTTCCGTAACATTTCTTCCAATTGAGCAATCCGGCCTTCGACCATCGCTTGCTCTTCTTTCGCTGAATCATATTCCGCGTTTTCCGACAAGTCACCAAATGAACGGGCAATCTTAATGTTTTCAACAACTTCTTTTCGGCGGACTGACTTCAGTTCGTTTAATTCGTTTTCAACATTCGCTTTACCTTCAAGCGTCATATAATACTGTTTTTCTGCCATTTTTGTCACGCTCCTTTTTATTCCACTAGTATAGTATATTCACATCTTTTTTGGAATCAATATCCTCTTTCATCAAGTGCCGACCGGTAATCAAGAATCGCACGAATCTTCGTGACGAGTAAATCGATGGCAACGTGATTTTCTCCACCTTCCGGCACGATGATGTCGGCATACCGTTTCGTTGGTTCACAAAACTGCAAATGCATCGGGCGGACCACTTTTGTGTACTGCTCGACGACGGAATCAATCGAACGTCCACGTTCGTTGATATCACGTTGCATGCGGCGAAGGATTCGGACATCGGCATCCGTATCAACGAAGACTTTAATATCCATCAATTCCCGTAAACGTTCATCTTCAAGCGCTAAAATTCCTTCGACGATGATGACGTCACGCGGATCGAGTTTAATCGTTTCTTCCGCTCGTGTATGTGCGACATAATCGTAGACCGGTTTTTCGACCGCCTGATTTTCGCGTAACGTTTTGATATGTTCAATCAGCAGATCATTATCAAAGGCAAACGGGTGATCATAGTTCGTTTGGTAACGTTCTTCCATCGACAGCTCGCGCTGGTCCTTATAGTAAGCGTCCTGTTCAATCATGACGATGGATTCACTAGGGAATGCCTCGACAAGTGAACGTGCGACCGTCGTTTTACCTGATCCTGTTCCTCCAGCAACGCCAATTACAACCGGTTTTTGCATTGAATTCGTACCTCCATCATTCATTCCGACTTGATTTTCCGACTGACGGATACACCGTCACCGAGTGGGAAAATCGTCGTATCATATTGATCTTGCTCCATCATCCACGCTGTGAACTCTTTGACGAGACGGACAAGCCGCCGTCTTCTCCGGTCAAAGGTCTTCGGATCCGTCTCGAGGACGTCACCATGCAAAAACAGGTTATCCGTGTATAAAACGCCGCCTATTGGCACCAATCGCCCATAACCGTTAAAGAATTTTTTATACTGTCCTTTGGCCGCGTCAATGAATACGGCATCAAACTCCTGGTCAAGTGTTTCGGCTAATTCTACTGCATCGGCAAAAACGATGTCAATCCGATCCGCGACATCCGACCGTTCAATGAACATTTTGGCTTCTGCGTACCGTTTGGCATTTCGTTCAACGGTCGTGATCCGGGCGTCCGGTAAGGCACGTGCCATCCGAATCGCACTGTATCCGATGGCGGTCCCAAGCTCGAGAATCCGTTTCGGCTGTTGAAGTGTCAATAACGACAACAAGACTTCTGAACCGGTCAATTCGATGATCGGGATATGGTGTTCTTTGGCGTATGCTTCCATCTCTTGCAACAACGGATCCCGTTGTTTAATCATTCCTTCAACATACGTTGTAAAATCATTCATTCGGAACTACTTCCTCTCCGCATAAACAGGTTGACCAGAAACGAAGATCCCGTTTCCGACCAACCCGGTGTTCATTACTCTTTACTTGCTTCGTATTCGACCCATTCCGGTTTATACTTGACGACGTTACGCTGATGTTCTTCATACGTTTCTTCGTATAGAATTTGACCGCGCGGATTTTTATCGCTTGGTGGTCGTGCAAAGAAGTAGACATATTTCGTCTTGTTCGGGTTGAGGACGGAGAGAATTGAATCTTCGCTGACTGTCGAAATCGGACCAATCGGAATACCTTCGTATTTATACGTATTGTATTTCGAATTGTTCTCTAAATCTTTTAATGTCGTCAGTGCTGTATTTTCTCCTGTTCCATACCAAACCGTTGGATCCGATTGGAGTTTCATCCCATCGTTGAGACGATTCGTAAAGACGCCGGCGATTTCTCGACGATCGTCCGGTGTTGCGGCTTCCCGCTCGACCATCGAACCGAGACTCAGGACTTCATGGAAGGTCATGCCCGATTTTTTGATAGCATCGGCATTCGTATCATAAATCTTTTCCATCTCATCTAACATCGTTTCTGCAATTTGATTGATGCTTTTCCCTTTGTCGAATTCATACGTCGCCGGGAAGAAGTATCCTTCGAGTGAATAAAGGACACCTTGTTTCGTCACTTCATCCGTTAACATCGGATACTTCTCAATCAAACTGTCGATGTACGCTTCATCGGTCAACGATTTTCGAATCGATTCGGCCTTGAATCCTGTCGCTTTGGCAATGATTGCAATTTGACGATCCATCGTAATCCCTTCCGGAATCGTCACTTTGACGTCTGCGGCTTTCATGATCGTTCCGGTTTTTAACTCGTTGATGATCTCATCTGGCGTCATCGCTTGCGTCAAGGTGTACGTGCCGGCTTGGAATGACGATTCATTCTTATAGCGGACGTAATACCGGAAAATCGTTTCATTGGCGATTAAATCTTTGTCTTTGAGAATACTTGAGATCGTACTTGTTCCAGCCCCGAGCGGAATTTCGACTTTGACGGACTTCGTCGCCTCTTCATCGACCGGCTCAAGTGAACTCTTTAAAAAGATGTAAATGGCTGCTCCTGCTACTAAGAAAATCGTGAACAATACTGAAAGGATGATCAACGTAATCCGGCGTGATGTCCGGCGGCGCTTTTTTTCAATTTCAGCATTTTTCTTCCATTCATTCTCCATCGGTTCCTCCTTCTTCTCTTAAAACAAGGTGACATCGAAAGAGCATTGCTCTCACGACGTCACCTTATACACGAGTCGGTTTAGTCAAGCTCGTCTTCTAATGTATTAAAGACTTCTTCGATTTCATCCCATGTTTCCGTATCGTCTTCTGCAATCGGAACAAGATTGAAATCGTCGTCTCCGTCGCCATATTCTTCTAATTCGTAGACGAAGATATCGACTTCTTCTGCTTCTTCGTATTCCGTGCCGATTGGCTCAAGGAAAATGTATGTTTTGCTTGAACGTGGGCTTTCGTAACGTAGACGCTCCGCAAATTTAAATTCGTTACCTTCTCCGTCGGGAATTACGTAATGTGTTGGTTCATTCTGTTGCATCATTCATCCGCTCCTTTAATGCAGCCTCGAGTTCATCCCAAGTCTGCTCATCGTTTTCATCAATCAGGCTCAACTCGAAATCGTCTTCGCCTTCCCCAAATTCATCGATTTCACAGATGATCAGATCATCTGCTCCCTCTTCGGGGTGTCCTATCATTTCAAGAAATAGATAGGTTTTACCAGTCCGTTCACTGACATAACGGTACCACTCTTCAAAAAGATGTTCGCCACCGTCTTCATCAGGAAAGAGATACTGCCGTTTTTCTTCCGACATCTCATTTCCTCCTTATCGATTTGCCCGATCCAAATAAGATTGCAGGATCATGACTGCCGCCATCTTATCGATGACGAGTTTACGTTTTTTCCGACTGACATCTGCATCAATCAACATTCGTTCTGCCTGCATCGTCGTCAGCCGTTCGTCGACAAGGACGGTCGAAAGACCGGTGTGCGTCTCGATTTCACGCGCAAACGCTTCACTGGCTTCCGCCCGCGGTCCTATCGAACCGTTCATGTTTTTCGGATGTCCGATGACGATGATTTCGACACCGTATTCCTTAATGATTGTATCGAGCCGCTTAAAGGCGACAGGATATTCCGGCTCCGTCCATTTGATGGTCTCGATTCCTTGTGCTGTCCAGCCCATCAAATCACTCACCGCAACACCTATCGTCCTTGAGCCGACATCGAGTCCGATCGCACGCTTCATTTTTTGTCTCCACTCTCCGATAAATAAGATTTCACGAGTTCTTCAAGTAGTTCGTCACGCTCAATCTTTCGGATCATATTACGTGCATCGTTATGACGAGGAATGTAAGCAGGATCCCCGGAAAGAAGATATCCGACGATCTGGTTGATCGGATGATAGCCTTTTTCTTCTAAAGCATGGTAGACCGTCAGCAACACTTCACGTGTCGCCGCCTGACTATCGTCTTCTGGAAAATTAAATTTCATCGTTTGATCCATCTGACTCACGTTAGTCACCTCTTTCATTTACACTACTTCTCTATTATGCCAGTGATTGCACGTAATGTGAAGTAAACGCAAGTGCTTCGTTCAATTTCGTAGCATCTTTTCCGCCGGCCTGTGCCATATCCGGACGACCGCCGCCACCGCCGCCGCAGCGTGTTGCCACTTCCTTGATCAGTTTACCAGCATGGTACCCTTGCTCAATCAAATCCTTCGAGACACTTGCGACGAGGTTGACTTTGTCGCCTTGTGCACTACCGAGAACGATGATTGCTGAACCGAGGCTTCCCTTCAATTCGTCCATCATGCCGCGCAGTGCATCCATGTCTGAAACGTCCACACGTTTTGAGAGGACTTGGACACCGTTGATTTGTTCCACGTCGTCTTTGAGTGACGCCGCTTCGATGTTTGACAACTTCGCTTGCAACGACTCGTTTGCCCGTTCCGTCTCGCGGAGTTGGACTTGAAGCGCTTCGATGCGTCCCGGTACTTCAGTCGTTTTTGTTTTCAGGATGCGTGCCGCCTGCTCGAGCGTCTGCAGATGACCGTTCATGACGTGGTACGCACCTGCACCTGTCACTGCCTCGATCCGGCGTGTACCAGCCCCGATGCCTGACTCTGAGATAATCTTGAAGAGACCGATTTCTGCCGTGTTTTGAACATGGATTCCGCCGCACAATTCGATTGAATAGGTGCCTGCTGAGACGACACGAACCGTTTCACCGTATTTTTCACCGAACAACGCCATCGCACCTTTTGCTTTCGCATCGGCAATGTTCATCTCTTCGATTTCAACAGCAAGCGAAGCCCAGATGGCTTGGTTGACATCTTGCTCAATTTGAACCAATTCTTCTGCCGTCACTGCTCCGAAATGCGAGAAGTCAAAGCGGAGACGGTCTGCCGAGACAAGTGAACCGGCCTGGTTGACGTGTGTGCCAAGCGTGTCCTTAAGTGCCTTATGCAATAAGTGTGTCGCCGTATGGTTTTTCGTAATGGCTTTTCGTGATGTTTCTTCGACTGCTGCCTGAACGGTTGCGTCTGCCAAGACGATTCCGGTCCGGACGATCACCGTATGCAGGTTCTGACCGTTTG
The DNA here is from genome assembly GCF_003598705.1 of Exiguobacterium sp. RIT452. Classification (NCBI taxonomy): domain Bacteria; kingdom Bacillati; phylum Bacillota; class Bacilli; order Caryophanales; genus Exiguobacterium; species Exiguobacterium sp. RIT452. The sequence goes on from NZ_QXJB01000002.1 coordinate 379,840, forward strand.
GTGCCTTCTGAACATCTTTGACGTCAAGTACGAAGTCCGTACCGACGATAGTTCCCGTATCGGCTACTTCTCCGCCGCTTTCCGCATAAAACGGTGTGACGTCGAGGATGACTTGTGCCTCTTCTCCCGCCGCGACTTCCGTTACTCGTTCTCCATCATGCAACAAAGCAACGATTTTTGCATCCGTCTTAAGGTCCGTATACCCGATGAATCGGCTTGGGACTGTCAACGTTGCCAATACTTCCGACTGTTGTTGCATCGAACCGCCGTCTTCACGGGCAGCACGGGCACGTTTACGTTGCTCGTCCATTGCCCGTTTGAATCCTTCTTCGTCAACAGACATCTGATGATCTTCTGCATATTCGACTGTCAATTCGAGTGGGAAACCGTATGTGTCATACAGACGGAACGCATCTTCTCCACTGATGATCTGTTCCCCGTTGTTTTTCGCTGTTTGCGCGACGGTATTCAAGATCGCCAAGCCGTCATGTAACGTTTCGTGGAACCGTTCCTCTTCATTTTTAATGACGCGTTTGATGAAATCAGCCTTTTCCGGGACTTGTGGATAGAAGTCCACCATGACGTTTCCGACTGTATCAACGAGTTCGTACATGAACGGACGTTCGATACCGAGCATCTTCGCATAGCGAACAGCGCGACGAAGCAAGCGACGTAAGACATAACCGCGTCCTTCGTTTGACGGCAAGGCACCATCACCGATTGCAAAGGCAACCGTCCGAATGTGGTCGGCAATGACTTTGAAGGCGACATCGAGTTTTGAATCTTCACGATACGTTTTGCCGCTGAGTTCCTCTGTTTTATGGATGATCGGCATGAACAAGTCCGTGTCGAAGTTCGTCGGCACGTCCTGCATGACACTTGCCATCCGTTCGAGACCCATTCCTGTATCGATGTTTTTCCGCGGCAGTTCAGTATAATTCCCGTTTCCGTCATGGTTGTATTGACTGAACACGATATTCCAAATTTCGAGATACCGCTCGTTTTCACCGCCCGGGTACAATTCGGAATCGTTTGGATCGTCACCGAATGCCGGTCCACGATCAAAGAAGATTTCCGTATTCGGACCAGATGGACCTTCACCGATTTCCCAGAAGTTGTCTTCCAGTGGAATGATGCGTTCAGCCGGAACACCCAGTTCGAGCCAAATCTGACGTGCCGCATCATCTTCCGGGTGAATCGTTACCGAAAGACGTTCCGGATCGAGTCCGTACCACTCGTCACTCGTCAACAGTTCCCAGCCCCATTTGATCGCGTCTTCGCGGAAGTAATCCCCGACAGAGAAGTTTCCGAGCATTTCGAAAAATGTATGGTGTCGCGCTGTTTTTCCGACGTTTTCGATATCATTCGTCCGGATTGATTTTTGCGCATTGACGATTCGTGGGTTTTCTGGAATGACACGTCCATCAAAGTATTTTTTTAAGGTCGCAACACCTGAATTGATCCACAGTAATGTTGGATCTTCAATCGGTACAAGCGATGCACTCGGTTCGATTGCATGCCCTTTGGATTGGAAAAAGTCGAGATACATCTGACGGATTTCTGCACCCGTCAACGGTTTTAATGGTTTCATCGAAAATACCCCCATGAATTAATTTGTCCGGAACGCAAAAAAAAACGATACATTCATCCCTGAAAAGGGACGAAAGCATCGCTTTCGTGGTACCACCCTCGTTCGCAAAGACCAGACTGCATCTTTACCTCGAAAAATCCGTTAACGGAGATTACCCGCAAGTGTTTGCACCCGACTCCGGAAGGAGCTTCAATCGACTCTTCATGGAGATGGTTCCAGCACATCCATCTCTCTCTGGTACATGAAGCATTCGACTTACTTAACTTCCATCAACGTTTTGCGTCCATTCATCTATCGTGATTATTACCTATCTCACGCATCGCGTCAAGTCTTTGTCATACCGCCCAGTCGTTCGATGAGTCGGGTCCGCCGGCGCGGTTCTTCTTCTTGAGAGGCTTTATAAAAAGCACGTGGATCGCCGAATAACAGTAAGCTCGCTTTCGCCCGCGTCACCGCCGTATAGATGAGATTACGGGAATGCTTGAAAGCGCCGGTGAAAAAGACCGGCATTAAGACAATCGGAAACTCTGACCCTTGGGCTTTGTGAATTGTAATCGCATAGGCGTGTGTAAACTGATCCCAGTCGCTCCGATTGTACTCGACTTCCGTCTGATCGAAACGGGCGATGATTTTATCCACCTTATCGACGTTTTCCTTTGCAAAAAAGATGTTGACGATTTCGCCGATGTCTCCGTTGTAGACATTTTCTTCAGCATTATTGACCAGCTGAAGAATCTTGTCCCCGCTCCGGTAAATCCGCGTCCCTTGTTTGACTTCCCTTTTTTTAGGTGCTTCCGGATTGTAGACCTGCTGCAGCACGATGTTCAGTTCGTCGATGCCGACCTGTCCGCGGTAGGTCGGGGCTAAAATCTGGACATCGAATTTCGAATACCCTTTTGCCAGTGCCTTCTCCGCGAAAGCGGCAATGCCGCGCAAGGACTCCTGCGGCGCCAGTGAATAGAACCGGCGATCGGACAACGGAGCAAGTAAATCAGCCGAAGTGACACGATTTTTCAAGTCATGCGCCAACCGGAGAATCGAGGAATCTTCCGCTTGACGGTGGACGACGTTGAGTCGGACGACGGGAATCCCGTCCGTATCCATCAAGTCAGCGAGCACTTGTCCCGGGCCAACCGACGGCAACTGGTCACGGTCGCCGACAAACAGAATCTTCATCCCGTTCGGTACAGCCCGTAATAAACTCGACAACAGATAAATATCAATCATCGACGATTCATCGATGATCAATACCTTCCCTGTAATCGGTTGATCTTCGTTTAATTGGAAGTTCGTTCCGTCATATTTCAGAAGCCGGTGAATCGTCATGGCCGGGACGTCCGTCGCTTCAGACAGACGTTTGGCCGCTCGTCCGGTCGGGGCGACGAGCACATACGGATAGACCTCACCCGACTTGACCTGACTTTTTTCAAGCGGCCAGTCGTGAATTTCCTGAAGGGCATGCAAAATTCCTTTGATGACCGTCGTCTTCCCGGTCCCGGGACCACCCGTCAATACCATCAGCGGAGCCTTGACTGCGAGCTCGATCGCTTCCCGTTGTTGGACGGCATACTCCATCCCGAACCGTTCTTCGAGCTGACCGATTGCCGATAAGATCGTCGCAACATCGACTTCCTGCTCCGCACCATTCGCCATCACACGGGCCAACTCTTTTGCTGCCCGGACTTCGGCGTAAAAAATCGTCGGTAAGTACAAACAACCTTCTTCAAGTTTGACCTTGTCTTCCGTCAACAACAGCTCAATCGCTTGTTCGAGCCGTTCGCCCGGGTCTTCTCCGAGCAGACGCGGCGCCCGTTGCAACAGCGATTCGACGGTCGCAAAGGCATGTCCTTCGCCCGCCTCTTGTTCCAAAATATGCATGATTGACGCTGCAACCCGCTCCGGATGCAGTCCGACAAGCCCCAGATGTGAGGCAATCTGATCTGCCGTCTTAAACCCGATTCCACTGACTTCATACATCAAGGAATAGGGATTCTCACGGATGCGTGCCATCGCATCCCCTTCGTAAGCAGCATAAATCTTCGCCGCCAGTTTCGGTGTGACATCAAACGGCGCTAAAAAGAGCATCAGTTGATCGACACCGTATAATGTCGCCAGGCGACTGAAGATGACATCCGCTTGTTTTTGCTTCAAACCCGGAACACGGTCAAGCGCCTTGCTGTCTTTTAAAATGACGTCGATCGCATCTTCGCCTAACGCATCGACGATGTTTTTCGCTGTTTTCGGCCCAATGCCGGTAAACGAACCGTTTGTCAAAAAACGGACTGCTGCGTGTTTCGTCATCGGCACCGACCGCCGGATCAATTCGGCCTTTAATTGTTTGCCGAACCGCGGATGGTCAATCAATCGTCCGAACGCTTGATAGGTTCCGCCAAGCTCAATTCCGACGCCGGTTCCCGTAATGACGAGTTCCGTCTCTTTTAATTCAAAGTTTTTTTCTTTGATGGCAATCAAAACAATCGAATGGGCTTCTTCTTCGGAGGAAAAAAGCACACGTTTGACGCGACCAACTACTTGATGGGGGTGCTCCATCACTCCACCTGCTTTCTTTCTGGACTCCGTTACTCTGCTATTATCATAGCATTCGTTTAACGGATTTTAAATGAGGGAAACGTTCCTTGAGTTAATATGCGAATGGAGGAACGAATCATGGGACGTCTACCGATTGCCGGATTATGTGAATTAGTATTAGAAGTCGAGGATATGGACCGCGCTGTTGCGTTTTGGAACGGGACGCTCGGCATCCCGATCGTCGAGCAATGGGCGCCAGAAGATGCCGAACCGAGTCAAGAACAAAAAAAGCAAGACGGTGTCTGGGCGACCTGGCTGTACATCGGGGGGAACACACGCCTCGGTCTTTGGCTGAAGCGTGACTTCACGATGGAGGAACGGACCGTCAAACGCCTTCCCGTCACAGAGTGGGACAGCCTGTATGACGAAGGCGGCATGCATGTCCACTGTGCCTTTTATATCGAAAAAGAACAGTTCGACGAGGCACTGGAACTGCTTCGTACCGCTTCGATTGCCGTCAAGATTCGGGAATGGGACGAACAAGAGACTTCTAACGATAAAGAGTATTCTGCGTACTTTAAGGACACGGAACAAAACGTCATCGAATTGTACACGAAAAACATGGACGAAGCCTATGAAGACTTTTCCGGTCCCCCGTTACGGATTGTCCGTGAAGTCGGACATTAAAAAAAGCTCTGCTGGATCTGATTGCGCAAGGCAGTCGGCAGCAGAGCTTTTTTTGTGTTACTTCAGTAATGCATCCATCTTCGCTTTGGCATCACGCGCAAGCGTATGGTTTGGCTGATAGGCAAGAACGGTTTCCAGTTCTGTGTAACAGGCTTCTTGCTGACCTAAAAAGGCAAGCGCGATGGCGTAGTTATAACGTGCATCAGTATGCGTTTCTTCCAGCAACAAGACTTGTTCGAAGATTTCAGCCGCTTCTTCGATTTGTTCGTTTTGGGCAAGTGCCAATCCATATTGGAAGGCAATTTCAACATCGACGCCATTCAATTCCGTCGCCTGTTTCAAACGAGGAATTCCACGGACGGGATCACCCAATTTTTGATACGTCAGCCCGAGCATGAAATGCAGGTCCGCATCGTCCAAACCGTGCAATAAGGCCAGTCGTAACGACTCTTCCGCTTCAACGAGTTGATCTGCAGCAAAGTACAGAGCCCCTTTCGCGTAATGGGCACTTGCGAACGTCGGGTCAATCGTCAATGCTTTTTCATAAAAGCGGAGTGCCCGATCGGCATCATCCATCGACTGAAGTAATGTACCAAGATTGACATAGGCTGTCGGATCGTTTGGTTGTTGTTCAATTGCATCGTTAAACGCTTGGGCGGCCAATTCATAATTGCCGGCCTCGAGATGTCTGAATCCCACTTCATTATAGTTCATACGATTCGCTCCTTTATGCGAGATACGCCAAGCGTTCTCCGGCTTTATATGCTTCATCGATCGTTGCCCCACCCAGGCACACGTCTCCGTCATAAAAGACGACGGCTTGTCCTGGTGTGATGGCCCGTTGCCGTTCTTCGAACGCGACGTCCAGACGTCCGTTTTCGAGTACACGGACCGTGACCGGTGTATCAGTCTGACGATAACGGAATTTCGCTGTACAACGGAATTCTGTTCCAGCCGGCATCGTTGCCGTCCAGCTGATATCAGATGCATACAATCCTTCTGAATAAAGCAATTCATTGTGGAATCCTTGCTCGACGAACAAGATGTTATCGGCCAGGTTTTTACCGACGACGAACCATGGCTCACCGTCTCCACCGATACCAAGACCATGACGCTGTCCCATTGTGTAATACATCAGACCATCGTGACGTCCCATCGTTTTTCCGTCGAGTGTCCGCATTTCGCCCGGTTGTGCCGGGAGATACTGACTGAGGAATTGTTTGAAGTTCCGTTCCCCGATGAAGCAAATCCCGGTTGAGTCTTTTTTCTTCGCCGTCGCGAGGTTCGCTTCTTCGGCAATTTTCCGGACTTCTGATTTCTCCATATGTCCAATCGGGAACATCGCTTTTGCAATTTGATCTTGTGACAATTGATTCAAGAAGTACGTTTGATCCTTGTTCGTATCGACACCACGCAACAATTTATGTTCGCCATCTTCATATACAGCACGGGCATAATGACCGGTCGCGACAAAATCGGCACCCAGACGCATTGCGTGATCAAGGAATGCCTTGAACTTGATTTCTTTGTTACACATGACGTCCGGGTTTGGTGTCCGGCCGAGTTTATATTCATCTAAGAAATACGTAAAGACTTTATCCCAGTACTCTTTTTCGAAATTGACCGCATAATACGGAATGCCGATTTGGTTGGCAACGGCGATGACATCTTCATAATCTTCCGTCGCCGTACAAAAACCATTTTCGTCTGTATCGTCCCAGTTTTTCATGAAGATCCCGATGACGTTATATCCTTGTTGTTTTAATAAATAAGCCGTGACGGAAGAATCGACACCGCCGGACATCCCGACGACGACCGTTGTTTCGCTCGGCGCTTTTGCACGTGTATTCATATTTTTCACCTCTTAGTTGTTCTGAAACGATTTTACGATATCTATCAGTCCTTGTGCGAGCAGTTCGACTTGTGCCGCATCGTTCCCGCGACCGAAGCTGATCCGGACCGATTGTTTTGTCCGCGGATTTTCACCGTACATCGCCGACAAGACATGTGACGGTTCGATTGATCCTGCCGTACAGGCACTGCCGCTCGAGACGGCAATTCCCCGCATATCCAGCATGATCAAAAACGGTTCGATTTCGACACGGGGAAAATACAGGTTGATGACTTGGACCAAACCTTGCGTCCCATTTACTTCAAAGTCAATCGTTGACGCTTCGAGCCGCTCGAGTAACAGCGTCCGCAGCTGATGGTAATGGGTTGTTTGTTGCAGACGTTCCGCTGCCGTCAAACGGACTGCTTCCGCAAAACCGACGATCCCGGCAACGTTTTCTGTTCCGGCACGGCGTTTTCGTTCCTGTTCGCCTCCGAAGGATTGCGGCGATAACTTTAGACCGGAGCGGACATAGAGCAGACCGACACCCTTTGGTCCATTGATTTTGTGACCTGAAGCGGATAACAGATCAATGCCCATTTCTTCCACATCAATCGCCATCTTGGCAAAAACCTGGACAGCATCCGTGTGAAACAAAATCTGTTGTTCCTGTAAAAAACGACCGCATGCCGCAATCGGCTGAATCGTTCCGACTTCGTTGTTGCCGAACATGATCGATACTAAAATCGTATCCGGTCGAACGGCAGCGCGCAAAGCATCTTCCGTTACGACACCGGACGCCGGTACATCAAGATATGTCACGTCAAACCCCCGTTTTTCGAGTTCTTCGAACGCATGCAGGACCGCATGGTGTTCAAAGCGGGTCGTGATGACATGACGGCCACGTGATTTGTATTGCATCGCTGCACCGATGATGGCGTAATTATCAGCCTCCGTCCCGCCGCTCGTAAAGATGATTTCCGTCGGTTTGGCGTTTAATTCCGTTGCCATCATCCGCCGTGCCGTGTCAATCGCTGCCCGCCCGGACCGGCCGAAAGCATGTACGCTTGACGGATTACCGAACTGTTCGAGCATGTATGGTGTCATCTTCTCGAGAACTTCCGGACGCATCGGTGTTGTTGCTGCATGATCAAAATACATCATAGTTGGTTTCACCTCTCATATATAAAACATATAACCTGTATCATCTTCTTCTGCCAAATCTTTTAATGTCGTCGAATCGAGTACATCGTCGACTGCCCGTTGAATTTTATCCCATAACTTCCGTTTCGTCACTTCGTCACAGTTGTCCCCTTCGACGACGACGAGTGGTCCTTCGAGCAAACGAATGATGTCCCCTGCCGTGATCTCCTCGGCAGGACGGCCCAGTTTATATCCGCCGTATGCTCCGCGGACACTTTTGACCAGACCCCCGTTACGAAGCGGTGCAATCAACTGCTCCAGGTAATGTTCGGACAAATCGTACATCTGGGCAATTTTTTTTAAAGACATCGGCTTCAACTCGCCTCCCTTGGCGAGTGCAATCATGATTGTCAGACCATAACGGCCTTTTGTCGAGATTTTCATCATGCGAAAAAACATCCTTTCTAGTATAGTAGTAGCTAAAAGTCGAAAGAAGGAACGCTACCTATGGCTAACTTATTTGAATCCCATTCTCCAGCCGGTCCGCTTGCCAACCGGATGCGTCCTCAATCACTGGACGAAATCGTCGGACAACGCCACTTGATCGGTGAGTCCACCTTATTACGTCGGGCTATTCTCGCCGACCGGCTCGGAACCGTCATCTTCTACGGACCGCCGGGGACCGGGAAGACGACGCTCGCTCGTGTCATTTCCAGTTATACGAAATCGGCATTTGAACAGCTGAATGCTGTCACGGCAAAACTCGATCAATTACGGGAAGTCCTGAAAGCCGCTGAATCCCGGCTCCAATTTGACCAACAAAAAACAATCTTATTTTTAGATGAGATTCATCGTTTTAATAAAATGCAGCAAGACGCGTTACTTCCTGCGCTCGAGGCCGGAACAATCACGCTGATCGGCGCAACGACAGAAAATCCAAGTTTTGAAGTCAATGCTGCCCTGTTGTCTCGGGCGACTGTCTTCCGGTTCGAGACACCAACGACGGACGATTTACGGGTCGTCCTGCGCCGAACCTTGGAGGATACAGAACGTGGTCTCGGAAAATATCCGATTACGATCACGGATGATGCTGTGGACCATTACGTCAAGTTATCCGATGGCGATTACCGTGCTCTGCTGAACGCACTGGAACTCGCGGTTTTAACGACACCGGAAATTGACGGGGAGATCACGATTGACCTCGCCGTAGCAGAAGAATCAATCCAACAAAAAGCCTTGAAATACGATAAGGACGGCGACCGGCATTACGACGTCATCTCGGCCTTCATTAAGTCGATTCGCGGCTCGGATCCGGACGCTGCACTCTACTGGCTCGCTGTCATGATTGAAGCCGGTGAAAGTCCGCGCTTCATCGTCCGGCGGTTATACGTTCATGCGGCAGAAGACATCGGATTGTCCGATCCTCAAGCCTTGTTGCTCGTTGATGCCTGTGCCCGGGCTTGTGAATACATCGGATTTCCGGAGGCACGGATTCCACTCGCTGAAACGGTGTTATATCTGGCGACGGCTCCAAAATCAAACGCGGTCATCACGGCGATTGACAAAGCACTTGAACTCGTCCGCCGTTCAGACGGCGGTCCGGTCCCGCCCCATTTACGGGATGCGCACCATGCCGGAGCGGCGGCACTTGGCAACGGTGTCGAATACCAGTATCCGCACCAGTTTCCACATGCTTACGTTAAACAGAATTACTGGCCGGAAAATCTGGCGCGTACGAAACCGGTCTTTTATACACCCAGTCCACGTGGTTTCGAAAAACAACTGCAAGCCCGTCTCGATTTCTGGAAAAAACAACCGTAAACGATTAGAAAAAGCGACCTCAGCAGGTCGCTTTTTTTCTTAACGGACACGTTCGATGATGACGCCTGCTTCACGAACGATTTCGTTGATGACATGACTGGCTGCAATCAAACCGCCAACCGACGGAACAAAGGCATTCGAACTTGGCGGCATCTTCGCTTTTCGAATGACGGCTTCGTCATTACCCACCACTTGCCGGACTTCTTCAATGATCTTGACCGGTGGTTCGTCCGAGAAGACGACCGGGACTCCTTTATGAATCCCTTCCTTACGCAGTCGCGTCCGAATGACCTTTGCGAGCGGATCATAGCTTGTATCTTTGATATCAACGATCTTGATTCGCGTCGGATCCATCTTGTTCGCCATCCCCATGCTCGAGATGATCGGAATCTGACGTCGTTTACATTCTTTGATCAAATGAATCTTAAACGAGACCGTATCTGAAGCATCGATGACATAATCCGGATTTTCCGCAAAAAAGGCTTCATATGTCTCTTCATTGTAAAACATCTTCAAACGAACAATCTCGAGGTCGGGATTGATTTGCATCAACCGATCCGCCATTGCATCGACCTTCGGTTGTCCGACTGTCGGCAGCAATGCATGGATTTGACGGTTGACATTCGTGATGTCGATATCGTCTTTATCGACTAGAATCAACCGGCCGACACCACTGCGGGCAAGTGCTTCGGCAGAAAAAGAACCGACTCCGCCAATCCCTAAAATTGCGACAGACTTGGAAGCCAATGCATCAAGTCCGGTCTTTCCGATTGCTAATTCATTACGTGAAAATTGATTTAACATCTCATAACCTCACAATACTCATACTGTTTTACTCGGAATTATATCATAAAAAAAAACGTCATGCGACGTATAGTTCAAACCTTTAAAAAATAAACGATGGGACCCGAAGTGCCGTGTCGATACCTTATTTTTGAACCTGCTGTGCAGGTGGGTGTCTTATCCGATTCCTATTCGTACGTCCTCCTGCTGTGTTACGAGGCATGTACTACTAGTTGGAACGTCAAACTCCCTATCAAAAAAGAGTGGCTCAAAGATAAAAGGCGGCTCTCGTACATCTCAGGAACCCCATCTGTTGCATTTAATATAGCATTCCCCCTATCGAAATGCAACTGGTTCTGCCTTTGAAAATTTGGTCATTTTTCAGTCGTTTCACTTGACATCCAACGGCGGATGAAGGCCCCTGTCGGATCATACTTTTGTTGCTGAAATTCCGGATTGAATTGCGGCGTTCGTGTCGCATTTCCGACTCCGGCGATGTACGCCCAATTCCCGTAATTGGAGGCGACGTCAAAATCGATCAACTGACTTTCAAAATAGCGGGCACCTATGCGCCAGTCTTGTTTTAGGTCATGAATCAAATAACTGGCGGTAATCTGCCGCCCTCGATTCGACATCCAGCCGGTCTCCTTGATTTCCCGCATGAATGCATCCACAAATGGTTCACCCGTCTGTCCGGCAATCCAAGAATCCACGGCTGCTTGATCCGTTTTCCATGTTAGATGACCGTCTCGTAAACCGTTTGATCGAAAAAGCCGGTGACCGGTCTCTCGCATCGTCAAATGGAAAAAATCACGCCAAAGCAGTTCGAAGTATAACCAGTAGGTCGATTCATTGGCACCGTGCTTCCGTTCGGCACGTTGAAGTTCTGCCATGACGCGTCGCGGCGAAAGGGAACCGTTCGCAAGCCAGGCGGATAACTTTGAAGAATCATCGCGGTCGAATCCGTTCCGTGTCTCTTTATAGGTAAAGACGGGTCCTTCCAAATAAGCAGCCAGGCGATTACGCCCTGCCGTTTCTCCTCCCGCAAACGGGAATGCCGTACGGGAATCCAGCTTTTCCTTATCCGGCGGTTCAGCATAACGAATCTCTCCCGGTGCATCCATCGGTTCTTCAAATCGGCCGGACTGTTCCACTCTTTTTCGGAAAGCCGTAAAAACGCGTTTCAGTTCGTCACTCCCGATATCTTCCCGCCGGTGCAGCGTCTGCGTTTCATACATATAGGCTGTGTACTGTTGTAAAACCTGCTGTTCGAGACGCGCTTCATAAAAACCGGTCATCCGGTGAAAGTAGAGGACATCCTCCGGTGCCGTGAAGTGCGAAAGTTGTTCCATCGTCTCGCCTTGCAAAATCGTCAGTTCAATTCCGAGTTGTCCTAAATGATTTCGTAAAGCGTGTAATGTCTCTTGTTCAAAGATGACTTGTTGGCGGCCACGCTGTTCCGTCTCTTGTTGAATAAAAACTGCCCGAACCTTGTCTTGCTCGGCACAGGCCTGTGTTAACGCTTCATGATCGTCGACCCGTAAATCATTTCGATACCAAACGACTCCTGCCATGTCACTCACTCCTTTGTTATCCTTACCCGTACTATCTCAATCTTCTTCCTCTCCGCAAACGATTGATGTGCTGAAAAGGTTTTGATTTTTTGTTTTCGTGGAATATGATTAGTACAACTTACTAAGGAGTGAATCATTTCATGGCTGCTAAAAAAGGGAAACTCAAGACACTCATTACGCTCGCTACGACGGTCGGACCGATCGTCTACAAATTTTATAAAAAACAACAAGCTAAAAAATCAATCAATACACCAAAACGATGAACTAACAGATGAGGGGGCGGATATCAAATCCGCCCCCTCATTTCGTTCTAATCTGATAATTTATCAAAATTTGGCGAGAATACTCCTACTTCTAAACAAAGTGAAAGTGGGAGCTGAATCGCCAGCCTGTTTTTCGGGTATATTCTCTTTGAAGGAGGTGAAAAATGATGTTGAAGCACAAGGCCTACAAATTCAGAATCTATCCCACAAAAGAGCAGGAAATCCTGATCGCGAAGACGATCGGTTGTTCACGATTCGTTTTCAACCACTTCTTAGCGAAGTGGGATGAAATGTACAAGACCACTGGAAAAGGACTGTCCTACGGTTCTTGTTCCAAAGAAATTCCTTTGTTGAAGCAGGAGTTCGACTGGTTGAAGGAAGTTGATAGTACCTCTGTTCAGATCAGCGTCAAACATCTTGCTGATGCGTTTGACCGCTTCTTCAAGAAGCAGAACGAACGCCCTCGTTTCAAGTCGAAGCGGAACCCCGTCCAATCGTATAAGACCAATATTCAAGGGAAATCTCAACTTCCCGAAGCCTCTATCATCGGGAACAAGTTAAAACTTCCGAAGCTGAAATGGGTTCGTTTCTCCTATTCGAAACAGGTCACAGGCCGTATCTTAAATGCCACGATCCGACGCAATGCTTCAGGAAAATACTTCGTCTCCCTGCTCGTCGAGCAGGAAATCCACGAACTGCCGAAGACTGGTTCATCCATCGGTGTCGATGTCGGACTCAAAAACTTCACGATCCTGTCGGACGGCACGGTATACAAGAACGACCGTTACTTTCGAACGCTTGAGAAGAAACTGGCGCGCGAACAGCGTAAGCTCTCCCGCCGTCAACGCATGGCCCTGAACAAGAAAGTCAAGCTTTCCGAGGCGAGAAATTACGAAAAGCAAAAGCGTAAGGTCGCCCGTATCCACGAGAAGATCGCCAACAAGCGGAACGATTTCCTGCACAACGTATCGACCGAGATCGTCAAAAATCACGACATCATCGGTATCGAGACCTTACAGGTGAAGAACATGCAGAAGAACCGCAAGTTGAGCAAGTCCATCTCGGACGTCAGTTGGTCGGAGTTCTTCCGTATGTTGGAGTACAAGGCAGAATGGTACGGGAAGACCATCGTGAAGGTTGGCAAGACCTTTGCTTCGAGCCAACTGTGCTCCAGTTGCGGACATCAACACAAAGACGTGAAAGATCTTGGTTTGCGTGAATGGACATGCCCGAGTTGCGGGATTCACCACGACCGGGATGTGAACGCAGGACTGAATCTTAAACAAGAAGCTGAACGCATCTTAGCTTCTTCAACCGTCGGGACGACGGGGTTAGCCTGATAAATTTTCGACCGGTAGGTCGGATAACTCAGGAATCCTCCACCTCTAAGCGAAGCGTAGGTGGAGGTAGTTCAATTTTTACTTACGCCGGTGCTGCCGGATTCGTAAAAGCGCCACGGATACGCCGTCGCTTCCCCGGCATTCGGGATTCCGATTCGGGTCGTCTGAACGATAGTCTCCGCCTCCCCCACTTCAATCTGAAAGCGTTCATCCCTGTATAAATCCACACCCGAATCTTCTGTCGTCAAACCAAACGCTTGGCACAGCTTAGCCGGACCGTTGACTAAGTTTTTTTGTTCGGCTTTGGTTAACGTTGCGTATGATTTTGCAAATCGGCGTTCGGCGACGAGATCATGTCCGCTGATCACCTCCGCGCCGCGCAGTAATACGGCATACCCTTGACCAATCTCTCCACAGACGATGTTCAGGCAATGGTGCATCCCATACGTGAAATATACATAGAGGTGTCCCGCCGGTCCAAACATCGGTGCGGTCCGTTTCGTCGGTCGCCCACTGTAGGAATGAGCCGCTTGATCATGCGGTCCAAGATACGCTTCGACTTCGACAATCCGCATCGTCACCGCGTTGACCGTCAAGACACTCCCGAGCAAGTCCGGTGCGACGTCGACCGGAGACCGTTCAAAAAAAGACCGTTCCATCTTCATTCCTCCTCTAAAAAAAACAGATTTCCTTCTCTTATGGAAGGAAATCTGTTGCTGTTACGACTGTTTGACTGCCGTCCGAATCGATAGCTCATTTAATTGTGCATCTGAAACCGGACTTGGTGCCGCTGTTAATAAATCACTTGCCGACGCCGTTTTCGGGAAAGCAATCGTATCCCGCAAGTTCGTTCGTCCAGCGAGTAACATGATCAGACGGTCAAGACCTAACGCGATGCCGGCATGCGGCGGCGTTCCATATTCGAACGCTTCCATCAAGAAGCCGAACTGTTCGTTCGCTTCCTCTTCCGTGAATCCAAGTAATTTAAACATCCGCTCTTGGATATCCCGTTCGTAAATCCGCTGTGATCCTCCGCCAAGCTCATACCCGTTCAAGACAAGGTCATAGGCAACGGCTAGTACACTGCCCGGGTCTGTCTCGAGTTTGTCGAGATCTTCCCGGCGCGGCATCGTGAACGGATGGTGGTTTGCATAGAAACGACCGTCCGCTTCTTCAAACGTCACAAGTGGGAAATCCGTCACCCACAGGAAGTTGAAGACCGTTTCGTCAATCAAGCCGAGTTCTTTTCCGAGTTTTTGACGAAGTGCGCCGAGACTATCCGCAACGATTGAGGCTTTTGCTGCCACGAAGACGAGCAGATCGCCCGCTTCCGCCGACGTTGCGTCAACAAGGCGTGCCGTCGCTGCTTCATCAAAGAACTTCGCGATGGGACCGTTCAGTCCGTCTGCCGTTACTTTGACCCAAGCGAGACCTTTCGCGCCATAGATTGCTGTGAACTCTTGTAATTTGTCGATGTCTTTACGTGAGAATTGGTCGGCTGCGCCTTTGACGTTCAACGCTTTGACTTCGCCGCCGGATTCAAGTGCCATGTCGAAGACTTTAAAGCCGGCACCTGTGACCGCTTCCGCCACATCAATCAACTCAAGACCAAACCGTGTATCCGGCTTATCCGAACCGAACCGGCTCATCGCTTCCGCATACGGCATCCGCGGGAACGGTGTCGTAATGTCTTTTCCGAGCGTTTCTTTCATGACACGTGTCATCATCGATTCCATCATCGCATACAAGTCTTCGACATCCATGAAACTTGTTTCGATGTCGACTTGTGTGAATTCCGGTTGACGGTCTGCACGCAAATCTTCATCACGGAAACAACGGGCGATTTGGAAATACCGCTCAAAACCAGATACCATCAGTAACTGTTTAAACAATTGCGGCGATTGCGGCAAGGCGTAAAACTCACCCGGATGAACACGACTTGGTACCAAGTAGTCCCGTGCGCCTTCCGGTGTCGATTTCGTTAAAATCGGTGTCTCGACTTCGAGGAAATCTTGTTCGTCGAGGAAGTTCCGCATGATGTTTGATGCTTTTGAACGCAGACGGAATGTTTCCTGTAGTGATGGACGACGAAGATCCAGATAACGGTATTTCAGACGGAGATCTTCTGATGTCTGTTCCGCTTCTTCACTGATCGGAAACGGCGTCATTTTTGAAGCGTTCAAAATGATGACTTCATCCGCGACGACTTCGACTTGACCTGTCGGAATGTTCAGGTTCGGATTTTCACGTTTGATGACCGTCCCTTTGATGTCGAGCACGTATTCCGAGCGAATCGTTTCTGCCAGACGGTGTGCCTGCTCGTTTTCCGGTTGGAAGACGACTTGGACAATTCCGGTCCGGTCACGTAAGTCGAGGAAAATCAATCCACCGAGGTCACGGCGTTTTTGAACCCACCCTTTTAGTTGAACGGCTTGGCCGATCGTTTCTTCTGTTACGGTTCCGTTCATGTGTGTACGTCCGATCATTGTACTTCCTCCTTTAATTTCGCGACAATCGTGTCGGCGACAGCTGACAGCGGGACATCAATCTGTTCGCCCGTCGACATGTTTTTTAACGCGGCCGCACCACGTTCGACTTCTTCGTCTCCGAGGATGACGGTAAAGCGTGCCTGCATCCGGTCTGCTGCTTTGAATTGCCCTTTGAACTTCCGCCCGAGGTAATCCCGATCCGCAGCAAGTCCTTCCAAACGCATCAATTGAAGCAGGCGGGTCGCTGTTTTTTCGACTTCTTCATTGCCTTGCGCGACGATGAAGACATCGATTGAATCATCGACTTCCGGTAAAACCGCTTCGTTTTCAAGCGCCATCAACAGACGTTCAAGGCCGATGCCAAAACCGATGCCCGGTGTCGCAGGACCGCCAATCTGTTCGACGAGTCCGTTATAACGTCCTCCGCCGCAAAGCGTCGTGATGGCACCGAACCCTTCTGCCTCCGACATGATCTCAAATGATGTGTGGTTGTAGTAATCGAGACCGCGGACGAGTGTCGGGTCAATCACGTACTCGATGCCAAGTGCATCTAAGTGGAGCAAGACTTGATCGAAATACGCTTTCGAAGCCGGATTCAGGAAATCGAGAATCGACGGTGCCGTCGCCATGCTCGGATGATTGCGGTCAACCTTACAATCGAGAACACGGAGCGGGTTGGCTTCGAGACGGTTTTGACAGTCTTGGCACAACTCGTGAGCAACCGGCTTGAAGTGATTGACCAACGCTTCGCGGTGCGCGGCGCGGCTTTCACTGTCTCCGAGTGAGTTGATGACAAGCTTCAATTTTTTTAAGCCGAATGATTGGTAGATGCTCATCGCTAAACTGATGACTTCTGCATCGATTGCCGGCTCTTCACTGCCAAGCGCTTCGACGCCGTATTGGTGCAACTGACGGAAACGACCGGCTTGCGGACGTTCATAACGGAACATCGGTCCGATATAAAACAGTTTGACCGGCTGATTCGGTGAACCGTACAGTTTGTTTGTCACGAATGACCGAACGACGGCAGCTGTTCCTTCCGGACGGAGCGTAAACTGTTCCTTGCCGCGTTTTTCGAGCATGAACATCTCTTTTTGAACGATGTCTGTCGTCTCACCGACACCTCGTTTGAACAGTTCTGTCTCTTCAAAGATTGGTGTCCGGATTTCCTTGTAGTTGTATCGTTTACTGATCTCCCGCAATTGGTTTTCAATATACTGCCAACGTTCGACTGTACCCGGAAGCACATCAAACGTTCCGCGTGGTAATTTCATCCTAATTCCTCCTTTTGAATACAAAAAAAGCCCTCGTCCGCAAAGGGACGAGAACTTGAAGATCCCGTGGTACCACCCTGGTTGCTGAAAAATCTCAGCCACTCGGTGCAGTTAACGCCTGCTTACGATTTTCCCTACTCTATACATTTCAGGAAAATACCTCAGAAGGGTCTTTCATCTAGTTCGCCTGATCACCCTTCCAGCCAAGGGGCGACTCTCTAAGCAGCCGAGATCTAAATTACTCTTCTTCGTCATCGGTTCTATAATCGTTCTGTTATCCCTTATATTGCCTCGTTCGAAAGATCCTGTCAAGACTTTGGTTACTTTTCTAAAATCAAGGTCACCGGTCCATCATTGACGAGCGCAACATCCATCATTGCGCCGAACTGTCCGGTTTCGACCGTAATCCCTTGTGTGCGCAGACGCGTGTTAAAGGCTTCATACAATTCATTCGCAAGATCCGGTTTCGCCGCTTCCGTAAAGGCGGGACGGCGTCCTTTTTTAACATCTCCGTACAGGGTGAACTGAGAAACGGACAAAATCTGACCGTCCACATCTTGGAGCGACCGGTTCATCCGCTCTTCCTCATCTTCGAACACCCGTAGTCCGGCAATCTTATCCGCCAACCAATTGACTTGCTCCAGCGTATCTTCATGCGTGACCCCGACGAGTAAAAGAAATCCTTGATCGATTTGACCGGTAATCGCTCCTTCGACCGTCACGCTTGCTTCTTTGACCCGTTGTAATACGACTCGCATTCTTATCCGCTCCTTATGTCATCATGACGCGATGCACGGCATACACGTCTGATATCTGTTTAATCCGGTCAACCACTTTCTGCAGGTGATTGACGTTATCGATCGCAATCGTCATCGAAATTTTCGCCTGTTTGCTGTCGTCCCCTTTACCGCTGACAGCCACGATATTCGTATTCATCGCGGACACGGATTGGAGGACATCGTTTAACAAACCGGCCCGGTCAAAACCGGAAATCTCGATTTCGACGTTATAGCTTTTAACCGTCTTGCCTTCGTGCTCCCACTCGACTTCAAGCAATCGTTCTGGGTTTTGTTCATGAATGACGTTTAAACAATCTGACCGGTGAATCGAGACACCGCGTCCGCGGGTGATGTAGCCGACGATGTCGTCTCCCGGTACCGGATTGCAACACCGGCTCATCCGGACCAACATGTTGTCGATCCCTTTGACACGGACACCTTCCGGATTTTGTTTTTTCGGTCGGTCAAACGTCTTCATTTCACTGATGGCTTCGTTTAGTTCAAGGTTTTTTGACTCTTTGTCTTTGCGCAATTTTTCCGTCAATTTATGCGCGACTTGGGCAGCGGTCAGGCCGTGATATCCGACGGCAGCATACATATCTTCTTCTTGACCGAAGTTGAACTTCCGTGTAACGTCTTCGAGTGTCTTTTCGTTGATGACATCCTTTGGTTCAAAGCCAAGTTTTTTTACTTCCGCCTCAATCAGTTCCCGACCTTTCGAGACGTTTTCTTCCCGTTGTTGTCGTTTGAACCACTGGCGGATTTTATTTTTCGCCTGACTCGATACACAAATCTTGAGCCAATCCTTACTTGGTCCATAACTGTGTTTTGACGTGACGATTTCAATGATATCACCGGTCTTCAGTTTGTAATCGATCGGCACCATCCGTCCGTTCACTTTCGCTCCGATTGTCCGGTGTCCGATTTCTGTATGGATCCGGTAGGCATAATCAATCGGCACCGATCCTTTCGGCAATTCGATGACGTCACCTTTTGGTGTAAAGACGTACAGCATATCGCTGAAGAAGTCGACTTTGACCGACTCCATGAATTCTTCCGCATCGGCGGTATCTTTTTGTAACTCCAGAATTTCACGGAAGTGGGCGATTTTATCTTCGAAACCGGACTTCGCTTCCTGCTCTTTTCCTTCTTTGTAAGCCCAGTGTGCGGCAATTCCGTACTCGGCGATGAAATGCATATCGCGTGTCCGAATTTGCACTTCAAGCGGTTCACCTTTCGGCCCGATGACCGTTGTATGCAACGACTGGTACATGTTCGGTTTAGGCATCGCGATGTAGTCCTTGAAGCGTCCCGGCATCGGTTTGTATTGGGTGTGAATGATTCCGAGAACCGCGTAACAATCCTTGATGGAGTCGACGATGATGCGCACGGCCATCAAATCATAGATTTCGCTGAATTCTTTTTTCGAATTCTGCATCTTGTTGTAGATCGAGTAGATATGTTTCGGACGACCATCCACCTCGGCCGCAATCTCGACTTCTTCAAGCACTTCGTTGACTTCATCGATGACAGACGTGACGAGCGCTTCGCGTTCCGTCCGCTTTTGTTTCATCATCGAGACAATCCGGTAGTATTGTTGCGGATTGATGTAACGCAGGCTGATGTCTTCGAGTTCCCATTTAATTGTCGAAATCCCGAGTCGATGCGCGAGCGGCGCAAAGATTTCAAGCGTTTCTTCTGCTTTTTGGACTTGTTTCTCTTTGACCATATGTTGAAGCGTCCGCATGTTGTGCAGGCGGTCGGCTAACTTGATCAAAATCACACGGATGTCTTCCGCCATCGCAATAAACATTTTCCGGTGATTTTCTGCCAACTCTTCTCGTTTGGACTTGTATTTGATCTTCCCGAGTTTCGTCACGCCATCGACCAGCATCGCGACATCTGCTCCGAACCGTTCCGTGAGTTCTTCCAGCGTAATGTCGGTGTCTTCGACGACATCATGAAGAAGAGCGGCAACAATCGTCGTCGCGTCCAGCCCGATATCTACCAGTATCCCAGCCACTTGAACCGGGTGAATGATATAAGGTTCACCCGATCGACGAAATTGTCCTTCATGCTCGTCTTTTGCGAATTGATAGGCACGTTCGATATCTTTTACCTCTGCCTCCGTCATGTACTCCGCACATCGAGCGAGAAGGTCTTCTACATTTACGATTTGTTTATTTGTCATCCCTTATCCTCACCCAGTCCCCGGGATTGATTACGCTGAATCCCTAATTATATATACCTTCTATTATCGTGAAATTTTGATAATATGTCAAAATAAAAAGAAATACCCCCCCGACTACAACCGAGAGGATATCTACTATGGATTAATCTGCGTAACGAATCAAGGACAAGATATCGTATCCTTCTAACTTCTCACGACCGCCTAAACCGTCCAACTCAATCAAGAATCCGATTCCGGCAACCGTTCCACCGAGTTGTTCAATCATCTTGATTGTCGCTTCGATTGTTCCACCCGTTGCGAGTAAATCATCGAGAATGACGACACGTTGTCCAGGTTGGATCGCATCGTGGTGCATCGTCAAGACATCTTTTCCGTACTCAAGACCATACTCGACACGGACTGTCTCACGTGGTAATTTTCCTTCTTTGCGGACAGGAACGAATCCGATTTCCATCGCATAAGCCGCGGGACATCCAACGACGAATCCACGTGCTTCCGGACCTGCGATGACGTCTGCGCCCTGCTTACGGGCGTAGTCGATCAACGCATCGACGGACTGCTTGTACGCAGGACCGTTTTGCATCAGGGATGTGATATCTTTAAAACTGATTCCTTCTTTCGGCCAGTTTTCAACCTCTTTTATATGCTGTTTGAACTCCATGTCATTTCCTCCTGCTTCGCCGCTTCTACCAAAGTATCAAAACGCTCTTTCAACTGAGCGAGTGACGAATAAATGTATTGTTGCTCGAGACGTTGACGTTCCTCATGACGTTTGTACGTCGCAGCTTCCGTCAAATCCCGTTTTTCAGCATTCGGGTTCACACCCGGCAGCCCGTCCTCCATTGTAACAAGAAAATCAAGTTCCGAAAACACTGAATGCATAAAGTTAATCGAACGTTTTGACCATTTTCGGGTTTTCGACAAACGAACCAGCCCGATCCGCAGTTCTTCCCGCGGACATTTCGCAAAATAATTGAAGTAATGTTTGAAGTCTTCCCGCGAAGGAATCGTCTCGAAATAATAGCCTTCATCTTTGAAAGCACAGTAGATCCGTTCCGCTTCTTTCAAGTAGGGCAGGAAGGCCGATTCTTCTTCCGGTAAGTCCAAGAAGACGATATTTGCTCGAATTGGTCCGTTCAAATGACGTTCCGCATACTTGGCTTTTGTCTCTTGCGTAAAGGCCACGAATGTCGTCTCTTCTGATGGCAAGGCAAACACGTCCGTCAATGGTTTTTTTCCGCCGCGATAATCAAACAATTGAACGTCAGCAACCGCTAAATCCTGAATCATCAGCTGTGGTTTTCGGAAACCGTTCCACTCATTGATGTTTAAACTTCCCATCAAGGAAACGTCTGCCAGCGACGAAATCTCATCCACCGCATCACCAAAACCGAATCCGATTCCGTCCAGTTCCGTTTTCCCGTCCGTCACAAGAACTTTTAAGTGCGTCAGGTCCCGTCCGATTCGTTTCAAGTCACGAATGCTGGCGCCTTCGACGACGACGCGTGGTGACGGGTTCCCCATTCCAAATGGCGCAAGTCGTCCCATCTCCTCGATCAAGCCAATCGAAATATCGGAGACATTCAGGCGTAAATCGATTTCAACCGTTCCGATGAACGCTTCGTCCGGTAAGTCGGCTGCTTGGGCATTCAATCGTTCCCGTAACAGAGCGACATCGTCCGATGAAAGTGTCATTCCGGCTGCAGCCGGGTGTCCTCCGAAATGCGGGAGAATATCCGAACAGACGGTCAATTCCGCAAATAGATCAAAGGCGGCAATCGATCGACCGGACCCTTTCGCCGTACCTTTTTCCGCATCATGACATAACAGGATGACCGGCCGGTGGTACTTCTCGACGAGTCGTGAAGCGACGATACCGACGACTCCCGGATTCCAGTGGGCTGCATCGACGACCAACACCCGATCGGCCAAGTAATGCTGTTCCACTAATTCGATTGCTTCTTCTGCAATTTTCTTCACGATATCCTGCCGTTGTTTATTTTGTTGATCCAGTTGTTCCGCCAACAGACTGGCTTCTTCGAGTGTGTCCGCGAGCAACATCTCGAGCGCCGGCATCGCCGAATCGAGGCGACCCGCTGCATTGATCCTTGGACCAAATGCAAAACCAACCGACTCCTCCGTCAACTCGTCTTCGACGAGGCTGCAGACTTTCCGTAATGCTAAGATACCGGGACGTTCACTGGCGTTTAAGGCTTCGATACCTTTTGCCGCAAGCAACCGGTTTTCCCCGACCAACGGAACCAGATCGGCAATCGTTCCGAGGACAGCCAGATCCAGCAGTTCCTCCGGCACCCGCCCGAGCAAGGCATGGGCAACCTTGAAGGCGACACCGGCACCGGCCAGTTTCGAATACGGATAGTTTGGATCAACACCGGGATGAATCATCGCAAAGGCATCCGGTAAGACGTCTTTTGCTTCATGGTGATCGGTGATGATCAAATCGACTCCGAGTTCTTTTAAGACAGTTGCTTCATCAATACCGGAGATGCCGCAGTCGACCGTAATGATCAAACTGAAGCCTTCCTCTGCTGCCCAGCGGAAAGCCGCCTCGTTTGGTCCGTAACCTTCCGTAAACCGATTCGGGATATAACATTCCGCCATCGCTCCGATTTCAACCAACGCATGCCAGAGAATGGCCGCGGAACTGACACCGTCGACGTCGTAATCGCCGTAAATTAAAATCATTTCTCCCGCATCCGCCGCTTGCTGAATCCGGGTCACAACCTTGTTCATATCTTGAAACAGGAACGGATCATGAAAATCCAGCTGGTCCGTTGCTAAAAAGGCACTGGCTTGCTCTGCTGTATCGAACCCGCGTTGGACAAGCAAATGCGCCACATGCTTCGAGACCGCTACCTGTTCGGCTATCTCGTCTATTTTGAGCGGATCGACTTCTTTATCGATCCATGTTTTCTTTGAATGATACATCTAACCCCTCCAATCAACTTCATCATTATAAAACAAAACCCGCGTTAGCGATAGCTAACGCGGATCTGATTACGAAGCTTGTTTGGAAGACTTGAGTGTCCGCCCTTTCATCACGAGCCACAATTGAGCGGCGATGAAGATCGACGAATACATTCCCATGAACAAACCGACGAGCAAGGCGAGACTGAAGCCTCGGATCGCTTCACTGCCGAAAATATACAGGGCAGCGGCCGTCATGATGACGGTCACGACAGTATTGATCGAACGAATAATCGTTTGTTGAATCGACTCATTGACGATATGCGACAGTTCACTGAACGTGACTTGACGCCCGCCTTTTTCCGCCAGTCCAAGATTTTCCCGGACCCGGTCAAACGTAACAATCGTATCGTTAACCGAATACCCGATGATTGTCAGAACAGCGGCGATGAAGTACAGGTTGACTTCAATCTGGAACAGCGAGAAGAACGCGATGATCATCAAAGCATCATGAAGCAATGCCAATACTGTTGCAATTCCGTACAACGGTTGGAAACGGAATGAGACATAGATGACGATCCCGAGCGAAGCCAGCAAGACGGCATAAATGGCGTTGCGGGCAATTTCCTGACCGACTTGTGCCGATACCGTCGAGATGCTCGGTTCCTTGCCGTACTCGGCTTCAATGACTTGTTTCATTTCAGCAATTTGCTCTTGACTGAATTCACCGACGAATGTGACGTTCGCGAGTGTTCCGCCTTGGGCAAACTGTACGCCATTGATTTCCTCCGCATCGATACCGGCATCTTCAATGACGGACCGGACGTCCGCTTCTTTGATCGTGTTCTCAGAAGCAATCTCGACCCGTGTACCTTCCGTAAAGTCGATCCCAAGGTTTAACCCGCGGAACGCAAGCAACAGAACCGAAATCAACACTAAGGCGATCGTAATCGTAAAGTAGATTTTCCGGTGTTTTATATAATCAAATTTCGTTGGATTAAAGTTCACGAATTTCACTCTCCTTTACGCCAAACCAGGTTTTCTTCTTATCAAACCATCTGCTGCTGACGAGAAGTTGCATCAAGTAACGGGAGATGAAAACATTCGTGACGAACGTAACGGCGATTGAGACCATCAACATGATCGCAAAGCCTTTGACGGTGCTCGTCCCGAAGTAATACAACACGCCTGCCGAAATCAACGTCGTTAAGTTCGCGTCAAGAATCGTTCCGAATGAACGACGATTTCCGGCTTTAAACGCCGACAAGACCGATTTCCCACTGCGAAGTTCATCTTTAATCCGTTCTGCCGTGATGATATTGGCATCTACCGCCATCCCGACACCCAGTACGAGAGCCGCGATTCCCGGTAAGGTCAGAACCGCATTGATTCCGTTAAAGAAGATCATGACGAGATAAATATAGAACAGTAACGTGATGATCGACACGAAACCCGATACCCGGTAAAACAACAGCATGAACACGAAGACGGCTGCGACACCGATCATCGAGGCGAACAACGTCTGATCAAGTGCGTCTTGACCAAAAGCGGCCGAGACGGACGTCGAGTAGATTTCATCAAGCTTAACCGGAAGTGCCCCGGCATTTAGGATCGACGACAGTTGTTTGCCGTATTCTGCTGTGATATCGCCACCTGAGATGATCGCTTTATCCGAATTGATCGGCTGTTGGACCGACGCATCGGAGACGATTTTCGAATTTTCTTTTTGAATCTCTTTTTCGTACGTATCGCCTTTTTCATAATCCAGCCAGATGACAAGACGATTTGCTGGTGGTTGCATTTGCGACACTTGTTGTGTCACTTCATAGAACTTTTCTTTTGATTTCATCGTCAGTTCGACGAGCGGCGCGTTGGTTTGCGGATCATATCCGACTTTCGCCCCTTTGGCCTTCAAATCCGATCCATCAAGTAACACTTTGTCGTTGATGTCGCGGAACGACAATTCAGCCGTCGAAGATAAAATCTGACGTGCCTCACTCTGGTTTTTGACGCCGGCTAATTGAACACGAATCCGGTTGTCTCCTTCGATCCGGATATCCGGTTCCGAAACACCCAACACGTTGACCCGGTTTTCGATTGCCGTCAGCGTCGCGCTCATCGCATTGGCATCGATGACGTCGCCTTCTTTCAGCGGTTGTACTTCATACAAGACCTCAAAGCCGCCCTTTAAATCCAAACCTAGCTTCGTATCTTTCAGGAGCCAAGTCGATGTCGTACCGATCAGTATGAGCAGTGCGGCAACGATGATAAAGAACGTGGCCAGTTTTCCCTTCTTAATCATGCTACATTGTCCTTTCTCTCAATCCCAGTATATTTTCAGACAACTTTCTTATCCTATCCTAGCTTACATAAGAACTGGTAATTATAGCAATCGTTTTTCTCGTATAAAAACAGAAAAGACGCTCCCGAATTCGGAAAGCGTCTGTTTCTAGCCTTATTCGACGATTTCGTCGTCCATGACAGTCGTTGATTTTTTCGTAACTTCTGCGACCGCACTACGGTTAAACGTCAATTGCGCGTTACCCGATTTCAATGTGACCGTTGTCTCATCAACTTTTTGTACGACCCCATGAAGGCCACCGATCGTCACGATCGAGTCACCGCGTGATAACTGGGTTTGCATCTCACGCACTTGCTTCTGGCGTTTGTTCTGTGGACGAATCAACAAGAAATAAAACACCACGAAGATCAAGATCATCGGGAGGAATGTCAATAATTGTTGCATCTGAGTCAGCTCCTTTTCATTCAAATCACGTTCATTATACCGTAAAAAGAATAGAATTGTCAGACCATTTATCAGAAATTCTTCGCGTTCGGCAAATTATAGCCGTATTCTTCAAAGAATTCGTCTTTAAAATCAAGCAGACGATCTTCACGAATCGCTTGACGAACGCCTTCCATCAACTTGACGAGGAAGTGAAGATTGTGTGTCGAACAGAGGTGCAGACCAAATGTTTCTTGCGCCCGGATCAAGTGGTGAATGTAAGCACGTGAGTAATTCTTACACGCATAGCAATCACATTTTTCGTCGAGCGGACGGAAATCACGGGCATATTTGGCATTTCGGACGACGAGACGTCCGCTTGATGTCATCAAGGTCCCGTTTCGTGCAATCCGTGTCGGTAAGACACAGTCGAACATATCAATCCCGCGAATCGCACCTTCGATCAAGGCATCCGGTGAACCGACTCCCATCAAGTAACGCGGTTTGTCTTCCGGCATGAGGGGTGTCGTAAAATCAAGTGCGCGGTACATGACGTCTTTCGGTTCTCCAACCGACAATCCACCAACGGCATAGCCCGGGAAATCAAGCGACGCGAGGTCACGTGCACTCTGACGGCGTAAATCTTCATACTCGCCACCTTGGATGATGCCGAACAACGCTTGATCTTGCGGACGTTCGTGTGCAGCAAGGCAACGTTCCGCCCAACGGCTTGTCCGTTCGACAGACGCTTTCATGTATTCATGAGAAGCCGGGAACGGCGGACATTCGTCAAACGCCATCATGATGTCCGAACCGAGGGCGTTCTGAATCTCCATCGCTTTTTCCGGTGACAGGAACAACTTATCGCCGTTCAAGTGATTGCGGAAATGGACGCCTTCTTCCGTGATGTTACGTAAATCGGCGAGCGAAAAGACTTGGAAACCACCGGAATCGGTTAAAATCGCCCCGTCCCAGTTCATGAATTTGTGCAGTCCGCCGGCTTCTTTAATGACATCGTGGCCAGGACGGACCCAGAGATGGTACGTGTTCGAAAGGATGATGTTGGCATTCATATCCTTGATTTGTTCCGGTGCCATCGTCTTGACCGTCGCTTGTGTTCCGACCGGCATGAAGACGGGTGTCTCGAAACTACCGTGCGGCGTATGGACGATTCCTAACCGCGCACCGGATTGTTTACAGGTTTTGATGTGTTCGTAAGTTACAGCATGTTTTGTCATCGGTTTAATTCCTCTCTCGTTAAGAACATTGCGTCTCCGAAACTAAAGAATCGGTATCCTTGCGCAACGGCTTCTTCATAAGCATGTAAGATGTGTTCGCGTGTCGACAACGCGGATACGAGCATGATCAATGTCGACTTGGGTAAGTGGAAGTTCGTGATCAATCCGTCAATTCCTTTGATCTCTTGACCGGGATAGATGAAAATATCCGTCCAACCGGAGGCTTCGACGAAATCACCATGATCCCGAATGACGGTCTCGAGTGTCCGCGTCGATGTCGTTCCGACAGCGATGATCCGGCCGCCGTTCTTACGGGTGTCCCGTAAAATTTGTGCCGACGATTCCGGCAACTCATAGTATTCACTGTGCATCTTGTGGCTGTCGACATCATCGACCGAAACCGGTCGGAACGTGCCGAGTCCGACGTGCAGGGTTAATGGCGCGAGCTTGACCCCTTTGTCCGTCAACGCTTGCAACAATTCCGGCGTAAAGTGAAGTCCTGCTGTCGGGGCTGCTGCACTCCCCCGTTCCCGGGCATAGACCGTCTGATAACGGTCCTGGTCTTCCAATTGTTCATGGATGTACGGTGGCAACGGCATCGTTCCCAACTGATCGAGTACTTCGTAAAAGATCCCTGTATAGGAAAACTTCAAGATCCGTCCGCCGTCCTCGAGGGCTTCCATACATTCTGCCCGCAGTAAACCGTCGCCAAATGACAGCACGGTTCCCGGTTTGACTCGTTTTGCCGGTTTCGCGAGGGTCTCCCAGACATCATCACTCGTCTGTTTGAGCAACAACAGTTCAATTTTACCACCCGTCTCTTCCTTGACGCCGAACAAACGGGCCGGCAAGACTTTTGTATCGTTGATGACAAGCGTATCTCCGGCGTTGAAGTGTGACACGATATCATGGAACTTCTCATGACGGAGAGCCCCCGTCTCCCGGTTGATGACCATCAATTTCGAACTGGTCCGGTCGAGCAACGGGACTTGGGCAATCTGTTCTTCTGGTAAATGAAAATCAAATAAATTTACATCCATCTTTAATTTCCTTCTTTCAATCCTAAATGTTGCCGTGCAAACGGCGTCAAGACACGTCCGCGTGGTGTCCGTTGTAAAAATCCCTGTTGAAGCAAATACGGTTCGTAGACGTCTTCAATCGTCTGCGCATCCTCACCGATTGTCGCAGCAATCGTCTCAAGACCCACCGGACCACCTGCAAACCGTTCGGCAAGCGAACGTAATAACCGGTGATCAACATCATCAAGTCCGAGCGCGTCGACATGCAGGCGATCAAGCGCACTCGTTGCAAGTGTCGCGTCAATTGCGGTTTGATGAGCGACCTGAGCAAAATCACGGACCCGCCGTAAAAGACGGTTCGCGACACGGGGTGTCCCACGTGAGCGGAGTGCAATCGCTTCTGCTGCCATCCGGTCCGCTTCAAAACCAAACAAGCGGGACGTCCGCGTGACGATGGCTGACAATTCCGGCATCGTATAATACTCGAGTTTCAGCGTCACACCGAAACGGTCACGCAGCGGTGCCGACAACATACCGGCCCGCGTCGTTGCGCCGACGAGCGTAAACGGTGGTAAATCAATCCGGACGCTTCGTGCCAGTTCACCTTGACCGATGACGATGTCGAGACAGTAGTCTTCCATCGCCGGATATAAAATTTCTTCAATCGAGCGGCTCAGACGGTGAATCTCATCGATGAACAAGACATCTCCCGGTTCAAGCGAGGAGAGAATGGCTGCCAAATCTCCCGGACGCTCAATCGCCGGTCCGGCTGTCGTCTTGATCCCGACACCCATCTCATTGGCGATGATGGTCGCAAGCGTCGTCTTCCCAAGTCCCGGCGGACCATATAACAACACGTGATCCAGCGTTTCCTGACGGATTTTTGCCGCTTGGATGAAGACACTCAAATTGCCCTTCGCCTTTTCTTGACCGATGTACTGATCCAGCGTCTGCGGACGCAAACTCCACTCTTCTTGATCTTCTGCGTGGGCAGATTCTGACAAAATACGCTCTTCCATATCCTCACCTCACATTCAATAACAGCTGCAACGCCCGTTTCACATATTGGTCGGTGGACAGTACTTCGCCTTGGAGCGCCTTTTTGACCTTTTCGACTTCCCGGTCGCTGTAACCGAGTGCCGTCAAGGCTTCGCATGCTTCGTTCAGCTCGGCGTTTCCTTGCGCAAACAAACCTTCGCTCGGGATATAATCCGGTGCCAATTC
Organism: Exiguobacterium sp. RIT452; assembly: GCF_003598705.1. Taxonomy (NCBI): domain Bacteria; kingdom Bacillati; phylum Bacillota; class Bacilli; order Caryophanales; genus Exiguobacterium; species Exiguobacterium sp. RIT452. The sequence continues at coordinate 409,269 of NZ_QXJB01000002.1, forward strand.
AGCCAATTTGCCTTTTAAATCAAGGGTCATCTGTTTCGCTGTCTTTTTACCGACACCCGGGAACTTAATCAAATAACTTTCCTTTTCCTGTTCAATCGCTTCAACGAGTGCGTCCACGTCACCGGATGCCACGATGGCAAGTGACCCTTTTGGACCAATGCCGGTCACACCGAGTAATTTCGTGAACAGTGCCCGCTCGCGTCGGGAACGGAATCCGAACAATACTTCTTGATCTTCTCTGACATAATGATACGTATATACGATAACCTGTTCGTCTCCGGTCCGATAAAAAAACGGGTTCGGTGCTACGATTTTGTAGCCAATCCCCCCGACCTCGATCGTCACGAATTCCGCACAGACATAAGCGACTTCGCCGCGTACGAATTCTATCACTTTAGAACGCTCCCATCCATTAACAAACTCTCGTGTTATTGTAGCATATAACGAGGAAGCTCTTCAAAATGTAATTCCGTAAACGTAGCAATCGGGCAATCTAAATAGTCATATGAAAAGGCGAGGATGGCAGATTTTAAATCTACCATCCTCGCCTGTCTAAAACGACTTTTATATGACTTGATTTTAAGAACGTTCGAGCATCCGCTCAAGCGCGAGGACCGCATACCGGGTCGTCTCCAAATCCACCGTGATGATGTTGACCGGCTCTCCTGCTTCGATCTGAACAAGTGACCATGCAAGGTGCGGTAAATCAATCCGGTTCATCGTCAGGCACGGACACATGAAGGGATTCAACGAGACGATATCGAGCTCCGGATGATCTTTTGCCAAGCGTTGTACCAGATTCATTTCTGTTCCGATCGCCCATTTCGTTCCCGGTTCTGCCTGTTCAATCTGCTGAATGATGTACGCTGTCGAACCGTTCAAATCAGAAGCCGCGACGACTTCAAACGAACATTCCGGATGGACGAGAATCGTCCGGTCGGGTTCTGCCTTCCGGAATTGCTCGATTTGACCGACGGTGAACTTTTCATGGACCGAACAATGACCCTTCCAAAGGATGACCCGAATCTCGTCATCTGCACCGTCAAACAACAGCTCATCCGCAATCGGATCCCAGACCGCCATCTGTTCAAGCGGAACGCCCAGTGCATGCGCCGTGTTCCGGCCCAGATGTTGATCCGGCAGGAAAAACAAAATCTCTCGTTCCGCAAGCGCCCATTCGACCATCCGGACGGCATTGGACGAAGTGACGGTCGCGCCACCGTGGCGACCTACAAACGCTTTGATTTCCGCCGTTGAATTGACATACGTCAACGGGAGAATGGAACGTTTGAGACGCTCCGATAAAATCTCATAGGCACGTTCCGTCTGAAAACCATTTGCCATGTCGGCCATCGAACATCCGGCCCGCATATCCGGCAAGACGACCGTGTGGTCACTCGCGGTCAGCATATCTGCCGTCTCCGCCATGAAATGAACGCCGCAAAACACGGTATACTCCGCCGCTGTCATCTTTTTCGCGATTTGCGCGAGCTGAAGCGAATCTCCTGTCGCATCGGCAAACTGGACGACTTCATCTTTTTGATAATGATGGGCCGGTAAAAATAATCGACTGCCCATGCGGGATTTCACACCTTCAATCACAGCAATCAGCTCTGCATCTGATTTTGCCAAATACGTTTTCGGAATGCCGTTATCGGTAAACAAATCAAGCTTCATCTTTTTTTCCTCCTACGATTTTCATACTGATATCCAGTGCGGGCGCTGAATGCGTCAACGCACCAAGCGAGATGTAATCGGCACCGGTCTGACAATAAGCAGGTAACGTGTCGAGGGTAATCCCACCCGACAATTCGACGGTGATGTGAGCCGGTATGCGTTGCCGTAACACCTTGACCTCTTCCGGCGAACGGTTGTCGAGCATGATGATATCCACGTTTGCCGCCACTGCTTCTTCGACTTCATCCGCTGTCTCGACCTCGACCTCGATTGGTGTCGTATGACCAATCTGTCGTTTCGCCCGTTCCACGGCTGCCGTAATCGATCCGGCGACCGTGATGTGATTGTCCTTAATCATGACTGCGTCATCGAGGCGCCCTCGGTGGTTAAATCCTCCACCGATCCGGACGGCATGTTTCTCAAGCATCCGCAATCCGGGTGTCGTCTTCCGGGTGTCTGAGATCCGAACGTTTCCCGCCGCTTGTCGAACCGCCTGATGTGTCAGCGTCGCAATTCCTGATGTGCGTTGAATCAGATTCAAGGCGACCCGTTCGCCTGTCAAAATCGATCGCAAATGTCCGGACCACCGGGCAAGGACTTGTCCCTGTTCAATCGCTTGTCCATCCTTGACTAAAAGCTCCTGCTCCACTCCGAGCAACGCTGCAAGTTCGGTTAAAACGAGCTCGCCGCAAAAGACGCCGGATTCTTTAGCGATGAATCGTCCGACCCCCTGCTCGTTTCCGGTCAGACACACTTCACTGGTCACATCTTGATGACCGATGTCTTCCGTTAAAAATCCTTCAAGTTGTTGCCGCAGTAACCATTTGTTCATGTACTTGTTCTCCTTTTACGCGTCGGATCGCCCCTTCTAACAACAACCGGGCCGTCCTCGTTTTTAACTGATTGATTTCTGCTTGCCGTCCTGTCCGCTGACCGTCTGACGACAGCTCGATTGTTCGCAGGGCATCCTCGAGCAATTTTTCATGCAACTCTACCTGCAGAACCTCAGTCAGCAAGGATTCGACAGCATGGGTTTCGTCGTCCTGTACACGTCTGTTCGGCAATGGTTGTCGCTCCGGTAGCTGAAGCTGCTGAGCCAGTTGTTTCCCTACCACAAAACACTCGAGAAGCGAGTTCGAAGCGAGACGGTTTTTTCCGTGCAGACCGGTCGAGGCTGTCTCCCCGACCGCATACAAGCCGGGCACCGTCGTCCGTCCTGCTTGATCCGTCTTGATTCCCCCCATCAAGAAATGAACACCTGTCGTCACTTCGACGAGATCGGGCGATATGTTCAATGATTCACATTTTTTAACAAACGTCGGGAATCGTTGATCGAGCGTCTGAACCATGGTCGTATTCAAATACACCGGCTTGTTTTTTCTCGTTGCAGTAATGACGGCAGCCACCTCGTCCCGTGCCGCTAAGTCACCTTGCGGATGGTCAGCCATCAATCGTCGACCGTCTGCTGTCATCAAATAAGCCCCGGCTCCCCGCAAGGCTTCTGTGATCAACCCTTGGCTTTTACCGTTATGGACGAGGACCGTAGGATGGTGCTGAATGTATCCTAAGTCGCCCAGTTCGGCTCCCGCTTGACTGGCAAGTGCTAAACCGTCTCCGGTCAGACTCGGATCGTTCGTCGACGTCAGAAACAAGCCGCCGATCCCTCCCGTCGCCAGAACTACAGCTCGAGCGGAAATCCGCATCGGATTTTCGCCTTGGTATCCAACAGCTCCGACAACCTGTTGACCGTTCATCAACAGCTCCGTCACCACTGTCTCCTCCAAAATCGGGTGCTGCAGTTGTTGCAACAATTGTGTCATCATCCGTTCACCCGTTTGATCGCCGCCGCTGTGGAAAATCCGCGGCAGGCTGTGGGCGCCTTCCCGTCCGAGTGCATAGTGTCCAGATGCGTCCCGATCAAAGGTCACGCCAAACGATTCCAGTTCGGTGATGACATGCCGGCCGGCTTCTGTAATGAACGTAATCATCTCCTCGTCGGTGTGTCCTTTTGCCGCTTGGATCGTATCCGCTTGATGGGAGAAAGGAGTCTGTTCCAGATAGGCGGACGCAATGCCTCCTTGTGCCCGCATCGAGTTTGTCTCGGTCTTCTTTCCTTTTGAGACGAGCAGGACGTTCATGGACGCCGGGACATGTAAGGCAACCGAAACTGCCGCCAGTCCTGTGCCGATAATTAATAAGTCCACTTCAACTTCTTTATGTAAAGACATTTGTTTTACACCTCTGTATTATTTGTTTACTATTGACTTGACAATAAGTTTGGCATATTTTTAGCTGAGTGACAAGATGAAAGGATACGATAACTGATGATTTATTTGGATCATGCTGCAACGACCCCCATCCATCCGGATGCGTTAGAGCAATACAAAAGAACGGCAGAAACCGCCTATGGCAACAGTTCTTCACTTCATGACGCGGGGGACGATGCTCTCCGATTATTAAATCAAGCCCGTGCTCAACTGCTCGATTGGCTCCAATTGACCGAAGGAAATATCTTATTTACCGGCAGTGGTTCAGAAGCAAACTATATCGCGCTCAGCCATTTGCTTCGTCAAAGTAAGAAGACAACTGTCTTGACACTTGCTTCGGAACACGATTCCGTCCTGCTCCCCTTGAAACGATTGGCCCGTCAAACGGTGACGATCAATTTGTTACCGACAGGAGAATTTGACTGGAACGCCTTTCGTGAGGCCTGTACGGACGACATCGGTGTCGTCTCCGTCCAACACGTCAATTCCGACACCGGTTTTGTGTTTCCGGTCGCCGAGATCGCTGCATTTTGTCGGCAAAACAATATTTTGGTTCATTGTGACGGAGTTCAGGGATTTTTAAAGCAACCCGTCTGTTTAAAAGATGTCGACGCCTATACGATCAGCAGTCATAAAGTCTACGGTCCAAAAGGTCTTGGCGCCGTCTACTTGCGGCGCCCGTTATTCAGTCCGTATTACGAATCCCATCATGAGTTCGGGATTCGTCCCGGCACGGTCGACGTCCCCGGGATCGCCGCATTCTTGATGGCGTGTCAGCGTTACCGCGATGAAAATCAGAAGATCCAGGCATCGAGTAAAAGATTTCGTGGTATGCTAAAAAAAAGACTTCCATCTACTCGGTATCAAATCATTGAATCGCCTCAGCAACTCGACTCGATTTGCGCCATCCGGACAAAACAACGGGATGGTCAATTCGTCCTTCTTGCCCTGAACCGTGCCGGCATTGCCGTCTCGGCAGGAAGCGCTTGTCGGGCAGGTGAAAATGGTCCAAATGCGACGTTACGTGCGATCGGGTACGAAGATTCGGCCGCGCATGGACTCATTCGTCTGAGCTTTGGCCGCACTACCACTACCGAAGAAGTCAATCAGTGTATCGCTGTACTTTGTTCACTGGAGGAATCAGATTAAGAGAAAGGCAGGAGTCGTCATGGAAAGAAGACAGTCCGGAGAAGAACGCCGGCAAGGATTACTGCGGATGATCCAAGAAAACGATCGTCCGGTTACCGGTACACAACTTGCGAAGCAAGCAGGGGTGAGTCGTCAGGTCATCGTCCAAGACTTATCGTTGTTAAAAGCAAAAGGATATCCGGTCGTCGCGACCGCCAGAGGATACTTATTAAATGATCCGGCGCTCGACGGAACCCGTCGGATTCGAAAAGTCGTCTGCCGTCACGGTTACGATCAATTAAAAGCCGAATGTGATGCCATCGTTGATGAAGGGGTCATTTTGCGAGATGTCATCGTCGAACATCCGGTGTACGGGTTTTTGACAGGTGAATTGATGTTGAGAAGCCGGCGAGATGTCCGCGCCTTGATTGAGCGGCTCGAAGAAACACAGGCTACCCCCTTGTCCAGCCTGACAGATGGTGTCCATATCCATACACTCGAAGCCGACAATGAAGAAGCTTTGGACGCAGCGATTGAAGCCCTTGACCGGTTAGGTATCCTCGTTTCAGAACTGGATGTCTGATCTTAGTTCATGTATTCCGTGCAAATGCGCATATCAAAAAAGGTCCATCCCGTTTTTTACGGAATGGACCTTTTTTATGGTTTCAATTAGACGGACTCATCGATCGGCTCAACAGGTGGTTCATCCAAAAATGTTGCCAAGACCGTTCGAACACGACGATTCTCGACGTGTAAGACAGTCAAGGTGACTTGTCGATAAACCATCTGCGTTCCCTCTTCCGGAATATGACCGACATCTTCCATAATCCATCCGCCAAGTGATTGCGCTTCTGTTTCCGGCATCGTCAGACCAAATTGATGACAAAAGTCTTCAATATCATATTCAGCGAGACATTCATAACGATTCGTTCCGACTTGTTTCGTGTACTCAAGGGATTCATCGTGTTCGTCCCAAATTTCACCAACCAGCTCTTCGAGGATATCCTCGAGCGTGATGAGTCCGGCCGTTCCGCCAAACTCGTCCAGTACAACCGCCATATGGGACTGCTTTACCTTCAACTCGGGCAAAAGATCCATGATATGCGTTTGTGGAACGACAAATGAGACAGGCCGAATCAGCTCTCGAATCTCCACTCGCCCGTTTTTTACGAATTCACGTAAAAAATCGCGTTCGGATAAGACACCGATGATGTGATCGATGGAATCTTTATAGACCGGCAAGCGCGAAAAGCCGCCCTTTTGAACTTCCTGTAAGATGTCATCAAAACTCGCATCAATATCGATCGCCTGAATGTCCGTTCGCGGTGTCAACGCTTCCTCGACCGTGACATTCTTGAAATCGACAGCACGATGAACGATTTCGGCACTGGCTTGATTCATAATCCCTTCTTCTTCACTGATATCAACGAGCGCACGGAGTTCTTGTTCCGTGACGAGTGGTCCTTTCGGATCGGCACCAATCAGCACTAATGCTGCTTGTCGTAACTTCAGGAATACAAAAATGAAGGGTTTGAAGACGACCAAACAGAGATGAAGCGGACTGCTGATCCAAAATACATACGTTTCCGCATGTTCTCGTGCATACGATTTAGGAATTAACTCTCCAAATAACAATATGAACAAAAACGTCAGGAAAATGATGCTGATTTGCATCAACAAATCCGTCGACAAGGACATCGCCAACCATCCGCCGATCATCGCTACACCTAGATTCGACAGTGTATTTCCGATCAGGATGGCGGTGAGCGTCTCCTCATAACGTTGTAACAGACGGAGTGCTTGTGACGCACGTGCATTGCCCTCTTCCGACTGATGTAAGATCCGTAACCGATTCGCACTAGATAAGGCTGTTTCAGAAGACGAAAAGAATGCTGAAATAACTAGTAAGACGAAGAACCAGATGAACTGAATCGCGGGAAGTGGGTCCACGATGCTCTCACACTCCATTTCTCAAATAATCTTGTTTGACCGTTTCGATTAGAACGACGACTCGATGAATTCGAATTCGAAGTCACGGATTCGAACGACGTCGCCGTCAATCGCACCCATTTTACGAAGCTCTTCGTCGACACCCATTTGACGCAACGTCCGCGCAAAACGTTTGATCGACTCTTCACGCATGAAGTTTGTCATCGTAAACAGTTTCTCAATCCGTGGTCCTTTGATGACGAAGCAATCATCTTCATCTTTCGAAATCGTAAATCCAGCTTCCGGCGCTTCATATCCGTAGACGACACGTGGTGTCGCTGTTTTCTCTTCCAGCTCTTCCAGACCGAATTCAGGCGTCGCATCCACAAGATCTGCAATCCGGAATAAGAGGTCCCGTAACCCTTGACGCGTCGCAGCTGAAATCGCGAATACTTCCAAGTCCGGGAATGCTTCCTTGAAGGCTTCCAGATTGGCTTCTGCATCCGGCATATCCATTTTGTTTGCGACGACGACTTGTGGTCGTTCTGTCAAACGCAGGTTATAGTCGGCAAGCTCCTTATTGATGATGTTGTAATCGTCAATCGGATCGCGTCCTTCCATCCCGCTCATATCGATGACATGGACGATGACTTTTGTCCGTTCGACGTGACGTAAGAATTGGTGACCAAGACCAACCCCTTCGCTTGCGCCTTCAATCAGACCCGGTAGATCGGCCATGACGAAGCTCCGGCTGTCTTCCGTTTCGACTACTCCGATGTTTGGTGTGATTGTCGTGAAGTGATACGCTCCGATTTTCGGGCGCGCCGCTGAGACGATCGAAAGCATCGTTGATTTCCCGACACTCGGGAATCCGACGAGTCCGACATCCGCGAGCATTTTCAATTCGAGTTTCAAGTACTTCTCTTCACCTGGTTCCCCGTTTTCCGCGTGTTCCGGAGCCGGGTTGGCTGGTGTCGCGAAACGTGAGTTCCCACGTCCTCCGCGTCCACCTTTTGCGACGATTGCTTGTTGCCCGTGGTGGACGAGATCGGCGATGACTGCATCCGTATCGTCATCATACACGACCGTACCTGGTGGAACCTTGACGACGAGATGCTCGGCTTTACGACCGTGCATTCCTTTCGACATCCCGTTTTCACCTTGGACGGCTTTGAAGTGACGTTTGTAACGGAAATCCATCAAGGTCCGGAGTCCTTCATCCACTTCGAGAACGACGTGAGCACCATGCCCGCCATCTCCTCCGGCAGGACCACCGTCTGGAACATATTTTTCGCGACGGAACGCAACTTGTCCGCGTCCTCCATCTCCTGCTTTTACATAAATATTTACCTGATCGACAAACATGTCAGATCCCTCCTATTACTGTTCTTCCTCTACAGGAAGACTTTCGATTTCGATCACACACTCATGTTCCGTCTGTGACTCGATCTCCATCGGCGTCACTAGATCTTTAAGGCGCGACATATCTAGTAGATCCCGATAGATCTCGATGGTCACGCCCTCATGAAAGGTTACGGATACTTCTCCATTTCCCACTTCTATCATGTCAAGCGCAGCTTCAATGACGGTCGCAAGACGCGAATCATCGATCTGCTTTGGTTTCTCAATCACATCATATTCGACAGTTAAACCTGTCCAATCCGCTCGTTGCAGTGTGAGCGCTGTTTTCGGCAATTCAATCAAGGAGAGTCGCCCTTCTCGTGACGCTTGCTCCCGGTAGACTGAACAGATCGATTCAACAGCCGCCTCGTCACCCATCGCGCTATATGAACGAACGAGTTGCAATCGATTCAACCATTCGTGACGAAGTGACTTCAAAAGATCCAGTACCTGCTCATCCTTCATCAGTCGTTCCCTCCTAAAAAAAACAGACCCTAACCCCTGAAAGTGGCTAGAGTCTGCTTCATCGATCACTTATGCTGGGTAAACGCTGACTTGTTTTTTGTCGCGTCCGAGACGTTCGAAACGAACGACACCAGTTGCAGTTGCGAAAAGTGTATCATCGCCACCACGTCCGACGTTCATACCTGGGTGAATCTTCGTACCGCGTTGGCGGTAGAGGATTGAACCAGCAGAAACAGTTTGACCGTCTGCACGTTTCGCCCCAAGGCGTTTCGATTGCGAGTCACGACCGTTCTTTGTCGAACCTACCCCTTTTTTCGATGCGAAGAACTGAAGATTAAGTTTCAACATGTGGAATCCACCTCCTATATTTGTTCAAGTTGGATATACTCACCGTAACTTTCAGCGATGGTTCCGAGTTGGACCAATGTCGCTTCCAGTAACAATTGGGTGCGTTCGCTGATTTCCGGTGCTAAATCAGCATACGGTTCTACATAAAAGTAGCCACCTTCTTGTTGTTCTGCCATTTCAAGGAGCAGGACCTGCCCGAGGAGTGATTCGATGGCATTGTATGCCCCGAAAATCACACTTGATGTGCCGGCACAGACTAAATCCAAACCAGGCTCAGCAAATTCGGCATGTCCTGTCACTTCGATGGAGCGGATTAACTCCGCTTCATCTCGTCGAATCTTGACACGTATCATGGCTTACGCTTCGATTTTCTCGATGCGGACCTTCGTGTAAGGTTGACGGTGACCTTGCTTACGACGGTAGTTCTTTTTAGCTTTCATTTTGAAGACAGTGATCTTTTTCGCGCGAGCGTGTTTGATGACCGTTGCTACGACCTTCGCACCTTCTACGAGTGGAGCGCCGACTTTAACATCGTCACCACCAAGGATCAAGACTTCACCGAATTCTACTGTGCTGTCGACGTCTGCGTTTAATTTCTCAACGTAGATTTCTTGGCCAGCTTCGACTTTAACTTGTTTACCACCAGTTTTAATAATTGCGTACATTACGTGCACCTCCTCTTAGGAACTCAGACTCGCCATCACGGGCAGCGGATGCTTTATGACCCGGTCTGTGCGGTTGTAGTCATTTGGGTGCTTCCAAACGAACTAACGTTATTCAGAATACCAAACGATGTTGACTGTTGTCAATAACGTTCTGTCAGGATTCTGATTGTCTTTTGACGAAATCGTCACAGTCGGCTTTTGTGCCTGTAAACAAAATACCCGTTTCCCCTTCCACAAGCACAAGTTCGACCGGACTTTCTTGAAGGAAAAGTGGACTGAGCGAATCGAGTGGTGCCCGTACGACGGCGGCTTCTGCATAGGTCGCAATTTCGAGCAGCTTCGGTTCGAGTTGCCGGTGAATCGCAATCCGGGACGGTTTTCCTTGCTCGAGCGATCGTTCGAGTAAGGACTTCCCATGGCGTTGCCGTGTCAGCTCACATAATCCCATCTTCGTAAATCCATGGATTTCAATCTGTTTCGACTCATGCGCCGCCCGTTCTTTTAACAGTTGCGTCACACGGGTCTGTCCTTTACTCGACCCCCGCAGGAAATCGACGGCAATCATGCCGCTGATGTTCCGCAGACGCAGTTGACGCATGATTTCCACCGCTGCTGCTTCGTTAATTTGATCAAACGTCCGTTTTTGTTCCTTGACGGAAATCGTCTTGCCGCTGTTGATGTCGATGACCGTCATCGTCTCCACTTCTTCAATCAGCAGGTAAGCGCCGCCCTCTAACCACACGACTTTATCCAACGCCTTGTCAATCGCCCGGTCGACTTGCTCCATCGCCGGGAGACGTCCTTTCATGACCGGCCGTTCGACACGCAAGCCCATCTGTTCGAGCCGTTCCTTATCGATCCGGCTCGTCACGAGCGCTTCTTCGACATGTGCCAGCCGTTTTGCTTCCTGCACGATCAACGACTCATCCTGCTCAAGCGTCATCTGCTCGACCATCTTCCCGTGACGCGCACGCAACTGTTTCAGTTCGGCTTCAAGGACCGTCCCTTCCGCTTGTGCCGATTCCGTCCGGTAGAGAAGGCCTTCCGTCTCATCCAGTGTCACTCGTTTCGCCAACTGCTGCTGGACGACTACATCCAGCTTCCGGCTGAAACGGACACGCCGCCCGTATGGGAAGTAGACAAGAAAACGTCCGCCATAGGTGATGTTTTGTGTCACCTTATGTTGTTTTGGTGCCGCTCCTTCTTTGACGACTTGGACGAGTAGTGTCTGTCCGACCTGAACCGCCTGTCCGATCGTCGGCACGTCCGGATAACGCCGCAAGGCTTCCAGCGTCTCATTGATCGGTAAATAAAGCGGGGTGCCGTCAGTCGCCACTAAGAACGCCGCACCGAGCGTCGGATGTAACCGGTCGACCTTTGCGTGAAGCAACGTCCCGACGCGGATCTCATCGCGCATCCGTTCATGGTATTCGACGACACGCCCGCCTTCCACTAAGGCGACCCGTTCCAAGGACGGGGTTTGTTCACTAATCCATTTCATCTCGATTCCTCCATGAAAAATAGACTAGAAGCATAAAAGCCCTTCTAGTCTATTTTCCCCTTCTTATTTCATGCCAAGCATTTTTTTCAGTTTAACGAAAAATCCTTTTTGAGGCTGCTCCATGATATCAAGCAGCGGTACCGATTCTCCAAGAATCCGGCGGGTGATGTTCCGGTAACCGAGACCTGCCCGATTATCCGGATTCATCGTCACCGGTACACCGCGGTGTGATGCGGCAATGACTTCTTCGTCATCAACGATCAATCCGAGGAGGTCAATCGATAAAATACGCATGATTTCATCAATGTCGAGCATGTCGCCGGACGCCATCATGTGTGAACGAACCCGGTTGACCACCAGTTTCGGAACGATTTTCCGCTCTGATCGTTCGAGCATCCCGATGATCCGGTCTGCATCCTGAACCGCTGCTTTTTCCGGCGTCGTGACGATGACGGCTTCATCCGCTCCCGCGATCGCATTCATGAATCCTTGCTCGATGCCGGCCGGGCAATCAATCAGGACAAAATCATACTCTAACTTCAATGTATCAATGATCGCCTTTACCTGTTCCGGTGTGACGGATGACTTATCCTTGGACTGGGCAGCAGGTAACAGGTACATCTCTTCAAAACGTTTATCACGAACGAGGGCTTGATGCAATTTACATTGTCCTGTCACGACGTCAACAATGTTATAGATACTGCGGTTATCCAGTCCGAGTACGATATCCAGATTCCGAAGACCGATATCTGTATCGACAAGGCAAACCGAATGTCCCATCAGCGCAAGCGCTGTACCGATGTTCGCCGTCGTCGTCGTTTTACCGACGCCACCTTTACCAGATGTGACGACGATGGCACGACCCACATGCGTCGCCGCATCTCTATGTACCTGTTCTTTCACTTGTTCCATATCTGTCACCCTCTTTCACTATCAATCGCAAACTGATCCATCCGCGCAAGCGGAACGGTCTGAAGACGGGAAAATTCAACCCCGGTGTCTCCTACAAAAGCACAACCCATTTCTAGCGCTTTTACCGGCGCATCATCCGGATCTTCATAGACGAAGTCGGAAATGGAAATCCATTTGGGTTGTAAGATACTTGCGGCAATCACCGCTTGCTGATTTCCGCCTTTCCCTGCGTGAACGGTTCCCCGTAACGCGCCGAGACAATAAATACTGCCGGTCGCATGTACGACGGCACCCGGATTGATGTCACCGATGACGACGATTGATCCTTCGACATCGACGACATGACCGCTGCGGGCGGTTCCGCCAAAGTAATGAAACGTTCGTTCGCCGTAGAGCGCCTTCGCTTCATCCTTGGTCAGACAATCACTGTCATAACCGTTAAACGAAAATGAATCATGACGCGCAACAATGGATTCGACGGCCGTCACAACGCCTTCGTCGACATACCGTCGACCGAAGAAGAAGGTAATCGGCACGGCGCGTCCGTTCTCGACGGATTTGTCGGCAAGCGTCAATTCTAAATCGTCAAGAAATTCATCCACACTGCACCTTTCATTTACATAGACGGCGAGGCCACCACGATGACCTTTCATCGTTACATAACGCTTACGCTCAATCATGACTCATCCTCTTTTCTCATCAAATGTGGATTGCACCAGACGCGTCATCGGATAATACAACACGATGATTCCAATCAACTGGGCAATGAGACTCCTTGGAATGATTTGTGTCGCCAGCTCCTTGAAGGGAACCTCGACACCGACGACCGAAGCCGTAAAGAAATAGATATCCAGTTCAAACAAAATAGCGCTGAACGTAAAGGTGACGATAATCGTTAATACGTTCTCCTTTACATATTTTAGCACGAAGCTACTAAAAAGCGGAATGGCTGATAGTGCAAATAAATAAATTCCGATGATATCCGAGTAGACGAAATCATACAACAGACCAAATAACAGACCAAAACCAAGTGCCTGTTCGATTCTGCCGTATCGTCCCAAGAACATCAGCGCAATCAGCGTCACGTGCACGGCATACGGAGAACCGTCTCCGAGCGGACCCGCAAACAGCGTCCCTTCCAAGATAAAAAGAAGGAACACGGCGAAAAACAACTTGATGTTATTCACTAGTGTCCCCTCCCTTGTCGGTCTCAGCGAAAGGTTCCTTCGCTTCGCGTTGAATCACGAAAACGTGACCAAACTGTTCGAAGTCTGCTGCCGGTTTGACGTATGCAATTTTCGAAGCACCGTATTGATCCGATTTCACCTGTTCGATCTTCCCAACAACGATTCCGCTTGGATATTTACCACCAAGTCCCGAAGTCGTCACCGTCTGACCTTTTTTTAATTTGGCATCGTTTGGAATCTTCGTGAACTTCAACAGATTCGTTTCTTCATCAAATCCTTCGATCGTTCCGAATACCCCTTTGCCTTTTGTATCATCCGCAACCGCGGAGACATTGTTCGTCCGGCTTGTATCAGACAGTAGTTGCACGAGCGACGTGTAGGCACTCGTCTGAATGACGCGGCCGATCAGTCCGTCTGCTGTCACAACTGCCATATCGGCTTTGACACCTTGTTCTTTTCCGATGTTGACCGTGACGAATCGTTGCCATTCGGATGACGTCCGACCGATCATTTCTGCCGGAAGTAATGTATAGTCACGAATCGAACCTTTTAAGTTCAACATGTCTTTTAATTCTTCATTTTCACGTTCCAAGTCGCGGACCTTGACGGAATTTCCCGCATAGTCCCCCAGTCGTGATTTTAAATACTCATTTTCCTTATACACATCGCGCACTTCTTTAACCGAAGTGACCGTATCATCAATCCAGCCAATCGGTGTCGCAAACAGACGTTGCCCGACCCCCACCGTATCGCGGACAAAACTTTGATACCAGTGGGTTTGGTTACGTCCCTGAAGCGAAATCCCGATTAAAATCACCAAAAGGAGAAAACTAAGGAGTGTGATGAGCAGTTTTCGATTATTTAAAAATCGCTTCATCGCTCATCCCGTCCTTATCTTTTTTGTGAGATGCCTGATTTCGAACGCAATACATTCATCATCTCCAGTGATTTACCTGTACCGATTGCAACACAGTCGAGTGCGTTTTCCGCAACGAGTGTCAAGATGCGTGTCTCGTCTTCAATGACTGAATCCAAGTTTTTCAAGAGGGCACCGCCACCTGTCAAGACGATTCCGCGATCCATGACATCCGCTGACAATTCCGGCGGTGTCTGTTCCAGCGTATGTTTGACGCCTGCTAAAATCGCATCCACCGTATCGGATAAGGCGTCGCAAATTTCTGCACTTGTCACTTCAATCTGCTTCGGAAGTCCTGTGACAAGGTCACGTCCACGAATTTCCATCGTTTCGTTTTCTGACTCTTCATCGATGCGGGCATAACCGATCGTCATTTTCAACGTCTCTGCCGTCCGCTCTCCGATCATCAGGTTGTATTTTGATTTGATGTAACGAATGATCGACTCGTCCATCTCATCTCCACCGACACGAATCGATTGGCTCGTCACGATCCCACCAAGTGAGATGACAGCGACTTCTGTTGTACCGCCACCGATGTCGACGACCATGGATCCTGTTGGTTCTGAAACCGGGAGACCGGCTCCGATTGCTGCTGCGAACGGTTCTTCGATCGTATACGCTTCACGCGCTCCAGCAAGTTTCGCTGCATCTTCAACCGCCCGTTTTTCGACCGATGTGATACCGCTTGGTACACAGATCATGACGTTCGTTTTTGATGAGAACAATCCTTTTTTCTTTGTTGCTTGGTCCATGAAGTATTTGATCATCGTAGCCGTTGTTTCATAATCGGCGATAACCCCATCTTTCATCGGGCGTCGTGCCGTCACGTTCCCCGGTGTCCGTCCAATCATGTTCTTCGCAGCATTACCAACTGCTTCAATCTTTCCTGTATCCGTACGGAATGCGACAACGGAAGGTTCGCGCACGACGATTCCTTGCCCCTTCACATAAACGAGCGTGTTTGCCGTACCTAAGTCAATGCCGATTTCACGGCTAAATGATCCAAACATTATTCAAAAAACCCCTCTCTGAGAATACACTTCACTAATTATAACGGAAAAGCCTTCCTTGGAAAGCGTTAAAACGTTACAGCTTGTTTACAGTTCATTTATTGATTCATAAGAAAAAACGCCTGAGGTCGGGAAACAGACTTCCCCCTCAGACGTTATTCTTACATAAATCCCCGCTGTTTCATACTAATAAATTGTCCATGCCCGATGACGAGGTGATCGATGCAGCTGATTCCGATCAATCTTCCGGCCTCGACCATCCGCTCCGACACCTCGATATCTTCCCGGCTTGGTGTCGGGTCACCCGATGGATGATTATGGACGGCAATGAAGCTTGCTGCCGAACAGCGGATGGCTTCGCGGAAAATATCGCGGGGATGGACGATCGACGTATTGAGACCGCCGATAAACAGCGTCTTTTTGGAAATGACTTCGTTTTTCGTGTTCAAATACAGACAGATGAAATGTTCCTGTTGGTACAGGCGCATCTCCTCCATCAATAATTCTGCCGCATCATCCGGAGAACGAACGACCGGGCGAACCCACTTCGGTTCGGTGACGAGCCGGCGTCCGAGCTCAAGTCCGGCCATGATTTGTAACGCTTTGGCTTTTCCGACACCGGGTGCTTTCTCGAGCCCGCCGACACCCGCCGCCTCGAGTTCGATCAAGGACGGGTAGATGTCGAGCAGTTCTTCCGCGATTTCGAGCGGTCCCCGGTTCCGGGTGCCGCTTCGAACGAGACACGCCAACAACTCAACCGTCGTCGCCTGTGCCAACCCTTTGAGTTGAACCATATCCTTCGGCCATTCAATCACTACATCCGACCTTTCTGACGAGGAATTACGCAAACATCGGTTTGATTCCCAGCGTATCGAGACGACGGCTGATTGGATTAATCGGTAAGCCGACGACATTATAATAATCGCCGTCAATCGCCTCAACGAACAGTCCGCCGATGCCTTGGATACCGTATCCACCGGCCTTGTCATACGGTTCATCGGTCGCGACGTACGACAGCATCCAACTTTCCGGAATCGTACAAAAACGGACTTTTGTCGTCACGGTGAACGTCTCTTCCCGCTCGTCCGTTAAAATCGTCACGCCGGTCACGACTTCATGTGTCCGCCCAGACAACAACCGCAACATCTCAAGGGCAGCTGACCGGTCCGCCGGTTTTTCAAGGATCCGGTGATCCAGTGACACAACCGTATCCGCAGCCAAGATCACTTCACCGGGTTGTGCCACAGCGCGTGCCTTTTTTTGCGACAAATACATCACGTAATCCTCGGAAGACATCGGATAAGGGGCTTCTTCCAGTACATCGGCCGGCCGCACCGTATGCGGTACACCGATCTGTCGTAATAGTTCGGTCCGTCTCGGAGACGCGGAAGCCAGAATCAAGTGGTGTTGCGTTAACATCAGTATCACGCTCTTTTCATATTTTTTCGACCTGCCTTGTTGCAATCAACTTCCAGTATAACGAAAAACAAGTGCTTCTCCGAGAGGGAGAAACACTTGCTTCGTCTTTAGTTACCTGTGACATCGACAAAGGGATCGGATTTTGGTGTCGTCTCCTGTAACGGCGTCTTCTTATCCGGAATCAATTGCGTCAAATCCGGACGGTAGTAACTTTCGATTTCGACCGTAAACGACATCATCTCGTCTTCTAAGACGATCGTCTGACTACCCGCACCTGGTTCATCTGGACCTGTCAGCTGAATCTGCCGTAAAATCGTGATCCGGTCCGTTCGTTCGATTTGCTTCAGGAACGCCATCAATTCAAGATACGACGGCGCCTCCACGGTCAAAGAAGCCGGCAAAGCGGTTGCGGTCGTCGCCGCGACCGGTGTCTCTGCCGTCTCGGCAGCTTCGGTTTCCGATTCCGTCGCCATCGCCCCGTCAACGACTGGCGTCGACTGAACGGGTGATGCTGGTGTTTCAGCCCCTGCCGTACCAAATGTAATGGCTTGTACTTTCACACCGGCAATCTGGCTCGCTGCATTGATGGCATCAAGGACATCATCATTCGCCGGCAAGACCGGGACTTGTTTCTGGAGGAAACTCGACTCCGCGACATCGACTTTCTGCTCGTTCGCCTTCGCGGCTTCGAGTGCCATCTGTTCCCGTTCGAGTGTCGCTTCCGTTCGATTCAGTTCTTGATACGTCGTATACGTCGTATAACCAAAGTAGGATAGACCACCGACGACAAGTAAAATCGTCACGGCCAGAAGTATGAAACCACTATACCGTTTCAATTTTCTTCCACCTCCTCTACTTCAGTCGAGACGACTTCGCCCGGTTCCGGGTCCGTCGTTTCCGGAACGACCTCATCTGAGTTTGACTCCGGCTCGACTGCTGGATCCGTCGTACCATCTTCTTTTGGAGCATCCGGATCGGCTTGATTCGTTTCGCCCTTGATGACCTCCGCTGGGACGACCGTCAACGCAAATTGACCGATGTAACGGGGTTCTTCCGTCTCTGTGTCATCCGATGGTGTGATCGTCGTCGTCGGAATTTCTTCGCCGGTCGTCGGATCGACTGTCGTCGACGTGACGACCTCCGCTTCTTCGTTCATGGTTTTAGTCGTCACACTCGTCAACGTGATGCCCGTAAAGGCAGTATCCGTCAACAACTGACGGTAAAATCCATTTAATTCGTCCAGAGTCTCGAACTGGGCATTCATCGTCACCGTATGATCCGCCGCGTAGGCGAACTGCAGGATGTATCCCCGCTCCGGCAAGTAACGGGTAATCCGTTCGAGTGCCGGGACAGCCGGACGTGGAGTCGCTTCAAGGTCATCGACCGTCTGTTTCAACTGCGCGACTTCTTGTTTCGCGGACTGCGCCGATTCGGACTGGAGCGTCCGGACGATTTGAATTTGATTGTTCGCTGTTTCCATCCGGTCTGCAAATTGATCGGTCTGCCAGTAGAGATACCCACCGATCATTCCGCCAAACAGCAACAAGACTAATGAAGCGACAAGCGGAAACTTTGGTGCAACGTCACTGTCCGGCAACAGATTGATCCGGTCTTTATGGACCGTCGCGAGACCGACAAGCGGCAGATAAGCTTTTGGAACCGGTTGACCAGTCAGCTCAAGCGTATCCGGGACTTGTTCGAGCCTTAGATCAAAGTTTGCTTCAAACCGGCGGACCAGTTCCTCTTGAAACGGGAAGTCTCCCGTCAACATGACCCGGCTGATTTCCCGTCCGTCCCGTGCTAACGAAAAGCGATAAAAATCAAGTACGCGTGAAAATTCGAGCAACATTTCTTCTAAAATCATTTCGACGTTCGCATCGTCCGATCGATACCGATAATGCAAGCGGTCATCGATGACATCAACGTCCCAGGCATTCGAGACAAACGTATCAACGGAACGAATCAAACGCGGAACTTTGTCCTCGATGATGATCAATTGATGATTCGTCGCATTAACGTTCCAGATCAGCAGATTGCTGTCCGCTTCGACCTCATAAAGCGAGTCGAGACCAAAAAATGTCGCGAGCGGTTGCGGCTCAGCCGCGACCAGCCGGAGATGCTTTTGTTTGAACAGCTCCATATATTGTTTGAGCGCTTCGTTTGGAGCGGCATACAACATGATTTCCCGTTTACCGTCTTCTTCCAGTAACGTGTAATCAAAATACGGTTCTTCAAACGGCAGGACGATACTGTGTCCAAGTTCCATGAACAAGTACCCGCGAATCTGATTCGTCTCGATCGTCTCGGGAATTTCGAGTTTCCGGGCGAGGACAAGCGAACCGTCGAGTGCCAAGACCGCTTGGGAACCGCGGGGTACCTTCAGCTTGGCGAGCAAGCTGTCAAAAATCAAATCAAGCGAAGCTTCCGGCTGTAACCATCCGCCCTGAAGCGTCCCCGGCGGAAGCGAGACGACGGCACGGCGTTTGATGACCCCTTTTTTGACGACCGCTCCGAAAATCCCGACATCCGTAAAATTAAAGTAAATATATGTACCTCTGCGCCTAGCTTGCGGCATATGTAGATTCTTCCTTTCCTAGAGGAACAGATCGAGATAAAGCTTTATCCAATCGTCCGCAAAGTAATATGTCAGTAGTGTCCCGATGGCGATCGACGGCACAAACGGTATCGGTTGTTTCCGCTGGACCCGTTTTAATCCAAGCAACGTCAGTCCGATAATCGAGCCGACAAAAGCAGAGACGAACAACGCAATCACGACATCTAACGGTCCTAAAAAAATACCGAGCAATCCAAATAGTTTCACGTCACCAGCCCCCATCCCTTGACGTGACGCAAGAAAGATCACGAACAATAGAAAGAAGCCGACAAATCCGCCAATAATTGGATTATACCAGTTCTCAAGGGGAGAAAGGTAGCGAACAATCAGACTAATCGGTAAAAAGAATAATAAGATTTTATTCGGAATCAGCATATAGGCAAGATCGGACATGACTAGGATGCTGAGTAGACTCGTCAACAGAATCGACAGGACGAATTGCATCGACCAACCGAACTGATAAAAGGCGTAGGCATATAGGATGCCACCGAGTAATTCGAGCGCCGGATATTTGATGGAGATTGGCAACTGACACGTTCGGCATTTGCCACGCAAAACGAGATAACCGATCACCGGCGTCAACTCGAGTGGACCCAGAACATGCCCGCAGTTCGGACAATGCGACCGCGGACGGACAACCGATTCCCCGACCGGCACCCGTAAACCAACGACGTTCGTAAATGAGGTCACAAGCATCCCGATCAGGAAAAAATAAACGGTAAAGACGACAGTCATCGTGCATTCCCTCCTTAAAAAAGTTCAGAAAAAAACCCCCGAGATGGGGGCTTTCATCTTATTTTTCAACTACTCCAGAACGTTTTAAATCTTTTGGATTTGCACCTGTAAAGTATGTGTAAGCTGTAGATTCACTTTTTAAAGTGACTTTGTATTCATACGATCCGTTCTTTTCAGTAACGGTTACGAATGAATCTTCATAGTCAGCATCTGAGTTTAACGCATCTTTCATATCATCGATATATTTTTTTAAAGAATCTGTTCTCGGAGCGGCTTCCGTCCCTTTAGCAACAGCATTAGCTGCAATCGCTTTTTTATCTTCGTTGACACCAACTTTAATTGTTTCCCCAGGCTGAACCGGGTTTGAAGATGTGTAGAGTTTTGCTGCTGCTACCAATTGTTTCGCATCAGATACAACCGCATCCTTACGTGAGTTCTCGATCAATCCACCGATGGCGACGACAGCGATTGCTGCAATGATACCTAAGATAACGACAACTACGAGTAACTCGATCAATGTCAAACCACGCTCATCGCGCATTTGTTTTGCATCTAACCAGATTTCTTTCATACGTTCTAACATGTTTACTATTCCTCCCTAGTACTTTTTAACTGCGACTGGTGTATAGGTCATACTGTCCAGATGAATACTATTATAGTAGCACCATATTTTTTGTAGAAAATGACTTTTTTGTACAAAAGGTAAATGTTTTGACAGTTGTCAACTGGCTTGGATATCGGAGTAGATTTTAAACATCGGTACAACAACCGCGATGACGATGACACCGACGATGACGGCCAAAACGACGATCAATAACGGCTCAATGATTGACTTCAAGCGATCCGTCGTCGTTTCGACTTCCGTTTCATAAAAGTCGGCAACTTCCGTCAGCATCGAGTCGAGCCGTCCCGACTCCTCCCCGATTGCAATCATCTGCGTCACGAGAGGTGGAAAATATTTGTTTTTTGATAACGGTTCGTGCATCGGAATCCCCCGGGACATCGCTTCGTTCGCGCCGGCGATCCCTTTGCGGATGACCCGGTTCGTGACGATCCGTTCTGTGATGTCGAGTGACGCAAGAATCGGGACGGAGGCATTCAGTAAAACGGCCAGCCCCCGTGTCATCAAGGCAATTTGTGATTTTTGAATCAACGGTCCAAACACCGGAATCATTAATATCAGGCGGTCAAAGATCACCCGTTGCCGTTCATTCTTTAAGTTGAAGTACAACAGACCGAGCAACCCAAAGACAATCAGTAGCAAGACCCACCAGTAGGCGACAAAAAAGTCCGATACCGCGACGACGATTTTCGTAATCAACGGCAATTCACTGCCGAGCTGATCAAAAATCGAAGCAAACGTCGGGACGACGTTCAGCATCAAGAAGACGACGACGCCGATTGCAACAACTGAAACGACCGCCGGGTAGATTAAGGCGGAGATGACCTTCCGTTTGATTTCATACTGCTTCTGCAGCTGGGTGACGATGTTATCCAGTGCTTCCTCCAAGTTTCCGCTCGCTTCCCCGGCCATCGCCATACTGACAAAAAACGTATCAAAAACGCGGGGATGTTTCTCGATGGCCTGTGAAAACTGAATCCCGCTCCGTAAATCATCCTCGACTTCGACGAGCGCCCGTTCCAGTGGTTTCGATTCCGTCTGTTTCCGCAAGATTTCGGTTGCCTTGACGATCGAAACGCCCGATCGGACAAGTGTCGCGAATTGTCGGGCATACATGACGAGATGCTCAATTTTCGGTTTAGCGGTCAAAAACGTAATTTCGGTATTTAACCCTTTTGATTCTTGTTTCTCGAGTGACGTCACGGCAATTTGATCGGTCCGTAATCGTTCGGCCGCCTCCCGTTTGGTTAAAGCAGTAATTTTTCCTTTTTTTCGTTTACCGGCCA
This sequence comes from Exiguobacterium sp. RIT452, assembly GCF_003598705.1. Taxonomy (NCBI): domain Bacteria; kingdom Bacillati; phylum Bacillota; class Bacilli; order Caryophanales; genus Exiguobacterium; species Exiguobacterium sp. RIT452. Next base: position 431,351 of record NZ_QXJB01000002.1, read on the forward strand.
TCGTTCGACCTTCATATATGAAGACTGCCATTGATTCACCCCGATATGTAAGGTGTCGCGGCTGATGCTGGGATCAAGCCCCGACTTACTAAGTCTTGTAGTGCCATTTGCATCGTCTGCATCCCGTATTGTTTGCCGGTCTGCAGGATCGATTGAATCTGATATTCTTTGCCGGTCCGGATCAGGTTTGAGACAGCCGGTGTCTCGACCATGATTTCGAGGGCGGCAACACGTCCTGTCCCGTCCGTCCGCGGCATCAGCCGTTGCGAGACGACGCCGGCCAAAACGTTCGCCAGTTGCGCCCGGATTTGATCCTGTTGTTCCGACGGGAAGACGTCAATGATCCGACTGACGGTCGACGCCGCCGTCGAGGTATGCACGGTCGCAAACACTAAATGACCGGTCTCAGCCGCCGTGACGGCAGTCGAAATCGTCTCCAGATCCCGCATCTCACCGAGTAAGATGACGTCCGGATCCTGCCGGAGCGCCGAGCGTAAACCGGTCGCAAACCGCGGGGCATCAATTCCGATTTCCCGTTGGTCGATCAAACTTTTTTGGTGGCTGTGTAAATACTCGATCGGATCTTCAAGCGTGATGATCCGTTTGTACATCGTCTGGTTGATCTCGTTGATCATTGCAGCCAAGGTCGTCGATTTCCCGGAACCGGTCGGACCGGTCACGAGAATCAACCCGTGGGGCTTTGTCAGGAAACGTTTTAAGACCGGTGGTAACGACAGTTGTTCGAGTGTCGGCACCTCCGTCGGAATGGTCCGAAAAGCCATCGACAGCGCTCCGCGCTGATAAAAACAGTTGACGCGGTAGCGGGCGACTCCCGGCACACCAAACGAAAAATCGATGTCGCGGTCTTGTTTGAGTTGGAGATACATTTCCTCGGTAATCAGTGAACGGACGAATCCGTCGATGATGATTGGCTTCATCTTGTCCGTTCCAAACGGCATCAATGTGCCGTTGACACGAAAGACAGGCGGTGATCCCGCCGTCAAATGGACGTCAGATGCGCCCTTTTCTTTTGATGACCGTAGGATGTCTTCGATTTGTGCGCGTTCCATCGTACTCATTCGGAAATCACCGTCCGTAGAATTTCTTCTGTCGTCGTGATGCCTTGGGCCACTTTCGACAAACCATCCGCCAACAATAACCGTTGTCCTTGCGATCTTACATACATCGTGATTTCACTCTCCGTTGATTGATTCATGATCATCCGTCGTAAAACCTCATCGACCATGACGACTTCTTGAATCGCTAACCGTCCGCGGTATCCGGTCATGTTACACGACGAACAACCACGGCCACGCATGACGGTTGTTGCTTCAATCCCTTCTTGTGCGAACAATTCTTCCTCGCGTTTCGATAACGGTTGGACTTCGCCACAATCGCGGCAGACCCGGCGGACAAGACGCTGGGCAATCAGTCCCGTTACCGAGGCGGCGACCAGGAACGGTTCCACTCCCATATCAATCAACCGGGTGATCGAGCTGACCGCAGAGTTCGTGTGCAACGTCGAGAGGACCAGGTGACCGGTCAAGGACGCCCGGATTGAAATCTCGGCTGTCTCGATGTCACGAATCTCCCCGACCATGACGACGTTTGGATCCTGCCGTAAAATCGAGCGCAAACCACTGGCGAACGTTAACCCGATTTTCGAGTTGACCTGGACTTGGTTGATTCCGTCGACCTGATACTCGACCGGATCTTCGACCGTGATGATGTTCCGCGTTTCATCGTTTAATCCATTTAACGCCGCATAAAGCGTCGACGATTTTCCGGAGCCGGTCGGTCCCGTGATCAAGATGATGCCGTTTGGACGTTTGAGCATTTCACGGAACTGTTGTTCATTCCGCTCACTGAATCCGATTTTTGAAATCGAGATATTCGAATTCGAACTGTCGAGAATCCGGATAACCACTTTCTCACCGTAGACGGTCGGCAGCGTCGAGACCCGGAAGTCATAGGCGACGCCATTATAAAGAAACTTGATCCGTCCGTCCTGCGGCAAGCGGGTCTCGGTGATATCGAGTTCACTCATCACTTTGATCCGGGTCGTCAGGATGTTTTGAATCTGTTTCGGATAATTGTTTTCCGTTCGAAGTTCTCCGTCGATCCGGATTCGGATCGATAACGACGTTTCTTGCGGATCCATATGAATATCCGATGCTCGTTGGGAGATACCGTTCTCGAGAATCTGATTGACGAGGCGGATGATTGGTGCATCTTCGCGGGTCACCGTATCACGCGACGTATCGGAAATCGTCATCTCGTCCGACTCAAGCAACTCCCGTAACGATGAATCGATGTCGTAATATTTGAGGATCGTCCGTCGAATCTCGTCACGTGTCGCAAGACCAACTTCAATCATCAAGCCGGTTTGAAGCCTGAGATCGTCAATCGCAATCAAATCCATCGGATCGGCCATCGCGATGAACAGACGGTTTCCTTCACGGTAGACCGGAACAAGCGTATGCCGTTGGGCCAGCTCTTTTGAAATCAATTTCGTGACCGCCACGTCAACCGGATAGTTGTACAGTTGGATGACCGGAATCTTTAATTGATGATGCAAGGCTTCAATCAATTGTTGTTCTGTCAAATGACCGAGTCGCAGCAGGGTATCCCCTAGTTTTTCCGTCGTCCGTTTGACGGATAACGCTTCTTCGATCTGCGCTTCCGTCACGACACTTTCTTCTAACAACATTTCACCCAATCGTTTCCGTTTCATTGCCATTTACCTCGTCATCCTTCCGCGTGCCATGTTTCTTCTTCGTCAAGTGGTGTCACCTGTTGCTTTTTTTCATCCATCACACTCGTAATGGCCGCGATGACTAAAATAGTGATCACGTATCCCGCAATGACAAACGGGTTTGTGATCCAATCCATTTTGACGATCATGTAGAGTGAAGTGACTAATACCAATGCGGTTATTGAGAGCGTCACTTTGGCCGCCATTGTCGTCACAAAAGGAATTTGAATGGCAAACATCAATCCGCAAATGATGGTTGCAAGACCAATGATGATACCGAGTTCAATCGCTAAGTCCGTCCAGTTCATATTCATCCTCTTTTCTTATAGCAGTATCAGCCGACTGCGCCGTCCGTCGGCTCACCATCGACGGGTGATGCCGGATCCCCTGTCGTCGGCGCATCCGGTGTATCCGGTGATGTCGGTTGATCCGGTGTAACGGGTTGTTCCGGCGTTGTCGTACCGTCGGTTGATCCATCGGTTGATCCGTCCGTCGCATTATCTGTATTGTCCGTCGGATTTTCAGTCGTACCGTCGTTCGTTGAGTCATCTGTCGTGTCGTCCGTTGATTCTTCTGCCGGCGGGATCACGACTGGCGGCGCTTCTTCCTGGCTGCTTTTCGTCACGATGGCTGGTGTCGCAGTATAAAAATCAAGCGCAAGCAATCGTTTGATTTCTCCTTCGTTCGACTTCGTGACGCGATACAATTCGATTGATTTCCCTTCCACACCCGATTGGGTATCACTGCTCGTTCCGGCAGATAATGTCGGAGAGTAGCGGGTAATCGTCCGGTATGGAATCGTTTTTTCAGCTTCCAGTACGGCTGTGACCGTTTCTTTGAACGGAGTTCCGCGTAATTCCAGCGTGACATCACTTCCGTTTTTCGTCGCGATGACCTGATAATTGACCGCCTGTGTATTCCGGACGGCAAAATCTGTTTTCTCATCAATCTTGACGTCATACCCGAGCGTCACATCGTCCGGTAACTGGGGATGTGGCATCCGTTCGACAATTTCAAAAGGAGTCTTCGCAAATAATTCATACAGTTTACTGCCGATGAAGGATGCCGCAACCGGATCCATGCCGTACGTCTTCACATTCATCAATTGACCGGCCTTGATGTCGACTTGTGCCATCGCATCAATCATCTGTTCTTCAGCTGCCGAACGGGTCATGAACGTGACACTCGAAACGACTTCACCTGTCGGGTCCACAGCTGCGACCGTTTCTGCCGGATCAAAATTACTTTCTTCTAATTTTTCACTGGTCTTGACTAACCACGTTTTAAAGGTCTGGATTTGTTCTTCCGTGTATGTAATTGGTTGTGTCGCTAAATATTCTTCCGTCGCCGCTTCATCGATGGTGACTTGTAACGCACCACCTTTTTTCAACGATGCGGCTTTAATCGACTCATCGATCTGAAACGTCACGAGTTCTGTCGGAATCGGAAGCGTCTCTTCTCCCGTCCCGACCGTCAACGGTGTTTTTTTAGACCAAGCGGTAACGGCTTCTTGGACTTTCGGTTTGGCTTCTTTACGTGTCAAACCACTGACAGGAACAGAACCAATACGCGCCGTGTCAGAGAAGTTTTCCGAGACTGTTGCTTTGCCGGTAAAGGAAATCAAGGCAAACGAAGGAACATAGATTAAGGCGATTAAGGCGACTAGCAGTAACGTATGTACAGCAAAACGTTTTAAATTTATCATCATCTGTTTCCTTTCCGTATGAAATAACCATTTCAGGTGTCTAGTATTTCCATTATAATGAATATTATGATGAAACATAAGTCCTACCTGACAAATACTTTCTTCATGTGAGAATACATACCGTTTTTCATTTTTTAGTTCAGACATCCTATTGATTCAGACACGAGGTGAGTCCATGCAAGACGAACAACATGGTTTTTCGTTAATTGAAGTGTTAGTCAGTATTACTATCTTATCGATAATCTCGGTTTCCTTGATTAGTATTTTTTCACAATCACTTTCAGCGTCCAGAGACAGTACAGAGTTAACCTTCGCCAATTACTTAGCGAAAAATGCCGCCTCCTATATCGAACGGGAAGCAATTGAATCAGATGCTGGTCCATTCGCTTTTGATACCTTAGCGAAACAGGCAGAATTGACGATTTATCAAAATGGAGCTTTTGAAGTACCGACGCCGAACACGCCGTCATGTGGTGTATCGGCTATTTGTGACTCAATCTTCAACGATGCGGAAATAAATAATCTCCCGTTTGATGTGAAGTTCAGTGTCACGCCGCATAAAATCAACGGACAAAACGATCCGAACCTACTCGATCTTTACGTGTACGTGTATCCGGACGGACAACCAGAACCCATTACCTCTTTGAAAGGATCGATTACGAATGCGACGCTTAATCAAAGTTTTCCGTCAACGAAGTGACGGATTTTCGCTCGTTGAATTATTGGTCGCCATCGTCATTGCCGCGATTTTCAGCGCCGTCATCTTAACCGTCTTCATCTCCGGAACCAAAAGTTTTCAGGCAACAGGCATCATCAGTGAATTACGAAGCGAAGCCGACAGTTCCGTCGGGATGGTTCTGAACGAGATTACGGGTTTCGACGCTATTCGCATCGATCAACCCAATGAATTAGCGTTTTATCAAAAAACATTGCCGAGCCTCAGTCAAGCGACCGGCTTACTCGAACGCTCTGCCGGTTTTGTACCGTATAACGCCAATCAAGACCAAACAGACGAGACGGTCGATCCGATCACCTATACATTTGCCGAGCAAGAAACCGAACAGACGACTTTGATTTATAAAGGACCGCCCGAAAGCATCAATGACCAGACACGCGTTGAAAAAACATTTACGTTATCACGTCCGGAAACGGTCACGATCACAACAGGCGACTATCCAGGTGTCTATGTCATTCACGGCATCTTGACGATTACCTTAACCATTCAGTCCGTTGATCAAGAAGAAACACAAACCCTCACGAGTACGATCGGCTTCTAAGGCAGAAAGGACGACCTATGCGAAAATCTGAAGAAGGTTACACCCTACTATTTGTATTAGTGACATTGACCGTTCTGTCCGTACTGGCAGTGGCGACAATTGGTATCAGTCTACAATCCACCCGGTTGACGGAAATCCGGGGCACGAACATCGAAGTCGAATCAGCGACACAAAATGAATTGAATCAAGCCATCGCTGCCCTGCAACAAATCGTTGCCACGACGGCCGGCACCAATCCAACCAGTTCTTCCACCGAATTATTTAAGGATCCAACCAATCAAATCATTTTAAAACTTGCGGCTTCCGCACCGAATGTCAAAATCGTCTTAAACGAGGCGGCCTCGAACATCCGGGTCAAAGCATTTGATTTGACCGCAGAGGTCGAAGAAACAAAAGGCGATCAGCCGACGGTCCGGAAAACGTATTCACAACGCGTTTATCTGTCTGCGATTCCAAGTTTTTTATACTACATCTTAGGTTCGGACAATCAAGTGATTTTAAATGGCGCGCCGCGGATTCAGGGAAATGTCTTTTCCCGGGAATCGTTGCAAGTATCAGCGTCACCTAACTTCATCTACAATGGTGTTTCAGGGAAGTATACGGATAAAACGGCCCGGTCTTACATTGATGGTCAAGTCAAGGTGTTCCAGCCAAAGGACCAACCGTTATTGAGCTGTCGTGATTTTTTACCTTGTGATTCAAGTGTATTCGACTCGACCGTCAAAACGGACTTGTTGGCCACAAAAGACGCCTTGGTCCCGTTTGATTTTGAATTCGCTTTAAACGATTTTTTAGATATTCCGAGTACCACGCCACTCGCCACGTTATCGAGTTACTTACGAGATCAACCAATCAAACAGGCTGTCTTATCAGGTCCATTTTTAAACGAACTAAGTACAGACAAACAACTGATTCGACCGGCACCAACAGAAAACAACACGGTGACCATTACCGACGACATCGTCAAAGCTTCCACTGAACCCCTTATCATCGACGGTAACTTGACGATTTCTTCCCTCAACCCCATCGATCGACCGCTTGAAATCAAACGCCCGATGATTGTTCTCGGTAATTTGCTGATCCGCGGTAACGTCAGCTTTGCGACGACGATGTTTTCGACGGGGTCGAGCCGCCTGGACGATGCGAACATTCAAGGAATTGCCAGTTCATCCAGTCAGAATACCTTGATCCTTCTCAGTAAAGGAAGTTTGACGATTAACCGCGTCAATAAATTTTCAACACCAAAAACAGCAACACCCGATATGAGTGCTTTTTTATACAGCGATGATCCAAAGCTGAACCGAATCTATTCCGTTGGTTCGACGATGAACCTTCAAGGCGGAATCTTTACGAAAGGCAGTCTCGAAGTCAATGCCTACCGCGGAACACTTGATTTACCCGAAAATAGTTTCCCGCAAGATGTAAGAGCACTCGAGACCTTGATGAAGGCCAAGCAATCCGCTGATGCTGAAAAATCCCGCCTTCGTTTAACCTATGATGCGAGTGTTCTTCAAAATCCGACGGCGATGCTTCCGCTCAGCCGGGCCGTTCAACTCTATGTCGAAACGCCGAAACGACTTCCATGACCAAAAAACACGACACCCGTCAACAGCGGATGTCGTGTTTTCAGTTACTCAAAGGATGCTGCACCATACGTTTCAGCCAATTGTTTCACTTGTTTACGTGTTGCTGAAGCACCGCTTTTTTCTAACACTTGATAAAGATCTTTCCGGTTTTGTTTGACGGTCTCGTAAATCGGGCGATCTTTCCCTTTATCCGGCGAAGCACCCGCTGCAAGTAACAGCTCCATCGCTTCTTGGTTTTGATCGACGGTTGCATAATAGAGTGGGGTATGACCGGATCGATCCTGCTGATTCAATTCGCGTTTCGTTGCTTGTTTGACGAGTAAAGCGTAGGCATCGACCGAACGATTGACACTTGTTGCGACATGTAACACATTTTGTCGTTCCTTGTTCACTTGTCGTACGGACGCGCCTGCTTGCAACCAATCCGCTACGACATTCTTCGGGGCAAACTGCGCGACATAAAACCAATTGGTTTGATTTTTAGCACTTGTCCGGTCCAACAGGACGAGTGCTTTGTCATACTCGAGTGTTTCTTGAAATTGCCGGATATACCGATTTCGTTCTTTTGTCGATAAATTGACAGCTTCTGCTGCTTGTTGCAACTTAGTCGCATCATTTGCCTTGAGGCTCGCTTCAAAGGTTTGTTGATTTCGATAATCGATTAACAGATACGTCGTTCCTCCGATTCCAATCAAGAACAGGAGAACGACGATCATGATTTTTTTTCGTGTCACGTCGTTGGCTCCTCTTTAATACACATCCGTATCACTTTCTCCCGCCGATCCCTCAGATGAAATCGTGACTTTAAACGTTGTTGTCAACGGTTGCTTCTCTTTTTCTCCGTCTTTCAATACTTCAAAAACGCTCTTGTCTTCTTTTAAGGCAGTCACCTTCACTCGGGCAACACCCGGACGAAGTGCCTTCAGCGTCTGAGCAGTCGCATCCGTCTTGACGTATTCTTTCCCTTGCAGGACTTCGAGACGATAGAAACGTTCCGTCGTCGTAACGGGCAGCCAATTGAGAAGCGGGCGTTTTTGATCGTCTTGTAGTGTCATCGTCAAATCATTTGCCGTCAACGTCAGTGGATTTTCACGCACATTGATTTTAGTGATCGCTTGCGTATCCGGGAAATCTTTTAACTGTAACAGTACATCAATCGGACCGTTTAGAGTCCCGGTCAATCCTTTGACGGTGTATCCGTTACCGGTCGCTGTCAGTTCAATGGCATCACTGATTTTCGAAAGAACAAACGGTAAGCGGATATCTGGTGAAAATGTTGCCGTCACATCCTTTGTCGTCCCGACCCATAGTTCCAAGTTGCTTGGATTCACCGTTAGTTCCGGAACCTTGACTTCAATCGTATAGACTTGTGATTGCGCCAAGTAGGTCGTTGCGCCTGCAGTTGCTGGCACGACTGCTTGAACGGTCAGCATACCGGGTTTAACGCCCGTTAAGCTCAACGTATCGGTGTCTTTCCCTTTTGATTCAACAGATCCAGGATTCGTCACAATCCATTTGATTGGTGCGTCTGTTCCGGACAACATGATGGCATCCCCTGTCATCGCTTTCGTTTGCCCCACGTACAACACATTTGGCACATCACGGACAATCAATCCGCCAAATACATCATTGATGGTCAATTTGGATGTTGCGACCAGTTCTTTGCCATTTGCGACAGGTACAATCAATTTGATATCCGTCGTACCAATTTTTTTCGGTACAATGATTCCTTCCTGATTGATCGTTGCAATACTCGTATCTGCAATCGACCATTTCAACGTCCCGTATTGACTGCCTGCCGGATTGATGTCAGGCAAGACTTTATATGACGGTGTATTGATATCGATACGGACGGATGGGATTTTGGCTTCTGTCGCATAACGTGTTGACAGTGCATACCCTAGCGTCGGAAAAGCTTGTGTGTCATTCGCAACGGACTTTGATTTATCGACTCCATTTTTCTTATCACGGTAGACCGTTTTCGTGGAAGTCATCGAATTATCTTTTTTATCAAACAGATGAACACCGGCTGCATCTTTTGCCCGGACCTTTACGGTAAAGGTCAGCTCAGATGGTTTAGCAATCCACAATCCTTTTTGAACACCGGCAATTGCTTCATCATATTCGATATCCGGCACGTTCCCGGTCAACTTTTGATTGACAATCTTCACGTTACCGAGCCCTGTCGCTGAGATTACCTCAACATTCCCCGGGAAATCTTCACTGAAGAGGATATCTTCCATCGTGACAGAGAATTGCCCCATGATATATCCATTATTTCCGATTGCATCTTTTTGAAGCATCGGACTCGTTTTAACGGTATAGGTAATGTCTGCTGTTTCCCCTTGTGGGATCGTCGCCGGATCAATCGAACGTGACAACGTAAACGGAGATGAGGCGGACGGCTGAACGACTTGAATCGTCCGTGTTTCAATCGTCTTCGCGCCACGTTGATCTTCCGCTTCGATCCGAATTACGGCTGACGTCTTACCAGCTAATTTCCCGGTAAACGTCTCACTGACAAAGGAATTGTTTTTCAATTTATCATTCTCATACACTTTTTCATTGTCGATATAAATACGTGTTTTTAATTCACGGTCCCGTAAGTCATAGTCATTTACTTTGTATGAGATAGTGAGTGGTTCGTTGTCTAAATAACTCGCCTGATTTTCCGGCAAAATATTTTTCAGAAGCGGTTTGTGGTTGGCACCAATGAAAGCACGGTACATCGTGTTCGAGAACAACTCTTTTTCCTGTTGCTGGTTGAAGGTCGAAGTATGTCCCGCTCCGGAATAGGTGACATTCCCTTTTGTATACATATAATAATGATTTCGGGCATCACCGATCGTACGTCCGGCATCCTGATTTGTCGAAGCGACGTTATTTTCACGAATGTTATACCATGGAATCAAGTCCGGTTGTTCTAAGTCCAGACCAAAATATTGGTTGTGGGTCGTCGCAATCTGAACGCTATTGCCTAACGTAAAGGGATACGACGTCATGACACCCTCGTTTTGTTTAACGGCTTGACCTGACGTCCGTGGTGCTGCGTATCCCATATTGGTAAAGTTTTTCTGTCCGGCGAGTCCGGCAAACTTCTTCTCCCAAAACAGTTCAGGACTTGCTGATTGATTCGGTCTAAAAATCGTATCATGGGACAACATCAGACCTTGTCCCGTGTTCGTAAACGCCAGAATGGCATTTGAGGCATCATCGCTCAATGAAGCAGCCCCATATGAATCCTGAAAACCGAATACAAGCATGTCGTAGGACGTATTTATGTTTTTGGTCGAGAACGTCTTATTAAACGTATCCGCGGTAATGACTTCTACGTTAAAATCGTAAAATCCGTCTTGCTTCAACAGCGTTCCCGAATTCATGAAACCATTGATCGAACCCGTCGCTCCGCTTCGAGTCACTTGAAGAATTTTTGCTTCCGCAACCTGATCCTTCATCAAAAAACTACCGGTTTTGTAGTCCGTCAAGCCATCACTGCTTGAGACACGAATCATCCAGTTCCGTGGACCGGTATAACTTGGCGCGTCAAAATTATAGCTTAGTGTACCCGTTTTCCCTGCCGGTTTTTCATCGACTTTTTCCGACTCTTCAAATTGATCATTGCTGTCGAAATCAATGTACAGTTGAACAAGTTGATTCGTATTTTCAGCGCTCGTCGTGTACGTAAAATCAATCGGGACGTTCGGAACGGCTGTCGTTCCTTTATCAACGCCAGTCAGAGCCGTTCCTTTTTGTTGGACAGATACGCCTGCCAAACGAGGGCGGACGACCTTTTGCAGTTTCAATCTTGAAATGACGGTAGAAAGATCCGTATACACCGGGGTCTCTTTAAAAATTGCCGTAAAGTTACTCGACGAATGTGTCAAAACATCTTGATGCAAAAAGACAGGTAGTCCTTTTTTGACATATGCATTTTGAATCTCGTTTGCTTTTAGCTTTGTAATATCATTTTCAATCTTGTTCGTATTATGATTTTTTTTCGTATCGGAAACAGTCATCGAATATCGATCTGTTCCCGAAAATGCAGACGGATCAAAAACGATCGCATCAAACGCTCCGTCAAGCGGGAAACGCGACGCATTCAGTTCCTTGACTGTCATCATCTTAATCTCGTACCGGCTCATATCCAATCCTGTCAACATGGAGGTCACCGTCGTACCGGGATCAATCCGGTTCGTCGTCGACCAGGCATCGCGCACCTCTAAAATCTTGAACTTCTCCCCGGTCGCCGCTTTTGTATGTGGTTGCTGTATATACGTAAAACTAGTAAAGATCAATAGACTGACTACAAACAGACGTACCCAACGCTTCATCTCAATCGTCTCCTCGTCATAAGATCGTAAAATCTAGGACTATATTACCCCACCTTTAGTATACAAGGACTTTTACTTTTTCCCCTTTTTTGTAAAAGACTGCCCCTTCAGCAATGTGCGGACCGTACTGATGAAATAAAGGGATCCTGTGACGATGAGTGTCTGGTTAGTTGTATCCGTCTGATCAAAAAACTGGTCGAGTTCCATCACATTTGCCCCGTCCAGCTTTAACTCTGCCAATGTTCGTGCCCGCGGAAAATCAAACGTCGTCTCATAGATCTCTGGCGTCACTTCCCGCAACTGATCAAGCATCGCCTCGCGGTCCTTGTCCCGTAAGATCGAACAAAGGACGATGACCGGTTTTGCTTCTTCCTTCAGCCGTTCGACGAGTGCCGCAACCCCTTCCGGATTATGGGCGCCGTCCAGAATGATCCGCGGCTTACGGGAGATGATTTCAAACCGACCCGGATGCGTCGCATTCCGCAGTCCGCGCCGGATCGCAGTCTTCGACCAACCGAGTTGTTTGGCACAGACGACGGCGTTCGCCGCATTATGTACTTGATGCACCCCTTCAAGACCGAGTCGTGTCTCGGGAATCCCTTCGTAGGTTGCCCACGTGCCTGTTGCACTGAGCCGGTAATCGCGAATCACTTCCTGGCTCCAGGTTAAGGTCGCTTGTCGATCGCCACAATAGGCCATCAACGGAACCGTTAATTCTTCCTGCAATTTCCCCGCAATGACTGTCGTCTTTTGTTTAATGATGCCAAACTTCTGTAAGGCGATTTCTTGGAGCGTATCTCCGAGAATCGCTTGATGGTCGTGACCAATCGACGTGATGATGGCTGCGAGCGGGTGTTTCAGTACGTTCGTCGAGTCATACAATCCCCCAAGGCCGACTTCATAGATGACCAAGTCAGGACGAATTTGCTGAAAATGATAGAACGCCAGTGCCGTCAATGCTTCGAATTCTGTCACAGTCCCGACCGTTGACTCGATGTTCCTGATTGCTTCCTGGACAGCAACGGCTGCCGCGACCAGATCCGCTTCACTGATCGGGACACCGTTCAACATGATCCGCTCTTCAAACTGGATGATATACGGTGACGTAAAGGTACCAATCTGCAGTCCTTGCGCCACTCCCATCTCACGCAAAAAAGCGACCGTCGATCCTTTGCCGTTCGTCCCCGCGACATGAATCGCCGGAATCGTATCCGGATCAATCTGTAGTTCTGTTAGCAAGGCCTCCATTCGGCTCAAGCCCGGTTTGATGCCAAATGCCAGTAACGCGGATAACCACTGCAACACATCTTCTCGTGTTCTCACCCTTCATTCGCTCCTTTAAAAAAAGTGACTCAAGAAAACTTGAGCCACTGTTAAGATTATTTTGCGAGTTCGCTGATTCGGACTTCAACTGCCGCCCGCTTCTCTTTATAGTCTTGTGCTTTTGCTTGTTCTTCTTCAATGACATGTGCCGGTGCTTTCCCGACGAATCCCGGGTTGTTGAGTTTTTTCTCGACCCGTCCGACTTCTTTTGTATACTTGACGAGTTCTTTGTTCAGACGGGCGATTTCTTCTTCGATGTTGATCAAGTCGGCAAGTGGAATGAACAATTCTGCTCCCGTTACAATCGCACTCATCGCTTTTTCCGGTGCTGTCATATTGCGTTCGACGAGCAGCTCCGACGCATTCGTGAACTTTTTCAAGTACGACAGATTGGTTTCCAAATCATGCTGGACTTGATCGTCACTCGTTGCAATCATCAACTGAATTTGCTTCGACATCGGTGCGTTGACCTCTGCCCGGATGTTCCGAACTGAACGGATGACGTTCTGAACGGCTTCAAATGCCGGAACAGCTTTTGGGAAGTCCAGTGAATCGTTCCGTGTCGGCCAAGCGGCACGTGTGACGGTTTCCCCTTCATGCGGTAGATGCTGCCAGATTTCTTCCGTGATGAACGGCATGAACGGATGCATCAGACGCATGATTTGATCCAGCGTATACGCAAGAATCGAACGTGTCGTCAATTTCGCTGCTTCGTCCTCACCGTTTAACGGCAACTTCGCCATCTCGATGTACCAGTTACAGAAATCTTCCCAGATGAAGTGATAGAGGACACGACCGGCTTCACCAAATTCATATTTGTCCGACAGACGCGTCACATCATCAATCGTCGTGTTCAGACGTGTCAAAATCCATTGATCGGCAAGTGATTTCTCGCCTGACAGGTCAATTTGCTCGTGTGTCAGCCCATCCATGTTCATCAATGCAAAACGGCTCGCGTTCCACAACTTGTTCGAGAAGTTCCATGTCGCTTCGATTTTTTCCCAGTAGAAACGTAAATCGTTTCCTGGTGTTGAACCGGTCGTTAAGAACCAACGGAGCGAATCCGCACCGTATTTCTCGATGACATCCATCGGATCAATTCCGTTACCGAGTGACTTCGACATTTTCCGTCCTTCCGAGTCGCGGATCAAACCGTGAATCAGTACATCGTTGAATGGACGTTCGCCTGTGAACTCATACGACTGGAAAATCATCCGTGAGACCCAGAAGGCGATGATATCGTAACCTGTTACGAGTGTTGACGTCGGGAAGTACTTCTGATAATCAGCTGCACCTTCGTTTGGCCAGCCCATCGTCGAGAACGGCCAGAGCGCTGAAGAGAACCATGTGTCAAGCACATCATTGTCCTGCTCCCAGTTTTCGATGTCAGACGGTGCTTCTTTACCGACGTAGACTTCGCCCGTTTCTTTATGGTACCAAGCCGGAATCCGGTGACCCCACCAAAGCTGACGGCTGACACACCAGTCACGGATGTTTTCCATCCAGCGGACATACGTGTTTTCAAAACGTTGTGGAATGAAGTTGATTTTGTCTTCCCCTTGTTGCTCGTGCAGTGCTTTTTCAGCAAGCGGCTCCATTTTGACGAACCATTGAAGCGACAAGTACGGTTCGACGATGGCATCCGACCGCTCCGAGTGACCGACGGAATGCAGATGCGGTTCGACCTTGATTAAAACACCTGATTCTTTCAGATCTTCGACGATTTGCTTCCGGCATTCGAATCGGTCCATGCCTTCATATTTGCCGGCATTTTCATTCATCGTTCCGTCTTCATTCATGACGAGAACACGCGGCAGATCGTGGCGGTTTCCGACTTCGAAGTCATTTGGATCATGGGCTGGTGTGATTTTCACAACCCCTGTGCCGAATTCCATATCCACGTATTCATCGGCGACGATCGGGATTTCCCGTCCGACGATTGGCAACGTGATCGTTTTTCCAACCAGGTGTGCATAACGCTCATCCTTTGGATTGACGGCAATCGCCGTATCACCAAGCATCGTTTCCGGACGTGTCGTCGCCAGTTCGACGTGACCCGTTCCGTCCGTCAACGGATAACTGAAGTGATAGAAGGCACCTTCGATGTCTTTATAGATGACTTCGATGTCCGAGATTGCTGTTTTCGTCGCCGGATCCCAGTTGACGATGTATTCGCCACGGTAGATCAAGCCTTTTTCGTACAGTTTAACGAACACTTCCTGAACCGCTTCCGACAAACCTTCATCGAGTGTAAACCGTTCCCGTGAATAATCGAGTCCAAGTCCGAGTTTCGACCATTGTTCGCGGATCGTTGACGCATATTCTTCTTTCCATGCCCACGATTGTTCGAGGAACTTTTCACGGCCCATCTCAAGGCGTGACTTCCCTTCTGCCCGGAGTTTCTGTTCGACCTTCGCTTGTGTCGCGATACCCGCGTGGTCCATTCCCGGCAGATACAGCACGTCAAAGCCTTGCATCCGTTTCATTCGTGTCAGCATATCTTGGAGTGTCGTATCCCAGGCGTGACCGAGGTGTAATTTCCCGGTAACGTTTGGCGGAGGGATGACAATCGTATACGGTGCTTTTTCAGGATCTTGATCGGCTTTGAAGTATTCCCCTTTCATCCAAAAGTCGTACCATTTTTCCTCTGTTGCTTGCGGATCATATTTCGTTGGCATTGATAATTCCTGCATCTAAATCGCTCCTTTAATCCATAATAAAAACGGCTTCTCTCGTCCTCATCTAAGGACGAAAGAAGCCGTTGCTCTTCCGCGGTACCACCTTAGTTCACTCCAAAAACAGAGCGCCCTCTAGCCCGCGTAACGTGCGGCAATCCGGATCTCGCTTGCTTGTCGCTTACGAGACCAGCTCGTGGGGTGACCTTCATCAGGACGTCCTGTCACATCTCTCAGCCCATGGATGTGTTCTCTCATACAGTGCGTTCCTTGACTACTCTTCCCGTCATCGCTGTTTCCAAATTATTCTTTCCTTATTTTATCCGAGACGTCCGTGACTCGTCAAGAACTGCTTAACGATTAAATTCAAGCTTCAATTCTTTGAACGTCAGCTCGACCGCCGCAATCGTCTGCTCGATATCTTCGTCCGTATGGACTGTGGATAAGAAGAGACCTTCAAATTGTGACGGTGGTAAGAAAATCCCACGTGCCGCCATCTTTTGATAATACGAACGGAACATCTCAAGATTCGATGTTTTCGCTTGTTCGAAGTTCGTGACCGGCTGATCGGTGAAGAAGACGCCGAACATCGCACCCGCCCGGTTTGTCGTTAACGGAATGTTGTATTTCGCCGCTGCTGCGAGATATCCTTCCGCAAGTCGTGCGGCTTTCCGGTCAAACTCTTCGTAATGCTCCGGCTTCAGTTGCGTCAGTGTCGCAAGACCGGCTGTCATCGCAAGGGGGTTACCGGATAGTGTACCGGCTTGGTAAATCGGTCCTTGCGGTGCGATTTGTTCCATGATGTCGCGACGGCCGCCGTAAGCACCGACCGGCATACCGCCACCGATGACTTTCCCGAGACATGTGATGTCCGGTGTGACGCCAAAGTATCCTTGGGCACAGTTAAAGCCGACCCGGAAGCCTGTCATGACTTCGTCAAAAATCAACAGGGATCCGTATTGTTCCGTGATGTCGCGCAATCCTTCGAGGAAGCCCGGTTGCGGTGGAACAAAGCCCATGTTTCCGGCTGCCGGCTCCACGATGACACCCGCGATGTCGTCGCCGTGTTTTTCAAAGGCAATCCGGACTGCGTCCATGTCATTGTACGGAACAGTTAACGTCATGCTGGCGATCTGTGCTGGGACACCGGGTGAATCCGGCAATCCAAGCGTCGCGACGCCTGAACCGGCCTTGATCAACAAGGAATCGCCGTGTCCATGGTAACAGCCTTCGAACTTCAGGATTTTCGTTTTCCCTGTATATCCGCGTGCGAGGCGAAGCGCCGCCATCGTCGCTTCTGTACCCGAGTTGACCATCCGGACGACTTCGACCGATGGAACACGGCTGATGACGACTTCGGCCATCGCTGATTCGATTTCCGTTGGTGTACCGTAACTCCACCCTCGTGTCGCTTGTTCTTGAATCGCTGCCGTCACGATCGGATCGGCATGACCAAGAATCATCGGTCCCCACGACAAGACATAGTCGATATATTCTTTGCCATCAATATCGTATAGGCGCGAACCTTTTGCCCGTTCCGCAAAAATCGGTGACATCCCGACTGATTTATAGGCACGCACCGGGCTGTTGACACCACCCGGCATCAACGGTAACGCCCGTTCAAAAGCGGCTTTTGATTTTGAGTTCTGATTAATCAAGCTCATTTTGTTCCCTCCAAGTAACGACAGATGTCTTTTGCAAAATACGTAATGATTAAATCAGCGCCTGCTCGTTTGAAACCAAGCATCGTTTCCATGACAATCCGTTCCTCGTCAATCCAGCCGTTTAACGCAGCGGCTTTGACCATCGCATATTCACCCGATACGTTGTAGGCGACGATTGGTAACTCGACGCGTTCGCGGACATCACGAATGATATCCATGAAGGCAAGTGCCGGTTTGACGATCATGAAGTCTGCTCCTTGATCGACATCGGCTGTTGCCTCTCGGAATGCTTCGCGGCGGTTTGCGGGATCCATTTGATAGCCTTTACGGTCCCCTTCGCCCGGCGCCGAATTGGCTGCATCACGGAACGGTCCGTAATAAGCAGAGGCATACTTCACGCCGTAACTCATGACAGGAATGTGGCTGAAGCCATTTTCGTCCAGACCTTGACGAATCGCTGCCACGAATCCGTCCATCATTGAAGAAGGGGCGATGACATCTGCACCGGCACGCGCTTGCGAGACGGCAGTTTGAACGTGCAACGGCAAGGAGGCATCATTGTCGACCGTACCGTCTGCTACGATGCCGCAGTGTCCGGTTGACGTATACTCACACAAACATGTGTCGGCGATGACCGTCAGCTGAGGTGCTACTTTTTTGACGAGTCGTGTCGCTTCCTGCACGATTCCGTGATCATGGAAAGCGCCTGTCCCTTGCTCATCCTTTAGGTGATCATGCGGGACACCAAACAAGATGACGGACTCGATACCGAGTTCAACCACTTCTTTGATTTCCGCTTCCAGATGATCAAGCGAAAGGTTAAACACACCGGGCATCGAACTGACTTCCCGTTTGATGTCTTCCCCTTCTGCAATAAACAGCGGATAAATCAAATCTGATTTGTGCAGATGATTTTCGCGTACAAGTGAGCGCAGGGACGGTGTATGCCGTAATCGGCGGTGACGTGCGAATTCTAATGTATTCATGACAATTCCTCCTCTAAAATACAGTCGATCAGCCCATCGAGTGTAAACGTCTTGGCGACGAGTAATGGCGTCAATCCATAGGTGCGAGCGGCTTGCTCCGTAATCGGACCGATGGCTACGTAAGTGCCTCTGGTCTGATGCCGGGATGATGCCAGAACTTCGACAGCTGAAGGACTTTGCAATCCAATATACGAAGCATGTTGCAATACGTCAGAAGAAATCGTCCGTAAGTTCGTCTCATACGTGACGACTTCCACTACTTCTGCCGCAACAGCATGCCTTAATCGTTCAAGTGGTTCTTGCCGTGAGCGGTTTCCCCGGGCAAAACAAATCCGTTGTCCGGGTTCGATGAATGGTTGTAACTCGTCGACGAGCGCGTCCCCGGTAAAAGCGGACGGGATAAAATCCGGCGTTCGCCCCAGTTTTTCCAATACCGCTGCCGTCTTTGTCCCGACGACTGCGATTTTAGTCTGCTGTAGTCGGTCGAGCTGTGATTTTAGTTGCGTGACGCCGGTCGGGCTTGTCACGATCAACCAATCCAGTGCTTCCGGTAACTCAAACGCGACCGGAACCGTCTCAATGACCGGATGATACATGACTTCGACTTGTCCGGTTCGTAACCGATTCAATTGTGCGGAAGTTGGTCGTCGACTTCCCGTCAAGACCAGTTTCTTAAAGGTCATCCGGTAAAGACGCTAAAATTTCGCGGCCACCCGCATCGAGTAAACGTGTTGCGACCTGTTGACCCAACTGCATTGGATCAAGCGACGTTTCCCGTTCGAGCAAAATTTGCTGACCGTCTACTGAACCAAGGAATCCGACGAGCGTCGTCGATAAATCCTCGTTGATCGTCGCAAAACCGCCGACCGGAACATGACAGCTTCCTTCGATGGCTGACAAGAAAGAACGTTCGGCAAAGGCCACTTTCTCTGTCATCTGATCGTGGATGAGATTCAATAAATCGCGGATTTCTTGATCCTGCTCCCGGCATTCGATTGCAAGGATGCCTTGTCCGACAGCCGGAATCATGTCGTCAGTCGAAATGTATTCCGAGACGATGTCTTCTGACCATCCCATGCGTTGTAGACCCGCGGCAGCTAATAAAATCCCGTCAAACGGTCCCGTCTTCAGTTTTTCAAGACGTGTGTCAATGTTTCCCCGGATCGATTCGATTTTTAAATCCGGACGTAATTTCAATAATTGAGAACCGCGGCGCAGACTGCTTGTTCCGACGATTGCGCCTTCCGGAAGTGAGGCCAGACCTCCGCCCGTCGTTGTAATCAAAGCATCACGAGCGTCGACACGTGCAGGTGTTGCCCCAATGATGAGTCCTGTCGGCAACTCAGATGGGAGATCTTTCATACTATGCACGGCAAAATCAATTTCTTCATCAATCATCTGCTGTTCGATTTCTTTGACAAATAATCCTTTTCCACCGACTTTAGACAATGTCACGTCAAGGATGCGGTCACCCTTCGTGATGATGTTCTTGATTTCGAACTCGTATGGTGCGCCCGCTTGTTTGAGTTGATCGATGACCCACTTTGTTTGTGTCATCGCGAGTTTCGAACTTCGTGAACCTACTATGATTTTTCGCATGCTGAAATCCCCCTGTACAATAATAAAGGGGCGACACAAGTCCGCCCCATGCTTTTCTATTGTAACACAATTCGACCTCTGTTCACCGGTTCACAGCTTTCCGTTCGACCGGTGTTTCGTCTTGTAAAACAGCCTCTTCCGCTGTTCCGTCAAACAATTCTTCATCCAGTGCAAACGTATCCATGAACTGAGCAATCCGTTGCTCGGCATCCGGTTTTGCAGCCGCGTCTTTGATATACGATAACGGTTCCCGGAGTAACTGGTTGATGATCGACTTCATGTGTTTCCCGATGACCGTTTTTTCACGGTTCGTCATGTTCGGTAACTTTCGCTCCAGACTTTGCATCGTCTCTTGTTGAATTTTAAGCGATTGGTCACGCAGTTCCGTAATGATCGGAACGACACCTAATGTCGTCATCCAACCTTCAAACTCAGCGATTGCCGCTTCAATCCGACGTTCGATTTTTGCTGCTTCTTTCATCCGTTCTGCCATATTTTGTTGCACGATTGACGTCAAATCATCAACGTCATACAAATGGACACCCGGCAGGTCGCCTGCCGTCGGTTCGATATCACGTGGGACTGCGATATCAATCAACAAAAACGGACGGTCGCTCCGGAACAATTGTGCTGCTGCAATGTCTTCACGTTTGATGATTGCCCGCTTTGCTCCGGTTGAAGAAATAACGATGTCAGCCCGAAGCAGACCGCATTGCATTTCATTGATCGAATGTGCGGATCCTTCGAAACGATTCGCCACTTCTTCGGCTTTGGCAAGTGTCCGGTTAAAGACCGTGATGTCACGGGCACCCGCTTCGTATAAGTTCAATGTCGTCAGTTCACCTGTTTCACCCGCACCGATGACGACGATTGATTTATCTTCAAGCGATCCAAGCAATTGTTCGGCAAGCGTTACTGCCGCTGCACTGACCGAAACTGCGTTTTCACCAATTCCCGTTTCAGCATGCGCCCGTTTCGCAAGCGTAACAGCTTCTTTGAACAACTTGTTGAAGACCGTTCCCGTTGTTTCGAGCTTTTGTGCCGTGAAGAAACTTGTTTTCACCTGACCAAGAATCTGTGTTTCTCCGACAATCATCGAATCCAGTCCACTTGTGACCCGGAAGAGATGTTTCATCGCGTCAAAGCCCTCATGGATAAACAAATAAGGCTCTAATTCCTCCATTGTTAAACCAAACCAGTTCGCGAGAAAACGTTTTGTATAATAACGACCTGTATGCGGTTGATCCGTGACGACATATAATTCCGTCCGATTGCACGTCGAGACGATGACACTTTCAAAAATGCTCTTTTCGTCACGTAGCGCAACGACCGCCCCTTTCATCTCATGTTCCCCAAATGAGACTTGTTCGCGGATTGATACAGGCGCCGTCTTATTATTTAAACCGACAACTACGATATGCATGCGCTCTACCCCTTACGTCCAAAGATTTCATTCTCATCTATCTTTCGTTCTCTACTCTACATTATAACCATTATAAAAAAGATTCCAATCAATTTATAAACTAAAATGAGTCGAAGTTGTGAAACTTATCTTCTTACCATATCCCTCTCCGGACCAAATCACAAACCCTCTGCTTTTATGTTCAGCAGAGGGTCGGATTTTTTATTTGGTTGAATCGGTGATGATTGGGGATTCTTCCGTTTGTAAATCAAACTTTTGTTGCCGTAATTGATAGATCCGGGCGATATTCTGGACTACAACTTTTGTGACGGCATACGTCGGGACAGCGAGAATGACACCGATGATCCCGCCGATTTTTCCGGCGACGAGCAAGACGATGATGATCGTCAGCGGGTGTACCTTCAATGTTTTCCCCTGGACGTACGGAGAAATCAAATTCGATTCAATCTGCTGGGCGACGACAATCGTAATGATCGCATACAGCGCCTTGATCGGATCATCGATGAACCCGACGATGACCGCAGGGACAGCTCCGATATACGGTCCGAGATAAGGAATGATGTTCGTGACCGTACAGAACAACGCCAGTAATAACGCATACTGGATGTCCGCGATGAAGAAACCGATCAGTGACATCAAGCCGACACACAACGATACGATGACTTGACCGTTGACGTAATGTTTGACCGTCACGTGCATATCGTGAAGAATCTTCCTTGTTTCCGTCTCATAGCTTTTCGGCAACAGCTTGACGACGGAGTTCGGAAACTTATAACCGTCAAGCAACATGTAGACCAAAATAAATGGAACAAGTACGATGATCAGGACGGTCGAAGAAATGACACTGAAAATCGTCCCGACAGAAGTCGACACCGACTTGAACAAGGTCCCGATGTATGACGTCGCCTCGTTTGTCCACTTATCAAATAGGTCCGTGTTTTCATGCACCCAGTTCGAAATGAACCGGTTATTCATCAGTTGATCACGCAGATTCAACGTCTGATCACGCAGTTCGACGACCAGATTCGGAATGCTCGTCACGAAATCCGTGACCTGCTCGACCAGAATCGGTCCGAGTGACGCCACGGCAATCGTGATGACACCGAGGAAGCCGAGTAAGACGATCAGCACAGCCAGTCCGCGTTTTTTGACACGTTTTTGCAGCATGTCGACGATCCCGAGCGTAAAGTAATAAAAGATCCCGGCGATGATCAACGGCGGGAAAATCAAAGCGAGCATGACTTTGATCGGTTGGAACAGGAAGGAAATTTTTGTTCCGACCCAAATCACCAAAAAGATTGTCAAAACCCAGAGTAATGCTTTAAACCATTTGTTACGAAGTAAATCCACGAACAGTCCTCCTGCCAATTTCTTCTTTTCATCTGTTTATCCGGTTTTTTCTTCCGTTTTCTCCGTGACGACTTCATCGAGCCGCTGTCGTTCCATTTTACCCCACTGACCGCGTCCCGTCATGAACTGAATTAAGCCGCCCAGTTTAAAGAAGACGAGAATCGGCCGGTACCAAAACGATTCCGTCAACGACCAGAGGTAAAGACGGATCAGTTCTTTGACGTTCTTGAAGCGGTGCATCGTCCACTCTTCCAGCAGGACGGCACCTGCCGACAACAACGAACCGTACAGTAACGCTACTGTGAGCAGGACGATCCCGAACTCAAAGTTCAACGTCCCGACAAGCAGGTTCAACGGAATGATGAAGTATCCGATCAATTCGACGATCGGACCCAGCAATTCAATTAAAAAGAAATACAG
Source organism: Exiguobacterium sp. RIT452 (assembly GCF_003598705.1). Classification (NCBI taxonomy): domain Bacteria; kingdom Bacillati; phylum Bacillota; class Bacilli; order Caryophanales; genus Exiguobacterium; species Exiguobacterium sp. RIT452. The sequence continues at coordinate 454,445 of NZ_QXJB01000002.1, forward strand.
CATCGAGACACTTCCGACGAATCCATAACGGGGATTGCCGATCATCCGCTTATGCGTCCAGAGCGTCTCTGCCAGTCCGCGATGCCACCGTGTCCGCTGTGACCGCAACACTTCCATCGTCTCCGGTGCCTGAGTCCAACAGACCGGTGACGGAACGTACTCAATCCGTTTGTTGATTTTTTTCTCTTTCATATGACGATGCAGCCGGACGACAAGCTCCATGTCTTCCCCGACCAGACCTTCTTTGTATCCGCCGGCTTCGACGACAATCGCTTTTTGGAATAATCCAAACGCGCCGGATACAATCAGCAGGAGATTAAATCGGCTTAAACCCAGTCGGCCAAACAAAAAGGCGCGGAAGTATTCAATCATCTGCATCAAGACAATCCGTTGTTTCGGCGTCCGGATTTCGACGATTTCACCGCCTTCGATCGTACAACCGTTGACGAGGAAAATTGATCCGCACGTCGCAATGACCTCTTCGTCGGATTCGACGATCGGTTTCATGACCTTTAACAACGCATCCCGCTCTAAAATTGAGTCGGCATCGAGTGAACAAAAGTACGGATAGCTCGAATAATCAATTCCGGCGTTTAACGCATCTGCCTTCCCGCCGTTCTCTTTATCGATGACGATCAACCGGGCATCGATCCGTGACCGATAGACGGATTTGACCGGTTGTGATCCGATCAAGATGCGCGGGAAACGTAATTCTTTTTCCAACTCGTACACTTTAAACAATTCATCCATCGTCCCGTCACTCGAGCCATCATTGATGACGATGACTTCATGTTCCGGATAATCGAGTGCAAGCAAGGCTTGAATACTCGTGACAATCGTATACTCTTCGTTGTAAGCGGGAACCAACACACTGACAGGACGCGTGTAAAGAGACCGCATCAATGGCAGATATGAACTTTCCTTGCGACGGAACCGTTGTTTTCGGACCATCTGTGCTGAGATGAGATACAAAGACGAATAGAAGATGATGACGAGGATCATATAAATCAATACGGTCCAGGATAATACTTCAATGATTTTCTGGATCGTTTCAGATGACAACATGTTGTTTCATCTCCTTTGCTAGACGTTCCGTCGCTTTTTGTTTGGCATACCGATCGGGATGATCTTTTGCGACCAGTGCCAATTGTTCCAGTCCACCACAGGCGAGGAGTGCGTCAAAGGCCGCGGTCCGTACCCACCAGGAGCGACTTCCGACGAACGGTAAAATATAGACGACCGACTCTTTTGGGGCGACGTTTTCGAGGAAGCGGAGCGCCAGCATCTGTTCGACCCAACTCGTGTCGTCTTCCAGATACGGTGTATACAACTTCCAGTCTTCCTCGAGTCCGATGCGGGTCAACGCACGCAGGGCACGTTTCCGGATTTCCGGATGGGCATCCGTCGTTTTCGAACGGACGAGTTCAAGGTATTGTGTCTCTTCCCGGTCATAGATCAATTGGAGAACACCCATTTGGAAGGACTCTGTCAATTGTTCAAATTCCTCGATCCATGCCGTCAAATCCTTGCTGCGTCCGATCGCCAGCACTGCGCCAAAAAAGCTGATTTCGTTTGCTTGCTTCGCTTCTCCGATTGCTAAGTGAGGTGCAATCGAAACCAACGTCCGGACAATGACATCTTTTTCTTCTTTTGAGATGGATTTTCCTAATTTTTGATGCAACTCTTGTGCGACCGGTCTTAACCGGAATTGCGCAATCGCTTCATAAGCGTTTAACCGGCGATCAATACGCCGGTGACGGATTTGAACCTGATAATACGGTAATAACTTTGCCTCCACGTACTGATAGATCCGTTCTTGATGCGACACGGTCTCGGTCAAGTTCGTAAAAGCAAACAGTTCGAGCTCGACCAAGTCTTCATTTCCTGAGACGATGTGTGGCATCTCTCGTCTTTCGCCGGTCGCAAAATCATACAGTTCATCTTGAAACTGCCGTTGCCAGTTCAAACGGGCTTCTTCCTGCTTAACTCGTTTCCGTTTCTGGAAAACCAAGTAAACCAATGCTCCGACTTGGAGAACGACCAAAAGGAGAATAAAAAATATAATCCACCTCATTCGCGGACCCCCTCAAGTTTTTTGACCCATGCCCGAAATTCTTCGACTTTCAAAGGAAGGGTCATGATTCCGTCAACCCCACGTTCAATCGCCAGAACATGGTCACGTTCCCGGTTGTACATCGAAATCATGATTGCATGAAACGGAACGATGCTCTCGGATTTGGCACGCAACAATAACTCCAACCCGTCGGCACGAGGAAGCGCCGATGAAAAAACAAGGAGATACGGGCGCGTCGCCGCATGCTGTTCCAGAAACGTTTCTGTTCGTTCATACAGGACGACAGACTCAAAGCGATTGGTCAATTCCCGTTCCAACAGCCGGCGCAGATGAGGATTATCCGTCACGATGACGACATCGACAAGCCGTTGGACACGTTTATATCGCATCAGCCGATCGAGCAAGAGATCGACCGGCAAGTTTGCCGGAATGACCTCTCGTGCATTTTCGAGCTGATAAAAGGACCAGTCATCGGTCGTACCCGCGATATAAATGACGGGAACCCGTTCTTCGATAATCGGCTGGCTTGCGATGATGACATCCGCATACGAGATATCGGTTCTTGTGCATCGACCGGTTTCAATCAATTCATTCACGGCTTCCGGCATTAATCCAATCGTATGAATAAACACGACGCCGGATGTCGATCCTTTGACGTCTTCTTCTGTTACGACTGCCGTCGAGCTGGTTTCCGCATCGACCGGCTCGATCGATGCGTTGATCAACTGCCACATTTCTTCACGCCGCATTTACTTCACTCCCTTTTTGAATGCTTCCTGCATACTTTGATAAACAGGCTTCAATTCTTCCCGTTGTTGCGGGTTCGTCCACTCGGACCAGTTATAAAATCCTCGATCAGATTCCGGCAGACGCGTCTTGCCGATCAGACCGGTGACTTCGATTCCTTCCGTCACCATTTTCGCTTCCAGTCCGTCTTTCCAGAAGTCACCGATGATTTCATGTTTACTCGGATCCCGCATGTTCAGCACCATCCAAGGAATCCGTAACTCAATGCTTGGCTCCTGCAAGTCAGAGATGTCTGTTAAAATGCTGTCCGGTTCACCCTCGTTCAAAATGCCCGTATCCCATTTGATTGCCGGCTTGATGATTTTTTTGGTGACCGGATCACGTCTTGCATAGTCGAGCATCTGATAGATTGGATTGAAATTCCCGCTGTTTGGTTTATCGGAAGGTGGTGTCACCATTTCAAACGGTTTTTTCAGACCGTAGTGATAGCGGAAGATGTCATACCGCTCATCCACATCGATCCGTGCCTGCTTGTCAATCGTCAACCGGAACTCGGCTCCTTCTTCGAGCGTCAAGTCTCCCACCTGCTGATTGCCGTCATTCGGTTTGGTCGATAAGGCAATTGTCGTCGGCTCGACTGTCTTGCGGTCAATCCGCAGATACAGATAAGCTTCATCTGACGTCATATAAATCGCTTGGCCGTCGTTTTCCGCAACCGGGGCATAGCCTTTCCAATCATCCATTTTTCCGTCAATCGTAATATCAGCCCGTAAGAAACCGAGCATTCCAAAATGCTGTTCACTCGTTTGGACGTTTGACCAGCGCGGACGTGTATCCGCATCGTCATAATCCATCGTATTCCATGTCCGTTTGAACCATTCATCTTGCCAGATGAAAACGAGTCCGCCGGCCATCTTCGTGTCGACGATGTCTTGGTACAATTTCGCGACGAGCTTTCCTTGGTTTTCCTCGCTGACGTGTCCCTGATCAAATCCGTTAGGTCCAAGGTGTGTTTTCCCGCGTGAACTCGGAATTCCGAACTCGGATACGAGTAACGGCATATCATGATACGCTTTCATCTCTTTTAAATAACGGCTGTAGGATTCTGAACCCGTATCCCCCTTCCGACCAAATTCTTCCTTGATGAAGGACGGATAGTAGGGATAGATGTGATAGGAGGCAAACACACCGCCGGCAAAGTCTTTTGTTGCTCGAATATGGTTAAAGTCAATCGAAACAAGATCTTGTTCTTCTTCGACTTCGTCCGGATGCGCGAGCGGATCCGTCGTCGGCCAGTTCGTCGCTCCGATCGGCCGCGTCGTTTTGTACGTATCCAGTTCATGCTGGGTCGCGATATCCATTCGGCCGGCTAACCACGATTCAAATGGAGAGGCTTCTTTTGTCGTCGTCACGAACTCGCCTTCATATCGAAGGTCTTTATTTTTTTGATTGGTTCCTACGACCGCGTCCGGCAACCATTCAATCCCGAAAACAAAGGCCGAGACGTATTGCGAGACATCTGACGTATAGGTTCCGGAAGCATGCCCGACAACTTCCTTGACGACTGCATTGCCATGAATCACATCGACCATCCGTTTGGCTTCTGTATCCGTCATTTCTAAGAATTTTGGTTCAAAGGCATTTTTTAACTCTTCAAACGGTTTTTCTTCCACCCACATGCCTTGCATCAAATAAATCGGTATTTTTGCTGATTCGTTGTAGGCTTTTAACGCATCATAAAAGGCAGGTGGATGAAGCGTGTAGACCCGAATCGTATTGACGCCCATTTCTCCCATCTGTTTCAACCAACGGTCATATTCATTGCGACTGACGGCATGCTCTCCCGGAAATGCGCCCGGACGTCCTAATCCGACGTTCACCCCTTTGACGAAATAAGGCTTCCATTCCCCATCTTGATACATTTCAAGCGTGTCTTGACCGGACCGTGCGCGTGTCCGAATCGTCTGGTCGTTGATGTTTGTTTGTGATAATGGCTTTGTTTTAACTGCTGCCTGTTTAACCGGTTTCGTGTCTTTTAAAATCCGGCTGAGCGTCGGCGCATAAACTTTCCAGAAGAACGCTGACTCACTTTCCGCACTGTCTAAGATGAACTGTTTGCGGAACCAATCGAGTCCGGCATACCGGTAATAACGTGGAATGTCGGCGACGTCCGTATAGTCTCCGGCAAAGTAATGTCCGCTTCCTTGTTTGACATAAGCCGGAAATTCAAGCGGCAGTTGACGTTCGCGTAACATCGCTTGTGTTTTTTTCGACGGATTCCAGGAAAAGTGGGCCTGCTGTTCTCCCCCGTCCAGTTCCAATACTTCAAACCAGTAATTGTATCGGACTTCATCTTTTGCATCGCCTTGGTTTTTATCCCATGTAAAAAGGAGAGGGGTATCGTCATTGACGAAAAACACTTCTTCCGTTGAATCATTGATGAAGACATATCCGGGACCGGACAATTTAAACGCTTTGTCCTTTGCCTGAAGCTCCAGCTTCTTGATGACCGTCTCATCTAGTCCTTGTAACTTCGTCAAATCCGGGAAAAATCGGCCGATCCAGCCGGTCCATGCCGTACCAAACAACTGACGAAACGCATTTGAATGGTCAGCCGGTGTCGGGCTGGCTGCCGTATTAAATTCAGCAACTACCGTTTTTCCTTTTGAAATCGCATCTGTCGCTACGGCTACATCTTCCGCTGTCAATCCTCCACGGTGTTCTTGTTTCCCGTCAACGGTGTATGATTTTCCATATGTATCGGTAAACAATAAGACATCCGCCTGGGCTGCTTGCTTCAGCATCGCTTCACCTTGCGTGCCGTCATACCGGTTGATGTAATCCGTGTACGTATAGTCCTCCTCGTTCTCCGAACGGATTTTAAGGTGGTTCAACAACCACGTCGTACCCGCATGCTCCCGTTCCTGTTTTCCAACTGTATAATCGAATAACACAATATTTAATGTCCGTTCTTTTTGAAGAAACCATATGACGAGTGGTGTCACAATCAGAAGGACAACCAATGCTGCAATCCATTTATAGCGTTTCATTTTTACACAACCCTTCATAAGGCAATTAATTTAGGCAATTAGTTTTTTCTATTGTAACTTGAATTCAAGCTGTCGCATATAATGGAACCCGTTTTTTCTGAAAGGAATATACTGGATAAAAAAAGAAACCTGCTCCACAAGGAGACAGGTTTCTTTTACGTATAATCACAAGTGACGGTAAATTGCTTCCCATGCCGCATCGACACCTTCACCGGTTTCTGACGAGAACGGGATGAATGTATCTTGACCATCAAACTGCAATTTGCGTTTAATGGCTGCGATCTGTTTGTCACGTTGTCCGCGTTTGATTTTATCAAGTTTCGTCGCCACGACGATAACTGATAAATCATAGTATTTCAAGAAGTCATACATGATGACGTCATCCGCCGAAGGCTCATGACGGATATCGACGAGTAAGACGACGCCTTTTAAGATTTCACGTGTCGTGAAATACTTCTCCATCATCTTACCCCAAGCTTCTCGTTCTGTTTTTGAAACTTTCGCATAACCATAACCGGGAACGTCGACGAACATGACTTCATCATTGATGTTAAAGAAATTCAATGTCTGCGTTTTCCCAGGCTTCGAAGAAGTCCGCGCAAGGGCTTTTCGTTGGACAAGCTTGTTGATGAACGAAGATTTCCCAACGTTTGAGCGACCCGCTAACGCTACTTCTGGAAGGAGTGGTTCCGGATAATGCTCCGGATTGACACCACTCGTAATAAAATCTGCCTTATAAATTTTCATGTTACTCTCCTTTTAATGCATGTTCGAGCACTTGATCCATCGTTGCGACTGGAATGAATCGAATCCCGTCCCGGACCGTTTCCGGGATGTCATCGATATCCCGGGTGTTGTCTTGCGGCATCAAAATCGTCGTCAGTCCTGCACGGTGGGCAGCAAGCGACTTCTCTTTCAGTCCACCGATCGGCAAGACGCGACCACGTAATGTGATCTCACCGGTCATGCCGACGTCTCGTCGCACTGGACGTTTCGTCAACGCTGAAATCAGTGCTGTCGCAATCGTAATCCCCGCCGAAGGTCCGTCTTTTGGAACGGCACCTTCCGGAACGTGAATGTGAATGTCTTGCGATTCATAAAAATGTGGATCAATCTTGAATTCCTCGGCGTTGGCACGAACGAAACTGTATGCCGTCTGCGCCGACTCCTGCATGACATCCCCAAGTTTACCCGTCAGCTGTAATTTTCCTTTACCTGGAGCAAGGCTGACTTCGATCGTCAGTGTATCTCCCCCAAATGCAGTATACGCTAAACCGGTCACCGCGCCAATCGTATCTTCAAGTTCACTTTGACCATAACGGTAAATCGGTTTCCCTAAGAAGTCGGACAGGTTCCGCTTCGTGACCGTGACGCGTTTCTTTTCACCCATCGCAATTTGTTTGGCGGCTTTCCGGCAAAGTGCCCCGATGACACGTTCCAAACTCCGGACACCGGCTTCCCGCGTATAGCGACGGACCACTTCTTCCAAAGCATCCGGTTTGACCGTCAACTGACTTTTCTTCAGTCCATGTTCTTTTAATTGTTTCGAGAACAAGTGACGAATGGCGATTTCCGTTTTTTCCTGTTCCGTGTAACCGCCGATTTGAATCAATTCCATCCGGTCGAGTAACGGACCGGGAATGTTCGAGACATCATTGGCTGTCGCAATGAACAAGACATTCGATAAATCAAATGGCTCTTCGATATAATGATCGGAAAAACTGTTGTTTTGTTCCGGGTCAAGAACTTCAAGCATCGCAGAAGACGGATCTCCCCGGAAATCGTTCGCCATCTTATCGATCTCATCGAGCAGGAAGACCGGATTATTCGTTCCGGCTTGTTTCAAGCCGCGAATGATGCGTCCGGGCATCGCACCGATATATGTCCGGCGATGTCCGCGGATTTCGGCCTCATCCCGTACTCCGCCAAGCGAAACACGAACGAATTTCCGTTCCAGTGCCGTTGCGATCGACCGAGCGAGTGATGTTTTCCCGACCCCGGGAGGACCGGCCAAACATAAAATCGGTCCTCGAAGCGAATCCGTCAGCTGACGCACCGCCAAGTATTCCAAAATCCGTTCTTTGACCTTCTCGAGACCATAATGATCTTCATCCAATTGCTCTGACGCCGCTTCGACATTCAAGAAATCGTCCGTCGCCTCGTTCCAAGGAAGAGAGAAGAACCACTCAAGATAGTTTCGGATGACACCATGCTCGGGACTTGTTGCCGGAACAACCGCCAGTCGATTGATTTCTTTTTCAATGTTGATGACCGCTGTTTCCGACAAATCAAGCAACGCCAGTTTTTCTTTATACTTCACGGCATCACTCTCGGCCGAAACTGCTTCTCCGCCGAGCTCTTGCTGAATCGTCTTCAGTTGTTCCCGAAGATAATATTCCCGCTGCGATTGTTCGATCGTTTTTTTCGTCCGTTCGCGCATTTCCCGTTCTAGTTCAACGACCTCGTACTCATGTTTCATCACATCAAGTAACATGACGCCACGTTCGACCGGATCATTTTCTTCCAAGAAGTCCTGTTTTTTCGCAATGTCGATTGGTAATTTAGAAGCGATATAATCCGTCAACGAATCCAGACGTTCATATGTTTCAAAACGACGTCGCTCATCCGTTCCGATTCCTTTGATCCGCGACACCAGCTGACCAAACTGCTCTTTAATCAGACGAACGAGCGCCTCTTGTTTCGCCCCTTTGATATCCGCTTTTTCAATCGGTTCGATTTTCGCCTGATACCCTTCGTCTGTTTCTGTCACGTGATCAATCCGGACACGTTCTTTCCCGATGACGCGCACCCGGACCGTATCATTCCCGAGTTCACTCATCTTCGCAATTTGAACGAGTGTTCCGATCGTATGCAATCCGTCCACCGATGGTTCTGCTTCCGGATCACGTTGCGTTACGACGACCAAATCAATTTCGTGTTCTTTCGACGCAAGTAACGCTTTTAGTGAGACAGGACGCCCGACATCAATCGTCAGTCCGATTAAGGGGTAAGCGACGACGCCACGAAGTGGCAATAATGGATATTGTTTTGTCTTCATCAAAAATCTCCTCCTAAACAAAAAGACTCGGAAAGGCGTACAAGTAGCCTCCGAGCCGATTTGTCACGGTGTTACGCCGTTTCTTTTTCTTTACCTTGTTCAATTGTACCATCTTTCAACTCAAGCGTTGGACCACGTTTCCCAGTCAACGTTTCAGCTGTGATGATGACTTTAGCGATATCTTCACGTGATGGTATTTCGAACATGATATCAAGCATCGTTTCTTCAATGATTGAACGAAGACCACGTGCTCCTGTTTTTCGTTCGATCGCAAGCTTCGCGATTTCAACGAGTGCATCTTCTGTGAAGTCGAGTTCGACCTCATCCAGTTGAAGCATTTTTTTGTATTGTTTGACGAGTGCATTTTTCGGCTTTGTCAAGATCTGAACGAGTGCTTCTTCGTCAAGCGGCTCAAGTGTCGCCATGACAGGTAAACGTCCGATGAATTCCGGAATCAATCCGAATTTCTGCAAATCTTCCGGCAATGCAGCCGCAAGGATTTCTTTTTGCGTCAAGTTGCGGTTCTCTGAATCGTTTCCGAATCCGATGACCTTTTTACCCAAACGACGTTTGATCGATTGATCGATTCCGTCAAACGCACCACCGACGATGAACAGGATGTTCGTCGTATCGATTTGGATGAATTCTTGATGCGGGTGCTTACGTCCGCCTTGTGGTGGGACGCTTGCCACAGTACCTTCTAAGATTTTCAGAAGGGCTTGTTGTACCCCTTCCCCAGACACATCACGTGTGATGGACGGGTTCTCAGATTTACGGGCGATTTTATCGATCTCATCGATATAGATAATACCTTTTTCTGCTTTTTCTACATCGTAGTCAGCAGCCTGAATCAGTTTCAAGAGAATATTTTCAACATCTTCCCCAACATAACCAGCTTCTGTCAAACTTGTTGCATCCGCGATTGCGAACGGAACATTCAGAATACGAGCCATCGTTTGTGCAAGAAGTGTTTTACCACTACCAGTTGGTCCGATCATGACGATGTTTGATTTAGACAACTCAACATCATCCGCACGCCCACCTGCATTGATCCGTTTATAATGATTGTACATCGCGACAGACAACGATTTTTTCGCTTTTTCCTGCCCGATGACGTAGTCATTTAATGTCGAGCGGATTTCATGCGGTTTCGGCACGTTTTTCAATTCGACTTCTTCTTCTGTACCAAGCTCTTCTTCAACGATTTCGTTGCAGAGTTCGATACATTCATCGCAAATGTAAACGCCAGGTCCAGCAACAAGTTTGCGCACTTGTTCTTGTGTCTTTCCGCAGAAAGAACATTTCAGCTGACCTTTTTCTTCGTTAAATTTAAACATAAAGGTCCACCCCTTTAACGTGGAAGTTGTATAGATCCGTTTCGCATCTATTCTCACGTTTTACTATTAATGATTGTAGCATGAACAAGGAAACTCTTTCAAATCTTGGATGAGCGATTTACAGTTTGATTTGAAAATTATAATTTAGTTTGTCCTTGTTTGACCTATCGTACAAAAAAATCGACTTCAAGACCAGAAATTGGTCTTGAAGTCGACTGTTCGGTTGTGTTGATTATTTCGCTTTTGCGTTGTCAACGAGAACATCGATTGCTTTACGGAACTGAAGATCACCTTTAAGTGTATCAAGTCCGCCTTGTGGAGCAAGCATCGTTTCGAGTTGATCAGCAGGAATGTTGTAGAGTTCAGACATCGATTGAAGTTCAGCTTGCGCTTCTTCTTCTGTTACTTCGATTTTTTCGTCTGCAACGATTTGTTTAAGAACGAGACGCGCTTTGACACGCTCTTCTGCTTGTTCTTTCATTTCAGCACGCATTGCCTCTTCAGTTGTTCCAGTTAACTGGAAGTACATGTTAAGGTCAATTCCTTGTGACTGAATACGTTGTGTGAATTCTTGGACCATACGCTCAACTTCGTTTTCAACCATAACTGCTGGAAGATCAACTGTTGCGTTTTTAGTCGCTGCTTCAACCAACTCATCACGCATCGAAGCATCCGCTTCTTGTTTACGTGTGTTTTCAAGACGTGTACGAATTTTTGTTTTCAACTCGTCAAGAGAAGAAACTTCTTCGTCCATTTCTTTAGCAAACTCATCCGTCAATTCAGGAAGTTCCTGAGCTTTGACTTCGTGGATTGTTACTTTAAACACGACTGGTTTTCCAGCGAGTGATGCTTCATGGTACTCTTCTGGGAATGTTACGTCGATGTCTTTTTGTTCGCCTGTTTTCAGACCAACCATTTGCTCTTCAAATCCTGGGATGAAGTTGCCAGAACCGATGACGAGTGAATAGTTTTCTGCAGTACCGCCGTCGAATTGGTTTTCCCCATCGAAACCTGCGAAGTCGAATACGACTGTATCGCCATTTTCGATGACGCCGTCTTCTTTAACGACGAGCTCTGCGCCACGCTCTTGCATTGTTTTGAGTTCAGCATCGACATCTTCGTCTGTAACGTCTGTTTCGACTGCTGTGTACTCAAGACCTTTGTACTCACCGAGTGTAGCATCTGGTTCGATCACGAATGTGATTTTGAACTCAACCGGTTTTCCTTTTTCGAGTGTTTCAACGTCGATGTTATCAAGCGCGATTGGCTCGATTCCTGATTCGACGACAGCACCTTCGATTGTGTCTTGATACAAGATATCAAGAGCATCTTGGTAAAGTGCTTCTTCACCGTACATTTTGTTAAACATTGTGCGTGGCATTTTTCCTTTACGGAAACCTGGTGTGTTCAATGTCTTAACGACTTTCTTGAACGCTTGGTCTACCGCTTTATCAAATGCTTCAGCAGGCGCTTCATACGTGAGGACGCCGAGGCTACCTGATTGTTTTTCCCATTTTGCAGTCATGCTGAGTCCCTCCAAAAATGTCAATTAGCGTACATGTGTGTACAACAAGTCACATTATAGCACAGTCTTTCTGAGGATTACCACTGTTGAACGAGGCAATCGCCTTCAATTACTGAAGGAGTGCTTGTTCGTACAGTTTTCCTTCCGGCAGCACCAAATGAACAGCCCGGTAAATCTTTTGTGCCTGTGGACTTAAGGATTCCGGCGGAGCTTCAGATAAAAAGTCGAGATCCGCCAATTCTTCGACGGCACCGAGCCATTCTTCCACCACTTCACCCTGTTCCATCGTCTCCTCTAAGTAAACGATTTGATACCAGTTCATGAGCAAAAGCGCCTTAAACGGATCCATCCGTTCCAAGTCGAACGCAGCATCGGCAAATCGTTGTAATTGGGTGGCCTGCTGTGTCAGACATGACTCAAGCTGTTCCGGACGATGAAACGACATATGAACATCAAGCGACTGAATCGACACCTCGATTGGATAGACATGCGCCGATTCCGTCAGCTGGGGAAGCAACCGTTGTATGACAAGAGCACTTGGATGTTTCACGTCCCGTCCTGTCAAATAGTCATGAACGATATAGTGCATCAATCCAGGATGCACCCGTAAGTCCGTTTGTGCCAAGAAACGAAATTGCTCTTCCAGCGTTCCGAAACGGTAGAGCGTGATCCAGTCCTGCTCTGTAAGCGTCACTGCAGGTTTTTCTTCCAATTGTAGATACGATGCATCATCGGTCTGCTGAACGTTCCGCGTTGTGCGTGGACGTGAAGCGGCCACTTCTTCTAACTTCAGTGCCAATCCGTATGGCAAATAAGGGGATGCGGTTCGTAAGGCAAGGTCGAATGCATATCGTTCTCCCTTTTCATACATGAAAATTGCAAGCACCTGCTCGACACCGTCCAACCCAAGAAAAGGGTCGACGATGGCCAGGTAGGCTTCGATTCCGTCTTCCCTTGCTAAAAAAGCCTCTTGGATCGTGTAGAGAAGATACAAGATATCATCTTCTGACGTCATGGTTTGAAGTTGATTTAAGCGAACATTTAATTCTGCCTCACTCAACGCAACAAGGCGTTTTTGCTCATCGATTAACGGTTGTTCCATCCAACGTGACTGTCCCACGGTCATTCCACCTTTTTTTCCTGACTGACGTTCTTATTTTGTGAACGGATCAAGCAAAGACGTCCAGTTTGTGATTGCTTCTTGCAACTGGCCAGCCTGCTCGATACCCATTTTATTCAGTGTATCCAGCGAGACATCGGCTTCTAGTAAACGCGTAATGTCTTCAGATTGATTGACATATTGTTCGAGTTTTTCACTGAGATTTTTTAATTCTGCCGGCGGACTCTCTAAACTCGCGAGACGTTCGTCGATTTGATTCAGTTCTTCGTTCAACTGTTGAACGGTTCCATCATTTTGAAGTTTTTCAATCTGCTGATCGAGCGCCTGCTCCGGATTTGCCGATTCACGGGCCTCGGTAGCTGCCTGATCCAACTTTGTCGAAAGCTCAGATGTCACCTTTGATGTGTCTTGAGCGATATCTTGCAGTTGTCCTGCATAATCAACACTATTTTTTACATCTGTCACTTGTTGTTTCGCATTGTCCACTGTATCCGTAACCTCGCTACATCCAGCTAAAGCAACTGTCAGCAACAGGATTCCACTCATTCGTTTCATCATCTTCATCATCCCTTTCAAGTTCATGATACCTTGATTATACCCGATGAAGCAGATAAAAAAAAGAGACCCCCCTCATAAGGGAAGTCTCTATTTTAATTATAGTGTCCCAAGAGGGATTCGAACCCCCGACCGACGCCTTAGAAGGGCGTTGCTCTATCCAGCTGAGCTATTGAGACGTGTCAACACGAATAAACTATACTAAAACAATTCTTTCGTGTCAATCACATTAGTAAAAACTATTTTTTAAAGTGTTCCGTCAAGATGTAAGGCATTGATCGTCTCACCGGTCAAATCATAAAAATCGACTGTGAACTGCCCATCCTCTAACGTTAAGACGGCATACGTCTTTTCCGGACGATGACGGGGCATCCGGATTGATCCCGGATTAATAAAGAGTTTCCCGTCACGCTGTTCTGCCTTCGCGACGTGAGAATGACCATATAAAACAACCGCGGCCTTTTTCTGATCCGCATGATGAACCAACTGATCAAGACTGTATTTAACGTCTTGTCGATGACCATGGACACAAAGGATCCGAAACGCCCCCAGTTCTTCCGTCACTTCGTCTGAAAAATCATTTCCATAGTCACAGTTCCCTTTGACGACACGATAGGGATATAACGATTCGGAATCCCCAGTCAGCTGTGAATCGCCGCAATGAAAAGCGATATCGACATCTTGATGGCGGTTAAAGATCGTCAGCAACTCCTGGTCAAGTCCGTGGCTATCACTTACGATTAATGCTTTCATCTCTGATCACTCTCCTAAAAAAGTAGTCAATGCCAATTCAAGTTTTCGTAATGCTTGTCCCCGATGACTGATGGACGCTTTTTCACTTTTCGTCAACTCGGCTGCCGTCTGATTCAAGGACGGGATGATAAACAACGGATCGTAACCGAAGCCGTTTGTTCCCTTCCGTTCAAAACCGATCGTCCCTTCCATCGTTCCGCGTACGGTTAACGTTTCACCGGACGGTTTTGCAAGAGACAAGGCGCAGACAAAACGGGCAGTCCGTTTTTCTGTTGGTACGTCAGTCAGTTTTTCCAGCAACAACGTGTTGTTCGCTTCGTCTGATTTGTCCTCACCCGCAAATCGGGCGGAATAGACACCTGGCGCTCCGTCCAAAGCATCTACTTCAAGACCGGAGTCATCCGACAGCACGGCATGACCAAAATAAGCTGCCGCTTCTCTTGATTTCAATTCGGCATTTTCTTCAAACGTCGAACCGGTCTCATCCGTCTCCGGAGCCGTTTCGTAGTCGAGCAAGGATTCGACATCATATCCGAGTCGTCCAAGCATCTCCTTGAATTCATTTACTTTACCAGCATTTCTGGTCGCGACGATAATTTTCATCGGTGCTCCACCTCTTCTCCGACATACCACCAGGAAGCACCTAATGCTTGTTCAGCCGCCTGAAGCAGTTCCTCAATACCCTTTTCCCCAAGTTCCAGCATATCGAGCATTTCGCGACGTGAAAATGTTGCTTCTTCGCCCGTTGCCTGAAGTTCCACAATTTTACCGGACGATGTCATGACAAGATTCAAATCGACGTCTGCTGCAGCGTCTTCTTCATAACAAAGATCAAGTAACAAATCCGTCCCGACTTTACCGACCGAAACTGCCGCGATGCCCTCCTTGATTGGTGTGTCCGTTAACTTCCCGCTTTGAATCAGTCCATCGACCGCTAAGACGAGTGCTAAAAAACCACCCGTGATTGCAGCCGTTCGTGTCCCGCCATCTGCCTGCAACACGTCACAGTCAATCCAAACTGTCCGTTCGCCTAATTTTTCAAGATTGACGACAGAACGTAACGCCCGGCTGATCAAACGCTGAATCTCCATCGTCCGTCCGGTTTGTTTCCCGCGGACCGACTCACGACCGGTCCGTTGCGCCGTTGCGCGTGGCAACATCGCATATTCGGCATTGATCCACCCTTGACGTTTCCCGCGTAAAAACGGCGGGACTTTTTCTTCGACCGTTGCTGTACATAAGACACGCGTATCCCCGACTGAAATCAGAACGGATCCTTCTGCGTGTTTATTGACACCCGTCTCGAAATGAATCGTTCGCATGTCTGCTTGTGCTCTTTGATCTAAACGCATTTTTCTTCCTCCGTTCCTAACACTAACCGTTTGGCTTGAATCGGTTGATTTAACCAGTCACTCGCAATCCGTTCAAAAGACCGTGTATCTCCGGTCGCATGGTAGACATGTTCCGGGACGGTGTCATGGGATGCTGTGATTCCGTTGTAATCCAGTAAGGCACCAACTTCAAGCGCCGTCTCATCCCCAGAAGAAATCAATTGAACATTCGGTCCGATGACTCGTCCAATCACTTCTGCCAGTAACGGATAATGGGTACAGCCTAAAATCAACGTATCCATGTCATAGGCGAGCAACGGTTTTAATGTATTGGCGACGACACGCTCGACATAAGCTCCCGTGGTCTGTGAAGACTCGACGAGTGGAACGAATGGCGGACAAGCCAGTGATTCTACGACGACCTGCCCTTCGACGTGACGCAAGGCTTTTTCATATGAGTTACTTTCAATCGTCATTTTTGTGCCGATGACACCGATTCGTTTTGTCCGTGTGACTTTGACCGCCGCACGTGCTCCCGGATCGATGACGCCGATGATTGGAATCGACAACTTTTGTCGTGCTTCTTTTAAGACGACCGCCGTTGCCGTATTGCAGGCGATGACGATCAGTTTGACATCTTGCGCAACGAGGAAATCAATCATTTCCCAAGTAAACTGGCGAATCTCTTCTTCTGGTCGAGGACCGTACGGACACCGCAATGTGTCTCCGACATATATGATTTGTTCATGGGGAAGCTGACGCATCAATTCACGCGCCACGGTCAATCCACCTACCCCAGAATCTAATACTCCAATTGATCTGTTCACGTTTTCCCCTCACCTTCCTCTCTCATATGGTAACAAAAAAGGACGACGGTGCAAGACCGGCGTCCAAGAATGTACGATAAAGGATTACTGAGCAAGACCTTCGCTTGTCAGCATATCTGAAAGAGTCGTGATTGCTTCAGAAGCATCGTCACCGTTTGCAACGATTTTGATGTCTGAATCTTTTGCGATTCCGAGTGAAAGAACACCCATGATCGACTTGAGGTTAACAGTCTTCCCGTTGTACTCCAAGTTGATGTCTGATTGGAATTTAGAAGCTGTGTTGACGAGTTGTGTTGCCGGACGAGCATGAATGCCTGAATCCGCGATGACTTTGAATGTTTTTTCCATGATTAAGAAATCTCCCTCCACTAATAACGTACTAGTGAGTCGTTTTCGAATATGTGAACTCATTATCAAATGATAACGGATTCGAATCGATTCTGCAAGGAATTTTTATACGCTTCATTCCAAGCAAACGCATTCCCGGAACGATCAATCTGCACCATCGAGGTCCGACCGGTGAACATCAATTCATCCTGTTCGCTGAACGCGGCATAATGGACGTCACAAGAGGCGGTTCCGACCTGAACCGGATAGGCATAGACGGCAAGACGTGCCCGCGGATAGACTTGCCGGATGTAATTGCACTGGGCGTCCGCAACGACGACGATCCCGTCATCGGCCAGTGAATACCCTGTCTCTTCGAGCATCAATGTCCGCACATCCTCGAAATAGACGAACGGAACCCGGTTGTTCATATGTCCATAGGCATCGGTTTCCGCAAATCGAACGGCGACATCAAGCCGCGTCCCATGTTTCATTTGCTCCAACCATTGATCGAGATCATTAATATAACTAGGTACACGCACGACACTTTCCTCCTCTAAAATATAAAAAGAAGGAGCAAGGCCCCTTCTTTAATTTTATCGTTTATTATTGACTGACTGCTTCTCCCGTACGTCCTTCGTCACTGCCGAAGAACTTTTTGAAGGAGTGGAGCGTCGTTTGACGGTTCATCGCTGCGATTGAAGTCGTCAACGGAATTCCTTTTGGACACACTTCCACACAGTTTTGTGCGTTACCGCACTGCATGATGCCGCCGTCTTCCATCAAGGCTTCCAACCGTTCTTCTTTATGATACGCTCCTGTCGGATGCGAGTTGAACAAACGGACTTGTGAAATCGAAGCCGGACCGATGAAGTTCGAACGGTCATTGACGTTCGGACATGCTTCCAGGCAAACACCGCATGTCATACATTTTGATAGTTCGTATGCCCATTGACGTTTGTTTTCCGGCATACGGGGTCCAGGACCCAAATCATACGTTCCGTCAATCGGCACCCATGCTTTAACTTTTTTCAAGGCATCAAACATCCGTTGCCGGTCGACCTGAAGGTCACGAACGATCGGGAACGTCTGCATCGGCTGAAGACGGATCGGTTGTTCGAGTTTATCGACGAGCGCCGTACAAGATTGACGAGGCGTTCCGTTGATGACCATCGAACACGCGCCGCATACTTCTTCGAGACATCCCATGTCCCAGTTAATCGGCGTCGTTTTTTCGCCTGCTGCGTTGACAGGATTCCGACGAATCTCCATCAGTGCCGAAATGACGTTCATATTCGGACGATAAGGCACTTCAAATGCTTCATCATAAGCTTTCCCATCCGGTCCATCCTGACGTTGTACGATGAACTGAACCGGTTTTTGATTCGTTTTCTGTTCGAGTGGTGTCGCCATTATGCCTTCACCTCTTTCTTCGACTTCTTACTGTAGTCGCGTTTACGTGGTGGAATCAGTGATGTATCGACTTCTTCGTAATAGATTTCCGGATGACCGTTTGTATAACGTGCCATCGTCGTTTTCAAGAACCGTTCGTCATCACGTTCCGGGAAGTCCGGTTTGTAATGGGCGCCACGACTCTCATCGCGTTGTAAGGCACCAAGCGTAATCGCTTCCGCGAGATCAAGCATGTGGTCAAGTTGACGAATGAATGACGCTCCTTGGTTGCTCCAACGTGCTGTATCCGTTGCTGAAATCCGCGTGAAGCGTTCACGCAGTTCATGAATTTTATCCAGTGTCTGTTCGAGTTTATCGTTGTAACGAACAACCGTTACATTGTCGGTCATGACCTCACCGAGTTCACGGTGAATTTGATACGCGTTTTCCGTCCCTTCCATTGCCAGAATATCGTTGAAACGATTGATCTCAGCAATCTTGTGGGCTTCCACGACTTCTTCCGGCATATCATGAACCGATTTATCAAGTTCGTTCATATAGGCGATTGCTGAAGGTCCCGCTACCATCCCACCGTAAACAGCGGACAATAAGGAGTTGGCTCCAAGACGGTTTCCACCGTGCATCGAGTAATCACATTCACCGGATGCGAACAATCCTGGGATGTTCGTCATCTGATCGTAGTCGACCCATAATCCGCCCATCGAATAATGGACCGCCGGGAAGATTTTCATTGGTACTTTACGCGGATCGTCCCCGACGAATTTTTCGTAAATCTCAAGAATTCCGCCGAGTTTAACGTCGAGTTCTTTTGCATCTTTATGAGAAAGATCAAGATAGACCATGTTTTCCCCGTTGACGCCGAGCTTCTGATTGACACAAACATCAAAGATTTCACGTGTCGCGATATCACGCGGTACGAGATTTCCGTATGCCGGGTACTTTTCTTCAAGGAAATACCATGGTTTTCCGTCTTTATACGTCCAGACACGACCACCTTCACCACGCGCTGATTCGCTCATGAGACGAAGTTTGTCGTCCCCCGGAATCGCTGTCGGGTGGATTTGGATGAACTCCCCGTTCGCATAGATGGCACCTTGGCGGTAAACCGCTGCTGCCGCCTGTCCTGTATTGATGACCGAGTTCGTCGATTTACCGAAGATGACACCCGGACCACCTGTTGCCAAAATGACGGAATCGGCTGCAAACGCCTCGATTTCCATCGATCGTAAATCCTGACATACCGCACCACGACAAATTCCTTCTTCGTCAATGATTGCGCGAAGGAATTCCCATCCTTCATACTTCTCTACCAAACCTTGCGCTTCAAACTTACGCACCTGTTCATCCAGTGCGTACAATAACTGTTGCCCCGTCGTCGCACCGGCATATGCTGTCCGGTGGTGTAACGTTCCGCCGAAACGACGGAAATCGAGTAACCCTTCCGGTGTCCGGTTGAACATGACGCCCATCCGGTCGAACATATGGATGATTTTTGGTGCTGCTTCCGTCATCTTTTGGACCGGTGGTTGGTTCGCTAAGAAATCGCCGCCATAAACCGTATCGTCGAGATGTTGGTAAGGCGAATCGCCTTCCCCCTTCGTATTGACGGCACCATTGATTCCACCCTGTGCGCAAACGGAGTGTGACCGTTTTACGGGCACGAGTGAAAACAATTTGACCGGTACGCCTTGTTCAGCTGCTTTTATCGTAGCCATCAAGCCGGCGAGACCTCCACCGATGATGACAAGATTTTTATTCGCCATGTTGTTAGTTCCCCTTTCCTTACAACACGCCTGCAAACGTCAAGATCGAGCGTACGCCTACAAACGATAATCCGATGAATACGAGGGCGGCCACATACGACATCGCCTTTTGAGAAGCAGGTGACTGTGTGATTCCCCATGTGATGCAGAACGTCCAAAGTCCGTTCGCGAGGTGGAACGTCGTCGCCAAGATTCCGACGATGTAGAAAGCAAGCATGAAGCCGTTATCCACGATATTTTGCATCATACTCGCATCAACAGCGGTTCCCATGGCTGCTGCAACCCGTGTTTCCCAAACGTGCCACGTGATGAACACGACAAGAAAGACGCCGGAGAAACGTTGCAGCACATACATCCAGTTCCGGAAGTATGTATAACGACCTGTATTCGCCGAACCTGTAAACGCGATGTACACACCGTAGACACCGTGCAGGATGATTGGAATGAAGATGACAAACACTTCCAAGAACAACCGATACGGAACGCTCCCCACGATATCCGCAGCCTTATTAAAGTCTTCCTCGCCACGAACGATGAAATAGTTCGTCGTAAAATGAGAAAGTAAAAATAACCCGATTGGAATGACGCCGAGCAGTGAGTGTATTTTACGCCCCACGAAATCACGATGATTCGCCATCCAAATCCCCCCTTTTGTTTGCCAATCAAACGTTGGCGCATTTTGGTAGAAAAGCGCTTTCATAAGGAAATTCGTCTTTTCATCACTTATTCTACTCCTGTCCTTTTTATAAGACAACCCGAGCCGTTGCATTTAACTGCAAATAACTGCAAATTTTTTTAGGAAAACAATGACCCATCAGAATTACCTCGCTATAATAGTTTCAGAGATAGGAGTGATTGCTGATGGATTCGGTACCAAATCCCTCTTCCACATTCGGAATCGAATTGATTCGTGACTATGTGTTGACGGACTTATTAGGAACAGATTATCGCCAGGTCATCTATTGGGCGGGAAAACGATTGGCACGTGAATTTCCCGTCTTGAGCATCGAAGAAGTGACACCATTTTTCTACGAAGCCGGTTGGGGACAGTTAGAGTTAAAGAAGCAAAAAGGAACATCTGCAACATTTCTTTTGACACCGCCAGAATCGACACGGACAGAACGTCCGGCAGGTTATTTCCAGCTTGAAGCCGGCTTTTTGGCAGAACAGTTCGCCAAAATGAATGGCTGTGTGGCGGAAGGATATGCGGAATGGCAGAAGGATCATGTCCAGATCATGATTGAGATTGATCCTAAAGATCCGATCGAGCGCTCTGTTTAAAACAGACACAGGAATCTAGTCATCAATGGCGAATTCTTGAAACATGAAACCTTTTTATTGAATTGCCGTATCAATAATCGACCCCATTCATCAAAGGAGGAATTTTTATGTTCAAGAAACTAGCAGCCGATTTAACAGGATTCAGTGATATTGGGCAAGTGATTCACCCTGACGACTTTGATAAAGCCGCCGCCGATGATTACGTGTTACATGAAGACGGTGAAAAAATTTATTTTCTGATCAAATCAAAAACAGATGAATACTGCTTTACGAATTTGGCCCTTGTGCATCTGGATGGCGAGAGTGCCGTCAGTTCAAAACGTGTTCTCTATCGTTATCCATACGCCCATTATCCGATTCGTCACGTCATGTTCGAAACGGCCGGAACGGTTGATCTTGATGTCGAAATCAAGTTTGAAATTGGCGGAAAACATTATTCGATCGACGTCGATAAAAAACAGTTGGAACATGTAAAGGACTTGTATAAAGCCCTTCTTGCCATTGCCGAAAAACAATATGAAGGACAAAAGATGCTTGAGTTTGCGAACAACTCACTCAATCATTCCGTCACGATTCTTGGTGGTCTCCGTCAAGGTGACATGAACGTGCCGCAAACGTTCAAAGATTTGTCGCAAGAGTCCTTCGACTGGTTACAAGGACATTACTACAAATGGAACCAAAAAGACTTCGGATCATTTTACGAAAAATACATTAATAACTAAGTAATAAATCAGGCACATCGAGCTATCGGTGTGCCTGATTGCATATTTGTACTGATTTTCAGACGGAAAGGAGAACCGACATGAGCTTTTGGACTTGGTTCGCCATCGCGCTTGTATTGACTGTCAGTGTCATCGCATCCACTTCTCAAAAAAAGAGCGAAAGAAAACATGTTCTTTTTCTAGCAGGATTTTTAATCCTTGCCTGCCTGTTTTTAATCTGGTGGTTCACAAGGTGACTACATAATGCTTTTGCTGAACCGTTTGTTTGCTGACACTGATATCAAAAAAGATATCCGTATACAACAGAGGATCCGACTTCTAGCTGAAGCCGGATCCTCTGTTTGTCGTCAACGATTCAACTAAGTTCTACTCATTCCTCATTCGTCTGACTGAGATACTCCGCAACCGTCTCCGCTAATTTGGTTGGTAAACCAGCTTCCGTCAATTGTTCGATGTTGGCTTTTTTCAAACTGCGCATCGATCCGAAATGACGAATCAATTGTTGGCGCCGTTTGGGACCAACACCCGGAATGTCGTCAAGAAGTGAACGCGTCATGCCTTTTGAACGTAACGAACGGTGGAACGTAATCGCAAAGCGGTGCACCTCGTCCTGCATCCGTTGCAACAAATAAAACGCACTGGATCGGGGGTGCAGTTCAATTAATCGTCCGCCTTCCCCAAACAACAGTTGACTCGTCCGGTGCTTGTCGTCTTTTTTTAGTGAACCGACAGGCAGGGATAAGCCGAGTTCATCTTGAATCACTTCAAGTGCCGCATTGAGTTGACCCAGTCCACCATCGATCAATACAAGATCCGGTAGACGGGCACCTTCCAGTAACAGACGGCGGTATCGGCGTCGGACGATTTCCCGCATCGATTCATAATCATCCGGTCCTTTGACGGTCTTGATCTTGAATTTCCGGTACTCTTTTTTGAGCGGTTTTCCGTCTTCAAAGACGACAAGTGCCGACACGGCATCCGCCCCTTGGATATTGGCATTATCGATGATTTCGATGCGTGATAGAGGATGGACATCAATTGCGTCTGCCAGTTCTTGAACCGCCTGAACGGTTTTCTTTTCATCACGGGCAATCAATTCAAAACGTTCGCCAATCGCGTTCTCGGCATTTTTCGTGGCAAGATCCAATAATTTACGTTTTGAACCGCGGACCGGGACATGGACACGAAGACCAATCGCTTCCTTGAGCAACATCTGATTGACGAGCGGCGGGACGTAAATTTCACTTGGTTTGATGTTTTTTTCGTAAAATTGAACGATGAAACTTTCCAATTCTTCCGCTGCCGTTCCGTAAATCGGAAACAGTGATACATCCCGTTCAATCATTTTTCCACCACGTAAGAAGAAGACTTGGACACACATCCAGCCTTTATCGACATAAATCCCGAACACGTCGCGGGACGTCAGGTCTGCCGTGATCATATTTTGTTTATTCATGATCGACTCGATGGCCCGAACTTGGTCACGCAGTTCACCGGCCCGTTCGAATTCCATGGCTTCTGCTGCACTGCCCATCTTCTCTTGAAGGGACTGGACAAGGTCTTTTGTTTCACCGGACAGAAAACGACGGATTTCCGCGACGATCTCCTTTTGCTCATTTTCCAGATTCGGAATCTCACAAGGACCGAGACACTGACCGATATGGTAATACAAACACAGTTTTTTCGGCATCGGCTGACACTTTCGAAGTGGATACAGACGGTCGAGCAGACGTTTGGTTTCGTTTGCCGCGTAGGCATTCGGATAGGGACCAAAATAATGTCCCCCGTCTTTCTTTAATTTACGGGTCGTGATCAGACGCGGATATGTTTCGTTCGTGATTTTCAGATACGGATAAGATTTATCGTCTTTCAGCATGATGTTGTATTTCGGATCATGTTTTTTGATCAGTGTCATTTCAAGCAAAAGCGCTTCTAGTTCACTCGCTGTAATGATGTACTCAAAATCACGGATGTCCGCAACGAGACGTTCGGTTTTCAAATCATGTGCACCGGTAAAGTAAGACCGGACACGATTTTTTAGATTTTTGGCTTTTCCGACATAAATGACTTCTCCAAATTGGTTTTTGTGCAAATAACATCCTGGTTCATCAGGTAAAAGGGATAGTTTCGCCTTGATATGTTCTTGATGACTCACAAAAATGTCTCCTTCCACCGTTTCTAGTTTTACGTTATAGGGTAAATATCTTACATTGATTATGACATATGGGGGATAAAAAATGCGTACATATGATTGCATTGTATTAGGAACAGGCGCAGCCGGGAATCAGGCTGCTTATAAATTTGCTGAAAAAGGACTTCGCGTGGCGATTATCGAAAACTTCACACCGGGCGGAACATGCTCACAACGGGGATGCGATGCCAAAAAAATTCTTTTGACCGGCAGTGAAGCGAAAGATGCTGTTGAACGCTTACTCGGATATGGTTTGAAAGGATTGGTTTCCATCGATTGGCGCCAACTGATGGAACGAAAAAATGAGTATACACGCGCGATTCCGGAACAAACACGAAATCGTTACGATGATTTGGGCATTGATTACTACCACGGCGAACCCCGCTTCTTGTCCAATAAGAAGTTGCTCGTCGACGATATCGAGTTGGAGGCGGAACAGTTTTTGATTGCTACCGGTCTTCGCCCGCGTGAGCTTTCGGTTCCGGGCAGTGAGCGTTTCTTGAACAGCAATGAATTTTTGGAGTTGCGTGACGTACCGCGTCGGCTTGTCTGTATCGGCGGCGGTTACATTTCCTTTGAATTTGCGCATCTCGCGCGAATCGCCGGCGCGGAAGTAACGATGGTCTTACGTTCAACTGCACTGAAACAATTCGAACAGGAGTTGGTTGCGGTCTTACTGGAAGCGACGGAAGCTCTTGGCATTCACATCATCCATGAGACGGAAGTGGTCTCTTATGAGGAGACGACACTCGCTTTATCCAACGGAACAAACGTCCAGGCAGATGTTGTCTTGAATGCGACAGGTCGCGTCGCAAGCATCGATTCTCTGGACTTAAATAAAGCAGGAGTCATCTTTGAGGACAAAGGGATCCGTGTCAATGATTACCTGCAGTCGTCTGCTCCGAACATCTACGCAGCGGGTGACGTCGCGGTCAGCGGAAATCCGGCACTGACTCCTTTTGCGGGGACCGAAGGACGTCTCGCTGCCTGTAACATGCTCGAAGGTAACACAAGAACACTCGAGTTGCTGCCTGTTCCAAGTATCGTCTTTACTGCCCCGAATCTTGCACAGGTTGGCCAGACGGAAGCACGTCTAAAAAAGAGCAACGTCCGCTACCGCGGAAAATTGATTGACACATCCAGTTGGCAAACAAATGTCCGGATCAAAGATCCGTTTGCTCGGGCAAAAGTGTTAATCGGAGAAGATGATCAAATTCTTGGTGCTCACTTCATCGGTGTTCATGCTGCCGAACTGGCTAACTATTTTTCATTCGCCATGCAACACCGGATTCCAAGTTCTGCCCTTCAAAAAACGAGTTTTGCTTACCCGACGCCGGCGTCCGACATCGCTTCACTGCTCGAAGACTAATCGATGAAGGAGAGGATTCATATGGTACGGTACGGCTACACCATTCTGTACATCACAGATCCGGCCAAGACACGTTCGTTTTACCATGGACTGCTGGGTCTCCCGATCAAAGCGGAGCACGGGAGTTATACGGAATTTGAAACAGGGACGACCGTCCTTGCCTTTAACACAAAAGAAGACGTCCGTTCCATGATTCCCTACGAGCTCCCGGATAAAACCGGTCAACAATCGATCGAACTTGGCTTCGTGACGGATGATGTCCAGCAATTGTACGAAACAATCCGCGCTGCCGGTCATGAGACGATTTTGCCGCCGACGGAGAAACCATGGGGACAGATCGTTGCCTATGTGTTGGATCCAGATGGTCATTTGATTGAACTTTGTTCACCTGTCTCTTCCTCCAACTAAACAAAAAGATGGCATTCCGCCCATTGACGGAATGCCATCTTTTATATATCGTGCGTAGAATTAGTTAGATGTTTCAACGAATTCTTTTAATGCGTCTTTTGGCATGAAGCCCATTGTTTTGTTGACCGGTTGACCGTCTTTGAATAAGACGAGTGTTGGGATACTTTGAACTTGGAAAGCTCCTGCCACTTCCGGGTTAGCGTCAACATCGACTTTGACGATTTTTACGTCTTGCATATCCGCGTCAAGTTCTTCAAGAACTGGAGCGAGCATGCGACATGGTCCGCACCATGTTGCCCAGAAATCAACGAGAACGAGACCTTCTTGTGTATCTTCTTTAAATGATTGGCTAGTTGCGTGTACGATTGCCATTGAGAATAACCTCCTATTTTTAGATTGTCTTGACTTGTCGGTCAAAGCAATCTTTTTACTGACTTGAGTATAGCACAGCCCTACCTTACAACAAACGAAACTGCTCAGACAAGTCATCCCACAAAAAAAGAAGCAAAGAAGTTACTCTTTGCTCCTATTTCACACCTTAATGCACAAGCATTTTTTTGAATTCTGCCGTCAATAACGGCACGACATCAAACAGGTCCCCGACGATTCCGTAATCTGCAACCGAGAAGATGTTCGCTTCCGGATCTTTGTTGATGGCGACGATGACTTTCGCATTCGACATGCCGGCTAAATGTTGAATCGCTCCAGAAATACCACAGGCGATATATAAGTCTGGTGTAACGACTTTACCGGTCTGACCGATTTGTAAGGCGTAATCGCAATAGTCCGCGTCACACGCACCACGCGATGCACCGACCGCTCCACCGAGCAAGTCCGCCAATTCTTGGAGCGGCGCAAATCCATCAGCACTTTTGACGCCTCGTCCACCCGCGACGATGACTTTTGCTTCCGAAAGATCCACACCGCCTGTCGCTTTACGGACGACTTCCGAGACGATGGTCCGTAAATCCTTTAGTTCAACCGTCACGGATTCAACGGTTCCTTCCGAAGCACCTTCAGCCAGCGGTTCGATATTGTTCGGACGAACGGTAAAGAGAATCTTTCCTTCCGACACTTTTACTTTTTCAAAGGCTTTTCCTGAATAGATTGGACGGATGAAGGAAGCCTCCGTACCTGTTCCTTCGATCGACGTCACATCACTGATCAAGCCGGCTTGTAACTTCGCCGCGATTTTAGGTGACAGATCTTTCCCGAGCGACGTATGACCAAAGACGATGACGTCCGGTGCCACACGTTCAATCAGTTGCATGAAGACTTGTCCGTAACCGTCCGGTGTATAATGCTGCAACCGCTCGTCTTCGACGACGAGAACTTGATGGGCCCCTCGTGCAGCAAGTTGTGAGGCATCCGCTGCGACGTTTTGTCCGATCAGGGCCACCACGACTTCATCTGCCACTAGGTTCGCCGCAGCAATCGCTTCAAATGAAACATTCCGTAAATTACCGTCACGTGATTCTGCAAGTACAAGTGCTTTTGACATATCGTTTCTTCCCCCTTAAACAACTTTTGCTTCGTTGCGTAATAATGAAGCGAGTTCCTGTACTTGAACCGAAAGATCACCTTCGAGGATTTTACCGGCTGCTTTGTTTGGCGGTAAAAAACGTTCGATCGTCTCGAGTCGTGGTGCCAACTCGTCTTCATCCAATTCCAGGTCGGATAATTCAAGTTCTTCGAGCGGTTTCTTTTTCGCTTTCATGATGCCCGGAAGACTCGGATAACGTGGTTCATTTAATCCTTGTTGTGCGGTGACGAGTAACGGTAGCGACGTCTTGATGACTTCTGTATCCCCTTCTGCGTCACGTGTGACGACAGCATCCGTTCCTGTTAACTCAAGCTTCGTAATCGTCGTCACGTACGGAATATCCAGCAACTCCGCAACACGTGGCGCCACTTGTCCGCTTCCCCCGTCAACGGCGACATTCCCGGCGATGATCAAGTCCACCGTCTGCTCTTTCAAGTAACCGGCCAGGACTTCTGACACCGAATAGTGATCTGCTTCTTCGATATCATCTTCAATCGAGATACGGACCGCTTGATCAGCACCCATCGCAAGGGCAGTCCGGAGTTCTTTGTCCGCGTCCTCCGGTCCGACGGTGACGACCGTCACTGTTCCAGAATGGGCATCGCGAACACGAATCGCTTCTTCCACCGCATACTCATCATAAGGATTGATGATAAACTCGGCACCATCCTCTTCGATTTGACCATTTTCAAGTTGGATTGCCTCTTCCGTATCAAACGTTCGTTTTAACAAGACATAGATTTCCATTCTTCGTTCCCCCTCTGTCAACTTCTATTGACCACCATCATTTTTGTATCCGCTTACAAAAAGTTTGTTAGGAAAAGGGCTTAACTCAGCCCTTTGATTAACATCCGATGAATCCCGTGACGCGTCTCGAGCAAATCGTATTTAAATCCGCTCGCCATCCAACTTGTCACGACTTCGTCAATCGTTCCAAATACCATCTGTCTCGCCAATCGATAATCAAGCGTCTCTGAAAATTCGCCGGACTCCATCCCGTTTCGGATGACACGATCAATCAAGTGAAGATATGGTTTAAGCACCGTTGCGATATTGTGGCGCATCTCTTGATTGGATTGTCGTAACTCGATTTGGGTGACGACCGCTAAATCATAGTCCACCGACAGTTGCTCAAGGTGGGCTTCGATCAGCGCCGCCAGCTGTTGTGTCGCCGATTGATGAAGCGCAATTTGCGCTTCCGAATACTCGATGAAACTGCCCATCTTCGCTTGGAACAATGAAATCAACAGATGTTCCTTGTTCTTGAAGTAAAGATAAATCGTTCCGTCCGCTACGCCAGCTTCTTTGGCAATCGCTGTGACTTTGGCACCGTGGTACCCATTTTTTGCAATCACCTTGACTGCAGCATCAATGATGCGATCACTTTTAGACATCGTTCTTTTCATAAGGCTATCTCCTAACACATAAAATGAATGATGGTTCATTCATATTTATTCTATCATGTCTTTTTGAGCTGTCAACTGCTTTCTTCCAGCTGTTTTGCGCGTTCTTCCTCAATCAGTACCCGACGGAGAATTTTACCGACAAAGGTTTTCGGTAACTCCTGTCTGAACTCGTATTGTTTCGGTACTTTAAACGATGCCAGGCTTTTGCGGCAGAATTGATCGAGTTCTTCTTCCGTCGTTACACTGTCATCTTTCAAGACAATAAACGCCTTGACCGTTTCCCCCCGATAAGCGTCCGGAACCCCGATCACAACGGCTTCTTTCACCGCCGGATGTTCGTACAGGATTTCCTCGACTTCCCGCGGATAGATGTTAAAGCCTGATGCAATGATCAAATCTTTTTTCCGATCAACAATCCGGAAATAATGATCTTCTCCGACATATCCAAGATCCCCCGTATGCAACCAACCATCGCGTAAAACGGCTTGCGTGTCTTCCGGACGTTTCCAGTACCCCTTCATGACTTGCGGACCACGGACGAGAATTTCCCCGATTTCTCCAGGTGCGGCGGGTGTTTCTCCGTCCGGTTGGACAATCTTCGCAATCGTATCCGGAACAGGGATCCCCACCGATCCCGGGACACGTTTGTCCCAGATACAATTCGTATGCGTCACAGGGCTCGTTTCCGATAACCCGTATCCTTCAACGATCCGTCCGCCTGTCACCTGTTCAAATTTTTCCTGTACTTCAACCGGCAATGGTGCCGATCCCGAGATACACGCTTCGATTGATGACAAGTCATATTTTTTCAACTTCGGATGGTTCAACAAGCCGACATACATCGTCGGTGCCCCCGGGAACAGATTCGGTTTTTCCTTATCAATCGTCTTTAAGACTTGTTCCAAATCAAATTTTGGTAAAATGATTTGTTCATAGGCATTAAACATACCGAAGTTTAAATTACAGGTCATGCCGTAGACGTGGAAATAAGGCACGACGGCTAATAACTTCCGTCCATCCCCCCGCGAATACTTGTAGAACCACTGGCTGATCTGCTCTACGTTGGCACTCAAGTTAAAGTGGGTCAACATGACTCCTTTTGGTGCCCCGGTCGTTCCTCCTGTATATTGTAACACTGCGATGTCTTCTTTCGGATTGATTGCAATCGGTTCGATCATTTCAGCACCGCGGTGTGATAAAAACGGAATCGAACCGGTCGTATCAATGATGATGTTATTGTCTTTGCGGGATTTGATCGGATACAGCTTGTTTTTCGGAAAAGTCAGATAGTCAGCAATACTCGTTGTGACAACCGTTTTTAAAACCGTCGTTGCTTTGACGCGTGAGGCTTTCGGATACAGTAAATCCAACGTAACGAGAATCTTCGCACCGGAGTCGACCAAAATCTGTTCCAGCTCACGATCAGTATACAGCGGATTAACTTGGACGACTGTTCCACCTGCGTACAATACTGCATAATAACTGATCATATACTGGGGACAGTTCGGTAACATCAAACCGACCCGGTCACCCTTCTCGAGTCCGGCGTCTTGCAGGACTTGGGCAAAGCTTCGGGCCTCTTGGCGCACTTCCTGGAACGTCATGCGTTTCCCCAGAAAACTGAGTGCACGTCGTCCCGGAAATTCGTCTGCCGCCTCTTCAAGTGCTTGATAGAGCGGTATCTCGCGATAGGCGATTGATGCAGGTACTTGTTCCGGATAATCCTTTAACCATGCTGAATCCATTCCAATCCCTCCCTGTGACTGAATTACTATTCATTTTTATTATACGTGTAATTTGTCCACAGCGGCTAGTCCTGATCTAAAATAAATTTCACATTTTTCCCAATCAGAGGTATTTTGAGCACACCACAAAAAAACCACCTGCCCTTTCGCAAGTGGTTGCTTTAATCGATCGTTAACGTGACGGATAGGTGAACCCCTCACCGATGACTTCACGTACTTTATGAATGACAACAAAGGCACGGGGATCCGCCGCCTCGACAATTTGTTTCAGCGGTGCAAGTTGGCGTTTATCAACAATCATATACAGCATATCGTTTTTTTGTTTCGTGAAATGACCATGGCTGTGAATGACCGTCGCACTGCGGCCGAGTGTTTCCGTCAAAATCGTTGCGATTTCTTCCTGACGGTGACTGATGATTGTGACCGCTTCACGGACATTCAGTCCTTCGCTGACCAGATCAATTAAATACGAGCCGATGATGATGGCAATCAACGTATACAGCATCGTCTCTTCTCCAAACAGGAATCCGGAAGCACCGACGACCGTCACATCAATGATGAACATCGAAACGGCAATCCCTAAATTCAAATACTTGTTCATCAGCCGGGCAATGATGACACCGCCACCGGTCGTCCCGCCTGCGCGAATGACAAGCCCGATTCCAAGACCAATCAGAATTCCTGCGTAAATCGTCCCGATCAACCGGTTATCGGAAGCCGTCGCGAGCGACGCCGTTGCCGACAGGACAAATGAGGTCGTCGCAACTGAAATCACGGAATAAATCATCGTCTTCCGGCTCAAGAACCGGTATCCAATGATGAACAAGAGCGCATTCGCAATCAAGGACACCAACCCGGTATTCCAGCCGTACAGATAGTAGAAAATGACGGTAATCCCGATCAGTCCGCCTTCCGATAAGTCATTCGGGATCGTGAAGTAGTTAATCCCAAACGCAAGTATCGCTGAACCGACGATGATCCAAAAGATATCTTTCCAGGAAATCAGTTGCATCGCTTCAAAAGCGCGCCGCCGTATTTCATTTGTATTGGTTTTTCTTACATTCATGTAGTTTCCTCCTTCGTTTTTCTTTCGTGTGACCCAATAAAAATTCCGTACTGAATCGAGCTCAGTACGGAATAATCACTTGGCACAGCCAGTTCTTTTAATTCATGAAAATCCAAAGTATGCCGACGACCAAAAAGGCAATCGATACGCCGAACATGATTTTTGCTAACCGTTCTAACACGTGCTCACCCCACTAACGCCGAACCAATGACATAAGACATGCCGATTGATAATGAACAGGAAATGATCCCGACCGCGATATTTCCTTTTTCGATCTCTCGGTCAACCGGGAGATTCGGTGTCAAGAATTCAAAAATCCAATAAGTCGAAATCAGTAATAAAAATCCGAACGCACTTTCTAAAAAGATGGCACCCACACGTTGTTCACTTTGAACGGCGAAATGAACGATGTTCGCCAGACCAATGATCTTGCCACCCGTTGCGAGGGCTACCGCAATGTTTCCACTCTTGATATGTTCCCAGTTTCGGTACCGGGTTGTCAACTCAAAAAGTGCCAAGCCCATAATGATCAATAATCCGGCCACCGAATATAAAGCCGTCGTATAGACATAGACGTTTTCAAAAATATTCACCTGACGCGCCTCATTTCAATTCAATGATCGTCACACCATGACCACCTTCACCTTGACCTCCAAGGCGATGGGTTTTGACATGACGGTTTCCACGCAGATACTCTTGCACCCCTTGACGCATCGCACCTGTCCCGAGTCCATGGATGACACGAATCTGTTCGTAGTTTGACAGTAAGGCTTGATCCATGAAGCGGTCGAGTTTCGAGAGACCTTCTTCGACACGAACTCCCCGCAGATCGAGTTCTGCCGATGCTGCGGACTGTTTCGTCACACTTGTCCCGCCGGACCGTTTTTTGGTTTTGGAAGCCGATTTCGCTTCGCCGACCTTAGCGAGATCACCGGGTTTGACGTTTACTTTCATGATCCCGACTTGAACGGTATACTCTCCGTTTGAGTTTTGATTGATGATGTACCCTTTTTGGTTGAACGTCGTGACTTTGACTTCTTCCCCTTTTGCAAACACAGGTGTTTGATTCGATTTGGCCTTCACCTTGGCGATACGCTGATCTTGCAAGGTCGGTTTCGCCTGTTCGAGTTGTTTGCGGGCTTCAATCAGTTCATGTTCTTTGACAGCGCCTGCATCCCGTAACTCTTTTAGACGTTTGATGACGGCTTCGGCTTCTTTTTGTGCACGTTCGACGGCACGTGTTGCTTTTTCTTCTGCTTTTGCTAAAATCTCATTTTTCTCTTGATGGATTTCCGCCTGTTCCCGCTCGAATTCTTCCCGCTCTTCGATCAATCGTTGTTGCTCTTGCAGCAATTCCCGTTCCAGCGATTCCGCACGTTGTTTCGCTTCTTCCAATCGCCCGATCATCGTTTCGACGGACTGGGCATCACTTCCGACTTGATCGCGTGCCGCATCGATGACCCGGTCCTCAAGACCCAGTCGCTTTGAAATCTCAAAGGCATTTGAACGTCCCGGTACACCAATCAACAACCGATAGGTCGGACTGAGTGATTCGACATCAAACTCCATCGAGGCGTTGACGACACCTTCCCGGTTGTATCCATAGGCTTTGAGTTCGGAGTAGTGCGTCGTCGCGGCAACACGTGCGCCACGGCGTTTGACTTCGTCCAAAATCGCGATGGCGAGGGCCGCTCCTTCTGTCGGATCCGTCCCTGCTCCCAATTCATCAAACAAGACGAGACTCATGAAATCAATTTTCTCCATCATGGAGACGATATTCGTCATGTGCGAACTGAACGTCGACAGGTTTTGCTCAATCGACTGCTCGTCACCGATATCGGCATAAATCGCATCAAAGACACTGAGTTCCGTCTCGTCGGCTGCCGGCACATATAAACCGGATTGGACCATTAACTGTAGTAAACCGATTGTTTTCAATGTGACGGTTTTCCCCCCCGTGTTGGGTCCGGTAATGACGAGCGACGTAAACTCGCCGCCTAACGATACGGTGATCGGCACCACTTCGTCATCCGGAATGAACGGATGACGGGCTTCTTTGAGAATGACATGACGGTTTTCATTTAAGCGTGGTTCGACGGCACGAATCGTATGACCATACAAGGCTTTCGCCATGATGAAATCCAGTTCTGCCAAGACATCGACGTTAATCCGTAACGAATCGCCAACCGATCCGACGAGTGCCGAAAGTTGGGCTAAAATCCGTTCGATTTCCGCCCGCTCTTTCAGACGCGCTTCTTGAATTTCATTGTTGGCTGCAACGACAGCTTGCGGTTCGATGAACAGTGTCGCACCGGACGCCGATTGATCATGAACAATTCCGCCAAACGCCTGCCGATACTCCTGTTTGACCGGCACACAGTAACGGTCGTTTCGCATCGTGACGATGGCGTCGGATAACATCTTCGATTTACTGCGTAATACACCGTCGATTTTTGAGCGGACCTGACCTTCAAGTGAACGCAATTGACTGCGTAAAGACCGGAGTTTATCGCTCGCCGAATCCTGAACCGTCCCTTGATCATCAATCGCGTGACGAATCCCCTGTTCGATTTCCACCAGTTTCGTAATCTGATCGATCCGACTGTCGAGCGCCGGTAAACGGAGATCCGGGTGGTCTTCATGCAAGCGTTCTTGAAACGCTTTGACTTGTCGTCCGGAATAGACGACATCGGCAACGGCAAGCAGTTCGCTCGTCGAAAGAACAGAACCGATTTCAGCTCGTTTCACCTCACTGCGGACATCGGTCAAGCCACCGAACGGATAACGATCGCGTAAGCGGTAAACCGTCGTTGCTTCCGTCGTCAAAGCGAGTAATGCTTTCACCTGTTCAAAATCTTCTGCCGGCTCCATCTTCCGCACGAACTGTGCACCGAGCGAACTCGCCGTCTGCTTGATGAGTAATTCCTTTAACTTATCGTATTCTAATACACGTAGTGCATTGGCATTCATTTATTTCACTCCTAAACGTTTTCGATCAAAAAAAGCCCGCGCTTCTTCTGCTGTCCACGTATTGATGACATCGGATGGTTCCAAATATGCTTTACGTGCATGCAGGACACCAAGTTTCATATCTTCTAACATTTCCGGCCGATGCGTGTCGGTATTGATCATGATTTTAACGCCTGCTGCCTTCGCTTTCGCAAGAGACGCCGCCGTTAAGTCAAACCGAGCGGGATTCGCATTCAATTCCAGTGCCGTGCCCGTCTCTGCCGCCAGTTCAACCAAGCGGTCGATGTTGACCGCGTATCCTTCCCGGCGTCCGATGATTCGTCCGGTCGGATGGGCAATCAAAGAGACATACGGATTACGGCAGGCATTTTCCAACCGTTGCATGATTTCCTCTTCCGTCTGATCGAATTTGGAATGAATCGAGGCGATGACATAGTCCATTTCTTGTAAAAACGTATCATCGTAGTCCAATGAACCGTCCGGTAAAATATCCATCTCGACCCCGCATAAAATCGTCATCTCCGGATGTTTTTGCCGGGCTGCTTCAATTTCCACCCGCTGTTTCCGTAAGCGTTCTTCCGTCAATCCATTGACGAACTTCATATATTTACTGTGATCGGTAATCGCCATCCACGAATACCCCCGCGCGGCACAAGCATCAACGAGTTCTTCGACGGACAACGTGCCGTCCGACCATGTCGTATGCATGTGGACATCCGCCTGAATATCCGTTTCGCGGATTAACCGGCTTAAATCCGCCTCGAATTCCAACCGTCCGGCCCGCAGTTCAGGCGGAATGAACGGTAAACCGTAACGGGCGAACAATTCGTCCTCCGTTTTCGGTTGAACGAGACCATCTGCTGTTTCAATCCCGTATTCCGATATGCTTTCCCCCTGCTCTTTCGCAAGTTGCCGCATCCGGACATTATGATCTTTTGATCCCGTGAAATGGTGTAACGTCGAGGCAAATGCCAAATCATCGACCAATCGGAAATCGACCGCAATATAGGCATCGTCCCGTTTCAGGACGATCGATACTTTTGTCTCCCCGGCAGCAATGATTTCATCGATCTGTTCGATCTCCAGTAATTGTGCTTTTACCTCTTTTGGGTGCTCGGTCGAGATGATGAAATCAAGATCCTTACATGTTTCTTCCGCCCGACGGAAGCTGCCCCCGACCTCAAAACGGATGATCTGATCGATTCCTGCTAATGTCCGCTCCAATTCGCTGACACTTTTGCGCATGACGCCGTATGGCAATCGTTCTGGTCGTGTTTCAAAAGTCTCGAGTGCCTTACTGTATTTTTCAACCGTCTTTTTCCCGAATCCTGGCATTGCTTCTACTGTACCATCCGCCAGTTTTTCCGCGAAGGAATCTGCATCAATGACACCAACTTCATGCAATTTCGCCAACTTTTTCCCACCGAGTCCCGGTATTTTCAGCAGGGCAATCAATCCTTCCGGCACTTGCTGTTCCAGCTCCGTCAAAGCCGTACTTGTTCCGGTATCACGGAATTCTTCCAGGACCGTTGCCGTTCCTTTTCCGATCCCTTTCATCGCCGTAAAATCCTCAATCGCCATGAAGTCGAGTTCTGCTGCTTCAAGCAGGCTGGCTGCCTTACGAAACGCATTAATTTTAAACGGATTTTCACCCTTTACTTCCAGATAAACTGAAATTCGTTCCAAATGTCGAATGGCGTCTTGTGTTGTCCGCATGTTCAATTCTCCCCTCAAAAAAAGCTCCCTTTCAACGGGAGCACGTTATTTTATCAAACCGACTTTTTCCATCAACCATTCTGCAAGCAACGGTGTATGTTGAATCATGAAGGAGGCTAAGCTTGAATTGGCGATGGCATCTTGAATCGACTGCACCGGTGCAAAAGCCGCCAAGAACAGAATCAAGAAAATGAAGATGTACATCTCAATGAAACCGAACATACCACCCAAGAGTCCTTTTACCTGCTTCAAGATTGGAATGTTCGTTAAGGAATCAAACATCGCAATGATGATCGATAAGATGATTTTCGTTCCAAAAAATAAGACGATGAACCAAAAGGCCTTGTAAAAGACTTCATCTAGTCCAACTGAGCTTGGAATCGAAAACATCGTCAAGTCAATTCCCGCATCGTCCAGTGTCGATGGGTACGGAATCCATAATTTAAATTGTTTGGCCAGCTCATCGTAAAACGATAACGCGACGATAAACGAGATGATTAAACTCAACAAATGTCCCGCCTGCAAGACTACTCCGCGACGCACACCCGTCATCGTTCCTAAAGCCAGAAACAATAAGATTACAAAAGAAATCATTTTTAAAGCTCACCCAAATTCTTTTTAATTTTTACATAATCACTACCGATATTGAGAGCTGCTAAAACAGCAATTTGACGAACATCTAGTTGTGGGGCTTGGTCTCTAATTTCACGAATTTTCGTATCCACGAGGAGACCCACTTCGCGTACATGTTCAGGTGACTCCGTTCCGACAATCGTATAGTCATTCCCTGCGATATGAATCGTCGTCCGGTTCAACCCTTCTGAATCAGCCATTTTCCTGTCCTCCTCATACTTTGCTTCTTTCATATAGTACCATCATTTTTCAAATAGGAAAAGAAGTCCACCATCCGTCTTAAGGATGGTATGCTTATTTTCGAAAGGGTGATCATGTTATGGGAACGGTCGTATTAAAGTTAACAAATGAAAAACAAGAGTCCGTCATTTCTGATTTTGAAGGAGCGCGTATTTCGCCTCCTGCTTACGCACGTTTTGCCGCGCGTACATCAGGATGTATCGTGACGGTCTATAATTCCGGAAAGGTGATGTTTCAAGGACAAGACGCTGAAATCATTTCCGCCCGTTACGGATCGGCGATTGCCAAAAAGACTGCTTCCACGGCAAGTGCTACCCTTCCGGAGGGATTTGCCGAGTGGTCTGTCGTCGGAAGTGACGAAGTCGGAAAAGGTGATTTTTTTGGTCCGTTGGTCGTCGTCGCCGCTTATGTCGATCATTCACATATTGAACTGGTCCGTGAGCTTGGTGTCCGTGATTCAAAAAACGTCTCTGATCCGGAAATCCGCAAAATTGCACGGGACCTTCATGCTGTCATTCCGTATGACTACCGTATTTTACATAATCCGGAGTACAACCGGATGCAACGGACGATGACACAAGGGAAAATGACTGCCCTGCTTCACAATACGGCGCTGAACGGTTTACTCGAAAAAATGGACCACCCGCCGCAAGCGATCTTAATTGATCAGTTTGCTGAAAAAGCAACGTATTATAAACATTTGTCGGGAGAAGCGAAACAAGTCAAAGACAATGTCTACTTTTCAACAAAGGCAGAAGGTCTTCACGTTGCTGTCGCTGCCGCTTCGATCCTGGCACGTGCCATCTTCCTCAAGGAGATGGATCAGTTGAGCCGACAGGCGGGAACCGAGATTCCGAAAGGAGCAGGTGCCAAGGTCGATCAGGTCGCCGCTTCCCTTTTGTTGCGTTACGGACCGGATCGTCTGAAGGATTGGACGAAGTTTCATTTTGCCAACACGAAAAAAGCACAAGCATTAGCCGAAAAACGAAGCCGACCATGATTTCAGCATGGTCGGTTTTTACATGGCGGATTCTTGACCGGACAATCGGCTTAATTCTTCCGTCAAAATCTTCATCTCATCAAACGGCACGTCAGTCATACCGATCCGTTCAAACCGTTCATGACCTTTTCCGACAATGACGATTCGTTTTCCCGTCAAAGCGATTTTCGCTGCGATCTGCAAGGCTTCTTTTCGTGTTTCGTGACAGGTGATGATTTTCCGGGGGGCAATCTCTGCAATCAGTTCCTTGATGATTTGTTGCGGATTTTCCCGCCTTGGATCATGAACGGTGACGATGATTCCTTCACAGTACTGACTGGCAATCCGTCCCATCGCCCGTCGTTTTGAACGATCACGTTCTCCGGCGGCACTTAAGACCATGTATAGCGGTTCGTTCGGAACAGACAATGCCTTTAGACATTTTTCCAATCCGTCCGGAGTATGAGCGTAGTCAATATAGATTTCACATCCGTCAAACGGAACACGCTCCAGCCGCCCTTTTGGTAAACGAAGCTCCGGTATATGTCGGATCAATTGATACATGTTGACCTCACCCGCACGCATCAAGCCGATGGCTGCTGCCAGATTCGCGGCATTGAAGTCACCTAAAAGAAAGACCGGGACCTCCGTGACGGTTCCGTCCAAGCGGACCCGGACGGTCTCCTCCTGCCATTCGACAGCAATCGGAGCATCTGACGCTCCCTCTGTCGCATACCATAGGACCGGCACTCCGTTTGCAGCTTTAGCCATGAGTGTACTCGTTGGATCTGCCTCGTTCAGGACAACAGCTTTTCCTCCGCTTGTCGCCACCTGTTCAAACAGCAACGCCTTTGCTTCAGCATATTCCTCCATCGACGCATGATAATCCAGATGATCGTGTGTCAGATTCGTAAAGGCAGCCGCATGGAACTGAACCCCTTCGACCCGTCCTTCCATGAGAGCGTGTGAAGAGACTTCCAACACACAATCCGTCACACCTTGTTCAACCATTTGATGTAACAATCGATGCAGAATGACGGCTTCCGGTGTCGTATTCGGGGTGTCAATCATCTCGCCGTCAATCATCGCTCCAACGGTACTGATCATCCCTGCTTTATGTCCGGCGGATCGGAATAAATCATACGTTAATTTCGTCGTCGTCGTTTTGCCGTTCGTTCCCGTTATGCCGTAAACCCGGAGCTGTCGGCTTGGATGGTCATAAAATAAGTCGGCAATTTGCCCAGCCGCCTGCTTTGTATTCGGTAATACGATGACCGGGACAGTCATCCCATCAAGTGGTTCTTCCGCTAAAATCGCGACTGCACCGTTCTCTGTTGCTTCTCGTGCATACTGATGCCCGTCTACCGTGTAACCACGTACACAAATAAACAAACTTCCTGTTGTCACTTGGCGTGAGTCTGTTTCAATACTCGTAACGATTGGGTCTTCCTCACACGTAAGCTGAAATAAGCCAATTAATTCTGACAAGTGTTTGTATGGACGATTCATGGTGTATGTTCTCTCCTTTTATGTGTAAACGAACGGTAGCTACATTCTGACTGGTTTTGTCTAAAAAAAGAACACAAGTCGTTTCATCT
Source organism: Exiguobacterium sp. RIT452 (assembly GCF_003598705.1). NCBI lineage: Bacteria > Bacillati > Bacillota > Bacilli > Caryophanales > Exiguobacterium > Exiguobacterium sp. RIT452. The sequence goes on from NZ_QXJB01000002.1 coordinate 494,192, forward strand.
TCAGCTAAACTTCAGATAGTCATGATACAACTGAGGAAGAGGTGAAAATGAATGACACATATTTTGATCGCGGAAGATGAATTTGACATCCGTGAACTTTTGACCGAACTGTTGGAATCCAGCGGTTATCAAGTCACGAGCGCCGCTAATGGCATGGAAGCTCTTAAGCTTCATCAGACGGCTGCCTTTGATTTAATCATGTTAGATATCATGATGCCTTTTTTGGATGGATTCGAAGTCGCGCAACAAATTCGAAAAAGCTCTCAAACACCTATCATTTTCTTGACCGCTCTACAAGATGAGGAGAATCAGGTGAAGGGGTTTGATCTTGGGATTGATGACTACATCGCCAAACCTTTTTCGTTACGTGTCTTGTTACGCAGAATCGAAGCCATCATTCGACGTATTCAAACGAATGTCGAAGAAGAACTCTCTTTTCGTGAAATTACCCTATTTCCGGCAAGCTATAACGTTTTAATTTCTGGTAACGCTATCATTTTGACGTTAAAGGAATTTCAAATCCTTCATTTACTGCTTGAACATCCTGGTCGTGTTTTGGAACGGGAACAACTGATTCAACAACTATGGGGATTTGAAGCATTCGGAGACACCCGTTTCCTGGATACTCACATTAAAAATCTCCGAAAAAAAATCAATGTCCCGTACATTCAGACCGTAAAAGGAGTCGGATATAAACTTGAAGCGCATCATTAAACGCCATCGGATCACATGGAAATTATTTTTGTTAACCGTTAGTTTACTGATAATTGCCGTCCTGTCAACCGTGGGCTTTTTATACGCCACTTTACCGTCTTATTATCAAAGTTACCGGGAAGAGCAATTTCATACGACGATGCTGGACATTAAAAACATCAGTCAACAGACGTCCAGTTCGGAGTTGATTGCGACACTCGACCAACTTTCGGATCAGGGAATCCGATTTTCACTTTGGACGGAATCCAATCAGTTGTTTTACGCACCGGGCTTCGAACGTGCCCCTCTTCGTCAAGCGCGATCCTTTAATGCGAATGCACCGGAGGGAATGATTCAAGAATCGTTGACCCTTGACTTGACGGATCAGACCTTGATTTTAGATGCCAATCAAATGATTCAACCCATCGACGAAGTGAAAAGTGTGATTCTGAATCTTGCGCCTTACATCATTTTACCGTTGTTGTTGTTAGCTGTTTTAGCTGCTTTCCTCTATTCACGAACGATTTCGCGTCCGTTGCTGACACTCAATCAAGCTACACGAGAACTGGCCCATTTAAATTTTTCCGTGCGGACACACCATACTTCATCCGATGAGTTGGGTGATTTGTCGAGAAATATCAACCGTCTGGCAACAAAACTCGAATCGACGATGCACTCTCTGCAGGCATCAAACGAACAATTGCGTTTGGAGTCAGAAAAGGACCGGCAGCGCGATACGGAACGACGCCACTTATTTCTCGCCATCTCCCATGAGTTGAAGACACCGTTGACGATCATCAAGGGACAGATTGAAGGGATGTCACTAAATCTCGGGGCTTACAAAGACCGGGACTATTACTTGGAACGCGCGGGTCAAGTCATCGAGAACATGGAAGCATTACTCGCCGAACTTCTTGAAGTCGCCCGTGTCGAACAAGTAGCACTTGAGGAACACGATATTGATTTACATCAGATGTTGCAGCAACAATTGCATCCGCTGGAGAACTTCATCACGGAACGCCGGTTACACGTTTCCATGACCGGTGATGCTGTATCGGTTCGAAGTGATCCCTCTTTACTCGGTCGCGCTTTGCACAATCTCCTGATGAACGCGGTCTCCTATACGGCAAACGCGGGAACCATCCAGATTACGACACATCTGACCGATACGGAGACCCTCTTAACGATTACAAATCAACCGACTCTTCACGATACAAGTGAAACAGCGGACTGGTTTGATCCACTCGTCCGTTCGGAACAATCCCGAAATCGGATTCACGGAGGGAGCGGACTGGGATTATATTTGGTTCATCAAATCATGGAACGTTTAGGTGTCGCGGCGCATCTGCACGGTACGAGGGATCAAGTGACGGTTCAAATCGTTTTTCCAAAAACATCTTGAATCGCCTTGCCAACATCCTGTTGGATTCGGTATACTCCTTTAAGTTAACTAGTTAACTTAAAGGAGGTTTTTTTATGTCCGTCCACCAAGAAGATTTACTGGGGCAATTGTCGAAAGTGGCACGCCTCGTCAAACGCGACATCGATGTCGCGCTTGCTCCGTTTTCGTTACATACCGGTCAATGGGCTTTAATAAAGGCTGTTGCGATACTTGAACCCGTATCCCAAGTCGCTTTATCCAAATATTTGGTCATCGAAAAACCAGCCGTCACGAAAACCGTCACGCGTCTCGAGACACTCGGCTTTATCTCTCGGACAGGATCTGGCCGAAAGCGTACCGTCACCTTGACACGACAAGCACATGATATTTTTGAAGCCATTGATCAAGCAGTCCAGGCTGCCCATCAGCGTTTTTTAGAAACGCTTTCGAACGACGAACGGCAGATGATGGGCTCCATCCTGACACACCTGCTGGCGACACACCGCCCCGATGAACAGGAGGAACTTCATTGAAAAACCGTTTATTCCATCGCCACTATGTCTTGACACTTGTGATCAACCTGTTTCTGTTCATCACATTTTATTTATTAAATGCTTCCTTGCCGTTACTCGCCGCTAAACGGTTCGATGTCTCACAAGCGGCACTCGGTTGGGTCGTGACAAGCTTCATTTTAGCAACCGTCTGTTCACGCCCCTTGATCGGTCATTGGCTCGATCGATTTGACTTAAAGCGGATGTTACTTCTGTCGGCAGGATTGTTTACGTTCATGAGTCTGTTATATGTCTTTGTCCTGCCGCTCGACTCGTTCCTCTATCTGATTGCCGTCCGAGTGTTGCACGGATTTAGTTTTGGTATGTTATCTTCCTCGATCAGCTTGGCTGTGACGACACTCATCCCGAAATCACGCCAAGGAGAAGGTATGGGCTATTTTGTTCTTTCGATGAATCTGGCTTCCGTTTTAGGTCCGGTCATCGGATTGGCATTGATTCAACAACAAGCGTTCGTCGTGTATTTCATCATGGTCGCTTTACTCGCACTGGTTTCGTTTACGCTCATGATTCGCCTTCCTTTGACGAGTCAGCATGTGCCGAGCACACGGGTGTTCCGTCTGCACCAGTCCTTATTTTTATCGCGTCCCCTGTTACTCGCTGCTACGATTTTGGCTGGCGTCGCGATTTCCAGTACATCTGCCTTCATTTCACTTTATGCGGACACAATCGGACACATTACGTATGCCTCTTATTTTTATGCTGTCGTCGCGCTTGGAATGGTCGCCATCCGTCCTTTAGCCGGGAAATGGTTTGATCAAAAAGGTCCCGGCTTCGTCTTGTTTCCGTCTTTTTGTTTATATGCCGTTGGTTTTCTGATTTTAGGGACATTCCCGTCACTTTTCGGACTATTGTTGGCCGCGCTGATCATCGGTGTCGGTTCTGCTTCGATTTTCCCTGGTCTTCAAACGGTCATGCTGACGTATGCCGCTCCGCATCAGAAGGGAAAAGCCATCTCCACCTTTTTCTTGGCATATGACATCGGATTTGGTCTCGGGGCTTTACTGCTCTCAAGCCTGGCAGCAGGCATCGGTTACTCGAAGATGTTCTTGTTTTGCAGCATCATCGTCCTTACCAGTGGTTTCATCTACTTCGTATTTAACCGTCAAAATCAACCTCCCCACGACCAAAAGCTCGCTTCTTAACTGCTTCACGTACAAAAAAAACACCGGATGCTTCCACATTCCGTTAAGAACGGTGGAGGTCATCCGGTGTTTTTGGTATAGGTGAATCAATGTGATACCGTTTGCGGGTGTAGATTCGTTCTCATTTGAAAACGTTGTTGCTTCAGTTCGATGATATGATCTGCTGCACGTGCGACTTCGGCTGAATGGGTGACGGTAATGACACAGCGATTCGACTCATGAGCCAACCGTTGAAACAACTGAATGATGTCAGCCGCTGTTTTCTCATCAAGTGCTCCTGTCGGCTCATCCGCAAGAATAATCGGGGCTTCCGTCGCTAACGCCCGAGCGATTGCCACCCGCTGTTGCTGTCCTCCACTCAGCTGGAGGACTTTTTTCTCGGCATGCGCTTCGTCTAGTCCGACCTCGGCCAGCAACGCCAAAGCGTGACTCCGCTTCGACTTGACGCGTCTGCCGCTGATTTCCAGAGCAACGATGACATTATCAATCGCATTCATGTACGTCAACAAATTGAAGGCTTGGAATACTGTCGCTGCATGCCGAGAGCGGTACGTCGTCAATCCGATTTTCCGTAAATCTCGTCCCTCATATTCAATCCGTCCTGCCATTGGTGAATCGAGACCACTCAACAAACTGAGCGCCGTTGTTTTCCCTGAACCGGATTCTCCGAGAATGGCATAAAAATGACCGGCTTGGAATTCAATCGAGACTTCCTTTAAGATATGCTGAATCTGGCTGCCGGATGTATAGGCATAGGACACTTCATTCATTTGTAAGATCGTCATTGGATTAGTCCTCCCGTAGTAAAATTTCTTTTGGATTCATGCGGAGCAAAGCAATTGCTGGTAACAGAACAGACAGGAGGACGATGAGACTTCCGATTTCAGCCACTTGAATCAGCGTGATCCAGTCAATTTTCGTTGTCATCTCCGTGATTTCCGGGATACCGTTCAACAGTTGTTGTCCCGGACCACCCGGACCTCCAAAGCCGGTTTGTGTCGCAACCGAACTCGCTGCTTCAGTCACTTCACGATTCAATAATTGATCCGTCATGAATTGTGATGTCATGCCGCCTGTTGCATACGTGATCAAAAATGCTACTGCTGCGATGGCAAACGTCTCGACCAATAATTGTCCTATCAATTTTGAACGTTTTTCACCCATCGCCAGTAAAATCCCCATCTCTTTTCGACGTTCCCGCACCGATAACAAAATCAAGAGTGCAAGGATCAATCCGCCCGCGATACTGACGAGATAGACGACTGATTTTGAGAAGGAAGCGACTTGTTCAATCGGACCGACCATTTTTTGATACGCTGCATCATTAGCATCCAATACGTACGTATCCCAATCCAGGTCGCTTGCCGCAAGTTCGGCTTCCTTTTTAAACGCCGCGATGCTCGCCGGATCGTTTAACGAATACACGGCACTCGATAGACTGACTTGACCGTCCTCCGTTGCGAACTGGGCTAATGTATCGTTGGCCACGTACATTTGATTCATCGCATCCATGAAGCCGGCAGCCCGGAATCCTGCATCTGACGTTGCTTCCGTCGATGTCGACAACCCGATGATGGTTAATTTCTGCGATTGTGCCGTTGTCGTTGCTGTTATTTTAATCGTATCCCCGACGTTCAACTCATTTTCCGCCGCCAAATTTTCATCGATGACAACACTGTTCTCCGGAGACTCTGCCGTCAGCGCTTCTCCATCCACCATTTTCAAAGTGCCCGCAGTATACGTAGCCAGAAGTTCCATACTCGTCACACCGTTCAGCGAAAAATCAGGTGTCGTCATTCCTTCCGGCAGCTCCATCGCCCCCGGTCCTTGTGAGTCGGACGTATCTGTCGCCTCACTCGTCACGGGATCGACAGTGCTCGAAGTCGCTGTTGTTTGCGATACGTAATTGACCGATTTCACTTTACTGAGTTTCGCAATGGATTCAATTTCTTCTAAACTGATCGCTTGTTGCTCGGGTCGCCCCCGTTCACCGGACCCTTGACGTTCTTGCATCTGTTTTTGCCGATCGACTTGAAGCGTAACTGTCGCTCCTAATTCCTTTCGTGCTTCTTCTCCCGCTGACTTCGCGGCATGTTGAATGGCAAATCCGGATAGAACCAGTGACCCGATGACCGATAAGATAATCAACAGAATCAACGTTTTCCCCTTTCGTGCCATGATGCTTTTTCCTGCCCGTTTTAAAAAATTCATCTGTCTGCCTCCTTTTATCTTCTGACTTCATCTTATCGAGCGGACCTGTAGACCACCTGTAGTCCGGCTGTATCTCAAACGAAGAAGACAAAAAGATAAAAAAAACGGGATGACATGACTGTCATCCCGAAGGCTCGTTCTGGCTATTAAGCACGCAATTCGGCATCAAACGTCGATTGGAGTGCTTCGACCACCTGTTGATGGGCTGTCGTGACTTCCTCATCCACCAGTGTCCGTTCTTTATTTTGATACCGTAATGAAAATGCAAATGATTTTTGATCTTCCCGAACGTTCTCGCCGGTGTAGACATCAAACAGTTCAACTCGTTGCAGAAGTGGTCCTGCTGCTTGAGTGATGACGGTTTCGACTTCACTCGCCGTTACCGAGCGGTCAAGGACAACTGCGACATCACGCGTCATCGACGGGAAGCGGGAAATTTCTTGATATACGAGTGCCTCTTTGGAATGGAGGGCCATCGCATCCACTTCGAATACATACACTTCTTTTAACCCGTACTCCTCTTTAGACAATCCAGGGTGGACTTGTCCGACAAACCCAATCGACTCGCCGTTCAGGAAGACGCGCGCCGTCCGACCCGGGTGCATCGACGGCATCTTGACCGATTCATACGTCAAGGACACGTCAAGTGCCTCAGCCAACGTCTCCACAATCCCTTTCATGACGAAGAAATCCGTTTTGACATGTGTTCCGTGGACACGATGTTGTTCGGCGAGACCAACCATGAGACCGGCTACCATTTCCTGTTCAAGCGGTAAGGTTTCCAGTGAGGCATCGCGCTGGAGATAAACACTGCCGAGTTCGTAGTACGCAAGATCGGCGTGCTGACGCGCGACATTGTGTTGTGCGACTTCCAACAATCCTGGAATCAGAGATGTCCGTAGTGTCGAACGGGCTTCGCTGATCGGCATTGCCAGTTTGACGGGATGCAAATCGTGTTGCTCGTTAAATTGCATCGCCCGTTGTTCACTCGTCAACGAATACGTAATCGCTTGTGACAATCCGGCACCTTGAAGGAGACGGCGAATGTGTCGACGGTGTTGATTCCGTTTCGGTAAGAATCCCCGGCTCGCTTCGCGCGGCAGGCTCGATGTTAAGGCATCGTATCCGTACAGGCGTGCAACTTCTTCCGCTAAATCCGCCGGAATCATTAAATCTTGGCGGCGTGTCGGTACACTGACCGTCAAGGCATCTGCCGATAGTTCAACACCAAGACCAAGGCGTTCGAGTAAGTCCTGCATGACCGTACCTTCGATTTCCATTCCCAGACGATGGTTGATGTATGAAACACTTGCTTCGATCAAATGATCCTCCAGTTGCAGAGCACCGGCTTGCGCTGTGCCGGCAAGGATCGTCCCGCCCGCTACTTCCGCAATCAATGTCGCAGCCCGATCAAGCGCCAGAAGGACGCGGCGTGGGTCGACACCTTTTTCAAAGCGTGAACTTGAATCCGAACGAAGACCTAAGACACGGCTTGTTTTCCGAACGGAGATAGGAGCGAAATATGCCGATTCAAGGACGATCGATGTCGTCGTTGCATCAACTTCTGTATTCGCCCCGCCCATGACGCCGGCCAGTGCGACCGGACGCTCACCATCTGTGATGACGAGCATCGATGGGTCGAGTGTCCGTTCCACTTCATCCAGTGTCTGGAACGTTTCGCCGGCAGTTGCTTGACGAACAACAATCTGGTTGCCGAGTTTTTGGGCATCAAAAGCATGGAGTGGTTGTCCTGTCTCCAGTAAAACAAAGTTCGTGATGTCAACGACATTGTTGATTGGACGAATGCCATTGGCAATCAAACGATTTTTTAACCAGAGTGGCGATTCGGCGATGACGATGTCCCGAATTTCACGTGCTGCGTAAAACGAGCAGGCTTCTGAATCCAGTCGTACTTCGACACCTGTAGTTTCTGATGCTTCCGTCACGTCGACTGTCGGGAAGACCGGTTTCGTATTCAAGATTCCCGCGACTTCGTGGGCGACGCCGTACATGCTGAGACAGTCCGAACGGTTTGGTGTCAGCCCGAGTTCCAGGATTTCGTCATGCATCCCGAGCACTTCCAATACATCTTGACCCGGTTCGACGTTTTCCCGGAATGTATGGATTCCGTCCTGCTCGTCTTCGCGGATGTATTTTTTTTCAAAGCCAAGTTCTTCGAGGGAACAAATCATGCCTTCCGAAACAACTCCACGCAGTTTCGCCCGCTTGATTTTGATTCCCGGAAGACGTGCGCCGACACGCGCTACGATGACATCTTGTCCGACATCGACATTCGGTGCCCCACAGACGATTTGAACCGGTTCTGCTTGTCCGATATCGACGGTCGTAACATTGAGTTTATCCGCTTCCGGATGTTTTTCTTTCGTCAGAACGCGACCGACGACGATATTGTTCAGTTCGGCGTCACGTACTTCGACCCCTTCGACTTCAATTCCACTTTTCGTAATCAAATCAGCTAGTTCCTGACCTGATGTTTGACGAACATCGACAAATTCCTGTAACCATTGTTTTGAGACTAACATCTGTTTTCCCCCTTAAAACTGTTCGCTGAAGCGAACGTCATTCGTATAGAAGTGGCGAATATCGTCGACGCCGTATTTCAACATGGCGATTCGTTCAATCCCCATCCCGAAGGCAAATCCAGACATTTTCGTACTATCGTATTCTGCCATTTCCAACACATGTGGATGAACCATTCCGGCTCCTAAAATTTCAATCCAACCTGTCTGTTTGCAGATGTTACATCCTTTACCACCGCATTTGAAGCAAGAGACATCGACTTCGACCGACGGTTCTGTGAACGGGAAGAAGCTTGGACGTAACCGAATCTCACGTGCTTCACCAAACATTTGTTTAACGAACGCTTCGAGCGTTCCTTTTAAATCAGCCATCGAGATGTCTTCACCGACGACAAGTCCTTCGACTTGCATGAACTGGTGTGAATGCGTCGCATCATCTTCATCCCGGCGGTAGACTTTACCCGGGCAGAGAATTCGAATCGGTTCTCCTTTTGAAGCGAGCATCGTCCGTGCTTGAACCGGCGACGTATGCGTCCGCATCAAGATTTCGTCCGTGATGTAAAACGAATCCTGCATATCACGTGCCGGATGATCCTTCGGCAGATTCAACATTTCGAAGTTAAATAAATCCTGTTCGACCTCAGGTCCTTCCGCAATCGTGTAACCGAGACCCACGAAGATATCTTCGATTTCATCCGTCACTTGTTGCAACAAATGCGCTTGTCCGACTTGTTTCGGTCGGCCCGGAAGCGTCACGTCAATTGCTTCAAGTGCTAATTTTGCATCCATCTCTTGTTGCTTGACGTCTACAAGACGTTGCTCGAGCTCCGTTTGGATCACTCCGCGCACGGCATTGGCAATCTCACCCACGACCGGACGTTCTTCAGCCGATAATTTCCCCATCCCACGAAGGACTTCCGTAATCGGACCTTTTTTCCCAAGGTATTTGATCCGTACATCGTTTAATTCTTTTTGTGTACTTGCCTGATTTACGAGTTGCAGCGCTTCGTCACGAAGTGCCTCTAATTGTTCCCGCATGTTCATCACTCCTTTTCTCAAATAAAAAAAATCGTCCCTTCGACACTATGCCGAAGGGACGATTCAATGTAATCGTGGTACCACCCTTGTTTGACCTGAATTCATCAAGTCCTCAAGTAGCGCGATAACGGGCGCTTCCCGTCACGATCTCTCGTGCGACTCCGGAGTGAATTCAGTCAGCGGATTCGTAAAGAAGCTTTCAGTCCAGGGCTTCTTCTCCCTAATCGAATCGTTTTCCAACCTACTCTGTTCCATCAACGTCTCATTAAAATTGTTCTGCTGTCATTTACTTTAGCATGAACGTGTCGGTGATTCAATCCACGCTCGCAAAATGATACAGTAAAATTCCGGCTGCGACTGCTGCATTCAACGATTCCGCTTTTCCGCGAATCGGAATGTATGCCCGTCCATCACATTGATTGAGCAACTCAGGTGCAACCCCTTGCGCCTCGTTTCCAATGACCAGACCAATCGCACCGATGTTGCCGACTTCCGTATACGGTTGCGCATCGCGCAGTGCCGTTCCTAAAATGAAGACACCCAGTTCATGTAAATCTTGAATGGCGTCTTCCAGTGACATCATGATGACCGGAAGATGGAAAATGGAGCCTTGTGTTGCCCGGAGGACTTTACTGTTATAGACATCAACCGTCCCGTGTCCAACGATGACGCCATCAAATCCAGCAGCATCCGCTGTCCGGATCATCGTCCCGACGTTACCCGGATCCTGAAGGCGATCAAGCAAGAGATAACGACCACGCTCTAAGCGCTCCGTCTGCTCTTTCATTTCGCAAACCGCGAAAATCCCTTGTGTCGTTTCGGTTTCGGATAATACTTTCGCAACGGACTCGTCGATTGTGATCAAATCAGCCGCATTCTTTTTCCAAGAACCCGGTACTTGAACGTCTTCGCGGACGATTAATTCCTTGATGATGCCGGCGCGGACCGCTTCTTCGACTAAATGTTCTCCTTCAATCAGAAAACGTTTGGTTTGCAAGCGTCCTTTTTTTGTTAAAAGTTTTTTCCATTGTTTGACGATCTCGTTTTTTGCGGAAGAAATATGTTTCATTGTTTACCCCTCATAAATCGCTTGAACCGTCTCTGCGTCTAAACGTTTTGTGACAGCGACAATCAAGTCGACAGCTGCCTCGAAATCTGCTTTATGCATAATTGAAACGTTGGTGTGCAGGTACCGGATTGGAACAGTCAAGGCAAGTGAAGGTACCCCTGTATGCGACAGGTGGAATTTCGCTGCATCCGTTCCACCACCCGGTGTCAGATCCAATTGATATTTAATGTTTTCTTCTTTTGCGACAGTTGTTACGAAGTCAACCAATCCACGGTGTGCAATCATCGTTGCGTCAAAGATGATGACTTGAACACCTTCTCCGAGTTTCGACAACGCTTCCCGATCCGTCATACCCGGTGTATCACCCGGGATGCCCGTATCGACTGCAAAGGCAATCGTCGGTCGAATCAAGTTGGCAATCGTTTGAGCCCCACGTAATCCAACTTCTTCTTGAACGGTGGCACCAGCGAAAATCGTGTTCGGGTGTCCCTCTTCTTTTAAACGTTTGATGGCTTCGATGGCAATCGCGCAACCTACCCGGTTATCCCACGCTTTTGCCATTAAAAAATTCTCATTTTTCATCACAGTAAATTCGCAATGCGGAACAACCGTATCTCCCGGTCGAATCCCCCAACCTTCTACCTCTTCTTTTGAAGTGGCACCGATATCGATGAACATGTCTTTGATATCAACTGGTTTATTGCGCGCTTCCGGTGGTAAAACATGAGGCGGCTTCGCACCGATGACACCTGGAATGACTTCGCCAGATGACGTAACAATATTCATACGCTGTGCGAGAAGAACTTGTCCCCACCAACCACCAAGCGGTTGAAAACGAAGAAACCCTTTCTCATCAATCTTTGTGACCATGAATCCAACTTCGTCCATATGACCGGCAATCAGAATCCGTGGTGCATCTTCTCCTGCCCCTTGATGTTCAGCAAACAAACTTCCTAATCCATCTTGGTGAAAGGCTTCTGCATGCGGCTCCAGATATTCCCGCATCAATTGACGGACTTCTTTCTCATTCCCTGGAACACCCGTTGCGTCTGTAAGACGTTTCAGCATATGTAATTGTTCGTTCATCTGATTTCCTCCTCAGTAACCGTTGTCTTGGCGAACGTGATTCGCCTCGTTTTTTGCGACATAAGCCTTGAAAATCATTTCTTGTGTAAATCCAAGTGTAGCACCTAATGCTAAGTAGGCACCAATTAAAACCTCATAGCTTTGCTCTGTTCGCGAAATCGCAAACACATTTGTTTTATTGTAGACATCCAAGAAGGCATCTGTCGCCGTCAAGTAATAATCTCCTTCGACAAAGGCGTTTTTACGATAATCCAACGAAAGCCCTAGCGAAAGCAGAAAATGGACACCGTCCACATATTCTTCGAGAATCGTGACTTGAGCGGATGGTCCTTTTGTCGACCAGAATTTAAAACAACGCGTTTCATTCGCAAGCTCACCAAGCTCCACTAACAGCGCCAGCAAACGTTCATCAAATTGATTTCCCGTCAAATTGTGTTCTGACTGAATCCGTTTATCCAATTGTTCCTGCATTTCAAAAAGTGTCAACCAGTCCATCTTAATTCTCCTTTTACTCTAAAAAAATTACCATAGCGTGCAAAAATGTGCTTTTTTATTTTACCATGAATCCAAAAAAATCGTCGGAGAATTAAATTCCCCGACGAATTGTTGAACTTAAGCGTTCAATTTTGCTTTTGCTGTGTCAGCAAGTGAAGCAAATGCAGTTGCATCTGTAACTGCGAGGTCAGCAAGCATCTTACGGTTAACGTCGATACCTGCAAGTTTGAGACCATGCATCATGCGGCTGTAAGAAAGACCGTTGATACGTGCAGCCGCATTAATCCGAGTGATCCAGAGGCGACGGAAGTCACGTTTCTTTTGACGACGGTCACGGTAAGCATACATGAGAGATTTCATGACCTGCTGTTTTGCAACCTTGAAGAGTGTATGTTTCGAGCCGTAGTAGCCCTTAGCTAATTTGAGTTGTTTTTTACGACGTTGACGAGTCGTATATCCGCCTTTTACGCGTGGCATATAAATTCCCTCCTAAATCTGTGTACGATTGGGTAAATTACTTAGCGATCATGTGACGGATACGTTTAAAGTCACCCGATGATACCATGCTAGCTTTACGTAATTTACGTTTCGCTTTAGTTGATTTGTTACCGAATAAGTGGCTTGTGTAAGCACGACCACGTTTCAATTTACCTGAAGCAGTACGTTTGAAACGCTTAGAAGCACCGCGGTGCGATTTCATTTTAGGCATGAGAGATTCCCTCCTACTTCGATTCGATTAGTCTTCTTTCTTTGGAGCAAGCACTAAGAACATGCTGCGTCCTTCCATCTTCGGTCTCTGTTCAATGACACCGAACTCGCTCAATTCTGTAGCGAGACGTTCGAGGACACGTCTACCGATTTCTGAGTGAGTGATGGCACGTCCACGGAAACGAATACTCGCTTTCACTTTGTTGCCATTCTCTAAGAACTTCTTCGCATTACGGAATTTCGTTTGGAAGTCATTCTCCTCGATCGTCGGGCTGAGACGAACTTCTTTCATCTGAATCACTTTCTGATTCTTCCGAGTTTCTTTGTCCTTTTTTTGTAACTCAAAACGGTATTTACCGTAGTCCATGATTTTGCATACAGGCGGCGTCGCTTGTGGTGCGACCATGACGAGGTCAAGGTCAGCTTCCTCAGCTAAACGTAACGCTTCCGTACGCGACTGGACTCCAAGTTGAGCACCATCCGCTCCGATAAGACGAACTTCTCGAGCGCGAATGCCTTCATTGATTAACAGATCTTTGCTAATGGTTAGCACCTCCATCGTGCAGAGCACGAAAAATGAATGATATAAAACGCTATAAAAAAAGCGTCGGCAGTTTTTCCCGCCCACACTCATAACCTATACAATAATCAGAGAACACTCTATCATCGCATATCATCATGATGGACCAGCACAGTTTACTATGCGTGGTGAGAAGCGGGATGCTTCTGCTTTGTTGTCATTTCACTTTGCTATCATAGCACTTGTTTTCCCTCGATGTCAAGCCGCTATATCTGTTCAACAGAACGTTGCTCAGTTACTTGATTATAATAGCAATCCTGTTCACGTTTAGCAAGAAGTTTCTAACTGACATACGCGGGGTATTTAAAAAAAGTATCGTTAACTTTTCAGAATTTGCAGAGCATTATTCTTTATTTAGAATAATTATTGTTTTATAATCAATGTAATCTTATACATAAGGGGGAATTATAAACATGAGTGAAAAACGATTAACAACGAATCAAGGTGTCCCGATTGGTGATAACCAGAACTCACGAACAGCTGGACGTCGTGGACCTACATTATTGGAAGATTATCAACTGATTGAAAAGATGGCGCACTTTGACCGGGAACGTGTTCCTGAGCGTGTCGTTCATGCCCGCGGTTTCGGAGCGCACGGTGTATTCACAGTGAAAAACTCCATGAAAAAATATACAAAAGCGGCATTCCTTCAAAATGAAGGAACAGAAGTACCGGTATTCGCTCGTTTCTCGACCGTCATCCATGGTACACATTCTCCGGAAACATTACGCGATCCACGCGGCTTCTCTGTCAAGTTCTATACAGAAGAAGGAAACTGGGATTTCGTCGGCAATAACTTACCGGTCTTCTTCATTCGCGATGCAATGAAGTTCCCGGATATGGTTCACTCTTTAAAACCAGATCCACGGACAAACATCCAAGATCCGGATCGTTACTGGGATTTCATGACGTTACGCCCGGAATCAACAAACATGTTGATGCACCTGTTTACAGATGAAGGAATCCCGGCAAGTTACCGTAAGATGCGCGGTTCTTCTGTCCATGCCTTCAAATGGGTGAATGCGCACGGAAACACGGTTTACGTTAAATTACGTTGGGTTCCGAAAATCGGTGTCCATAACCTCTCTGCTGACGAAGCAACAGAAGTACAAGGAAAAGACTTTAATCACGCTTCGAACGATACGTTCCAAGCCATTGAAGACGGCGAGTTCCCAGAGTGGGATCTTTTCGTACAGGTCCTTGACCCTGCCGATGTTGATAACTTCGACTTTGATCCGCTTGATGCAACAAAAGATTGGTTTGAAGATGTCATCCCATTCCAACATGTCGGAACGATGACGCTAAACAAAAACGTCGATAACTACTTTGCTGAAACAGAGTCAGTCGGCTTTAACCCGGGTGTTCTGATTCCAGGGATGTTGCCGTCAGAAGATAAGTTGCTCCAAGGACGTCTCTTCTCGTATTCAGACACGCAGCGTTACCGTATTGGAACGAACTACCAACAGTTGCCGATCAACTGTCCGTTCGCGCAAGTCAATAACTATCAACGTGACGGTGCGATGCCTGTCGGACAACAAACGAGTCCGGTTAACTATGAGCCGAACCGTTATCAGGACGAACCGAAACAAACACCTGAATACACGGAAGAAAACCAACCGTTGTATGATGATATCCATGGACGTCTTGAAATCGAAAAAACAAATAACTTCGGACAAGCCGGTGAAGTTTACCGTCGCTTGACAGAAGAAGAACAAACAGCGCTTCTCAACAATCTCGTGGATGACTTAAAACAAGTCCGCCATGAAAATACCGTCTTGCTTGCGATCTGCAACTTCTACCGGGCAGATGAATCACTCGGTAAAAAATTATCGGAAGCTTTGCAAGTCGACATTCAACCATTCTTGCAACAGATGCAAAAATAATCATTCAAAAAAAGTCTATTCCGCAAAGGAATAGACTTTTTTTATGGAACAAAATTAAACCGTTCCGATGTCTCTGCTGAAAACGTGCCTAACTTCGAAAACAAGACAACTTGATCCACTCCGACCTCATTCACCTCATTCTGGCGAAAACTCAACTTTTCTTTATCCGTAAATCGGTTGTAGATCGGCTTAAATCCATAATTGACGTGAGGTTGAAATTGAATCGCCCGGTCTGCATGTTCCAGTCGATTTTGTTTGATGCTGCCACCAACTATCCCGCGCCCTAAAATAGCAATTGCTTTTCCGTCTGCTCGACGGACGTTGCGAATCGTGTTGTTTTGAACAACAGGCTGGCTCCAATTCATCATCGAAATCGCATGATCCTTCGTCCCGTCAATCACATTGTTCAGGATGCGGACAGCAGTATGCGGACGATCTTGCGAATATTGATGCGTCCCGATAGCTACATTGATGTGAGTGAAGCGGTTGTTACGAATCGTAATGTCGTGATTGGGTGTCCGGTCTTGGGCCGACCATTTCCATTGAAAACCTTTTGTGATCGGATCCGGTGTATCCAAGTTGATTGATTCATTTGGACCTGTCCCAGCCAGCATCTTCGCATCGACGAAATGCATATTTTCGATGAGTGCCGTTTTCGTCGCATCCAGTTCAATGGCATGTGATCCATATTGATTTCGAATCGTGATTCCTCCGAGGTACAAGTTTTCGTTGTGCGCAATCGCAAACGCCGAGCCGCGTGGGAAATGATTCAAATCAATTTGAGCATTCCCTTGCCCGATGATCTTGATGTTTTTTGAACCGCCATATTTTCCGACGGTTGTATGTAACCGCAAAACAGAAGGTGGCACGAAATCGAAAATACTTGTCGTTGCCTGAATCTTTGATGTGCCGGTCTCATTCGTTTTCTTGAGGATGACCCCATTTTCCAAGACGATCGTCGTATTGGAAGGAATTCCAACACGTAACGGGGACAGATAGGTGCCTTTTGACAAGACTAATGTTCCGCCGCCCTCTTTTTCGATTCTTTCGAGGTAGGACCGTAACGTATAATGATTTTTTGTTTTGGCATTGTACGTTGAATAACTTCGTAATACGGGATCAATCGGCTCGGTTTGTGGTGTGATCCGGTAACTTTTCATACTCTTGGCATGTTCCGGATGCGGCACAAGCAAAAAAACGAGCAGCAGACAAATTCCAAAAACCAGTCCTTTTTTCATGTTTTCGACTCCCCTCCTTACATCTGTTATCGGTAGCAGAAGATCAACTCTGTAGCCGACAAAAAAGAGAATGGCTGATTCGCCATTCCCTTTTCCGTTAGTTCATCTGTTATTTTGAACGGTTTGCAATTTCCTGTTCTAAATCGAGGACAAACTGTTCAAGTGAAGCATTACTTGAATCTTTTGAACCGTAACGGCGGATATTGACTTCGCGCGCTTCGATCTCTTTATCACCGAGAACCAGCATGACCGGGACTTTATTAACTTGTGCTTCCCGAATCCGGTAGCCGAGTTTTTCGTCACGGAAGTCCGTTTCGACACGGATTCCTTTTTTCAAGAGCATTGCTTTGATTTCACGTGCGTAGTCTTCATGCACGCTTGAAACGGGAATCAGCTTGACTTGAACCGGTGCGAGCCACGTCGGGAAAGCCCCTTTGTACTCTTCGATCAAGTAAGCCACAAACCGTTCCATCGTCGAAACGACACCACGGTGCAAGACGACAGGACGATGATCTTGTCCGTCGTTTCCTTTGTATGTCAGCTCAAAACGTTCCGGCAAGAGGAAGTCGAGTTGGACAGTCGACAATGTTTCATCTTTACCGAGTGCTGTACGGACCTGCACGTCAAGCTTTGGTCCGTAGAATGCGGCTTCGCCTTCCGCTTCGAAGTACGGCAGCTCCAGCTCATCCATTGTTTCTTTTAACTCACGTTGCGCCATTTCCCAAATCGCATCGTTGTCGAAGTATTTTTCTTTATCGGCCGGATCACGGTACGACAGGCGGAACTTGTAGTCGGTAATCCCAAAGTCCGCGTACACTTCTTGAATCAAGTGGACGATGGCTTTGAATTCTTCCTTCATTTGGTCCGGACGCACAAACGTATGCCCATCGTTCAGGACCATGTAACGAACGCGTTGGAGACCTGTCAAGGCACCCGACATTTCATAACGGTGCATCCCGCCGAGTTCTGCGACACGGAGCGGCAAATCACGGTATGACCGCGGTTCGTTTTTGTAGATCATCATGTGGTGGGGACAGTTCATCGGACGCAGGACCAACTCTTCATTGTCCATCTCCATTTTCGGGAACATATCATCTTGATAGTGGTCCCAGTGTCCGGACGTTTTATACAGTTCAACGGAACCGAGAACCGGTGTGTAGACATGCTCGTAACCGAGTTCGAGTTCTTTGTCGACGATATAACGCTCGACCGTCCGGCGGATGGCCGCCCCTTTAGGTAACCACATCGGCAACCCTTGGCCGACATCTTGGGATGTGAAGAACAAATCCAGTTCTTTCCCGAGTTTCCGGTGATCGCGTTCTTTTGCTTCTGCCAGGAAATGCAGGTGTTGCTTCAACTGGTCTTTATTGGCCCATGCTGTTCCGTAAATCCGTTGCAACATCTTGTTTTTGGAATCACCGCGCCAGTATGCGCCGGCAATGCTCATCAATTTAAAGACCTGCAGCTTGGCTGTCGCCGGTACGTGTGGTCCACGGCATAAGTCGAAGAACTCTCCTTGACGGTAGAATGTCAAATCTTGATCCGCCGGAATCGATTCAATCAGTTCGATTTTAAGAGGATCGTTTAATTCCTGATAGACGGCCAACGCTTCGTCACGTGAGACGACTTCCCGCTCGATTGGTAAGTTCTCACCGGCAATCTTATTCATCATCTTTTCGATTTCCGGAAGGTCTTCTTCTGTCAGACGACGCTCCATATCGATGTCATAATAAAAACCGTTTTCAATTGTCGGTCCGATGCCAAGATGAATCGTTTCATCCGGGTAAAGACGTTTGATTGCCTGAGCCATCAAATGCGCCGATGAATGGCGAATCAAATCGAGTCCTTCTTCCGAATCCGGCATGACGAGTTCAATTGAACCATCTTCTTCGATCGGACGACGGTAATCGATCACTTGTCCGTTTAATTTAGCAGCAAATGCTTTTTTTCGTAATCCTGGACTAATGGACGCGGCAACTTCTTCAGCTGTTGTTCCGGCGGCAAACTCTTTTACCGCACCATCTGGAAATGTAAGAGCAATATTTGACATGACTGCTTCCCCCTTGAAATAAAATAAAAAAAGACCCATCCCTCAAAAAGGGACGAGTCTCAATCTCGTGGTACCACCCTCGTTCCCGAACATGTTTCCATGCACCGGCTCGAACACGCGGTAACGGGCGTGACACGCAAACGGATTAGCCCCGCTTGAGCTATGAGGGAGTAAAGAAATGAACGGATTCCATGAGAAGCTTTCACCATCCTTCTCTCGCTTGTTTGGACCATTTCATTTTTCGTGTCCTCAATCGTAGCTGACATCTATACAGATTGTGTCCTTAGTATAGCCAAAAACAAACTTCTTTGACAAGAGAAATTAATACCGGCGACGGTTTTCTCCTAAAAACTCAATCGGATTCGTCGTCGTCCGGATGCGCTCCATCAAGCGCATCGCTTTTAATTTATCCCCTTGATCGTTCGTAATCCCAAAATGCAACTCCAGTTCATCGTACGATAAATTCGAACTGAACAAGGTCGGCAACCGGTGCATCATCCGGTATTGCAGGATGATCCCGAATAATTCATCGCGTACCCACGGGCTGATCGACTCCGCTCCGATGTCATCAATCAGCAGGACCGGAACGGTTTGAAAACTCTCCAAAAAGGAATCAAAGCTGTCCGTCCGGATCCGGCGTTTTGCTTCCGAGACGAAACCGGGCGCATGGACCAAGATGGTCGCAACGCGTTCCTTCTTCAAGGCATTCCCGATGGCGGCGAGCAAATAGGTTTTTCCGACACCAAAACTACCGTGCAGATACAACCCTTTTGTCTGTTGCTTTGAACGGGTTGCGTTCAAAAACTGAGAAGCGGCACGCAAGGCGAGTTTCCGGTCCGTCGTCGTCAAGTCAAAATCACTGAAATTTGCATCCCGGACTTCATCCGGTAAAAAGAGACTCTTGAACTTCTTTTCAAGCGCCCGTTCGTTTTCAAGATCCCGCAAGGCCTGTGTTTTTTCGTAGGCGACCATGATTTGTCCTTTTTCCAGATGCAGGACAGGCTGATAGCCTTCAATGACCGCTTTTTTTTCAATGATTTGATTGCCATGCATCTGCTCGGCGTATTCGTTTAACTTCAACATGCCCCGTTCAATCGTCCGTTGATCGATTTCCGGATGAGTCCTTAGAAACATGATGACACCGGGATGCGACAACACACGCTCATGAATCGCGCGGACGGATGCCGCCACATCAGGCCGGTTCAAGATCTTTTCAATCGAGGATTGGATATGTTCCATCTCACTGCTCCTTTATTTGCCCTTCAGCTCCCGCAGAATCCGTTCCATCTCTTCATCATCTGGTACTTCGGCTTCAAAGCTGGCTTTTTTGGTTGCTTCGTATTGTTGTTGTTTTTCTTTCTCTTCTTGTAACCATTTTGGATTCGGACCGGCGGCATTCGGACGACCGCGTCGTCCGCCTACGGTCTGACGGGAACGCTCTTGTTTCTGGTCTTGTTTTTTCGAAATCAGTTCATCCTGCTCTTTTGTTTTCGCCAAGGCTTCGGCTGCCGTCACGTACCCTTTTTGTTTCCAATCATCGACGATGGAGAGAAGGAAGTTTTTGCTGAAGCGGTTGTCCTTTTTGATGACCAATGCGTAATAGTAGGCGGCATTGACGATGCCGGAAGACATTTCGTAATCAATGATCAACTGTTGAATCAACTCTTCGTCGCGTTCCGATAACGCTTTGACTTTCCGAAGTTTGGCGACGTAATGTTTCGGATGTGTTCCTTCCATCGTCTCCGTTTCGCTCAGCTCCCCGACTTCCACTTCTTCGAGCACCGCGACCTTGGCTTTCTTTTCCCGACTTAATTTTTGTTTGGCAGATAACATCATCTGTTTACAACGCTCTTGTTTTTCACTGTCAGTCATCGGCAGGTATGCTTCATGCCGGAAACGCGCGTTCAAAAGTTCCGCCATTAACGCTTCATTCGATTGTGTGACATACGCCAGTTTCAACAACAGATGATCAATCGATTTTGTATAAAAACTGCGCGGCAGAAAACGATCGGTTTGACGCTTCATTTCTTCGAGATCAAACGAATAATCGAATTCATACGCCGCCCGTTCTTGTTTGGCATAGGATTTTGGTTGATGCGCGGAGGCTAATCCTGCTTTGACATCAAAGACTTGATCAAAACGAACGGTCCGATCGACGACGTTTTTCGGCAAGGGATCGGTCCGGAATCGGTTTTGCAAAGCTCGGAACCGGATTTCGCCCACTCGGTAAAACAGTAAGCTCGATAACACCCCATCGTTTAAAAACGTATTCGGTGCTAGCGGAACACGGATTTGATAGACATACCGATACGCTGCTTGTTTCGCTTCGAATGTCCGGATCAGACCGATGCCCTCGAGCTTAAACAATTCATCTTTAAACTCATCGACGGAAAATCCGAGGAGCGTACCCAGTTCAGCGTGCGAGATGTATTGGGATTTGGTTTTCCCCGGAATCATCTCACTCCAAAATGTCTGATAGAGACCAAGTGCCTTCACACCGATGATTGGTTGATATAAATAATACAGGGACTGATAGGCTTCCCGGTCGACGACACCATTACTCATGATCAAGCAAAGGTCCGTTCCTGATACTTCACGTTCCATCATTTGATTCGTCCCTTCTTTCCTGAGAAAAAGAGAGGTGCGTTCTGAACAGACAGACGACCTCTCCTTCATTAGGTTTGATTTTCGCGTTCGTTGTCTTGGTGACGTTCCATCAATTCCGATAACTCTTGGAAAAAGACATTGATGTCTTTAAATTGTTTATAGACGCTCGCAAATCGGACATACGCCACTTCATCGACTGAAGCGAGTTCATTCAACACCAGTCGTCCGACCTGTTCGCTTGGAATTTCATGTTGTGCGGTCGCACGCAACGTTTTTTCGACGCGGCTGACCACCGTTTCCAACTGTTCGATTGAAATCGGTCGTTTCTCACAAGCCCGGACCAGTCCGCGCAAAATCTTATCTCGATTGAATTCGTCACGTGTCCCGTCTTTTTTTACGATGATGAGCGGTGTCTGTTCCACCATCTCAAATGTCGTAAAACGATAACCGCAGGATTCACATTCACGTCGTCTTCGAATCGATCCGAAATCTTGAACCGGTCTCGAATCTAACACTTTTGTGCCGTTATAGTTGCAGGCTGGACAACGCATGTCGTACCTCCATTCACGTAATTTCTCTTGTACCGATCATCTTCAAGCGATAGGTCGCATCGAGCTCTTGATAAATCACATCGATCCATTTCTCAAGATCCGGACCTAATAACCCGTCACGGTGTAAAAAAAGATCAACCGCCGTTCGACCTGATCCGACCATGATGACTGTCGCCAGTCCGTCCAGTCCGGACGCACTGAAAGCCAATTCCCCTCGTCCTTGATCGATCCGTTTGACCGTTCCTTCTTGGCGTGTAATCACCGCTTCAAGACCCGTAAACAACATCTCTGCTGTCGCTGCATAATAATGGGTCCGTAATTTTTCGTTTTTATGTGTGTCCGACGTTTCCAGCTGTTTTTGTAATCGTTCCTTCAGTCCCATTCGTCATCACCTTTTTCTGTTTTCTTCTACTATTAAGAATAACAGACGTCAGACATATTAAAAAGCCCTCGCCATGAAGACGAGGGCTTGTTCATTCGTGTTTTTGTCAGTTAACGTGCTGAACCGTAGCAGCTGGAACTTCAACAGGTCCCATACCACGTGGAATTTCGACATTTTCACGGATTTTCGCATCGAGTCCGTCAGCGATATAATGCGCTGCGATAGCTGGATCGATCCGATCGCCACATGTAAATACATCAACCGATGCATATCCATGTTCTGGGAAACTGTGAATCGTCAAATGCGATTCAGAGATAATGACGACGCCGCTGACGCCGTGTGGAGCAAACTTATGGAACGCGACTTCGCGAACTTCCGCACCTGCTTGAAGTGCTGCATCAACAAAAAGTCGTTCTACAAATTCCATGTCGTTCAATTTTTCAGGATTACAATCCCAAAGTTCTGCAATAATGTGTCTTCCCATAGTATCCATTTGTGGATCCCCCCTACATTCAATGGTCTTCAAAGTATAGTCATGATCACTTACTTTGCGCCTGAGTCGTTCGCACCCACGGGGGAAAGTTAGTCCAGAGAGGTCCTAACCCTTTAAGCTGCGATTGCCAGACCGATTGAAGTTCACGATTTGAATTATAGCGAGTATCAAAAAGATACACAAGGATAAATTTCAAATTTTAATATATTTCCATCAAAAAAACGCTCTACCGACTGGTGTAGAGCGTTTTTATCGATATTTTTTTATTTTAACTCGAGTTGTTTTTCTGTCACATTTGTCGCTTCGATATGGGCACCAACCAGGTGGACAAGATCGACGACGCGACATGAATAGCCCCATTCGTTATCGTACCAGGCCAGCACTTTCACATGCCGTCCGCCCATCACCATCGTCGACAGCCCGTCCACGACGGTCGAACGTTCTTCCCCGTTAAAGTCGATTGACACAAGCGGCTCCATCGTCAGACCGAGGATGCCGTCAAGCGCCCCGTCCGCCGCCTTGACGAATGCTTCGTTGACTTCCGCGACCGTCGTATCACGACTCACTTCGACGACAAGATCGACGAGCGACACGTTTGGTGTCGGGACACGCAACGCAAGACCGTTTAACTTCCCTTCCAAATGCGGCAAGACAAGCGAAATTGCTTTGGCTGCTCCTGTCGATGTCGGAATGATGGATGAACCGCAGGCACGTGCGCGACGCAAGTCCTTATGTGGATTATCGATGTTATTTTGATCATTCGTAAAGGCATGTACTGTTGTCACGAGACCGGTCTCAATCCCGAATGCCCGGTCAATGACCTGAACGACTGGTGCAAGGCAGTTCGTCGTACAAGAAGCGTTCGAGATGATGTCATCCGTCTCATGATCGTACATGTCGTCATTGACTCCCATGACGATTGTTCGTAATTCTCCTTTTGCCGGTGCTGTAATGACGACTTTTTTGGCGCCGGCAATCAAGTGTTTCCCCGCACCCGATTTCGAATTAAATTTCCCGGTCGCTTCGACGACGATATCAATCCCAAGTTCCCCCCACGGTAACCGTTCCGGATCGCGCTCACTGACGATTTGGATTTGGCGACCGTTGACCATCAACGCCCCATCCAGAATCTCGACCGGATAAGCAAATTTTCCATGGACCGTATCATACTTGATTAGATGTGCCAGTGTCTCCACTGGATAACTCGCATTGATGGCGACGACCTCGCTTTTCCCCTCAGCGATGAGGCGCCGGAATACCATTCGACCAATTCGACCAAAACCATTAACTGCCACCTTGACTCCCATTTGCGGATCCCCCTTCAATGTGACGGATGTTGCTCCGTTTACAGATAGAACTATATCATGAAATGTAAGCGATTTCATTATGTAACGTAAAAAAAGTGAGAGAAGTTGGTAACTTTCTCCCACTTGAATGCTGAAACCCGTTTTCGGATTAAAAAATCAATGGCGTGTCAGAGATTTCTTTGCTTGTCTTGGACGGATTTTAACCACGTATCAATTTGTTGATATAACGCTTCACGTTTTCCTTCGTTCGACAAGACATGGTCAGCAAGACGTTTTTTCTGTTCGATGTCGAGTTGTGAATCGATTCTTGCCTGGGCCTCTTCCGCCGACAGTTGATTCCGTTCCATCAACCGTTCTTTTTGTAAAGACGCGTTGCAATAGACGACAACGACTTGATCCACGAGCTGTTTCCAGTCCCCTTCGAGCAACAACGGAATATCAAATACAATCAAGGAATGCCCTGATTGTTCATACTGATCGGCCAGTTCAAGCATCTGTTCTCTGATCTTCGGATGCATCAACTTGTTTAACAGTAATCGTTTTTCATTATCGTGAAAAATGATATCCCCCAACTTGGACCGGACCAGCTGTCCGTCGATAAAAGCCGTCGGAAACGCTGCTTTGACTTCCGGATAAGCCAGTCCCGTTGGTTCGATAACCTGCCGTGCCACGAGGTCGGCATCGATGACAGGGATGTCCTGTTGTTTCAGGTAAGCAGAGACGGTGCTTTTCCCCGTTGCGATGCCTCCCGTCAATCCGACTCTCATAACGCAACCTGTTGGCACGTCGGACAGAAGTGCGTCCCTCGTCCGCCGACCTTGATTTTTTCAATCGCTGTTCCGCACCGCGGACACGGGGCACCGGTTTGCCCGTATACCGCCAGTTGCAACTGAAATTCTCCTTTTCCGGTCGGTGACACATAACTCCGAATCGTGCTTCCCCCACTGTCGACGGCTTTTTGCAAGACCTCGACACCGGCGACATGAATCCGCGAGATATCGTCGAGTGTCAGTGCGCCCGCTTTCGTCAGCGGATGGACCCGTGCCGCAAACAACGTTTCATCAACATAGATGTTTCCCAATCCTAAAAAGATCGATTGATCGAGCAATGCGGTTTTAATCGGACTGCGTTTTTTTCGAATCAGATTTTCAGCCAAGACTTCGGCTGTGAACGTCGGATCAAACGGTTCCCGCTCGAGTTGGGCAAGCGGCGGAACCTGCATCGCCGTCTCTTTATCCCGTAGCTCCATCGTCCCGAATTTCCGGACATCGTTATAATGTAATTCCGAACCGTCCGTAAAGCGGAAGATGACATGGGTGTGTTTGTCCTTTTCGATTGCTTGCGGATAAGGAAAATACTTTCCTTCCATCCGCAAATGACTGACGAGATAAAAACGTTCGAACGAAAACAGCAAAAATTTCCCGCGGCGGTCGACCCGCTCAATCCGTTCTTGATGTAACGCATCAACGAACGGGGCAACGTCCATCCCGCGAATCATCTTCGGATGAAACACTTTTACAGAAGAAATCGTTTTTCCGGAGACCGTCCGTTCCAAACTTCGTCTGACGGTCTCGACTTCAGGTAATTCAGGCAACTTATTTCCTCCTCTGGCAACTTCTTATTTTGTTTCGTACCACGAATGTCCTGCATCGCCATCCACGCGTAACGGAACCGACAAGTCGACCGTCTGCTCCATCGCTTGTTTGACCAACGTTTTTAAAGCATCCAATTCTTCGTCCGGAGCCTCAAAAATCAATTCATCGTGTACTTGCAGTAACAGGCGAGCCTGCAACGGCGATGCTTCCAGCGCCGCATGAACATCAAGCATCGCTTTTTTGATGATATCGGCCGCTGATCCCTGGATCGGTGTATTGATTGCTGTCCGTTCCGCAAACCCTCGTAAATTAAAGTTTTTCGAATTGATGTCCGGAATGTTGCGACGGCGGTTCATCAGTGTTTCGACAAACCCATTCATTCTCGCCTTCTCGATCGCCTCATCCATGAACAACTTGATTTGCGGGAAGAGTTCGAAATAACGATCGATGAAGTCTTGCGCTTCCTTCCGGGAGATGTTCAAGTTTTGCGACAACCCGTAATCACTGATGCCGTAAATGATGCCGAAGTTGACCGCTTTCGCTTGACGACGCATATTCCCCGTCACATCATTTGGCGCGACGCCAAATACACTGCTGGCAGTTTGTGTGTGAATGTCCGCATCGTCTAAGAAGGCTTGGACCAGTGTTTTATCTTCCGACATATGTGCCATGACCCGCAACTCGATTTGTGAA
Source organism: Exiguobacterium sp. RIT452 (assembly GCF_003598705.1). NCBI lineage: Bacteria > Bacillati > Bacillota > Bacilli > Caryophanales > Exiguobacterium > Exiguobacterium sp. RIT452. The sequence goes on from NZ_QXJB01000002.1 coordinate 520,506, forward strand.
TAATCGGCGGCATAGAGCGACCAACCGGCTTCACTCGGAACAAAGGCTTTCCGGATTTTCCGACCCTCTTCGATCCGGACCGGAATGTTTTGCAAGTTCGGATTGACGGAACTGAGTCGTCCGGTCTGGGCGATCGTTTGAGCAAAACGGGTATGGATTTTCCCGTCTTCTTTGATGACTTTCTGCAATCCTTCGACGTATGTCGATTGCAGTTTTTGCAACTCACGGTACAACATGATGTGGTCGATGACCGGGTGCAGCGGTCGCAGTTTTTCCAGTACGTCAGCTGCCGTCGAGTAACCGGTCTTCGTTTTCTTGAAGGCGGGCAACTCCAGTTTCTCAAACAGGATGACGCCGAGTTGTTTAGGGGAGTTGATATTAAATTCTTCCCCGACTTCACCGTAAATCAGTTGTTCTAAATCCGTTAATCGTCCCCGGAGATCTTCCTGCATGTCCTGTAATGTCGCGACGTCTACGCGAATGCCTGTCCACTCCATCTCAGCGAGGACACCGGACAACGGCCGCTCTAACGTCTCGTACAATTCAAATTGTTGATTGGCTTTCAGTTCTTCTTTCACTTTCGGGAACAACAGCTCAATCATCCGTGCTTTTTCCGCCAGGTACGGGTGCAACAACTCGTCTGTCGGAGCGAGACGTTTGGCGCCTTTCCCTAAGACAGCTTCTTCGTTTGGTGCCATCAGCATATAATGTCCAGCGATTGATGCGAGTGTCGTACCGCCGCTTAAGTTCAGCAAATAGCCGGCGAGCAATAGATCGTCAAAAGCCGTTAACTTCAGATCATGTTTCCGTAAGGCAAAGGCAACTTGTTTCGCATCAAGGCAGATCTTTTGGTGATCCGACTCAATCCAGGCACGAAATGCCGGATCATTCACAAGTTCGGGTGAAGCCACATAAATCTGATCCGGTGTTGCAATCCCGAACCCGATGATGTCTTCTTCCATATAATCTTCCCGTAATTGTTCGACGACGAGCACAGCATCCGTCACGCCTTCCGGAAGCGAAGTAATGGTTTGGACGTTCAACTGTTCTTTATCCGCTTCCTCGACGACCGGCGCAAACCGGTTCGTCAAGGATTTAAAGCCGAGTGACTGGAACAACGAGTACGGCACTTGTGTATCGACATCACTGATTTGTAAGTCATCGAGTGTGACATCAAGCGGGACGTCGAGCTTAATCGTCGCAAGTTCCTTCGACAGCCGTGCCAATTCTTCGTTTGCAATGACTTTCTCTTTTTGTTTTCCTTTTAAGTCCTCGACATGTTCGTACAGTCCTTCGACCGAACCGTAGGCAGAAATCAATTTGATGGCCGTTTTTTCACCGATTCCCGGAACACCCGGAATGTTATCGGATTTATCGCCCATCAATCCTTTCAGGTCAATCATCTGCATCGGCTTCAACCCGCCGTAAGTTTCGGCAAACAGTTCCTCCGTCATGCAGAGGACGTCTGTGATGCCGCGTTTTGTGATCAGAACTTCGACTTGATCCGTCACGAGTTGAAGTAAATCCTTATCTCCCGTCACGATCCGGATGCGGTCAGCCGGCATCGTCTGCGCCAATGTTCCGATCAAATCGTCGGCTTCATAGCGGTGAAGTTCCATCATTTGAATCCCAAGCGCCTCACAGATGTCGCGGACGATCGGAAACTGTTCCCGCAGTTCAGACGGTGTTTTTTCCCGGCTGCCTTTGTATTCCTGATAGACATCATGGCGGAATGTTTCACTCGAAGCATCGAATGCGACAAGCATATGTGTCGGTTGTTCTTCCTCCAACAGTTTCAGCAACATCATCGTAAAGCCGTAGGCGGCATTCGTGTTGCGTCCTTGCGCGTCCGTCATCGGCGGCAAAGCAAAAAAAGCTCGATACGTGAGTGAGTTCCCATCAATTAATAAAAGTTTGTTTTCCATCATCTACGCCCCTTTGGAAGATTTTCTGTTCTTATTGTATCACTCTGCACACATTTGTTCGCTAAAAAGACGACAAAAAATGACGACCGGCTAAAAAGCCGATCGTCTTGGCGTATCCTGACATGGGAGCTGAACCAGTCGGGACACAGATGATGAAGAAGGTATCTTTAGCATACGATTCCTCTGTAAAGGGAGTGTGAACCCTTATCCCTTTTTCGGTAAACGAATCGTAAAGGTCGTTCCTTTGTTTTCTTCTGATTCAACTTCAATCGTTCCGTGATGAAGATCGATGATATGCTTGACGATCGCGAGTCCAAGACCGGTACCGCCCGAATTTCGACTCCGCGCCTTATCCACGCGGTAAAACCGTTCAAAAATCCGTTGCGTTTCCTTTGGATGAATCCCGATTCCATCGTCTTTGATCCGAAGCATGACTTCTTCCTCGCCGTCTTCCAGACTAATCCAAACATTGCCGTCGTTCGGTGTATAGTTGAGTGCATTGGCGACAAGATTGACAACCACCTGCTTCAAACGGTTCAAGTCGGCCCGGATGAAGACTTCTTCTTCCATTTCAAGGTGAATCGTCATCTGCTTCTCGGCTGCCTTGCGGCGTAATAACGTTTCCGTTTCGCGGATCAAACTCGTCACATCGACAATCGTCGTCTCCAACTGATAATTATCCTGTTCGAGACGGGACAACTCGAGCAAGTCCTCGACGAGCGTCTGCATCCGTTCCGATTCGTCGTGGATGATATTCAGGAACTGTTCCCGGATTTCCGGAACATCCTGCGCCCCATCGAGTAAGGTTTCAGCAAATCCTTTGATGGACGTCAACGGCGTCTTCAACTCATGACTGACGTTCGCAACAAAATCTTTGCGCATCTGTTCCAGTTTCTTGATTTCCGTAATGTCATTGAACACAACCGTCGTTCCTTGGACACGACCGTTCTTTCCGAAAATTGGTGCAGCGCTGACCATGAAGGTCCGGCTGTTTAGCCCAAACCGGACACTCGATTGTTTCCGATTCGGTTTCTCCGTCAGGTAGACATCTTCAATGACTTGACTCATTTTTTCATTCGGTAAGACACGGTAATACAGTTTCCCATTTGATTTTTCATGAATGTTAAACATCTCCCGGTACGTCCGATTGACAAGCAACACGTATCCCTTCTCATCAATCAACATCAGACCGGCACCCATGTATTCAATCAATGACTCGAGTCTTGCCCGTTGCATCGCTTCACCGGAAGAGGCATTCTCTAAATTCCGGGCCAGAAGATTAATTGATTTCCCGAGGTCACGCGATTCATCCGGTGCGGTGAGCTCATAGACACGCGATTTGTAATTCCCGTGAGACAGCTCGTATAAGACTTCGGTCGCTTCTGCAATCGGACGAAGAAAACGTTTCGTCGAACTGTAAACAGCAAAGAAGATGATACAGAACGAGGTAATCAGTGACAGGACGATGACTGTCCAAATGCGGGAATAGATGATGTCCAAATCTTTTGTATAGCGGATCAAACTGATATAGACTTCACGGTCATCTGCGGTTACGACCGGTTTCGTATATTGAAGACTCGTCTCGTCGACCTTTGATTCAAACGTCCCCTCATCGGGGATGGCAGAAAAGTTGATGGCACGGACGTTCAATTTGGTCACATCAATCGGTGTACCGGCAATGATTTCTCCCCGTGAATTAAAGAGGATCATGTCAAAATTCGACTCGGCATACAGCTTGTCTACATACTGGGCCATCTCCGACACCGAACGATCCCGCAAAATTGTTTCCACAAGCGCTGTCTCATCCGTCAATTTTTCCTTCTCGTTATTGACATAAAATTCTTTAAAGGACTGACCGAGTAACACCCCTAAGGCAATCAGGACCAAACTGATGAAGGACAGCATTTTTAAAATAAATCGTTTGCGGTATTTACTCATTCCGCCTTCGGCTCCTCCATCTTATACCCGAGTCCGCGGATCGTTTTAATATAAATCGGCTTTTTCGTATTCGGTTCAATTTTTTCACGGACATGACTGATGTGGACGTCGACGATACGTGTATCCCCAACAAAGTCATAATTCCAGATTGCAGACAATAATTGATCCCGTGTCAGCACACGCCCTTTATTTTTCGCGAGATACACCAACAGTTCAAATTCCTTTGGTGTCAATTCCAGTCGTTCGTCCGCTTTAAACGCTTCGTAATTGTCTGGAACGATTTTAACATCTCCGATGAGAATCGTCCCATCCGTCACCTCTTCCGTGACCGTCTGCTGATTCATCCGGCGTAAAATCGCTTTGACACGTGCCACGACCTCACGGGGACTGAACGGCTTGGTCAAATAATCATCGGCGCCCAGTTCGAGTCCGAGTACTTTATCAAATTCGTCATCTTTTGCGGTCAGCATCAAGATTGGTGTATTGATTTTTTGTTGACGTAATCGTTTACAGACTTCTAGTCCATCGAGTTCCGGCAACATAAGATCGAGCACGATCAATGCCGCGTCTTGTTTTTCGGCTAATTTCAGACCTGTCATTCCATCATGAGCCGTTTCGACTACAAATCCGGCTTGTTCTAAGTTAAATTTCAAAAGTGTGGCGATTGAGAGTTCATCATCAACAACAATTATTTTATCTTTCAAAACAGTTGGCCTCCTCAGCGCGTTTCATCTTTGAATGAGGAATTCCGTGGAATCCACTTCTTCTGTCTTCATCTTAACGACTTTCGCTACTAAACCACAAATCTTTCTGTCGTTTCTTTACATAATCTTTAAGGTCGTACACGTTCTTCCAGTAGTTTCCCGTGTTGAAACAACAAAATTGGGGAAACAGTTACATATCGTCATCATGTGGAGGAATGAATATGGAATGGAACAACCCGTTATTTGCAGCAATCACCGCTTGGTTTATTGCCCAAGCCGCAAAACTCGTCACCGGTCTAATTAAGACTAAGAAATTTGATCTTGAAATTATGTTTGCCTCAGGCGGCATGCCTAGTTCACATAGTTCGACTGTCGTCGCACTGGCTGTCGTGATTGGTTTTCAAGAAGGCTTCGGCTCATCGTTATTTGCGCTCGCTACGATTTTTGCCGTCATCATCATGTATGATGCGACCGGAGTCCGCCAGGCCGTTGGTCTACAAGCCAAACTGCTGAATGATTACTTCAAAGGAATCCGTCATGAAACACCGTTGCTCAACGAATTGGTGGGACATACCGAGTTCCAGGTCTTCGTTGGTCTGTTGCTTGGTCTAGCCGTTGGTTTCCTCTGGCCCGTCCTGTTCTTTTAATCTGTGACGCGTACCGGATAAATGAAAAGAAATGTCTTCATACAAAAGACCGCTTCCGATACTCGAAGCGGTCTTTTTGCTGATTCCTGTTATGGTTTTAAGATGACTTTGATACACCCGTCCGCATGATCGTTAAACGTTTGATAGGCATGAGCAGCCTGTTCCAAATCAATTTTGTGGGTGATGATATCAGTTGGATCAAATTCTTGATTGATGATTTTTTGGAACAATTCCGGCATCAGATGAACGACCGGTGCTTGCCCCATCTTCAACGTGATATTTCGGGTGAAGAAATCCCCGAGCGGGAATTGATTGTATTTTTTCGCATAGACCCCTGTCAGTTGGACCGTTCCGAATTTCCGGACAGCATCTTTGGCGATATTGATGGCACTCAATGTCCCGCCCTGTAATCCGATCTTCTGTTCCACTTTTTCAAGCGCGGACATCTTCCCGTCAAATCCGACACAATCAATGACGACGTCCGCCCCGCCCTGTGTCAGTTCTTTTAAATATTGACCGGTTTCCTGATGATCCTGTAAGTTGACGGTCTCAACCCGATTCGTCATCTTCGCATGATTCAGACGATACACTTGTTCATCGACCGCAATGACCCGTTTTGCCCCTTGCATCCAGGCGAATTTCTGTGTCATCAACCCGACCGGTCCCGATCCCAAGACGACGACGGTATCCCCTTTTTTGACCCCTGAATTGATGACGCTCCAGTACGCCGTCGGAATAACATCCGACAAGAACAACAACGCTTCGTCTTCCAGTTCACATGATTCAGGAACGACGAGCGGCATGAAGTTTCCAAACGGGACTTTTAAGTACTCTGCTTGTCCTCCGGGATGTCCGCCGAACTCTTCCGTAAATCCAAAATAGCCGCCTGTATCGACGTGCGGGTTCCCATTGGAATTATCACACTGACTCTCCATATCGTGATCACAGTAGAAACAATGACCACACGCGACGTTGAACGGTAAGACAACCCGATCGCCCCGCTTGACCTTCGTCACGTCAGGACCCACTTCTTCGACGATCCCCATCGGTTCATGTCCAATGACATAATCCTTTTTCGCCGGCATGTTTCCTTGATAGATGTGCAAATCTGACCCACAGATGGCAGTAGACGTAATCTTGACGATGATATCATCATTTTTCTCAATCGACGGATCCTGTACATCTTTCACTTCGACATTTTTGGTACCTTGATAAGTGACAGCGCGCATGGTGGTTCCCCCTTTGATTTTTAAAAAATAGCGTACTTTATTCGTTTACCCCAAATAAGCAGCATTTATGTTACATGTTTTTTACAAAAAGAGGAATGTTTGTTTAAAACTTTCGCTGAATAATCAACGTAAAAGTGAAAGCATAGAATGGGTTGCTTGGAAGACATATCATTTAGTAAACTATAAAAAATCAATGTGGTGGATACCGGATTTCTCCGATAAGGAATTTTCTTCATCACATGCACCGATATGATTTAGATTAGAAGGGAGATAAACATATGGCCCGCTGTACATACTGTAAGCAATCATGGACGGCTCGTAATATTTATAAGTTGTTGCGTTCTCGTCAAGGATTAGGGATCCCGTGTGCATCTTGTCATCAGATGCAATACATGCATCTCGAACATCAAGGATATCTACTCAGCATCGGTTATCTCAATCGTTTTTTAACCGGTATTCTTCTCTTTATGCTTCCGTGGTATACGAAATTATCACATTATGAGACATTTAAAAAATTGTAAAATAAAAAACTCTATAAGAACACCTATTAATAAGCTCTTTTCGTACAAACATAGCAGACCCCAGAATAACTTTTCCGATTTCCTTCACGAAACTTGAATGACTGAGCTAATTAAATGAGAACAGGGGTCGGATTTAAAATCCGACCCCTGTTCCATATAAAAGATCACTGTTAAGTCCATCTTTTTTTATTATAATTTGTTCACGTTACGTTGTTCAAAGAAGCGAAAGAACGGAACGGACCGTCGAAACGGATTGATCGAGTGCCTGCTTCTCTTCCGGACTGAGTTCCAGTTCCAATACCTGCTCTATCCCATTCCCACCCAAAACAGTTGGAACACCCAAGTATAAGTCCTCGTACCCATATTCGCCTTCGAGATAGGCAATCGCCGGTAAAATCCGCCGTTGATCCTTCAGGATGGCTTCCACCATCTCGACGATGGCTGCCGCTGGTGCGTAATACGCCGAACCATTCCCGAGCAACTGAACGATTTCACCGCCGCCTTTTCGTGTCCGTTCGACGATGGCAGACAACCGTTCCGGTGTCATCAGTTTCTCTAGCGGAATCCCACCCGCGTAGGAATAACGTAACAACGGAACCATATCGTCGCCATGCCCGCCGAGCACGAATCCGGAAATATCCTTGACCGATACATTCAGCTCCATCGCAACAAACGCTCTGAAGCGGGCCGTATCGAGCACACCGGATTGTCCGATGACCCGTTCTTTCGGAAAACCGGACGCTTGAAAGACGGTATACGTCATCGCGTCGACAGGGTTCGTCAAGACGATGATGATCGATTCCGGGGCATGGGTCACGATTTCTTTCGTGACCGCTTTCATGACGTTTGCATTCGTACTGACAAGATCTTCGCGACTCATCCCGGGTTTTCTGGCAATGCCGGCCGTAATGACGACGATGTCAGAACCTTCGATGTCTTGATAATCTGATGTCCCGTTAATCCACGCATCAAAGCCTTGGATTGGGGCCGTTTCCTGCATGTCGAGCGCTTTGCCTTTCGTAGCGTTTTCCTGTTGCGGCATATCGACGAGCACGATATCCCCCAGCTCTTTTTGAGCCAGATAAAGTGCTGTCGTCGCTCCAGTAAATCCGCTGCCGATGACCGAAATCTTTTTCCGTCGATTCATTGCCCAGTCCCCCTAGTCAAGATTGGATTACATATTCTTGATGAGTTCATCTGCGAATTCAGAACATTTCACTTCTGTCGCACCATCCATGAGACGTGCGAAGTCATACGTGACCACTTTCTCTTCGATTGATTTTTCCATCGATTGGATGATCAAGTCTGCTGCTTCATTCCAGCCAAGGTGACGGAACATCATTTCTCCTGAAAGAATAACAGAAGATGGGTTTACTTTATCGAGTCCAGCATACTTCGGTGCCGTACCGTGAGTCGCTTCGAAGATGGCATGACCTGTCATGTAGTTGATGTTCGCACCTGGTGCGATTCCGATACCACCGACTTGCGCTGCAAGGGCATCCGAGATGTAATCCCCGTTCAAGTTCATCGTTGCGACGACATCGAATTCTTTTGGACGTGTCAAGATTTGTTGTAAGAAGATATCTGCGATTGAATCCTTAACAATCAACTTGCCGGCAGCTTCTGCTTCTGATTGTGCTTTGTTCGCTGCGTCAGTACCTTCTTCTTCTTTGATACGGTCGTACTGGTTCCATGTGAAGACGTGTTCTGCGTACTCACGTTCTGCGAGTTCATAACCCCAGTTCTTGAAAGCACCTTCTGTGAACTTCATGATGTTTCCTTTGTGGACGAGCGTCAATGAAGCGCGTTTGTTTTCAAGAGCATACTCAATCGCTGCACGAACAAGGCGTTCTGTTCCTTCTTTTGAAATCGGTTTGATTCCGAGACCTGATGTTTCAGGGAAACGGATTTTGTTGACACCCATCTCTGTCTGAAGGAAGTTAAGTAATTTTTGCGCTTCTTCGCTGCCTGACGCATATTCGATTCCTGCGTAGATATCTTCTGTATTTTCGCGGAAGATGACCATGTCTGTATCTTCTGGACGTTTGACTGGTGAAGGAACACCTGTGAAGTAACGGACCGGGCGAAGACATGTATACAAATCAAGTTCTTGACGAAGTGCAACATTAAGTGAACGGATTCCGCCGCCGACTGGTGTCGTGAGTGGTCCTTTGATGGCGATGATGTGTTCGCGGATCAGATCAAGTGTTTCTTCCGGAAGCCAGTTGCCTGTTTTGTTGAAGGCTTTTTCTCCAGCGTAGACTTCTTTCCACTCAATTTTCTTCTCGCCGTTGTATGCTTTTTCGACAGCAGCGTCGAAGACACGAACTGCAGCATTCCAGATATCAGGTCCAGTGCCATCACCGATGATGAACGGAATGATTGGAGCGTTTGGTACGTTGAGTGTGCCGTTTGTTACCGTGATGTTTTCGCCTTGAATTGTAGCCATTTGTAAAATCCCCCTTGAATATGATTGATGTCATCAAAAAGCAGGAGAGGATTTCTCCTCTCCGTGTTTTTTAACGTTCGTTCATGGACACGTATGTCCGGTGTGTTTCACCAATATAATCGGCGCGTGGACGAATGAGGCGGTTGTCACTATACTGCTCTAAAATGTGCGCTAACCAACCTGACATACGACTGACGGCAAAGATTGGCGTAAACAATTCCGTATCAAGTCCAAGTGCATGGTATGTGGAAGCGGAATAGAAATCGACGTTCGGTTTCAATCCTTTTTCCGATTGGACGATCTGATCAATCTTCACTGACATCTCGTACCATTTCGGTTCTCCGATTTGTGCCGTCAACTGGCGGCTCATCTCTTGGAGATGCTTCGCACGCGGGTCGCCGTCTTTATAGACACGGTGACCGAAGCCCATGATTTTTTCCTTGTTCTTAAGTTTATTATGAACATACTCGTCAACCTTTTCAACTGAATCAATTTCAAGCAACATGTTCATGACCGCTTCGTTCGCTCCACCGTGAAGTGGACCTTTGAGTGCGCCCATCGCTGCCGTGACACCAGAGTAGACATCTGATAACGTCGCGACGCAGACACGTGCCGTAAACGTCGATGCATTCAGTTCGTGATCCGCATGAAGGACAAGCGCTTGGTTAAAGGCTTTTTCTGCTACTTCTGTCGGCTCTTCGCCTGTCAGCATATAAAGGAAGTTTGCAGCATACGAGAGTCCTGGTTTCGGAGCAATCGGTTCCTGTCCTTTTTTGATGCGCGCATACGCCGTGACGAGTGTTGCAATCTGCGCTTGGAGTTTGATGGCTTTAGCGTAATTCGCCTCCGTCGACATATCCTCAGCAGACTCATCATATAATGCGAGTTGCGACAAGGCAGTCCGAATGGCAGACATCGCATTAGCGGTTTTTGGCGCCACTTTTAATGTCTCAAGTACTGCAGGTGCAACAGTCGCTTCAGAAATCAACGCTTCTGACAGTTGCTTCAGTTCCTCTTCTTTTGGTAAGCGGTCATTCCAAAGCAAAAAGACCACTTCTTCGAATGAGGCGTGCTCCGCCAAATCATCAATTGTATAGCCACCATACGTCAACTGACCATCAATGATCGAACTGATCTTCGATGCTGTCGCGACGATTCCTTCTAAACCTTTTGTTTGTGTCATACAAAAATCCCCCTTTTTTTCCCCCAGAAATTTAAAACGCTTTCATTTCCGTATTGAAAAAAAGACGTCTACGCAAGAGTCGTTCCCCACGTTGAACCGTTTGCTCTTGAATAGACCATCTTGTTTCTGTCCTTAGTATAAACAAAATTAACCAAAAAGTGAACGAACTTGCATACTATTATCAAAAAATTAATTCCAAAGTGTGTAGTTCTTCAACTTAACCACTGATTAACTTGACGATGATGTCCCACATTCCGATGATAAGCGCCGCAATCCCTGCTCCGATCAATGGTCCAACCGGAACCCCTTGGAACACGCCAACCGCAAGAATCGTCCCGGCAAGCAAGGCTGTCGTGACGAGTGGATCTTCTTTCATCAATCCGACACCGTGTGCGGCGATGATGGCGACGAAAATTCCCGACAGGAAGGAGATGATGCCGATATGTCCCCGAATGCTGTTCAGCAACTCTTTAAATCCGATATCACCGGTTGCAATCGGAACGAGAATAGCCGCTGTAATCAAGGTGACGCCCCAAGTGATCCCTTTCGCCTGCAAAGACGGAAACAAGCGACCATCCAAGCCAATTGCTTTTATGATCAGTAAGAAAGCGGCCGCAATGATCAAGGATTTATTTTGGGCGATGACACCAATTAAGACAAGACCAATCAAAAACAGATACGCTTCCATATGAATCCCCCGATTTGAAAAAACGGACATGGCTTTCGCCACATCCGTTTCATTGATTATGCGTTGTACAATTTACCAGTTAACGGATCAATTGAAATCTGTTGACCATCCGTGAAGATTGTCAAGGCGTTTTCAACACCGACGATGACCGGTTTACCGAGTGAAGGACCAACGATTCCAGCATGGCTTGTCAATCCGCCGTCTACTGTGATCATCGCTGCAGCAAGCTCGATTGCAGGCATCATGTCACGGTCTGTTGAGTTCGTAACAAGAATCATGCCTGGTTTCGCTTTTGCGTTTGCTTCTTCTGCGTTGTGGGCGATGACGACTTCACCGACGACACCACGTTCGCCGATTCCACGACCGTTAGCGATTTCTTTACCTACGATGTGAATTTTCAACATGTTTGTTGTACCTGCTGTAAGAGCCGGAATTCCTGCAGAGATGACGACGAGGTCACCATCTGTGACGAATCCTGCTTCTTTTGCTGTATCAGCAGCAAGTGTCAACATGTCATCCGTGTTGTCTGACAGATGATCGACGACGATCGGATAGACACCCCATACGATGTTAAGCTGACGTGCGACACGTGCGCTTGGTGTGACAGCAACGATGTTTGGTTCTGGACGGTATTTTGAAATCCGTGCCGCTGTATAACCAGACTGTGTTGGTGTCAAGATGGCTTTTGCATCCAAGTTGATTGCCGTATGCGTAACCGCTTGAGCGATTGCATCCGTCACTGTATGTTCGCTGCGTGTTTGACGATCTTTCAAGAGCATCTTGTAGTCGAGCATTTTTTCTGTCCGTTTTGCAATCGTGTGCATCATTTGAACAGACTCGATCGGGTAATCCCCGGCTGCTGTTTCGCCTGAAAGCATGATCGCATCTGTTCCATCAAGAATCGCATTGGCAACGTCTGATGCTTCTGCACGAGTTGGACGTGGGAAACGTTGCATCGAGTCGAGCATCTGCGTTGCTGTGATGACAGGTTTACCGTAGTCATTACAAATTTTGATGAGGTCTTTTTGTGTTGGTGTAACTTCTTCTGTTGGAATCTCGATTCCAAGATCACCACGTGCGACCATTAAACCATCAGAAATCGCGATGATTTCTTCGATGTTGTCGACACCTTCTTGGTTTTCGATTTTCGGGAAGATTTTAATGTGGCTTGCATTGTGTTTTTCGAGCAATTGACGGATCGCAACGACGTCAGACGCACGACGTACGAATGAAGCCGCAATCAAATCGATGTCGCTTTTGATTCCGAATTCGATATCCGCGATATCTTTATCTGTCAAAGCAGGCAAGTTAACTTTTACGTTCGGTAAGTTAACGCCTTTTTTCGTTTTGATGATTCCTTCGTTTTCAATGTCACAAAGAAGTTCACGGTTCGCAAGTTTTTCTGCAACACGGAGTCCGATCAATCCATCATCCAACATGATCATTGAACCTACTTCGACATCGTCATATAAACCGTCATATGTTACAGAGAATTTATCCGCTGTTCCGACGATTTCATTTGCGTCGCCGCTGACGACGATGACTTGTTTACCGCGTACGAGAAGTGCTTTTCCTTCTTCAAACGTATGCGTCCGGATTTCAGGACCTTTTGTGTCTAAAAGAATCGTGACTAATTTGTTCGCTTCTTCTGCTGCACGACGGATATCTGTGATCCGAGCACCATGCTCTTCGTAGTCACCGTGTGAGAAGTTGAGACGAGCGACGTTCATACCTGCTTCAATCATTTCTGGAAGACGTTTTTCTGACGCCGGTCCAATCGTACATACAATTTTAGTTCTGCGCATATTCCATAAACCTCCTACAATGTTTGGCTGTTTAATAACCTGCCAACAAGCCTATCCCAATCAACTGAGTACACGAAAATCTTAAATTGAAAGTTGTTTTGACAATTCTAAGATATCAAGATCCAGTTCATGTTTGTTTTCATCCAATGCTTCATCGATATCGAGATCGATCATTTTTCCACCGCGGACACCAACGACACGACCTTGCTTACCTTCCAGTAAGATGTCGATCGCATGTGCGCCCATCCGGCTGGCGAGCACACGGTCAGCAGCTGTCGGTGCACCACCGCGTTGAACGTGACCGAGTACGGTAACCCGTGTATCAAGGCCCGTTTCTTTGGCGATTTCATCGCCGACGTCTTGAGCACGACCCGCACCCTCCGCTACGATGACGATCGAGTGTTTCTTACCACGATTGACACCACTTTGGATACGTTCCAATACTTCTTTTAAATCTTCAGGGCGTTCTGGAACAAGAATGGATTCCGCGCCACCTGCTAAACCGGCATACAGCGCGATATCGCCTGCATCACGACCCATGACTTCGATGACATACGTCCGCTCGTGTGAAGAAGCCGTGTCCCGAATTTTATCAATCGCTTCAAGCGCCGTGTTTAAAGCCGTGTCAAATCCAATCGTGTAATCCGTTCCCGGAATATCATTATCGATCGTTCCAGGCAGTCCGATCGTCGGGAAGCCGAGTCCCGTCAATTTTTGGGCACCACGATACGACCCGTCACCACCTACGACGACAAGCGCATCGATTTCGAATTTCTTCAGATTGACGACTGCTTTCGCACGTCCTTCTTCCGTCCGGAACTCTGGGCACCGGGCAGAACGTAAGAATGTCCCACCGCGTTGAATGATGTCACCAACCGAACCTAGATTCAATTGGACAAGATCTCCATTGATCAAACCTTGATATCCGTTATAGACACCAAATACTTCTAGTCCATGAAAAATCGCCTTACGTGTTACAGCTCGCACTGCGGCGTTCATGCCGGGTGCGTCGCCACCACTTGTTAAAACAGCAATCCGTTTCAAACTCACGTTAATCACCTCTCCATTAATCTTAGTCTAAAATAGCACGTAGTTTTGTTGTTTTACAACAGGGCAGACTGCATAAACTTTCGTCAGCAGTTTGTTCATCCTATCACGAAATAAGGACTGCCAATCATGATAGCGATTACATGCAGGTTATGTGCCAATTTGGTGATATTTTTCTGTGCGCTTCTCGATTAACTGTTCTGGCGTCAAACGGGTCAGTTGGGCTAGTTTTTGTTCTAGAACAGATTTCACTTTGTCCGCCTGTAATGAAACATCTAAATGCGCGCCGCCGACGACTTCCGGAATGATTCCGTCTGCAATTCCGAGACGAAGTAAATCCGGTGCCGTAATCTGCATCGATTCAGCCGCTTGTTCCGCGAGACTGGCATCTTTCCAGAGCAAGGCTGCCGCGCCTTCCGGTGAGATGACCGAGTAGGTTGAGTTCTCAAGCATCAAGAGTTGATCGCAGACACCGATGCCGAGTGCACCACCTGATCCCCCTTCACCGATGACGATTGAAATGATCGGCACGGGCATGCCTGCCATTTCAAACAGATTTTTAGCGATTGCCTCACTTTGACCACGCTCTTCTGCCGCGCGTCCTGGGTAAGCCCCTTTCGTGTCGATGAACGTAATGATGGGTCGCTTGAACTTGACCGCTTGTTGCATCAACCGTAACGCCTTCCGATATCCTTCCGGGTGTGGCATCCCGAAGTTCCGACGGATGTTTTCTTTTGTATCTTTTCCGCGTTGATGACCGATGATCGTCACGGCTTGTCCGTTCAGCATTGCAATTCCGCCGACGATTGCGGCGTCATCGTATCCATGCCGGTCACCGTGTAATTCAATGAAGTCCTCGCAAATCAACCGCACATAATCAAGCGTCGTCGGACGTTCTGGATGCCGTGCCAACTGCACACGGTTCCACGCTTTCATATTCCCGTAAACATCGAGTTCTAACCGACGCAACCGCTCCTCAAGTAAATTGAGCTCTTCTTTAAAATCGAGACCTTGTGTCTCGGCCATGTCGTGCAATTCTAATATCTTTTCGCGTAACGCGATTACTGGTTGATCAAATGGTTGCATGATTGTTCCCCTCCGAGTGCATCATCAGAATACGTGAGTAATAGGCTTTCAAATCGTGTCGCGATACGACATCATCGAGTTGTCCTGCCTGCAGTAAAAACTCTGACGTTTGGAAGTCTTCCGGCAACTTTTCACGAATCGTCTGTTCAATGATTCTTCGACCGGCAAAACCGATCAGTGCACCTGGCTCGGCGATATTAAAATCACCCAACATCGCAAAACTTGCAGACACTCCCCCTGTCGTCGGATGTGTCATGCAGGAAATGTACAATAATCCGGCATCCGAATGCTGCTTTAAAAATAAACT
Source organism: Exiguobacterium sp. RIT452 (assembly GCF_003598705.1). Classification (NCBI taxonomy): domain Bacteria; kingdom Bacillati; phylum Bacillota; class Bacilli; order Caryophanales; genus Exiguobacterium; species Exiguobacterium sp. RIT452. The sequence goes on from NZ_QXJB01000002.1 coordinate 536,035, forward strand.
CGATTTCGCCATCTGCATCAGGCTGACCATGCCTTCTTGCATCCGTGCTCCACCAGAAGCAGAAAAAATCGTCACCGGCAACCGTTCTTTTGTTGCGTATCGAATCGCCTCGGCAATGGCAGCACCGACTGCCGCTCCCATTGAACCCATCCGAAAACGCGCGTCCATGACGCAGGCGACGAGTGGATGCCCGTTTACACGTCCGACTCCACAGACGATCGCTTCTTCGAGCCCCGTCCGCACTTGATCCCCTTTCAGTTTTTCCGGGTAATCTTGGAATTGAAGTGGATCTGCTTTGACAGTAGGCAAATCGAAATATGTGATCGTTCCTTCGTCAAACAGTTGTGCAAAGCGTTCATGCGCCGTCAACGGATGGTGGTAGCCACACGTACAGACACGCAGGTTCGCTTCAAGTTGTTTCGTATATTGGATGAGTTTGCACTTTGGACATTTCGTCATCAAGCCGACAGGTACATCGACCCGCTGTTCTTTTGACGTCAAAGTGACAAATTTTTTAGGTTTTCGAAAAAATGCTTGCACGTTAGTTCCCCCTTGTGGTTCTTACGAGCGTTTCAGAAAAGCTTCCCGTTCCGCTCGCGTATAGAGCTCCCCTTGACCAAAACTGAGATAGAAGGCATTCACCTGTCGCCAAATCCGTTCAAACAAGTCATTGTCAACCGTGCTGATCAATGCTTCGCGATAGGCTAAATCGGAATCCATATGCGCTTCCAAAAAAGACCTGTCCGTTAACTTAACGAAGGCGGATTGTTCGAGTAAACGAAGGGTTCCCGCCAAATCCTCAAATTTTGAATCTCCGGTCACTAAAAATTGTGCGATGATTTGAATGTAGGTATGGTCGTCACGATTTAAGAGAAAACTTCCCCCGCCGTGTCGCGTCTCTATGATTCCGAGATAGGCCAATGTCCGAAGTGCTTCCCGGACAGACGGGCGACTGATTGCCAGCCGTTCCGCTAATTCGCGTTCGGATGGAATCCGGTCTCCCGGAACAAATCCATCCTGTTCGATCATCGTTTTGATTGCCGAGATGTTCGTTTCAAAAGCGTTTCGCTTCTTTTCCATTTTGTACGGCACCACCTTCCTGACGTAGTCGTCACTTTCTAAATCCGGCGGCATTGGTCAGACCAATTACCCCTTATTATAACAAATCTTATTACCTACTACTAGGTCGAACGCGGGACATTTTTCAAGACGATATTCGTTTCCCCGAACCGAATTCGTAGCTGCGCCAACAATTCTTCGTTGTGTTGAATCGCATAGATTCCTGGTAACGGTTTCGTTTCATTGGTATCGGCATAGCGGACGACTACCGGAATATCTCCCGGAGCTGTTTCTAAAATCCGTTCCAACACGGCCAACTCATTTTTGGACGGCAGTTTGATAAACAAAACATCTTGCCCAAGCGGGCGTAACCGTTCCAGGACAAACTGCCGGTTTCCTTCCCGTTCCTGTGCCTTGACTTCGATCAAGAGCACGTTGCCGACGTATAAGGATCTGCTGAACAGCTCGTACTGCTTCGGAAAAACGACGACTTCCTCTGTCGTATAACCGTCGACCGCGTGGATGACGGCCATCGTCTGGGCCCGTTTCGTTTTGAATTCGCGCAGCTGATCGATGTAACAGACGAGATAATGGGTCTGTTCGGCTTCTGCAGAGATGGCTTGAAAATGGGTCGTCTCAACCTGTGGTTTCATCGCCGTCATCAATGGCGAATACGTTAACCAGAATCCAAGTGATTCCCGCTCGAGCCGTGCCCAATCCGTAGCTGTCCGGCTTGTTTTTGCAACGGTCTTTCTTCGCCCGAGACTTGCGAGTTCATCCGGCAACAACGTATTGGACGCCATCGTAAAGTAATCCAAGACTTCTTGTTCAGCCAACGCTCGATCGCCGTGCGTCGCGCGATCCAGTGCTCCGCTGTATAACAGCAGTTCAATCTTCGTCCGTTCTTTTTTCCCCCACCCAACGGCCGATAACAATTGGGTAATCGTTTGCGACGTTTTAGCCGCTTCTCGTAAGCTGTGAAAATCTTTTTCCGTGATTCCACGCAGTGTTTGCAGACCAAGACGGATGCCTTTTCCTTCTAAGGTTGAACGATAATCCGACATCCAGACATCCGGTGGCAACGCTGGCAATCGTTTTTCCCGCATGACACGGACCAGACGTTCCGGCTGATCGATTGAGATGAGAGAAAAGATTTGCGGATGATGTGCCTTCATATATCCTAATGCGTAACTGATTTTCGTATAAGCAACGGCATGACTCCGGTTAAATCCATAACCGGCAAACCGTTCGATTTGATCATATAACGTCTCGGCGACGCTCGCTTCGAACCCATTTCCGAGTGCACCGTCGATAAAACGTTTTTTCTCGGATTCGACTGATTGACTGCTTTTCTTCGAAATCGCCCGACGTAACAGGTCCGCCTGTGCCAATGTAAACCCGGCGACACGGCGTGTGATTTCCATGATCTGCTCCTGGTAGACGATGACGCCGTACGTCGACTGTAAAATTTCCGCTAAAATCGGATGGACCGTCTGATACGGTTGACCCGCTTTCCGTTTCGCATACAAATCAATGAATTTCATCGGTCCCGGACGAAACAGCGACATCGTCGCGACCAAATCTTCAAACCGTGTCGGCTTGACTTCCCGCAAGGTTTGCTTCATCCCGGCTGATTCAAATTGAAAGATTTGATCCGTCTCGCCTTTAGAAAACAGCCGAAGTGTCACGGCATCATCTTCCGGAATCTGTTCAACAGAAAATCCGGGATGCGTGTGTTGAATCAAATGTTCCATCTGACGTAACCGGGTCAGGTTCCGCAGACCCAACAGATCGATTTTTAATAATCCTTGTTGTTCCAGTGCCTTCATCAAATATTGAGTGACGAACCGGTCACTCGCATTCCGATCGACGGGCGTCGTCTCGATGAGATCGTCCGATCCGATGACGACACCCGCTGCATGAATCGAACGTTGCCGCGGCAGCCCTTCAATCGCTTGAGCGAGCTGCAACAGTTGCCGCCGTTTTTCACTGCCTGAGAACCATCGGTAGATTGCCGCCTTTTGTTCCAACCCTTGTAGGGTCGTCGCCTTCCCAAGTTGTTTAGCTGCTGCATCTGTCTCATCTTTCGAAAACTCCAGCACACGTGCGACGTCACGAAGTGCCGCCTTTGCTCCGAGCGTCGACAGCGTTCCGATTTGTCCGACGTGTGTTCTTCCGTAACGTTCGACCAAATAATCAAGCACTTCCTCCCGCCGTTCATCCTCGATGTCAATGTCGATATCAGGCATCGAAATCCGTTCAGGATTCAAGAAGCGTTCAAATAACAGACCGTATTTGATTGGGTCAACTGTCGTGATGCCTAGGGCGTAACTAACGAGTGAACCGGCGGCAGAACCACGTCCTGGTCCCACTTGAATACCTTTTGCTTTCGCCTGCCGGACCAGATCCTCGACGATCAGAAAGTAATCGGCAAAACCGGTTTTTTCAATCACGTTCAGTTCATACTGCAACCGGTCTGTTGCGACGGCATCGACAAGACCGTGTGCCAACAATCCATCGTGGGCCAGTTTTTTTAAAGCCTGATCCGAATTTTCCGTCACCCGTGGTAAGGGACGGGACTGGAACGGTAACACCAACGTCTCTTGCGTGGTTGCCCATCGTTCGACAAGCATCCGTTCCCGCTCCGTAAAGTGTTCCTGTAATTCTTCATTTGACTTCAAATACGCCGTCCGGTTGATTTTTTGTTCTTGAAACGTTGTTCCCTCATCAATCGCCCGGACCGCCTGATAGGCTTCCGCCTCGTCTCGCCGTAAATAACGGACGGGATCAATCGGAATCGTCTCGATTCCAAGTGCATACGCCGCCTGGCGGTAGTGTTCCCGGCTCTCCCGCTCCACGGTGGAGCGCGCCGCCTTTACACCCAAATAAACAGTTGCATTTTGCGCAAGGCTGATCCACTGGGAAACGAGGCGTCGCAACCGTGCTTCATCATCCGGCGCTTGCCGTTTTGGTGCTAAGATGGCAATCAAGTCCGAATGATCCTCGACCGGCATCTGACTCGACAGCCGATACAGTGCCTTCAGACCTTCGCTTGTTTTGGCATACCACAAGATGGTCAGTTCGTCCTCTTCCTGATCTTGTTCCAAACCGATAATCGGAAGCAGGTCCCGTTGCTCGCAACCGGCGATGAATGCCGGCACGCCGGTCAGCGCGGTCTCACAAATCGCGGCTGCATCCGCGCCTCGTTGTTTTAATTCGTCAAGATACCGATCCATTCGAATGGTACTCTGCAGGGGACTATAAGCCGTCCGGACATTTAGCTGAATCATACTGCCTCCTCCATTCTTTTTCATCGTCTATGTTCCACCATTTTAAAACGTTTTCAGAAGTGTCATATCTGCTTGTTCCTGAGTCTCGCCATTCCGTGAATTATTCGCTACAATAAAAAGAGAACATCATGACTTGCATGGAAGGAGAGTTTGCCATGATTTTAAACCGTAGCCAAATCGCTCGCGAAAAAGTTGAACAGTTAAAGTTAGGTGTGACTGCCTTTACTGAGACTGAAGAAATTGCTGAAAAAATCCGGAAGTCTGTCAAGGAACTGGAACTGAACGTCATCGAAGACCACACAGAACGTGGAATTTGGTTCATCCCCCAAGAAGAGGCTTCAACGAATTGAAGACAAAAAGGCTGTTCGCCATGGATCCGACACAGGATTGTAGCGAGCAGCCTCTTTTTGTCTAGAAGCGGAAGGCTCCCGCTACTTCATTCAAACGGGAAATGACACCATCGACTTCGGTTAGATTTTGAATCGTCGCACCGGATGCCATCGGATGTCCCCCTCCATTAAATTCTTTTGCGACCTCGTTGATGACCGGTCCTTTTGAGCGTAGACGGACGCGGACTTCCTGATCCGTCTCAAGGAAGAGTGCCCACGCTTTTAACCCTTTCAGACCGGCAAAGCTGTTCACGAGTAACGACGCCTGTTCGACAGTCGCGTTGAAGGCTTTAAGCGTTTCTTGTGTCAAGACGACATAGCCGACACCCGCTTCCGTCAACTCGATGTGTTGGAGGACATATCCTTGCAGTTGTAAAGCTGCCAGTTCCGTCTGATACATATTCCGGTAAAGCCAGTCCGTGTCGATCCCTGTATCCAATAATTGTGCCGCGACCGAAAACGTCCGGCTCGTTGTCCCTCTGAATTGAAAACGACCGGTATCTCCGACGATGCCTGCATAAAACTGAATCGCCGCCGGTTCCGGGATCACGTATCCCCACTCGTTTAACAGATGGACCAACAACTCTGACGTCGAACTGACCGTCGGATCGACAAGTTGGATATCCGCGTAAGGATCTTCGTCCGGATGGTGATCGATTTTAATCGTCTGTCGACCGCGCAACGCATCCTTACCGTCGATTCGCGCTTCGTTTGCTGTATCTAAAATGATGACCAATGCGTCCGGATACTCATCTGTTTCGACCGCATCAAGCGTCCCCATGAAAGCAAGCGACGTCGCCATCTCGCCGGCTGCTTTTATTTTTTTATCCGGAAATTGGTGTTGCAGAACCGTCCGTAAGCCGAACTGGCTGCCGAGTGCATCCGGGTCCGGCCGTTCGTGCCGATGGATGATGATCGTCGATGCTTGTTCAATCAATTGTCTGATTTGTTCTTTCACAGTGCACAGCTCCTCTAAATATTGATATGATACAAACAGATATAGAAAGAAAAGGAGGTCATCCATATGCAGTTTGTTCTCATTCTGTTAATCGTCTTGTCGCTTGGTGGATATTTACTCGCAAAACGACGTGCATTCCATACGAAAAGTACGAATCGGAAGTTTTTATTTAATACGCAAGCGAGCATCTGGCTCAGCTTGTTCGTCATTTTGTTTGCCGTCAATCAGTTTGTGTCCGGTGACGGTTTGACGACACTGACAGGAAAAATCGTTTGTTCGATCCTGATCGTAATCGGTGTTGCTTCATTTATTGCGGGCTTCATCCGTTACAAAAAAATCTATCCTTATGTCGTCCGGGAAATGGAACAAACGGAACAGTCGTAAAAAAGACGGTCATGACCGTCTTTTTTTATGCTCTGAAAACGACTTATCGATCGATTAGTTGTGAAGTCACGAGCGCCTTCGCGACGATTTGTGTGCCTTGGTACATCTCGACATCGACTTTCCCGAATTTCCGTCCGACATCAAACACGTTCGCCCGAATCGTAATCGTACTTTCAATTTGGACCGGTTTGATGAAGTAGATGCTGACATTTTCAATCACGAGGTCCCCTTTTTTCATGTGACGCAACATCCGCGTTGCGCCTTCAACAAGCAAGGTCGTCAAGACACCACTTGAAGCCGTCCCCATGAAATTAGTCATCTGCGGAGAAACTTCGAGCGAGAGATAAGGACCTCTTGCATCTTCTGCTGCTTTGATTTGTCCCGTAATCAAGTCGTCAAACGTCTCTCCGACCTGCGGTTGCCGGTTCGCCAGTTGTAACGCTTTCAAAACATCTTGCCGACTGATGATACCAAGCAGACGTCCGTACTGATCGATGACCGGTAACATTTCGATTCCTTCCCAAACCATCTGATGGGCGGAATTCGTCACACTGGTCCGGATTCCGACAGTGATCGGGTGACGGGTCATGACTTTTTCGACCGGCCAATCATGCGGACGGTCAATGATATCCTTCGCTGTCACGACACCGACTACCTTCATTTGTTCATCGATGACCGGATAACGATTATGCTTCGTTTGTTCGTTGAGTTCATGCCATCTGGCAATCGGATCGTTCGTCTGTAAATAAAACGTGTCATGCAACGGAATCAGAATATCCGATACCAGTAAAATCTCTTTTTTAATCAGCCGGTCATAGATGGCCCGGTTAATCATCGTCGCGACGGTAAACGTATCATATGACGTCGAAATGATAGGCAATTCCATTTCATCAGCCAGCTTCTTCGCCTCTTCCGTCGTATCAAAACCACCGGTAATCAAAACCGCAGCCCCTGCTTCTAACACGAGTTCATGGGCTTTTTCCCGGTTTCCGATGATGACAAGACTGTCGACATCGATATAACGCATCATCGCTTCGAGTTTCATTGCTCCGATAACAAACTTCGTCAAAGTTTTATGAAGTCCGTCTCGTCCCCCAAGCACTTGTCCATCGACGATATTAACGACTTCTGCGAATGTCAGTTTTTCAATGTTCTCTTTTTGCTTTTTCTTGATCCGGATCGTTCCGACACGTTCAATCGTCGAGACGAACCCTAAATTCTCTGCTTCTTTAATGGCACGATACGCCGTACCTTCGGATACCGTTAGGTCCTTCGCGATTTGCCGGACGGATATTTTGGCGCCCACATCGAGATCCTCAATGTGCCGGATGATCTGTTCATGTTTCGTAGGCATGCTGTATCCCTTCTTTTTCCTATATTCTACTCTCCTGTCATTATACTGTACTACTCGGAAGAATGAAAAGTGTACTAGTCTGATTTCTGAGAAATGTTTTCCAAATCCAACTTTGGTATACTGAAACGTGACAAGAAACGAGAGGTGGGAACGACATGTTAGAACGGACAAATCAAATCAGTCGTGTATTGCAAGAATCAGGAATCGATGTGGCGTTGATTACATCAAAAGCCGGCGTTTTCTATTTTTCAGGTGTCTACGCCGAACCACACGAACGCGTCATGGCGGTCATCGTCGATGCGAATGGAAAACGTGCCCTTTTCTGCCCGGCACTCGAAGCGAATATCGTTTCAGCCAGCCCTTGGGATGGAGACGTCGTCACGTATGCCGACCACGAAAATCCATTTGATAAAATCAGTCAGCTTCTCGAAACCTTTGCTGTCTCAAATAATCGGATCGGAATCGAAGGGGAGCATATGACATTCAGCCGTTTCAAGGAACTGGAGTCCCGTCAGGAAAATGCGGCGATCCTCGATATCGGTGAGCAACTGCAGGCATTACGCGTCAAAAAAGATGCCCAAGAAATCGAAATCCTTCGTGAAGCAGCTGAATTGGCCGATCAAGCCGTCGAAATCGGGAAAAAGGCGATTCGCCCCGGCGTCACGGAAATGGAAGTCATCGCGGAAATCGAGTTTGAAATGAAGAAAAAAGGCGTTCGCGAGATGTCATTTGATACGTTGGTCTTATTTGGCGCAAACAGCGCTGACCCGCACGGTGTCCCTGGTGACCGTGTCATTCAAGAAGGAGACTTCGTCCTGTTTGATCTCGGTGTCGTGTGGAAAGGATATTGTTCCGATATCACACGGACCTTCGTTTACGGAGAAGCGAGCGAAGAACAGAAAACGATCTACAACACGGTCCTTGGCGCACTCGAAGCAGCAACCGCAGCGAGTCGTGTTGGTGTAACGCTTGGTACACTCGACAAAGCTGCTCGGGATGTCATTGAAACGGCAGGATACGGTGAGTACTTTACACACCGGGTTGGACATGGTCTTGGAATTGATGTCCACGAATTCCCGTCACTCGCTTCAAACAATCTATTGACGGCTGAAGCGGGTATCGTCTATACGCTCGAGCCGGGCATTTACGTTCCTAATGTCGGCGGCGTCCGGATTGAAGATGATATTCATCTTACGGAAAACGGACCGGAAGCGTTAAATCAATCTCCAAAACATCTGCAGTCCCTTCCATCTGTACAGTAAATAACAGGGTCCATTCCGTTTTTCGGAATGGACCCTGTTGTCCTATCTTCGAACTTTTCTCCTAAACTCATTGACGCGATTGATGGACGACGTTGACGCCGCCTGTAACATCAAGGATTGCCCCAGTAATCAAACTGGATTCTTCCGCCAGTAAAAACGAGATGGCCCGGGCGATATCTTCCCCGACACCTGTCCGTCCGACCGGCGTCTGATCGTCTGCCGTTGCCTGCTCAATCCGTTTCGATTTGTTCTCACCCACGATATTACCCGGATTGACCATGTTCACGGTGATTCCATGGCCCGCCTCCTCAAGCGCTACACTTTTCGTCAAACTGACCATCCCACTTTTAGCGGCTGCGAATGCTGCCCGTTCAATCCATCCAGGTGCTGACGCACTCTCCGGAAAACCGTATGTAACAATCCGTCCGTAGTGTTGCTCGCGCATAATCGGAAGAATTTTTCGTAACAACCAAAAGCTAGCTGTCAAATTTCCGGTTACGACTTCATTCCACTCTTGATCCGAATAATCGACAAGCGACTTCCGTTCAAAGATATACGGTCCTGCATTTAAGATCAAGGCATCGATGCGTCCGTGTTTCTCTACTGTTTGCTCTACGGCACTCAGTAATTCGTCTTGTTTCGTCACATCGGCTTCAATCAAATGTAAACGTTCGTGCCCGAAGGTTGGTTTCGAGCGATGAAGTGCCGTCACGTGCCACCCTTCTTCGAGCAGGCGGCGGGTCACCATCTCCCCGAGCCCTTTTGTTCCTGCTGTAATTAATGCGTGCCTCATCGTGGCATCGCCTCCTTTCATCTCCTTCCATCTTACGGGTTCCCTTGAGGAAGAACAATTTTTAAATCTCCTTAAATGTTCGTCATCTTCTAATTGAGGGAATGGTATAATAAGGGTGTAAGAATCAGCTGAATACGAAGGGATGGATACAGAATGGCAATTGTATATCATAACATTTTAGTAGCAGTCGACGGTTCAAAAGAGGCAGAACGTGCTTTTGAAACGGCGATTGACGTCTCACTTCGAAACGATGCCAAACTTGTCATTGCACATGTCATCGATACACGGACTTTCGCGACCGTCGAAGCCTATGACCGGACGATCACAGAACGTGCTGAATCGTATGCCAAGGAATTACTGGATGACTATGTCAAAACCGCACAAGAACGCGGTGTCAAAGATGTTGAAGTCGCAATTGAATACGGTTCTCCTAAAGTAACCATCGCCAAGAAACTCGCACCCAACCACAATGTGGATTTGATCATCTGTGGTGCCACCGGATTAAACGCTGTAGAACGCTTCTTTATCGGTAGTGTATCCGAAAGCATTACCCGTTACGCTAAATGTGACGTCTTGATTGTCCGTCTTTAACCGCACTCATTACTATTTTTCAACACTTCACCTGCGGGTGGAGTGTTTTTTTGATCAAAAAAAGATCTATTACACCGATGTGCAATAGATCTGACGGATTATTTGAATTTAACGGTCACGTTACGACGACCCCAGTCAAATGCTTCTGAGCGTGAGTAGTAAAGGATATCAAGCTTTTTCCCTTTAATGGCACCACCCGTATCGGCTGCTGTGTACGTCCCTTTTAATTTCCCTTTGTAATACACTTTTACTGTTGAACGAAGCGGGATGACACGTGGGTCAACTGCAACGACTTTCTTTTTAGAGCTCTTGATGTTCCAACCGATTGCCGTTAAGTTACCACTGCCCGGATCGTACGGTGTGTATGCTGTAGCACTTACATTCGTGAGTGTTTTCCAGCCACCAGTTGATTGTTTTTTAGAAGAGCTGGTTACGACTTTTGAGTAACGGGCACTTAAGTACGCTGTTTTACCTTTGTAGCTGACTTTGTACCAGTTTCCTGTTTTTGCTTTGTACGGTAATGTTTGATTCTTATATAAAAGACCAAGTTTCTTAGACGACGTTGTTGCTTTCTGACGAACAACTAGGCTATCGACCGACGACTTAACATTTTTTTTGGCTGCAGCTTCCGCTTGAAGACCTGCAAACGAACTGAGTGCTAACAAGACTGCTAAAACACTAGCGAGTATCCGTTTCATCATGTAATCTCTCCTCCATAATTGTCCCTGTTTTGTAACTTACATTAATATACATGACAAAATGGAGTAGTGCCGTTACATATAGACCACAAAAAGATGACGCCTTTATTACTATCGTGTTACAAAAGACTCATTTTTTTCAGTTTTAAGTGTTTATTACGTCAAATTGACGTTTAACTTTCTTTTTTTGTATTTTTATATGACAACGTCTGTAACAGAAAATAATTGCGAGCCGATTCATCGTGTTTTGATCGATGCTGAAATCGGGTTTAACGGACATAAAAATGTCCCGCTCCAACAGAAGCTGGAGCGGGACGAAAAGTCATATGCTGTTCGTTTTAAGCGTTTTGCTCGACCAAACCACCGATGCGAACCGTATCACGTGCAATCATCAATTCTTCGTTTGTTGGAATGATGATGACTTTGACCGGCGAATGCGGATAGTTAATGAACAATTCTTCACCACGTGCGCCGTTGTTGAGGGATGGATCCCAGTAAACGCCCATGAATTCAAGTCCACGTAAAACACGCTCGCGAATCGAATCGGAGTTCTCACCAACACCTGCTGTAAAGATGATCGCATCAACGCCATTCATCTCTGCCGCATATTGTCCGATGTATCCATGAATTCGGTTTGCGAAGATTCGGAGTGCCATCTCTGAACGGTGGTTTCCTTCTGTCGCTGCCGACTCAACATCACGTAAATCACTTGAGAGACCAGAAAGACCGTAAATACCTGACTCTTTGTTCATGACGTTCAAGACATCTTCTGCCGTTTTTCCTGTTTTCTCCATCAAGAATGGAATCAAGGCTGGATCAAGCGAACCAGAACGTGTCCCCATCGTGATTCCTTCAAGCGGCGTAAAGCCCATTGTCGTATCGAGTGATTCTCCGCCTGCGACTGCAGCGATCGAAGCACCACTACCGAGGTGACATGAGATCAAACGAAGGTCTTGTAACGGACGACCTAATAATTCAGACGCACGTTCCGTGACATACTTATGGCTTGTACCGTGGAAACCGTATTTCCGAATGCCGTACTCCGTATAATAGTCGTACGGAAGGCTGTACAGGAAGTTTTCTTCCGGCATCGTTTGGTGGAAAGCCGTATCGAAGACTGCCACTTGTGGTACATCTGGTAAAATCGCTTGGAACGCACGGATTCCGATCAAGTTTGGTGGAATGTGCAATGGACCGAGCTCTGTATATGATTCGATGTCTTGCATGACTTCTTCTGTGATGACGACAGAATCAGCATACTTTTCTTTTCCGTGTAACACACGATGTCCGACACCTTTGATTTCGTCATACGATGAGATGATGCCAAATTCCATCAATTTCTCAAGTGACAATTCAACGGCCTCTTTATGTGTAGCAAGTGGAAGAACATCCGTAAACTTCTGTCCTTCACCATATTTAATCGTAAAGATTGCGTCGTCTTTTCCGACACGTTCTACTAAACCAACTGCAATCATCGTCTCATTCGGCATCTCAAGTAATTGGAACTTAAGCGACGAACTACCGGCGTTTACTGCCATAATCTTTGCCATGATTTATTTCCCCTTTTCCATTCAAAATCAGTAGACATTCACATCTGTATGAGTCTTGCTCTATTTCTGTTCTACACTAGAATAGTCAAATTAACAACAGATTTCAATCACTTTGCGCATTTCATTTTAATTCTGTGTTAATCCATTCATCAATCTGTTTCACCATTCCGCCAAAGGCACGGGCATCGGTAAAGGACGGCAACTCTGCCAATAATGCTTGTTTCGGCATCGTCACACCCGCGAGATGATTTCGGACGATCAAGTAACTTTTCGCAGCTTGTTCTTGTTTGAACATCGTCAAAGGCAGCTGGAGTATACCGATGACATGAGCTTTTGTTTCAAAATACTGTTTCAGTTTTCCTTCTGTATCGTGTTGGAACAATCCGTTCGGAATGACGAACACACCGAACCCGCCCGGCTTCACGTAATTCATGGCTTGTTCAATCAGTAGAAAATGACTGTAACTCATTCCTTCTTCCCGCTTTAAGACATACGTCTTCGCTGCTTCTTCATCCGGGTAATAACCGATCGGTAAATCTGCCATCGCCAGATCGACGGGATCCAGCAAGAGTGGGCGCAGTCCATCCTGATGCGTATAGTTGACCGGATAATCAAGCAGTTCCGTGACCGACGCCGATAAACGGATTAACGTCTCATCTACCTCGACCGCTTCTGCGACGGTATCTTTCGGAAGCTGACTGAGGACGGCATGCAACATCCCGCCGGTCCCGCTTCCAAGATCAAGCAGACGGACATCGTCCTTCTTGATTAGTTTCCCGATTAAATAACCCGCAAACAAGGCAACGCTGTCCGGTGTCGGCAAGTGATTCGGTTGCGCTTGTTTCATCCCTTCCAGAATCGCGAGTGAGACCGCTTTACGTACCGTCTCGGATTCTACATTTTCCGTATGCCGCTCATTCAATCGATCGATGACTTCCGTCAAGGCTTCTAAATACGGCATGTCCAGATCACGTTCTAATTTACGTGTTTGTTGTGTCAGTTCTTTATATAACTTTTCTAAAGCTTCCATCTGTATTCCATCCTTTCAAAACGAAACGGCCCCCGCACTTCTTGGGAGCCGTTTTTTCTCATTATCTTCATTGTAGCGGTTTTACGCCGTTTGTAAACTATTCTTACTTCGTCGTTTTTGCACGTTTCGCTGCGGCAAGAGCAGATTCGAAATCGACTTCGTTCGTCGACTCTTCGAGGTACTCCGCGTATACGACTTCATTTGCTGCATCGATGACGAACACCGAACGGGCCAATAAACGAAGTTCTTCAATCGCGACACCGTACTGCGTCCCGAATGACAGATCACGGTGATCCGACAACGTCACGACGTTATCCAGTCCGCTTGATGCACACCAACGACGTTGGGCGAATGGCAAGTCATTCGAAATCGTCAGTACCGTTACGCCTTCGATTCCTGCAGCTTCTTCATTGAATTTACGAGTTTGTGCATCACAGACACCTGTGTCGATAGATGGAACGACGCTGATAATCCGGACGCCTGCATATGTATCGCGCGTCACAGGTGAAAGGTCATTTGCCAATACCTCGAAATCTGGTGCTTGTTGTCCGATTTCAACCGGTTTTCCGATCAATGTGATGTCATTCCCTTTAAATGTTGCCATGTCAATTCCCCATTTCCCGATAGATTCTAAGTCCTGTCCTATTCTACTATAAAAACACACGGACGGTAAAACAAGATTTCTTCAGGTGCCCTCAGCTATCAGTACCGATTTATCCTAAATACAGGTATAATGAAGGAGTTCATGAAACGCTTTCAAGGGGGAATTGACCATGGCTCGAAACAATGTTTACCTGTATTACCGTAATAAACAAAGACACGAGACACAGGTACGTAAACTGATTGAAGTAGGAAATCGGTATGGATTGAATGTCGTCCAGGATCATAAACAAGCCAACATCATCGTTTCAATTGGCGGAGATGGTGCTTTCCTACAAGCCGCCCGCTTTACAGGATTCCGCGAAGATGCCATTTACGTTGGTTTTGCCGAAGGGCCAAATTCGTTTTATTGTGACTTTGACATCAACGATTTGTCGTCCGTTGAGGCGATTTTCAAAGAAACCGGGAATCGTGCTTCGAATGGAGAGATTGAAGTCCGTCGTTATCCGCTTCTGGAAGCTTCGATCAATGGTGGTCCGGGAATGCTTTGTCTCAATGAATGTTCCGTCAAATCAAGCATCATTAAATCACTTGCCATTGAAGTGTATATCGACGGTTTCCTGTTTGAGACATTCCGTGGGGACGGCATGGTCATCTCAACACCAACCGGTTCCACAGCTTACAACAAATCCTTGTCAGGTGCGATTGTCGACCCATTGATTCACTGTCTCCAAGTCAGTGAAATCGCCTCCGTCAACAATAACCGCTACCGGACACTCGGATCGGCGTTCCTCTTGAACCGGGGTCGTAAACTGTCTCTGCGCATCATCGAAGACGGCAATGACTATCCGATCATCGGAATGGACAACGAAGCACTCAGTTTAAAACGGACCGATTCGGTCGATATCCAGTTATCTGAAAAAGAATTGAAGACCGTCAAATTAACAAACAATACATTTTGGCATAAAATCCAACGTTCGTTCTTATAGAATAAAAAAATCTGCCGTTTGGCAGATTTTTTTATTGCCTGTTCCGTTACGTCACCCTTTATCATCATAACCAGGAGGTGTCAGACATGTATTCAACGCAACAATTGGCTCGGCTGGCCGGGGTCTCAAAACGAACTCTGTACCATTACGAAAGCATTGGTTTGCTTACTCCCAGTCACCGGACTCCGGCAGGTCACCGCCGTTATTCAAGGACCGAGCTTCACCGTTTGCAACAGATTTTGTTGTACCGCGAACTGCACGTCCCGCTTTCTCAAATCCCTCCCCTCCTAAAAGGCAACCGGATGGAAGCAAGCGCCGTCCTGCGGGATCAAATTCAACGTCTGCGGGAAACCACCCTGCACTATCAGACTTTAATTGATTTAGCCACTCAGACACTTCAATCCATTGAAGGAGGAATCAACATGAACGATGAGCAACTTTTCCGTGGTCTTCGTCACGAAGAACTCACCACGCTTGAAGCGCAGCATGCCGAAGAAGTAAAAACACACTACGCCGAAACCGAGGCCTACCGGATCAGTCAAATCCGCCACCAACGGCGAAGTCCACAAGAAGCAGAACAATTGAGCCTGCAACACAAACAGTTGGATCAACGGTTGACCCGGTTGTACCGGACTCACCGACCCGTTCACGACGCAGAAGTCCAGCAAGTCGTCCGGGATCAACATGCTTTCATCGACCAGCATTATTATCCGTGTGACCTCACTCATTTTCAGTCGCTCGGACAGCTTTATGTCACCGATCAACGCTTCCGAAACTATTACGAAACGTACGAACCGGGATTAGCCGATTTCTACGCAGCGGCTATCACGGTTTACACCCAAACACGCTGACTTACCGTAAGACGGGATCCGCTTGGAAAACGGTTTTTCCCGCTTGGACCGTCTCAACGAGCTGGTTTCGTAAAATGTCTTCTCCCCGTAATAAATAGAAGTCTTGTTCAAAGATGACGAAGTCCGCATCGTATCCCGGAAGCAACATTCCTTTTCGTCCATGTGTATCGGTTGCGATATGCGGATTTTTCGTGAACAGAAGTAAAGCTTCGTACATCGACAGGACTTCGTTCGTCTTATTGATGTTGCCCGCTGTTCCAGTCGTCGCTGCATATAGGGCACGTCGAACATCAGGATCAGAAATCGGTGCATCCGATCCGCCGCACAGAAGCGCCCCCGTTTCCGCCAGTGACTTCAGACGATACGCCCAGTCCAGCCGGTTCAACCCGAGACGGTCTTGCGCAAAGTCGGCATCGTCGAGCAGGAAGACCGGTTGAACATCAATCAAAACAGGGAGCTTCCGAATCCGTGCCAAGAGTTCCGGACGGACGACCGTTGCATGGATGATTCGGTCGCGTGTCCCTTTTGGTGCCGGATACTTCTCAAGAACCGTCACAAAACGTTCGATCGCCAAGTCACCGATGACATGTGCCGCGACCGTAAAGC
This sequence comes from Exiguobacterium sp. RIT452, assembly GCF_003598705.1. Lineage (NCBI taxonomy): Bacteria > Bacillati > Bacillota > Bacilli > Caryophanales > Exiguobacterium > Exiguobacterium sp. RIT452. Next base: position 552,439 of record NZ_QXJB01000002.1, read on the forward strand.
CATAGCTCCGGGCTCGTTTTACGAGTTGTTCCAGTTGTTCCGGTGAATGGACTTCGATGCCGCGTGTCGTCGCATCATCTGAATACCCTCTTCCAAGTAACGCCGTCCGTCCACCCAATGCCCCGTCGACAAACAGTTTCATCGCACCAACCGACAAGGTCGGCGGTAACTCAGGATTCGTTTGGATGAACTGATCGACGACCAAATGATGAACGAGCAGGTGCGCATGGAATCCTGTTTCTTCCGTCACTTCCCGGTACGCTTGTAATACTTCCGACAACTCACCATGGTATGCCAAATCTTCTGTATGGGCAGCAATGATGCCGTGACGATACAAGTTCTTGATGGCCGATCGGAGTGAGGCCTTATTCCGTTCGACCGATCCCGATTGTAAAGCATACAATGGTTCGATTGCCGCATCGTACAAGAAACCGTCCGCTTCACCGGACTCGAGCAAACCGATCTTACCGCCTTCGATGACAGTCGATGCCTTGTATCCGAGTTGTTTGAACAGTACATCGTTGACGAGTACCGTGTGGCGATCCGTCCGTTTTAGCAACGCCGGTTCAGTTGGGAACAATTGATTTAACCACGCCTTGGTCGGTGCACGGTCCAGTTTCGTCTCATCATAGCCTTCCGCTACGTGTAAACCATTAACAGCTTCCGCCTGAACAAAGGCTTTCCCCAGTTCATCTAATGTTGCATAACTAGAGGCATCCACCCGTCCGATTGCTTCTCCGTAACCAATCAAATGAATATGCGCATCTGTAAATGCCGGGTAGACAGCTTTCCCATTTAGATCGACAATCGTCGTCACACGTCTTCCGAACCGTCGGCGTAGCGTACCCTCTTCTCCCATTGCAATGATTCTCGTCTCTTCGACAAACATCGCCGGTTGAATCTCATTTTCATGTGTCATCGTCCGGATGACGCCGTTCACATACAGTGTTCCCATCTGAATCGCTCCTTTTGTTTTACAAAAACAGGGTGACCTGAAAGGCCACCCTGAGTTGTCAGTGATGATTATGCATGCATCGTCTCTTGTTGCCCGCATGCTTTTCGAATTCGGTCAATCGAACTTGGATCAAATTGTTCCAATACACGTTCTGCCAAAATGATCGTCCGCTCATAATCTCCTGCGAGGAACTTCGTCTCGGCAATCGTCAGCGACATATGTATCTCATTGTCGTGTCGCCGGAACCGATTGGCATACTGGACGAGTCGTTCTGCGTAAGTGACTTCGAATACTAATTTATCTATCCGTTCTTGCAGAAGTTTAAACGTTCCGTTGACATCTTCGCTCTGCGCCACGACGTAACTGACGTTGAACGGCAGCTCCTCGAAGCGTGATTCGAGCGTCTGCAGGGAACGGTTCGAAGCTTGTAATGCTTCTTCTACCTCTGCCGGGATTTTCGGTAGCCCGAGTCGTTTTAAACGCAGACGTGTCGAGGAAACGATTTGTCGCCATTCCGTGACACGCTGTCGGACTTCTGTTTCTTCCTTGCGCAGTGCCTGCAGTTCCACGGTAAACCGTTCATATTGAATCATCAGCTGTTCTTCGAGACGTACGGCATCCCGCATCTGATCTTCAAGCATGCTGAACGGAATGATCCGACTTGCAATCGACTCATCCAAATCTTTTGCGGCACCAAACAACATTTCTTCATCGCGTTGAATCGACTCGTAATGTTCGCCTAAGTCCGCCGAAATTTCGTAGTTTTCACGTAACATGCTGAACTCTTGCGCCAACTGATGAACTTTCTCACGCATCCGCAAAGCTTTTTGTTTCAGCGATTGATTCTCTTTTTTCACATGGTGACGGGCATCGACTTCACGTCGGAACGTGTCGTACATTTGATCGATGTCTGCCGCAAGTTGTTGGACTTGTTCTTCAAGACCGTTGATTTCAAGAAATTCTAACTTTTTGACGAGACTCAAACGTTGTTCTTCAAACCGTTTAATGTCGGACTGCATTCCTAGAGGCTCAAGCGGATAACCGTCTAACGTCATCTCTTTATAACCGGCACTCAATTGATCGATCCGTTGTCTCAACTCGTGGGCAAGCGTCTTCCAATGTTTCGGAATCACTTCAACGAATTGGCGCGTTTTTTCCACTTGCTCTTCCAATTGAAGACTTGTTTCGTAAGCTTTCGTAACTTCTCCCGCTTCCTCGAACGCAACCATTTCAATTCGCAGCTGGTCAATCGTTTCCGCCTGTTCTTCGAGTTTAGGCAAAGCCGGTCCGAACGAGGTTGCTTGCAATAACAACGATTTCCGGACTTGACTGGAATCGGTTTCCCCTTGCGCTTTTAGTTCTGCGAGAACCGATTGATTTTCCTTGAAGGTCGACATTTCCGTCAACATTCCTTCAATCAACCCTTCCAGCTCACCGATCAATTGCTCTGTTACTTCCAAATCATTTTTGACTGCGACGAATCGGTACCCGTCCAGTCCTTCTTCCGCCCGATACAATGTCTCATCGATTTGTGCGACGTGGACTGTCACTAATTCCTCCCATGCTTGGTGCCAGGAAGTGAATTTCGTCTCCGTCTCACCCGCCATCGGGAGTTCTTTCAGTTCTTGCAACTCCTTCGGAATCGACGCGCTGATGATTCCTTGTTTCCGCAGATCAAGTTCATCGATTTTCGTATAATATTTTTTCCGACTGATCATGCTGAACAGCATGACGAGTAATACGATGACGATGACGCCAATCACCCATGCCCACATTTGTTACGACCTCCACCCTATCAAGCGACTTCATATTCTCATATATTCGCTTTAATCTTATCCTTATAATAGTATAGCGCAACCGATTTGCATAGATTTACTCGGGCTTTTCCTAATTTCTTCCGAACTTTTCAAACCCGTTTCTTGAAATCAATTGTTTGTCAGTCACGTAAAAACCCGATAAGATGAATAAAATATGATTTTTCAGGAGGATGCTACATGTTTGAGACAACGACTTATGATGGTGACCGCACGAAACAATACGAAATGCTGAACAAACAACTGGATGCCTTACTTACCGGAGAAACCAATCAAATCGCCAATCTTGCCAATGCCAGCGCATTGCTTGGTCAATTCCTCGATCGAACGAACTGGGTTGGTTTTTACTTGACTGATTCCGAGCAAAATGAATTGGTCCTCGGTCCATTCCAAGGTCTTCCGGCTTGTGTCCGCATCCCGTTCGGACGTGGTGTTTGCGGGACAGCTGCTCAAGATCAGGTGACACAACTCGTCATGGACGTGCATGCTTTCCCGGGGCACATCGCATGCGACGCAGCAACCAATTCAGAAATCGTCGTTCCATTAATTAAAGATGGAAAAACAATTGGTGTCCTCGATATCGATAGTCCGGAACTCCGTCGTTTTGATGAAACGGATCAAGCCGGTCTCGAAGCGTTCAGCGAAATTCTTCTTCGTCATATTTGATTGACAGCAGGAATCAGCAGACGTATACTTGTAAAAGTGCAGAAATGATAACGATAGCGGTCAAATCGCTTACGTATCACATTTCATGACTCGGCTTTTGCCGGAGGGGCATCGTGTAACTTTGCTATCAAGCGAGGGTGCCACATCATGAAATGGGCGTAACGTGGGTTTGATGGCGTTATTATTTTTATGCAAATAATAACGAACACTAAGGAGGAGTCTTATTATGGCTCGCTATACAGGTCCAGCTTGGAAACTTTCACGTCGTCTCGGTATCTCTCTTACTGAAACAGGAAAAGAAATCGCAAAACGTCCGTACGCTCCAGGACAACACGGTAACAGCCGTCGCAAAATGTCTGAGTACGGTCTTCAACTTCAAGCGAAGCAAACGCTTCGTCACATGTACGGAGTAAACGAACGCCAATTCAACCGTATCTTCAACGATGCTGGCAAAATGCCTGGTATCCACGGTGAGAACTTCATGTTCTTACTTGAAGCACGTCTTGACAATGTCGTTTACCGTATGGGTATGGCTCGTACACGTCGTGCTGCTCGTCAGCTCGTCAACCACGGTCACATCCAAGTTGATGGCGCTCGCGTCGACATCCCGTCGTTCCGCGTGAAACCAGGTCAAACGATCTCAGTTCGCGAAAAATCGAAGAACTTTGTCGTTATCAAAGAAGCACTCGAAGTTGCTCCAGCAACTAAAGACTTCGTTACTTTCGATGCTGAGAAGCTCGAAGGAACGTTCGTCCGTCTTCCAGAGCGTTCTGAATTGAACGATCAAATCCAAGAACAACTCGTCGTTGAGTACTACTCACGTTAATCAGTTGTTTCAAGCATCCACTTCGGTGGGTGCTTTTTTTTATGTTTCTCTTTCTGATGTTTTGTGTTAACCTTTTATTTATATTGGTTAACACATAATGAAGAGGACGTGTCATGTTATGAAAACGAAAGATCTTACATTTATCGCTTTAGGTGCTGCCATCATTTCCGCGGTCAGTCTACTGCCGCAACTCCAACTTGTCGGACCCGTTCCGATCACCCTTCAAATGCTTGCCATCATGACGGTCAGTGCCATCCTCGGCGCAAAACGTGGTGGACTTGCTGTCCTGGTCTTTTTACTGCTCGCTGCTGCCGGTCTCCCCTTACTTGGTGGAAAAGGAGGACTTGCCCCATTCGTCGGTCCGACGGTCGGCTATTTGATTGCTTTCCCGATTGCCGGTTTCTTTATCGGTCTGGTCGCTGAAAAGACACGTCGTTTCCTGCCGCTGTTTATCGGAATGATCGTATTCGGACTTGGACTTGTCTATCTGCTCGGTACATTTGGTTTGATGGCCGTTTTACAACTGTCTTTCCTTGATGCCCTGACCATCAACATTCCATTTATCCTCGGCGACGTATTAAAAGCCTTGCTTGCGACGACGATTGCCGTTCGTTTGCTCCCGCTCCGCTTATTCCGGGTTGCGTAATAAAAAAACAACGCTGACGAATCCCGTCAGCGTTGTTTTTTTTAGGTTTAAGCGTGCTCGAGCACAAAGTATTTCTTTTTCCCACGGCGAATGATTGTGAAATCACCAATCGCATCTTGTTTCGTAATCTCTTTCGTCAATTCCTGTTCCCGATCTCCATTGATGTAGATCGCTCCGTTCGTCACATCTTCGCGTGCTTGACGTTTTGACGGACTGATGTTTGCTTCAACGAGAACATCGACCAGGTTCGTTGCTTCACCAAGTGTAAAACGTGGCATCCCTTTGAAAGCATCGGCAATGTCTTCTGCTTTCAATGATTTGATTTCACCGCTGAAGAGCGCTTGTGTGATGCGTTTCGCTTGTTCCAACGCATCCGTTCCGTGAACGAGAACTGTCATTTCTTCCGCCAGTCGACGTTGGGCAATCCGTTTTTCCGGTGCTGTCTCGACTTCTGTTTGGAGATTTCCGATTTCTTCATGCGTCAGGAACGTAAAGTATTTTAAGAACTTAATGACATCGAGATCGTCGACGTTAAACCAAAATTGGTAAAACTCGTATGGTGTCGTTTTATCGGCATCGAGCCAGACTGCGCCGCCGGCTGTTTTTCCGAATTTCTGTCCGTCTGATTTCGTGACGAGTGGAACCGTCATGCCGAATGCTTTTTGATCATGACCGACGCGGCGGATCAATTCCATTCCTGCTGTGATATTCCCCCACTGATCGCTTCCTCCAACTTGAAGGCGGCATCCTTCATTTTCGTACAACTTCAGGAAATCAAATGATTGCAGCAACATGTATGAGAATTCCGTGAACGAAATCCCATTTTGGAGACGTGAATCGACGGAATCCTTCGCCAGCATGTAGCTGATCGGGAAATGTTTTCCGATGTCGCGTAAGAAATCAATGATCGTCAAATCCTTTGTCCAGTCCAGGTTATTGGCAATCGTCACCGGATTTTCTCCTGCAAGCGGTAAAAAGCGGGACAGTTGTCCTTTGATCCGGTTCGCGAATTCTTCGACGATATCCGATGTATTTAATGAACGTTCCGTCGAACGACCACTTGGGTCCCCGATCATTCCGGTAGCGCCACCCACTAAGCCGATGACATGGTGTCCGGCTTCTTGGAAGCGTTTAAGAACAAGGATCGGCAATAAATGTCCGATGTGCAGGGAATCTGCCGTCGGATCAAATCCTGTGTACAGTGTCGTCGGACTGGCCAACAATTCCTTAATTCCTTCTTCATCTGTCAGTTGGCTGATTAAGCCGCGAAACTCTAAATCTTCAAGTAACGTCATCTGTCTTCCCCCTAAAAATAGTCTAAAAAAAAACCGTCCCCTCGTATAAACGAAGGGACGGAATATTCCGTGGTACCACCCTAATTGCATGATCCTCATGCCACTTAGATTGCCGATAACGGGGCACAGTCCGCTTGATTTCTCAAGAAGCTCCTGAAAGCGTAATTCATGAAAGCGCTATGTCCTAGTTCGCAGCACCACTAGGTCTCTGATACAGGGAGCGATTCATTACTTAATTCCATTCACAGCTTATTTTTTATATAATCATCCTAAGATGTTTCCATGATACGTCGAAGCAGAATCCACTGTCAAGCCACTTTCTAATACTTCAGATATGGTATAATACGTCTATCTGTGATTTAATGTTAATTTACACCCAAGTTTAAGATGTAAAGGAGATCATTTATGCGCGAGAACTGGTTCAAGTTTTGGAATCACCCCCGAACGAAAGCCGTTCGGCACTGGTCGAATATCACATACGACGTCTCTTGGAATATCATTTTATTCCTCATCATAGGTGTCTTACTCGTCGGAAGTTTTTCTGTCGGTGCAGCTGGCGGCTATTTCGCATCACTCGTCAAGGATACGAAAGCACCACAACTGGCAGACATGAAACAACAAGTGAACAGCTATGCGATCACCAGCGAAATTTACTGGGGCAGCGGCGAAAAGTTGACGAACATCTCGACTGATGAAGAACGTCAACCCGTTGATATCAAAGAAATCTCACCTTACCTGCTTGATGCAGTCCTCTCAACAGAAGATGTTGATTTTTACGAACATGATGGTGTTGTGCCAAAAGCAACATTACGTGCCGTTCTTCAAGAGCTGACGAATTCTGCTTCACGAACAGGCGGAAGTACGTTGACGCAACAGCTCATCAAAAACCAGATTTTAACGAACGAAGTCTCGTTCGAACGGAAAGCAAAAGAAATCATTCTGGCACTGCGTCTTGAAAACGCCATGACAAAAGATGAAATTCTTCAAGCGTATCTGAACGTCGTCTCATTCGGACGAAACTCTTTAGGGCGGAACATCGCCGGAATCGAAGCAGCGTCACGCGGCGTGTTTAATAAACCCGCCAAGAAACTGACGTTACCGCAAGCTGCCTTCTTGGCCGGTATTCCGAAGAACCCTTACTACTACACGCCATATCTTCAGGGCGGTGTTGTCAAAAAAGACTTAACACCGAGCACGAACCGCATGAAAACTGTTTTAAAGCGGATGTATGTTGCTAAAAACATCACAAAAGCGCAGTACGAAAAGGCTGTCAAATACGACATTACAAAAGATTTCGCTAAAACATCAACCCGTTCACGCGACACGTACCCGTATGTCTATGATTTAGCCGAAAAAGAAGCGTTAAAAATCATGACCAGTTACCTCATGAAACAAGATGGTGTTAAGGAAGATGAAGTGAAACCGTCTGAACTGGCCGAAGTCAAAGCCAACTATCGAGATCAGGCACTTGTTGCCATCCGTCAAGGTGGTTATAAAATTCATTTAACACTCGACAAAAAAATTCATGAAGCGATGCAGACGCCTGCCAAAAATGCGGCGAACTTCCCGGGAGCTCCGCAATACAAGCAAGTCGTCGATCCAAAAACGAAAAAGACGGTCACGAAAAAAGATCCGGAAGAAACAGCTGCCGTCTTGATGCAAAACGAAACCGGTCGTATTCTTGGTTTTGTCGGCGGTCGTTACACCGATGGGACAGCGGACGATTTCAACCGCGCCTTCCAGGCGAAACGCCAAATCGGATCTACAGCTAAACCGATTCTTGTTTATTCAAACGGAATCGAAAATGGATTAATTACGCCAGCTTCGACGATCAACGATGAAGAATACTATTACCAGACCGTTCCTCGTCAACCGGGTGACAACCCGATCAACAACGAAGGTGGACGTTATCGTGGCAATGTCACGGTTCGGGAAGCATTGGAACTCTCATTAAACGTTCCGGCTGTTAAGACGTACGAAAAAATGAACATGTCGAACTCGATTCAAAAGTTAGTCGACATGGGCATCGAAATTCCCGACAATATTCGTTATGCGCCGTCTGCTGCGCTCGGGACAATGGAAATCACTCCAGTTGAACTGGCAGGTGCTTATGCAACACTTGCGAACTACGGTGAATACGTGAAACCATATGTCATCTCGAAGATTACAAAAGACGGCAAAAATATTTACAAAGCAAAAGCGAAGAAAAAACAAATTTATCAAGACCGTACGGCATATCTCACGCTTGATATGATGCGTGGTGTCTTTGATAAAGGAACAGCCCAGTATGCTAATTCCTTACTCAATGCACCTGGAGATTGGGCCGGTAAAACAGGAACGACAAATGAAATCAAGGATTCGTACCTCGTCGCCTCTACACCAGGTGTCACACTTGCTGTCTGGACGGGACACGACCAAAACAATTCCTTGTTAGGTGCGACGACATATTACCAACGGACGCAAAATCTATGGGCTCAAATGGCGAATCTGACGTATAACGCAAACAGCAGTTACTTTAAGTCAGATGCCCGCTTTAATCAGCCAGCGTCAGTCAGCGCCAACGACTTTAAAAATACAGGTCGTTTCAAAGAAGAGGATAAAAAGAAAAAAGAAGCAGAGGCGAAGAAAAAAGCCGCTGAAGAAAAGAAAAAGCAAGCAGAAGAAAAGAAAAAAGAAGATGCAGCGAAGGCTGAAGACGCCAAACAAAAAGCCGAGGATGAAAAAGCGGATGCGGACGCGAAACGTAAAGCTGACGCCGATGCGAAAGCAGACGCTGACGCGAAACGTAAAGCCGACGCTGACGCGAAACGTAAAGCCGACGCCGACGCCAAAGCGAAAGCTGAGGCTGATGCGAAACGTAAAGCTGACGCCAAAGCGAAGGCAGAGGCTGATGCGAAACGTAAAGCTGACGCCGATGCCAAAGCGAAGGCAGAGGCTGAAGCCAAACGCAAAGCCGAGGCGGACGCTAAAAAGAAAGAAAATGACGCCAAGCAAGAAACTGAATAACTTCTTTACCAAAAACACTGATCTGAAAGGATCAGTGTTTTTTCATGTAAATAACCCGCTTCCGAACTTACGCCGGAAGCGGGTTATTTGTATGATTTATGCCTATTTTTCTATCTTCAATCTTCCATCGTCGAAAGATCGCCTGCTTCGAGATTAAGTTCCCATGCTTTTAAGACACGACGCATGATTTTACCGCTCCGCGTTTTCGGAAGCTTATCGCGGAAATCGATTTCCCGCGGCGCAGCATGTGCTGCAAGACCTTCTTTGACAAACGTTTGAATTTCTTGTTTCAGTTCTTCCGTCGGTTCATACCCATCGCGTAAAGAGATGAAGGCTTTGATGATTTCCCCACGAACCGGATCCGGTTTCCCGATGACCCCTGCTTCCGCTACAGCTGGATGCTCGACAAGGCGGCTTTCGACTTCAAAAGGACCCACACGTTCTCCAGCTGTCATGATGACGTCATCGACGCGTCCTTGGAACCAGAAGTATCCTTCATCGTCCATGTAAGCCGAATCTCCTGAAACGTACCATCCTTTAAAGAAGTAAGACTCGTATTTTTGCGGATTGTTCCAAATTTGACGCATCATCGACGGCCATGGTGTTTTAAGCGCTAAATTCCCCATCCGGAAAGGTGGCAGCTCATTGCCTTGATCATCAACGATGGCTGCTTTGGTGCCAGGAATCGGTTTCCCCATCGATCCCGGTTTGATGTCCATCGATTTATAGTTACAAATCATCATCGCCCCTGTCTCCGTCATCCACCATGTATCGTGAATCCGTTGATCAAAAGCTTCTTTTCCCCACCGGATGACTTCCGGGTTCAACGGTTCCCCAACAGACAGGACATGACGCAAACTCGACAAATCATGCGTGTTTGCCACTTCCGCCCCGGCCCCCATCAACATCCGGAATGCGGTCGGCGCACTGTACCAGACCGTCACTTTATACTTTTCGATGACGCTGTACCAGAAGTCGGGATTAAAGCGACCGCCAACGACGACATTCGTTGCACCGTTTAAGAATGGAGCAAAGATACCGTAACTCGTTCCCGTCACCCAACCCGGATCGGCTGTACACCAGTAGACATCCTCTTCCTGCAAATCGAGGACCCAACGTCCCGTCATCATGTGTTGAATCATCGCATTTTGAACGTGAAGGACCCCTTTAGGTTTTCCGGTCGAACCAGACGTATAGTGTAGAATCAGCCCGTCTTCCCGGTCCAGCCAGACCGGCTCAAACGACTCTGAGGCTTGTTCAAAAGCAATCCGGAAATCAGAAATTTTCCCGTCTGCTTCGACCTCTTCATCTACCAGGAAGATCTGTTCGAGTGAAGACAACTCCTCTACCGGCACACGAGGCAACAAGGCTTTTGTCGTAATCAGCATCTTCGCTTCGGAATCAAGCAACCGGTCCCGGACAGCCTGCTCCATGAAGGCTTCAAACAACGGACCAACGATTGCCCCGACTTTGAGTGCACCAAGTAACGCAAAATACAGTTCTGGTGAACGTGGCATGAAGATGAAAATTCGATCTCCTGCTTGGATTCCCGCATCTGTCAGGACGTTTGCCGCCTTGTTCGTCAACCGTTTCATATCCGCATAAGTGAAGCTTTGTTCAGTCGTCCCGTCAAAGTAGATTAATGCTTTTTTATCAGCTCGTTCACCTTCAGCATGACGATCAATTGCTTCGTGGGCCATATTGATTTTCCCCGTCGTTGCCCATGAAAAATATTGTTCCGCTTCTTGCCAATCGTATGAATCTGACCCGTCATATTCAGATAACCAATGCTTCCCCGGAAGCGCTTTCAAAACTTTCATGTCTCGTTCCTCCCCTTCTCTGTTCTCTCTTACATTATAAGCTAGTTATCGTGTAGTTCAATCCATTTGCCGCCAATTTGTTAAAAAATCCCTCTCTTTCACCACCTGCTTTCGACTATAATAAACAAGAAGGTGGTGACGCTTACATGTTTGAAAAACAATTCAATCATCGTACTCATGAAACATCGCTTGGTCCGGTCGAAATCGAGGGACCGGTTACCAGTCAGATTCTGTCTACGTACACGTTAGATCCAGGATTAACGGCTTTCAGACAACCACTCGAACAACATCAGGCCCTTGTCGAAATCGCCGCCTTGGAAGAGGGACGCATCATTATCGCACGACAAGGAACGGACATCATCGGTTATGTCACGTTCCTTTACCCAGATCCCTATGAAACATGGAGTGAAGGCAACAACCCGTATATTCTAGAGCTCGGTGCCATCGAAGTAGCCGCTCGTTTTCGCGGCCAGCAAATCGGCAAGAAACTGCTTGAAGTTTCGATGCTCGATCCGGCAATGGAGCACTACTTGATTTTAACGACTGAATATTATTGGCATTGGGACTTAAAGGGGAGTGGTCTCTCCGTTTGGGATTACCGCAAAATCATGGAAAAAATGATGAATCATGGCGGACTTGTTTTTTTCCCGACAGACGATCCGGAAATTGCTTCCCACCCCGCCAATTGTTTGATGGCACGAATCGGTACACACGTGGCGCCGGAAGTCGTGGCGCATTTTGATGCGTTACGCCTCCGCCGACGCTTCATGTATGATTAAGGAGGGATCGCATGTTAATCGAACAAATCATGAAAACACATTGCATCACGATTCAACCTACCAATTCGATCGCCCATGCGGCTGAGCTGATGCGCCGTCACCAGATTCGTCATCTGCCGGTCACAAATGCCCGCCATGAACTGCTTGGTCTGATCGGACTGACTGAACTTCAAAGCGCCAGCAGCATCTTTCATCCGGATACCTTTTTAACGGATCAGCAAAATCCGGTTTCCAGCATCATGCAACGCAACCCGATGACTGCACATCCGCTTGATTTCATCGAAGATGCCGCCGTTTTATTTTACGAATACCGGTTATCTTGCCTGCCGATTGTACGTGGTCGCCGGCTGGTCGGACTGATTACGGAAACGGATTTGCTGCGGACGTTCGTCCAATTAACCGGGGCTTTGGAGCCGAGTTCGCAAATCGAAATCCGGGTCGAGAACACTGCCGGTACACTCGCAAAGATTGCTGGTCTGCTCGCTAAGACCAACGTCAACATCCTAAATGTTCTCGTCTATCCTACAAAAGATCCTTACGTCCGCATCGTTGCCTTTCGTGTCCAGACAATGAATCCGATTCGTGTCATTGAAAAATTACGAAAGGAAGGATTTGATGTACTCGGTCCTGATGTCAGTCGATGAAAGACTTTGCCTATGTGTACAGTCAAGAAGAAGCACACTATCGTTTTTCAGACACCCACCCTTTCAACCCCATCCGGTTGGAGTTGACGGTCTCTCTGCTTGAAGCAATGGGCGTGCTCGATACGGTAGACTGTCGTGCTCCTCGACCGGCGACGGACGAGGAACTGTTACTGATTCATGACCCGGACTACATACAGGCGGTAAAACTCGCAGGACACGGCGAGCTTTCCCCAATGAAAGCCCAGATGTATGGTCTCGGGACGGAGGATACACCTTTATTTACGAATATGCATGAAAGTGCGGCGCTACTCGTCGGCGGAACCATCGAAGCATGTGACCTTGTCTTATCGGGTCAATATCGCCGGACATTTCATATCGGAGGCGGGTTGCACCACGGCTTCCGGGGACGGGCTTCCGGATTCTGCATTTATAATGATACAGCGGTCGCTATGGCGGCGATGATTCAAAAATATAACTGTCGGATTTTATATGTCGATACAGATGCGCATCATGGCGATGGCGTGCAATGGGCGTTTTATAACCGGGCGGATGCCATGACCCTATCCCTTCACGAGACCGGCCGTTATCTGTTTCCGGGGACAGGGATGGTCACGGAGCGTGGTGCCGAAGAAGGTTATGGATTCAGTTGGAATATTCCGTTTGATGCGTTTACGGAAGACGGTTCATTCCTGGATGCCTACCGGACGGTTTTATTTGAAGCCTGTGAATTGTTTAAACCGGATTTAATCATTACACAAAACGGTGCAGACGCCCATGCCCTCGATCCGTTGACCCACCTGTCTTTGACGATGGAGAGTTATGAACAGATTCCTCAAATCGCCGTCGAGGCGGCGAACCATTACACAGATGGCCGAATCGTCGCTTTAGGTGGCGGTGGGTATGACTGGTATCGTGTCGTGCCTCGTGCCTGGAGCCAAGTCTTTGCTGCTTTGACGAATCGTCCACCTTTTAAAGGCGATCTTCCCGCTTCGTGGGTCACACGCTGGCAGACCGAAAGTCCGGACGTACCGAAAACCTGGCGGGATCGCTTTCCGCTCTATCCGACGATTCCACGGCGTCCTGAAATCGAGGAGAAGAACTGGGAGACGGTCAAACGGCTGCTTTGGCCGTTTGTGGACGACACCAAAAAAGAACACTTGTCGGCGCACTCCCCCTACTCCAAATAAGGAAAAACGTCTTGTTCTTTTCACAATTAGTTCGTTGGGACTTCACAAGTTCTTGGTATACTGAATAAGGTCTTATTACTTTACTTAGTAAACGAACAATTGGGGGAACAAAAGATGAAGAAAACAACGATTGGTTTAACGGGGGTATTTTTAGCAAGTGGTTTGTTACTCGTCGGCTGCGGCAATGAGAAACAAGCGATGGATCACGACACGATGCAAGGGTCTGGAAAACCAGCTGTTGACGTCAAGGTCGAGGTTCCGGCAAAAACAATGGAGAATCAAAAAGTCGTCTTCCAAGCGACCGCACTTGAGAACAAAAAAGCAGTGAACGTCGAAGACGTGACGTTTGAAGTCTGGAAAGCAGATGAAAAAGAAGCTGCACATAAAAAAATCAAAGCAACTTTAAAGAAAACCGGTACCTATCAAGCGGAAGCGAAGCTTGCGGAAGGTGAATATGAAGGACTTTATCATATCAATGATAAAAAAGGACTTCATCACATGGACAAGATTTCTTTTGTCGTCATGAATCACTCACATGAAAAAAAAACAGCAAAGCCGGCACATGAGCATGAGCACGCGGCTGCAGATGGCTTAACCGTCCACTACATGGGTGCAAAAAAGACAATGGTCGGAGCAAAACTTCCGATTGCCTTTCATGTCTTTCTCGATGGCAAACCTCTACAGGCCGATGTTCAAATCGAAGTCATTGAACCAGGCGTCGAGAAACATACGTACATTCCTTTGACGAAACAAGCGGATCAATACGTGGGTGAGGTATCCCTTACTCATCCCGGTACTGCAACAGTTCGTCTTCATGTCGAAAATGACCAATTGCATCATCATCAGGATCAACTCGTTACCGTTAAGAAATAATCATACAAAATCCCCTTCGCTTTTTCCGTTAACACTTTGGAAAAGCAAAGGGGATTTGTTGTTTTCACGAAGAACGAGTCGAGTCGCGTTCCTCAATCCGGTGCGGTAACGTGACATCATTTGTTTCGATTTCTTCTTTATTCAAAATTTTTGTCAACAAACGCATCGAAACCGCTCCGATATCATACATCGGCTGGACGACAGTCGTCAGTTTCGGACGAATCATCGTTGCGAGACGCGTGTTGTCATGCCCGATGACTTCGAAATCTTGCGGCACCTGATGACCTGCATCCTGTAACGCATGAATGACACCTAGTGCCATCTCGTCGGTTCCGGCAAAGATTGCACGGGGGCAATCCGCTCCTAATTCAAGCAATTGATTCATCGCTTTCATTCCTGAATCATACGTATAGTTTCCGAGAACGACGTTTTGCTCATCAAACGGCAAGTTCGCCTCTTCTAACGCACTGCGGTATCCTGCAAATTTCTTTTCTCCGTTAATCTGCTGTTCGAGTGGTCCCGTGATGAAACCAATTCGTTTGTGACCGTGGTCAATCAATGACTTGACGGCATCGTGCGCAGCACTTTCATAGTCGATGTTGACCGCTGGAAGGTCATAGTCTTGATTTAACGTTGCAGCGAGTACAATCGGAACCGGAGACGTTTTGAATTCACGTACAAGATCCTCGTGCAGACGTCCGCCCATGAAGATGATACCGTCCACTTGTTTTCCGAGTAAGGTATTCAATAAATGAATTTCTTTTTCAGGATTTTGATCCGAGTTACATAAGATGATGTTGTATTTATACATCGTCGCGACATCTTCAATCCCGCGTGCTAAATCCGCAAAGAAGATGTTTGAGATATCCGGTACGATGACACCCACCGTCGTTGTTTTTTTACTGGCAAGTCCTCGTGCAACGGCATTCGGACGGTATCCGAGCTGATCGATCGCATCCTGGACTTTTTTGCGAGTCGACGGTTTGACATTGGGATTACCATTCACCACACGTGAGACGGTTGCCATCGACACGGCGGCTTCCCGTGCGACATCATAAATCGTTATATTACTGTTCAAAACAAATTCCTCCTTATTTTAGGCGATTATTTCGATTTCGTTTTCATTTTTATTTTCATTTTTAGGCAACACGAAAGGAAGACAGGAAAAGATATGTTTCTTTTCCCGTTCTTCCCTCATTGTAAAACGTTTTCATTCGCTATAGGTTACCCTTTTTAGAAAATCATTGAACGTTTAGTGCCGGAAAAGTGGAAGTCAGATTCTCGATGAACGAATCAAACTCATTAAAATCTAGTTGTTGGTTCGCATCTGAGAGCGCAAGCGCAGGGAACGGATGGACTTCTACCATGACGGCATCTGCACCGATTGCGTATGCCGCTTTCGCTGTCGGCAGGAGCAAGTCTTTACGACCCGTCGAATGCGTTACATCGACCATGACAGGCAAATGTGTTTCTTGCTTCAAAATCGGAACGGCTGAGATATCCAATGTGTTTCGTGTCGCACGCTCGTACGTCCGAATCCCGCGTTCACACAAGATGACCTGCTCATTCCCGCTTGCCATGATGTACTCTGCTGCGTACATGAATTCTTCAAGCGTCGCTGACAAACCACGTTTCAACAGAACCGGTTTGTCCGTTCGACCGACTTCTTTCAAAAGATCGAAGTTTTGCATATTGCGGGCACCGACTTGAATGATGTCCACGTATGGTAAAGCCGACTCAACTGCACTCGGCGTCATGATTTCTGTGATGACATGAAGACCATGGGCATCAGCTGCCTTTTTCAGCATCTTCAATCCTTCTAGACCAAGACCCTGGAAATCGTATGGTGATGTCCGTGGTTTGTAAGCTCCACCACGCATGAAGCGTACACCATGCTTCGCGAGTTGCTCGGCCACTTCAAAGACCTGCTCCTCACTTTCGACGGCACAAGGACCAGCAATTAACTGTTGCGAGCCGTCACCGATGACGTCATCTCCGATCCGGATGATGGTATTCGTCGGCTTTTGTTTACGCGACACAAGCAATTTGCGTGTCCGGTCTTCTCCTTGCAGTTCCAAAGAGGCTTTGAAAATTTCTTTAAATACGTGCTGTAGGCGTCCTGTTTCAAATGGACCGTGATTACTTGCTGCAATCGATTCAAGCATCTGGCGTTCACGAACCGGATCATACCGATCGATTCCTTGCGCCCGTTTTACTTTACCGATTTCAACCGCTATCTCGCCCCGTTTGTTGATTAATCCAAGTAATTCTGCATTTACCAGGTCGAGTTCATCACGTAAGCGTTTTAATTCTGCATGTTGATCCATTCTTCTACCACTCCCTAATCAGCATATAGCTCGTAATAGCAACTAATTATAGCGAACTCTTGTGAAATTGTACATAAATAAAACGTACTCACTATTTAAAGTCAGTGAGTACGCTCGGATTACTTATTTTTAGGTTGTTTTTCATGACTTAATTTTGACTGGGGATCATTGTCCTCGTTTTCTGTATCTTCTTCGTTCTCTTCGCCTTCGAGATCTTCCCGTAATTCAGATAACTCGGCAACGGTTTCCGTATCGAGTTGTTCAGCCACTGAAGCACCGTCTACCTCATCTCCGATTTCACGTTCGATATCGCGGACAAGTTGTTCTGCTTCAGCGAGTGCTGCATCGATGCTCGATTGATCTTTTTCGAATCCAGCATATTCCGCTGCTTCTTGGACCGTTGGATTTTTCTTTGCTTTTTCAATGACAGGAGCTGCTTTGTCTTTTGCTAATTGAATCCACTCACCTACGAGCGGTTCTGCTTTTTCACGAACGACTTGTGTTTGTTCATTCAGACGTTGACGTGCCGGCGCTGTGCGCTCGTCGAGCATACCGCGCATTTCACGACCTGATTTTGGACTCGACAGCAATGCTGCCGCCGCCCCAAGCAATCCTCCTACGATAATCCCGGCGAGGAATCCGCCACCTTTTGAAGTATCTTGTGTCTGGTATGGGTGTTGTTTTGTCATTGCGTACGATCTCCCTTCAACTCATCTGGAATACTTTCGACATCTGGTACAGAAACGACTTCTGGCGTCACTGGTGTTTCTGATTTTTTACGGAAACGGCGGCGTGGTTTCTTTTCAACTGTTGTGGTAGCAGTCGTCGAAGAAGAGACATCTTGACCCGGTTCTGGTTTGTTTTTCTTGAAGAGTTCGACCGCAACTGAACCCCAGCGGACTGCTTGCGCAATCTGCTCTTTATTCGTATCGGCAGCACCTGCGACTGTATCCGAAACCGTTCGGACAGAATCCGTCACTTTATTGAGTGATGTGCCTAACTCTTCGATCGAGTTGGCGACTGGTGCAAGCAATTCTGTTTTTTCTTCAATCGTATCGACAAGACGATTCGTTTTATGTAACAACGCTGTCGTCTCCATCATGATGCCGTCTAATTGACGTTCTAATCCTGCCGTCGTATCGGCTACGTTATTGAGTGTCTTGCTTGCTGCGCTCAAGACGCGGGCAAGAAAGATGACAAGTACTACGAAAGCAATCGCAGCTACTAATCCGGCGATGCCGCCTAATGTGATTTCCATGATTCGTGCCTCCATTTTCTTTTGCTAGTGTCTTGTTGATAGTTCGACGTTGACACAGTCGTTCCTGCTACTCCAAATGGTTTATTTCCGTTACAATGATAAATGAAACCTACATACATCATTTGAGGAGGAACTTTTTTATGCGTGATCCACGTCTTACCCAACTTGCAACGAATTTAATAAATTATTCGGTTGCACTTGCTCCTGGTGAAAAAGTATTAATCGAAAATTTTGGAATCGAACGTGAACTCGTCGAAGCATTGGTCGATGCGGCCTATGAAGCAGGGGGTCTTCCGTTCGTTTTGTTGAAAGACAACCGCATTTTACGAAAGTTGTATCGTAATGCTTCGGAAGATCAACTTCAATTGATGGCGGATGTGGAACAAAAACAAATGCAGGCAATGGATGCCTATATCGGTTTACGTGCCGGAAACAACATCAACGAATTGTCTGATGTGCCGTCTGACAAGATGAAACTGTACGGCCAGACGTTAGGCAAAATGCATACGGAAGATCGTGTCAAAGGTACGAAATGGGTCGTTCTGCGTTTCCCGACCGCTTCGATGGCGCAACTGGCCAATCAATCGACGGAAGCCTTCGAAGATTTCTATTTCGACGTTTGTACATTGGATTATGCCAAAATGGGCGAAGCGATGACACCGCTTGTTGATTTGATGAATCGGACAGACCGCGTCCGCCTCGTTGGTCCTGGAACAGATTTATCGTTCTCCATCAAGGACATTCCGGCAATCAAATGTGCCGGTAATGCCAACATCCCAGACGGTGAAGTCTTTACTGCTCCGGTCAAGGATTCCATCAATGGAACGATTGCATACAACACACCATCACCGTATCAAGGATTCACGTTCGAAAATGTCACGTTGACATTCAAAGACGGAAAGATCGTCGAAGCGACGGCAAATGATACGGAACGCATCAATCAAGTGTTTGACACAGATGCCGGTGCCCGCTATGTGGGTGAGTTTGCGATTGGTGTCAACCCGTTCATCCAACATCCGATGAAGGATATCTTGTTCGATGAGAAGATTGACGGCAGCTTCCATTTCACACCGGGTCAAGCCTATGCAGAAGCCTATAACGGGAATGATTCTTCTGTCCATTGGGACCTGGTTAACATCCAACGCCCCGATTATGGCGGCGGCGAAATCTGGTTCGATGATGTCTTGATTCGTAAAGATGGCCGGTTCGTTCTTCCTGAACTCGACGTGTTGAATCCAGAAAATCTTAAATAAGGACAAACGGACGGCTCATTCCTGTTTCAGGATGTAGCCATCCGTTTTTTTTCGGGCTTATTTTTTTAGCGTTGCCCGCAACATCCAAATTTGTTTTTCGATTTCTTTGGCTTGTGCCAATAAATCGTCCTCTACCGTCACATCTTGTGTTTCTAGATGCTCGATGGCATCCAGCATTTCCTTACGGATTTGTTGGAAGTCACTGATGACCGATTCGACCATCTCATCCGCCGACAAACCTGATTTTGCTTCTTCAAGCGTCGTTTGTTCCAGGTATTCCTTTAATGTGGCAGAAGGTGCTCCGTTGTTCATGAGCAGACGTTCAGCGACGACGTCATACTGTTCGGACACCCATGTGTACAGTTCTTCCAGTTTGACGTGCAACGTTAAGAAATCTGGTCCTTTGATATACCAGTGATAATTATGAAGTTTGACGAATAGGACACCATAGTTTGCTACCTGTTGATTTAAAGCAGTTTTAGCATGATTACTAATCATTTTCGATTTCTCCTCTCACAAAACTGTGTATTGTTCTATATCATCTTTATCCTTAAATAACAAAGGTTAAACATGATTTCAGAGGAGATTCGTTGAACGGCTTTTGACTTTTTTTACTTCAACCACGTCGAATCAAGGACGCTTTAATCCTTTTAACATGTAACCGCCTTTAAAATCAACGGAATCAAACGCCACTAAAAAGGCTTTTGGTTCGTATTCTTCCACCAGATTCCGCAAGACCTTCATCCGTGTCCGTGCAGCGAGCACATCCAGTCGGTAACGGATTCCATCACGTCCTTGCCCCTGATAATGCGTCACACCAAATCCATTATCGCGGATGACTTGAATCAGTTCAGCCGGAAATTCCTGTGTGTGGACTTGAATCATGTTGTAACCAATGGCAAGTTTCCGCTCAATAAATCCTCCGATCAAGATTCCGAAGCCGAAGCCGAGTGCATAAACGATCATCCCAAGCGTCGTCAAATCCCGGAAGACGACCCCCAGTGCAAAGATATAAATCAACGTCTCAACTGTTCCTAGCGCCCCTGCAATGACGGTTCTTCCTTTGACGAGCATGATCGTCCGCAACGTCAAGACAGGCACGTAAATCAGTTGTAATAATAAAATGAGTAAAATCTGTCCCATGACCTCTTTCCTTTCTAAATAACATACACCCACTATTCCAAAAATCAATTCAAGATGCAATGAAAAATTAACCACTTTTTAATCAATAATCGCTCCGGTTTTTTGTGGTTCACGAAACCGACAAAAAAAGACGCTGACAGAAATTCGTCAGCGTCTATCTCTTCTTGTTTTTATTCACTTCGTACCTTCGTACTGCTTCTGATACGTTTGAATATCTCCTGCTCCCATGAAGAGCAATACGGCATTCTCATGTTTACTTAAAATCGATACGTTGTCCCGTGTCAGAATATCCGACCCCGGCACTTTTTCTTGTAAATCTTCTACACGAACTTGCCCTTCTTGTTCGCGAGCTGATCCAAAGATTTCGCACAAATAACTGGCATCTGCTTCACGCAGTGATGTCGCAAAATCATCCATGAATGATTTTAAGCGTGTATACGTATGCGGTTGAAAAATCGCGATGACTTCCCGATCCGGATACTTCTTACGTGCGGATTCGATGGTTGCGCTGATTTCTTTCGGGTGATGGGCATAATCATCCACCAAGATCTGTGATCCGAAATTCGATTCACTGAAACGACGTTTGACTCCACCAAACGAAGCAAGACGCTCTGCAACATCTTCTTTGCTTAATCCTTCGTACTGACAGATTGCAATGACAGACAACGCATTTAACACATGGTGTTGTCCAAATCCAGGAATCAAGAACGTGCCGTAGAAATCATCCCGTAGATAAACATCAAACGATGTACCATCCGGAGTTGATGTTGCATTTTCTGCCCGGAAATCGTTGTTTTCTCCAAAACCATAATACAAGACAGGCACATTGGCCTGAATGTTTTGAAGGTGCTCATCATCACCGCAAGCGACGATTGCTTGTTTGACTTGCAACGCCATCTCTTGGAAGGCCGATACGACATCGTCAATGCCCGTGAAGTAATCCGAATGATCAAAATCGATGTTCGTCATGATCGCATAATCTGGTTTGTAGTATAAGAAATGTCGTTTGTATTCACACGCTTCAAAGACAAACGCCTTTGCGTCCTCAACACCAGCACCGGTTCCGTCACCAATCAAGAATGCCGTCGGTGTGATGCCACTTAAGACGTGTGACAACAAGCCTGTCGTCGATGTCTTGCCGTGTGAGCCCGTGATGGCAACCGAACGATATTCATTTGCCAAATACCCTAAGAAATCATAGTAGTGATAAATTGTTAAATCCAGTTCCTTTGCCCGAGCAATTTCTGGATGATCATCCCCAAAAGCATTCCCTTGGATGATGACTTGATCGTCTTTAATGTTGTCCGCATTAAACGGGAAAAATGGAATCCCTTTTGCCCGTAAAGCGTCTTCTGTAAAAATATGCTTTTCAATATCAGAACCTTGTACTTGATGATTCATTTCATGCAGTACTTGGGCAAGTGCACTCATGCCAGTCCCTTTAATCCCAACAAAATGATAATTTGTCATATATGAGCCCTCCAATTCACGTTCCGGTCCGTACCATCGGGCTTGGGTACAAAACCTGTACCATTATAGCAAACCGACTTATTTTTTACCATGTAAATTATTTTGTTCCCGTCGTGCACGATACATCGCCATTAAATCTTTTGTTGTCATCACAACGTTTACAGGTGGTCCGACCGGCTTTTTGATCGACACCTGTTCCGCTTGCGAGATCACCGTTTCTTCAGCCGGTTTTTCTGGCGTTTCTTCGATGGTGGTCAAGGAAACGTTCGCCGCATTTTCATCTGTTGTTTGGAATACCGGTTCTGATTCACGGTCTTCTTCCAACCGGAGTTCGTTTTCTTCTGCCGCTGCGACATGTACGATTTCCGGTTGCATTTCTTCTACACGATTTTCCGGCACTTGTTCAATGACCGGTTCAGGAACAAGTAGACCAGAATCAGTCGTCGGGACCAGACCGGCATCTGCTTCAGTCGAATCCGTCTGCTCCATCGTCTCGATTTCTGATGTTTCATTCGTCTCATCCGTTGCTTCTTCCACACGGACTTCGTTTTCTTCTGTCGCGACGACATGTACGATTTCCGGTTGCATTTCTTCTACGCGTTCTTCCGGCACTTGTTCGATGATTGGTTCAGGAACAAGTAGATCAGAATCAGTCGTCGGGACTAGACCCGCATCCGCTTCAGTCGAATCCGTCTGTTCCATCGTCTCGATCTCTGATGTTTCATTCGTCTCATCCGTAGCATCTACAAGCGACTCTTCCGTTTTTTCCTCTTTAAGCTCACTTGAAACCTCAACTTCTGATTCGTCTGAAATTCCCTCTTCTTGGATCGACCGTTGCTTTTTAGGTCGCTGGAATCCGTAAATAGGCGATGGAACATCCGTCAACACGAAGCGATCTTCCCGTTCTTCTTTTTTCGGACGCTCAACAGGCTTCGTTTCTTTTTCGCCTGCTAATTCCCGTCGA
This sequence comes from Exiguobacterium sp. RIT452, assembly GCF_003598705.1. Lineage (NCBI taxonomy): Bacteria > Bacillati > Bacillota > Bacilli > Caryophanales > Exiguobacterium > Exiguobacterium sp. RIT452. Next base: position 575,365 of record NZ_QXJB01000002.1, read on the forward strand.
ATTCGTGCTGCCTGTTCCTTTAACGACTGCTCATAACGATTGCTCATTCCTTCACCCCTCCATCTTGTTAAAAAATCGGTCGAATTATCGACCGATTAAAAATGCCTCTCCTGTTTGCGCTGTTTCATCCAACACAAGAATCCCTTTGACTTGCGGTGCATCTGCGAGACCGAGTTCACGTGCCGAACAGAGCATACCGCTTGAGGCGACTCCGCGCAGTGCGGACGGACGAATGATCAAACCTGAAGGCATAACTGCGCCCGGCTTCGCCACGACCACTTTTTGTCCTGCTTCGACATTCGGTGCCCCACAGACGATTTGCAACGTGTTTCCGTCGACATCGACTTGACAGACCGATAATTTATCAGCGTCCGGATGTTTTTCAGCAGAAGCAACGAATCCAACGACGAATTTCGGTGAATAATCGACGTCATCCGCAACGAATGTAATCCCTTCTTCTGCCAAGACTTCCTGGATCGTTTGAACGAGTTCCGGTGTCAGATCAACCGGTCCAACAGTGCTCAGGTCAAACTTTTCCGAAGCTTCAAAAATATTGTAACCAATGACGTCTGTGCCATGGAAAATCGTCGCGACACGTCCTTTTCGTTCAGCTGTGATTTCAGCGCGCGGAGCGTCTGCTAAGATGACCATTAAAACGTCACCGACACCTTCTTTATTATAAAAAACATTCATTCAATCCATGACTCCCTTCAAACTTTCTCACAATGCCTATTGTAGCAGATTATTTAACTTTTCGGATGCTTGTTTTTTGCAAGGACAAAGACCGGTTCGAGATTTCCGTCGTCGTAGACGAACGGGAGGGCCGTGACCGGTACACGTCCATTGGTAAAGAAATCAAACATCAACTGTTGCAATACATCATAGCCGGCATCATTTCGAATATCAGCGAAAATCAAGACATCTTGGTGGGGAATTCCGACTGCAAATTCACCCGTCACACGCTCAGCATAATCGCTTAACAACTGTTTGTTCAAGACCCGGCTCGCCTCGTAACCATCACCCGTGCTCAAGAAATAAAATACGTTCCCCGCCACTTCGTCTGTCTTAAAAGGGGCTTCGAGTGTCTTCAAGTTAAAGCGGGCTGCTTCAGACAAATGTTCCGCCGTCCATCCGGCCTGCGCTAACAATTCTTCATCAATCAGACGATACGTGGCACCCAGATCAAGGGCATACATGATTTTTGTTTCCCCCGTGTGCGGTGTACTGATGATTTTCTTTCCATCTTTTGTCTCATCGGCAAAGGATTTCGCACGGATGACCGGGAAAACCTGCTGTTCGTGTCCGGTTAATGAGACCGATTCCGTTTGTTCCAAGACCGCTTTGATGTATTCAATCGTTTCTTCGACTGCAATCACACCACGTCGCTTCGCTTTTGCGACCAATGGATTCAGACCTAAATCGACACCTGTCCGGTCCTGTTTCCGTTCGATGCGCAATACCGATTTTTCACGATCAAAATACGTGCTGTAGCGTGATGTTTCGAATGCTTCCGTCACCATCCGACGAATTTGTTGTAGTTCCATGGCTCTTTTTCATCCTTTCCTATTAAAAAAAGCGAGACAGCGCTCGCTTTGATGTCAGACTGTTTCTAAAAATGCCGTGACTTGCTCCGGTGTTTTTCGTTCTTTCCCGACATAACGACCTGTTTCCGCATTATCGCGGTAAGCCACGAAACTCGGAATCCCGAAGATGTCCATTTCCTGGGCAATTTCAATGTGCTCGTCACGATCGACGTAATAAAAATCGAATTCGTTGAACGTGCTTTCCATCTCCGGCATGAACGGATCTAAAAACCGGCAATCAGGACACCAGTTGGCGGAGAATAAAAAGACTGCCTTTCCTTGTTTTGCTTCATCAAACTGTTGTTTGGATTCTAACTTCTTCATCCCTATCGACTCCTTTAGTACAAGCTGTTTTCATTGGCTTCATCATAGCATATTCGAATGTTTCTGTGCGTTTTCGTGCTCCGTTTGCTATACTGCAACTAGAAAATGTCTCGAAAGGAAATCATTATGACTGATCAACCCATCAAACATCCCTTTGAACGATTCGTCGGTTTTGTTGGTATGACGAGTTGCCTCCGGTACGGGTATTCATTTATTGATTCTGAGCGGAGCTTACTGCAGATTCTGATGTTGCTGGTCGTCGGTTTTGCGCTCATCATGTTGCTTGAAGCCGTCGGTAAACGTCTTGCCCGAAAATTGCCAATCGTTCGGATGCGCTACTTGCTTCCTCTTTATGTACTCTACTTGTATGTCTTCTTTACGAGCTTTTACTCCAGTTCGTTTGGTTTTTCTCTTTAGAACACCAGAATCATATTTTGTACAAAATGAAGGTTGACACAACGAAATCTTTTTCTCCACAAAAAAGAAGCAGCGGACTTGTCCACTGCTTCTTTTTTGTTTTCAACACCGATGGGCATTTCGTTTTTAGTACTCGATCTTTAAGTCTCCATCTTTAATCCGCCCCATGCGGTGAAGTGCTCGGTAAATCAAATAACTGATCAAAGCCGGTGCCAAGAAACATAAGACGAAAACGGCTAAATAATATTCTGCCTCGAACCCCATCGTTTTCAGCATCATCAACGGACCGACGAGTCCACTCGTTCCCATGCCGGATCCTTCCGGGTTACTTTCAAGCGTCAACAAGACCGTTGCAAAAGGAGCGAGCAGTGCCCCCGCAAGTGTCGGCGGAACTATCGTCCAGGGATTCCGGATGATATTCCCGACCTGTAACATCGATGTTCCAATCCCTTGTGCAATGAATCCGCCAATCCCATTATCCCGGTAACTGATGACACCAAAACCAATCATCTGGGCGGCACATCCAATCGTCGCCGCTCCTGCCGCCAGCCCGTCAAGTCCTAGCATGATGCCAAGTGCAGCACTTGAGATCGGGGCCGTCAATGCCAGACCCATCACGGTCGCCACAAAAATCCCCATGATCAGCGGTTCCCGTTCTGTCCCCCAACGGATGACCTCTCCTAAATCCGTCATCAACGTTCCGATCCAGGCCCCGACGTACTTTCCACTTACAAAACCAATCACCAAGGTCACGAACGGTGTCAAAATGATATCGAGCCGCGTCGTTTTTGAAATCAATTTACCGATTTCAGTCGCGATGACTGCTGCTACATAACTGCCGGCCGGACCTCCGGCTTCATATCCAAAGGCGCCGACGGCAACCGCTGAAAACAGGACGAGTGGCGGCGCTTCTAATGCAAATGCCACTGCTACGCCGATCGCCGGTCCGGTCAACGCAATGGCTTGCTCTCCGACGGTAACTAAAAACGATGCATTGACTCCGTTTGTGATCAACCCTTCACCTATCGTTTTTAAAATTAGTCCCATGATCAATGAACTGAAGAGTCCTAACGCCATATAGCTCAAAACCGTGATGAAGTATATTTTCGGGCTGAGTAAGATATTTTTCTGTTTTAACAAAATGCCACTTCCTTCTGAATTAAAATCAAATTCATTATAACAAACCATCCAGAAAAAAGATCATACAATTGTTCATCATCTGACAAGACAACTAAAAGTCCAATAAAAAACCGAAGAGGAACTTCGAAATCCCTCTTCAGTCTCTCCTTACTTCACTTGTAAAGTAGCCAGTGTCGTTGCATCAAGCTGTGTCACGAGTTTTTTGAGTAACTCTTTGGCCGCATCATAATCATCCGTATGCATGATCGATGCATGCGTGTGGATGTAACGTGCCGGCAGACCTACGACAGTTGTCGGGATGCCGTTGTTCGAACGATGAATGACTCCGCCGTCCGTTCCGCCTGCCCCAACATAGTATTGGTACGGAATGTTGTTTGATTCCGCTGTATCCAAGACATACTCCGTCATTTCTTTGGATAAGATCATGACACTGTCCTTAATCCGCAACAGCGGACCTTGTCCAAGCTGTCCGAATTCCGTTTTATCCCCTGAAGCATCATTTGCCGGTGACGCGTCGACGACAAAGGCGACGTCAGGATCAATCAAGTTCGTTGCTGTTTGGGCGCCGCGTAATCCCACTTCTTCTTGGACCGTTGCACCTGAGAATAAGACGTTCGGATGATTCGATGCTGTCGTTTCCTCCAATAACTCGATTGCCATTCCGACACCATACCGGTTGTCCCATGCTTTAGCCATGATTTTCTTCGGGTTCGCCATCGGAGTGAACGGGAAGAACGGAACCGCTGGAATACCCGGACGAATACCAAACGACTCGGCTTCTTCTTTTGAATCTGCACCGACATCGATGAACATGTCTTTGATCGCCATCGGCTTATTCCGAACCTCATCCGTCAACAGATGGGGCGGAGTTGACGCGATAACGCCAGGAATGATGCCGTTGTCTCCACAAATCGAGAAGCGTTGTGCGAGCAAGACCTGACTCCACCAACCACCAAGCGGTTGAATGCGGAGCATCCCGTTTTTCGTGATTTGCGTCACCATGAATGCCACCTCGTCCATGTGACCGGCAACCATGACCTTCGGACCATCCGCCTGCCCTGTCCGTTTTCCAAAAATCGATCCCAGACCATCCATCACGATTTCATCCGTCACCGGTGTGATCCGTTCTTTGACGAACCGTCTGACATCATGTTCAAAGCCCGGTGCACCGTTCAGTTCCGTTAATGTTCGAAACAACTCTCTTGTGTTTTCATTCATATGTATCGCCTCCTGTTCATTCATTATACAAAATTTTGCTTCAATCACTTAACCTTTTGTTTCTCACTGGACGATTTATTTGGTACAGTAGGAATAGAACCTGTAAGGAGGGGAATTTTAATGAAAAAACGCTATTGGATTATCGGTCTTGCAGCAGCTGTCGTTGCCGCTTTCGCAGTCAAGAAGGCTGTCGACAACAAACAATTATCTGCCGAGGAAGCGCTCGAAATCACGAAACGCACATTTTCAGCAAAAGGACGTGTCCAAGGTGCATGGATCTCTGCAACACCAGAGGCGTACGCATATGAGTCACGTGACTACCAGAGCTACAAAGGTGGCATCTCGGTCCTTGAAGGTGACGACGAAAAGACGTATCAATTCACAGTTGATGCGGAAACAGGTGCTTTACTCGAATACGCATAATAAGTGGACCATGCTTCGATTGACGAAGTGTGGTCTTTTTTTGAGGAGGAGAAGTTCCCAATGGAGACGCTCGCCACGATTTTTGTACTCATCGTCGCATTAGAACACTTTTATATTCTGGCGCTCGAGATGTTTTTCTTATCGTCTCGTCCCGCGTTACGCACATTTAATTTAACGAAAGAAGCCGCCTCGGATCCACGCATCAAGACGCTGTTCGCCAATCAAGGATTGTACAACGGTTTTCTTGCCGCCGGTTTGATTTTCGGATTAATTCTCGGTTCTTCCGCCGTTCAACTGTTTTTCCTCGCCTGCGTCATCATTGCCGCGCTTTACGGAGCTGCGACAGCCAACCTTTCGATTCTCTGGAAACAAGGTTTACCTGCAATCATCGCTTTTTTACTCGTTTTGTTTGGTTAAATGAAAAAACACCCGATGCGAGCACTTGGCTCACAGCGGGTGTTTTGCTGTGTTTTGATCAACGCGGATTGTCATTGCGCTCATAGATCGGGTTCATGTATTCCGTAGTCGAATACAAGCGTGGTACGACGACATACAAGATGACAGCTGGTACAGCAATCAATAAGATCATCAGTAACATCGGTAACCAGTAGACTACTTTTTGTTGCAGGTTATCGGAATTGCTGTCGATGTATCCTTTGACGCCATCGATTTTAGCCGCATCTGCACTCGTAAGTAATTTGCCGCTGTCTGCGTTAAAGAAATGGATCTCACGTTTAATTGTAATAAAGATGCCATCACGGACCGTTTCAATTACAGCGATTCCGCCGATTACCTGTTCACCTTTTTCACCAGTGAATGTTTTTGGATCTTCAACTTCTACAGAACCTTTTTTATAATCGTAATGCGTACTCTTCAAATCCTCGTCAAGTGCTTTTTCCATAGCTGACGTATCAATCGCAGCGAATACCGATTGTCCGATACTCAATGCGAAAAAGAGTGCCGTTACGAAGGCTAAGCTTTTTTTCCACATCCCCAAATTCCCCCTTTACCTGTAAATACAGTTCTTCAGTCAACAACATTGTACCAATTAATAAGAAAAAAGTGTGAAAGAAATGCTAGGAAAATAAGAAAACTTTTTGTCTAAATTAATTATCGTATGTCGCTTCCATCCGATAAATCGGTTGACCAAGTGCTGAGAATCGTGCTTCGTATTCCGTTCTGACGTTATTTTCCGGCTCGTTGGCATGTAAATCAAGCGACATCCAATCAAACGTCATCCCGTAGGCAGACATCGTCATCAGACTTGATTCAAATAATTTCCGGTTATCCGTCTTAAAATGAATCTGTCCTTTATCCGGTAAAATGTCTTCGTATGTCGAAAGGAACGTTTTGTACGTCAAGCGGCGTTTCGCGTGACGCGATTTCGGCCAAGGATCCGAAAAGTTCAGATAGACGCGGGCGACTTCACCTTTTTCAAAGAAATCACGTAAATCTTTGGCATCAACTGTCAGAACCCGAACGTTTGCAAGCGGTTCTTCAACCAATTTTTGAACGATTGCGACCGCGACGCTTTCAAATAATTCAATGGCAACGAAGTTGACGTCCGGATACTGGATGGCCATCCCGGTGATGAAAGCCCCTTTTCCCGAACCGACCTCAATGTAGATCGGATTGTCATTCTTGAATTCGTTCGACCAATTGCCTTTTAATGTCGACGGGTCTGCTATATAGATGGAGGATTGTTCTTTCATATAATCCAGTGCCCACGGTTTGTGGCGTAAACGCATACTGCTCATCCTTTCAATTCTTAAATTATCCGCAGATAAGTTTATCATGATTTGGGTAAATATATAAGATGTTCTTGTTTCACACCAAAAAGAAAGTTCAGCAGATCGTCACTTGAGAATGACTGAGCAATCTACTACACTTACAGTACAAAGGTTCCTAAAAGGAGGTTTTAATGTTGGATGACTTCTTAATTACTTGGGCTTCTCCGATCGTTCTCGTCATGGGGGTAACCGCCCTCTTCGTCTGGGCGACGTTTGGTAAAGTCAACGCAGAATAACCGATACCGGATCAGACATCTTGTGTTCATCACAAGGTGTCTTTTTTACTTTCTGAACGATTCACCTTGGATTATCACTAAAACAGTTGTATAATTCCTGTGAAACAGTTTTTTTATTACAGCTATCGAACAACCAAAACTATTGGTAAAGAAGGAGAATTGTAATGACAGAAAAACAAAACAGCGAAAAAGAAATTCTAGTACAGAAGAAAACAGGTGCCGATTTAGTCGTTGACACACTGATTGAACAAGGGGTCGACTATGTTTTTGGTATCCCGGGAGCAAAGATTGACTCCGTCTTCAACGTCCTGCAAGATCGCGGACCAGAATTGATTGTCGCACGCCACGAACAAAACGCCGCCTTCATGGCACAAGCCATCGGCCGCTTGACTGATAAACCGGGTGTGGTCCTCGTAACTTCCGGTCCAGGGGCTTCGAACCTCGCAACCGGTCTAGTGACGGCCAATTCGGAAGGTGACCCCGTTGTCGCGATTGCCGGTGCCGTGACGCGTGCCGATCGTTTGAAACGGACCCATCAATCGATGGACAATCAAGCTCTCTTCACACCAATCACGAATTTCAGTGCCGAAGTTCAAGATGCAGACAACATCCCGGAAGTCCTTTCGAATGCATTCCGAACTGCCGAAACAACATCCGGCGCTGCTTTCGTCAGCATTCCGCAAGACGTTGGTCTCAGTGAATCAAACGTCACTTCCTTTAAAGCAGTCCCAACACCAAAACTCGGCATCGCACCCGAAGAATGGATCAACGAGACAGCAAATCTGATTGAAAAAGCACAATTACCCGTCTTGTTACTCGGCATGCGTTCCAGTCAACCTCATGTCGTTCAAGCTATCCGTGCGCTGTTGAAACGCGTTTCGATTCCGGTCGTCCAGACGTTCCAGGCAGCCGGAACATTGTCACGGGAGCTCGAATCGAATTTTTATGGACGTGTCGGTTTGTTCCGCAATCAACCGGGAGATGCCTTGCTCGCCGAAGCCGATCTCGTGTTAGCCGTTGGATATGACCCGATCGGTTACGATCCGAAGTTCTGGAATCAACCGTCCCACGAACGGACTTTGATTCACTTGGATCAAATGCGGGCTGAAATCGATCATTTCTATCGTCCGGACCGTGAACTCGTCGGGGATGTCGCTGCAACCATCGACGCATTGGCTGATCGACTCAATCCGCTGAGCCTGCCAACCGGTTCGACGGAATTTTTACGCGGTTTACAACAACGTCTCGAAGAGCGGGACATCCCACCGATCGTCAAGGATTCACCGTTAACGCATCCGCTCTACTTCATGAAAACCTTACGGGAACAAATCGCTGACGATGTGACGGTTACGGTCGACGTCGGTTCGCACTACATCTGGATGGCACGTCATTTCCGGTCTTACGAACCACGTCACTTACTGTTCAGTAACGGGATGCAGACGTTAGGTGTCGCATTGCCTTGGGCGATTGCCGCAACACTGGTTCGTCCAGGTAAAAAAGCCGTCTCGATCTCAGGTGATGGTGGTTTCCTCTTCTCAGCGATGGAGCTTGAGACAGCCGTCCGGTTGAATGCCCCGCTCGTCCATTTCGTTTGGCGCGACAGCGGCTTTGACATGGTGGCTTTCCAACAAGAGATGAAATACAAACGAAAATCCGGCACGTCGTTCGGTGAAGTGGATCTTGTGAAATATGCTGAAAGCTTTGGTGCAAAAGGCTTGCGTGTCAATCATCCGTCTGAACTCATCGCCGTCATGGAAGAAGCGTGGCAAACAGAAGGTCCGGTCATCGTTGATGTTCCAATCGATTACAGCGATAACATTACACTCGGTAAAGAAGTACACTTGGATCAACTCAACTGATAGGAGATGGATACGATGCAGCGTGAGGACACCTTACTTCAAATCTCGACGATGATGGCCTTGCTCGATGGTGTTTTTGAGAGCGAAACGAGTTATGCCTCCATTCTCGAAGGACACGACTTTGGAATCGGAACGTTTGATCACCTCGATGGTGAAATGATTGGTTTTGACGGTTCCTTCTATCAACTCCGGTCGGACGGCAGCGCACGTCCTCTTGATCCGGAGACGACCACTCCCTTTTGTTCACTGACACGGTTCACGCCGGAACAGACACTGTCCGTCAATCAGGAAATGACAAAACAGGATTTTGAACAGTGGTTGAGTGAACAACTCGGTACAATCAACAGTTTTTATGCTGTCCGGATCGAAGGACAGTTCAGTGAAGTCAAGACACGGACTGTCGCCCGCCAAGAAAAACCATTCCGTCCGATTACGGAAGCCGTGGCCACGCAAAGCGCCCGGACGTTCGAGCAGACGGAAGGCACACTGGCCGGCTATTACACACCCCGGTTTGGTCACGGTATCGCCGTCGCCGGTTATCACCTTCACTTCATCGACAAGGAACGAAGTGGCGGCGGCCACGTGTTTGACTATACGGTCAATCGCGTGACGGTCACGTTCGAGGAGAAACCACGGCTCGACCTTCGGCTGCCGACGACAACTGCTTACCGCGAGGCGGATCTCGAAAGTCACGATATCGAACAAGAAATCAAAATTGCAGAAGGCTAAAAAAAACGTGTGGACACAGTGATGTTGTGTCCACACGTTTTTTCGTGATCCGGTCCAAAAAGAGTCAATCAATACTCATCCTTGATCCGGTTCAAGTAACTGTTCTAAAAAAAGATAACTGTCTTCAGCATCAGGATGAGCCGTATCTTCATACCAATAAATCGACAACACGGCTTGGGCAACAACGTACCAGTGCATCCGTTGTTTTAATTCAGCCGTTAGGGGATGACCGTAACTTGCGAACCATTCCGGCCAAAATTCCTCATCCACATAACTGTACAACATCATTCCGAGATCATACGCCCGGTCGGCGATGATGGCATCATCCCAATCATTTAGATACAAATGACCATCTGTCCCGATTAACCAATTGTTATGGTTCAAATCCGAGTGGCAGACGACTTGTTCATCCGTTCTGACGTATGGCAACTGATCGGATAAATAATCGATCGCCTGCTCAATGAGTTGCGGTTGTGCGAGATCGTTTGGTTGGAAGTATAAACGACACTGCCGCAACAGTTCATCCGGCTCGATTGGTCGTTGATCCAGTTGTTGCAACATAAACAGCAACTCTTTGGAATCATGAATCTTACCGAGCAATCGGGCGACTTCCGGTCGTTCCATCATCTCCGGCTCAAGTTCCTGTCCTTCGATGAATTGTTGCGCGCTGATGACATCGCCGCTGTAAATTCGTTTTGTCCAAAGCAGCTTCGGTACGATGCCGTCCGCTGATAAAATCGCCAGAAAAGGCGAGGAGTTTCGTTTTAAAAAGAGTTTCGATTGGCCGGTCGAAGCGATGTAGGCTTCTCCCGTGATTCCACCTGCTGGCGTAAGGGTCCAGCCTTCGCCAAGCGCATCTAAAATATCTAATTCCATTATAATCCGCTCAACTTTTTAGTAGATTTGCCTGAGGGCACAAAGTTTATCTTAACATGTTGCGATCGTTGTTGACAACGGAAGGACCGTGATCTGCGCTACACCTTTCTCAATCGGTGTGACGGAGGCATAGTCACCCTGAACATGTACGTTCCACCTGCTGTGATCGAGTGCCACCTCAACCGGCTCCATCGTCACATTGTGTACGACCAACGTCCGTTGCCAGGCATCATAGGAATGGACCGCTTCCACTTCGTAGGCGATGACACCCGGACGCATCGGCAAGAAATGAAACAGTTCTTGAATTTGATTGGCGCGATGAAGGCGGAACCCACCATGCATCCGGCGGATTTGTAGGATGTTTTTGAGGTACTCGACCATTTCAAAATGCTTGTCGCGTAACGTCCAGTCCAGTCGATTGATGGCATCCGGGGCATTGTAGCTGTTCTCGACCCCTTGTTTGGTCCGTCCGAACTCCTGTCCGGCATGAATAAACGGAATCCCCGCTGATAGAAAAATGATCGTTTGGGCAAGTCGACTCATCCGCAAACGGGTCGTTTCCTCGAGATCCGGTCTTGAAAGGAGCAATTTGTCATACAACGTATGGTTATCGTGCGCCTCAACGTAATTGATCGAATAGGTTGGTTCCGGAAAACGCCCGTCTGTCTGGTGGTCAATCGTGACACTGCCCGCCATCCCGTTTCGAACCTCCCCTTCCCGCCAACCGTCACCGGAGATGAATCCCCGATCGGTTTCGCTAAATGTCGATCCCTTTAAAGCATCACGGAAGACATCGTTAAAATGGGCAATACCCGGCATCTGTGACGCCAAGGAACTGATTGCTTTTTGACGATACGGCAACGGCGTCGCCAAATCCCATCCTTCTCCGTATACGAGAATGGTCGGATCAATGACATCCAGTGCAGAACGAACGGCATTCATCGTTTCGATGTCGTGAATCCCCATCAAATCAAATCGGAAGGCATCAATCCGGAAGACTTCAGCGAAGTACGTCAAACAGTCTACGATCAGTCGCCTCATCATAAAGCGCTCCGATGCTGTATCGTTTCCGACGCCCGTCCCGTTCGCGAGCGTACCGTCCAGTTCATACCGGAAATAATAACCCGGCACCAGGTGTTCCAGTGCCGATCGTTCACGGATGTACACGTGATTCATGACGACATCAAACGTCACCCGAATTCCTGCCGCATGCAATCGCTCGATCATCTCGACGTACTCTAAAATCCGGACCGCAGGATCAGACGGATCGCTCGCATAACTTCCCGCCAGTGCGAACCACTGCTCAGGATCATATCCCCAGTTATACGGAAGGCGGCTTTTTTCTTCTGTCGTTGAAAAGAAATGAACCGGAAGCAATTGCATGTGCGTCACGCCGAACTCAAGTAAATAATCCAGTCCTGTCATCCGCCCTTCCGGCGAAACAGTTCCCGACTCCGAGACCCCTACATATTGTCCCGGGTGCGTTGAACCTGACGACGGATCAATCGTAAAATCGCGAATATGAGCTTCATAAACAATCGCATCCGTCGGTTTGATCAGGATCGGTCGCTTTTGTCGTTTAGGAAAACGTTGTCGAATTTCATGTTCTACATCAAGCAACACGCCAAAACGTCCGTTGACACTGATTGCTTTGGCATAAGGATCGACGATTTCCGTCGTTCCGAGGTACGTCGTGACGCGGTAACGGTACAAGCAATGTTCGCGTTGACGCGGCAACACTAAACGGTGTACGCCCCGCTCTGCTCGAACCAGCTCAATTGTTTCCAGTTCTTCTTCTTCCGGCGTGTACAGAACACACTCAATCTGTTCTGCCAGCGGCGACCAGACATGCAATGTCATGGTTTCTTTCTGCATGACCAACCCTAAAGGACCTTCGTAACTGTATCTGCTGTCAAATAACAACGTTCGGACGATTCGACTCGGAAGGACACGGTACCGCTCCTGATTCATAAATACAACTTCATAACAACGCTCTATGTCAACGGAACGATCAAGCATCAGTGTCAATGTGACGCGCCCGTCCCGTTCTTCCTGATTGCTGATTTGGTAGTCGATCGGCTGTCCGTCGGATATCAAAACAAAGTCTTCTTGCGAAAACCATGTCGTCGTCTCCATCGAGATGGTTTGAAATGTCATGAACTCGGCTGAGATGAGTTTGATTTGTTGTGTTCCCGATTCACTGTTTATCATCTGTTCGCGCGACAATCGGCGATCTTGTCGCTTCCCTCCTCATTCCCGAATCCGTTCGTTTTCCTGACTGTTAAGTGCCATCTGAAAAGTAATGGACGCCGTTTCCTTTAATATTTGTTCACAGACCCGCATTTGAAACGCTTTTGTGTGCGGCGCGGACGCGTTCATTTTCCGCAACCACTCCGTGAAATCCACTTTACTGACATAGGTCGTTGTCGTTTCCTTCGGGATTTGATCAAAGTACCCTTGCGAAGCGATGACGACGCGTTCGATCGGTAACATAAAGTCCACCCCAAGAATCGTTCGCAGGACATCTTCCGTCCGTTTCAAGCTGATCAACGGGTTGACGATATTTTTCGGAGAGGCTTTAAAAGGCTGTTCCCGCCAAAGTTTGCTTCGTTTGATATGATAGATACTTTCTTCCCCGTCCAGCCAATCGAGCACATAGATTGCCGACGGACCGACGATAAAGGGACTGAGTTCGACTTCACCTTGCTGATAATAAATGACGGCACGATAAAACATTCCGTACTGATCATTCAGCAGATGCAGCATTTGATAAAAATCCAGATGCCGTCTTAACGGTAACCGCCAAATGTCTTCTTCCGTCGCACCACCGGCGACATAAATCAGCTTTTGGACTTCCACTCGTTTTTTATACCATTTCTCAAAAGCCGACTTTGAAATTTGTTTTCCGGGGACTTGAAACACTTCCGCTTTTTTAAAGGGTTGCCACCATTTCTTAGGACGGACGATGGTTTCACCCGGAAACAGTTCACCGGTCTCCCATTTTTTTAAGACGTTTGCATGATCCACAATCTGTTGTTCCTTAAAACGTTTTGAAACTTCCAATGGATTTCGTTCATAGCGGCTTTCCAAATCATACAGTTTCATCAATAATGCCATCGTGTCACCTCATTGTTTCTTCCCGATTCGAAACCGTGTATCAGCCTGATAACGCGGTCGATCGGCGGGGCAAATTTTATAGAGAACGATTTCTTTCACGGATATGCTGAAAGAAGGAGTTTGTTCCGGTGGAAGCAGGGACACTTCTTGATTCCACTTTTTCGCCAGGGTGATGTGCGGAACAAACGGTTTAGAAGGCTCGGGATCCAGTTGAGCCGCGAGTTGAACTAACGTTTCTTCACGCCGCGGACCAACGGCAAACACACGAGGTCGTTCCGCCAGACCAAACCGTTCGAGATGATCCACTTCTAATGTAAAAGGAGAAATCGTTTGAGCGATTTCTGCCAGACGTTGTCGCCAATTCAGTAGCTCTGACTCTGTCAGTGCACCCAAAAATCGAAGGGTCAGATGATATTCATCCGGTTCGTACACCGTCTTGTAGTAATCATGCAATTTTAATGCGGACGCATACTGTGTCAGCGTTTCGTCCGCTGTCGAAAGAGCAATGAAATAATGTTGTTCCACGCGGATCACTCCTTGATTTTTGCGCTGATCAAATACAAACAAGCACCTAACAAGCTACTACCTGTATATACCCAAAATACCGCATAGATGGTGCTTTGATCAAAAACAATCCCGCTCATTAAGTTAAACAAAGCAGTCGCAAGACCTGTCGTTGTCGCCATATAGGTACTGACTGCCGTCGCGACCGTCGAAGGCGGGACAAGCGAGCGCACGTAGTCGAGCGCAACAGGAATCAGTAATCCGATGATCAGTCCTTGCAGGGCAGCGAGTAGCCATAACGTATAAATGGGTGGTTCCAGTGCCAAGATACCGGTTCGTAAGGCCGATAATAAAGAGACGAACACCAGGACAGGGATCGGACCAACCCGCATCATCACCCGTGTCGCAATACGCATGAACGGAATTTCACATAAGACTGCCACAAAAAATAACGTGCCGACGAGTGCCGTCGATTCGCCGCGAATCGTCACGTAGCTCCCAAAATAATAGTTATTCGCGAAAATCGGACCGAAAATCAGACTTCCCCCGGCTAAAAAAAGCAAAAACCGTTTATTCGAAAACAGTTTAGCTAACGGTACGTGCTCGCGCGTGACGGACTCGACCGTTTCTTCTTCGATTCCGATCAGGACCAGAAAGCCGAGGACCATGGCTGCTCCACTCGCGTAAAAGATGGCACCGAGTGTCCCCTGTTCCGTCACCTGCCCTAAAATGAACACGGCAAGCGCAAAACCGGCAGAACCAAACAAGCGTAAGGCTCCGTAATCCACAGACTTTCTTTTCGAGAACTCAATCGCCAACGTGTCGACGAGCGGAATGTGCGCGCATTGGAACAGTGCCCACAGGGAAGCAATCAACAGCAACAAGAGATATACGGATGTCAGCAAATAACTGAGCGTCAAGACACCGGCTGCAAGCAAAGCGACAAGCAACAATCGTTTCGGACGGCCGAACCGATCGGCTGCCATTCCCCATAACGGTTGCAGGACAATCGACAGGATTGGACCGATTGCGACAATCGTTCCAATTTCGGAAGCCGATAGCTGAAACGCATCATTTGAAAAATAAAGCGTTAAATATGGAATAAGTGCACCTTGCCCAAAAAAGATGAAAAAATAGAGTGCTTGGAAATGATATTTTTGACGATGAATCACAATCGACTCCCTTTTAAGAATCAATCCCCCTATCACGATGGATGCGGGGGATTCATTTCATATAAAATTCACGGACAGATAAACGTCCGGTTAGTGCTTGTTGACGTCATTTTGCCAATTCGTAAATTGCTTCTGCATAAATGGCGACTGCTAACAGCAACTCTTCGAAATCGACATACTCGTCGACTTGGTGCGCCACTTCTGGTCCACCCGGGAAGACCGGTCCAAAAGCAACTCCAGCCGTCAGCGAACGGGCGTATGTGCCGCCACCGATGGCGATCAAGTCTGCTTTTTGGTTGGTCTGCCGTTCATAGACGGCACTCAGCGTGCGAACCAATTCATGATCCGGATCGACATGGTGCGGTGTCATATGTGTGCGTGTTTGTAATTCAAAGCCGTATGCGATCGCAGCTTCTTTGATCAGTTGCAACCGTTCCGTAAAATCGGCACTGTATGGATAACGAATGTTGATCGAAGCTGTTCCTTGACCGTTCTCATAACGGAACACACCTCCGTTGATCGTCAAGTCTCCCGTTTCGTCCGATGCCGCAACACCAAGCGCAACACCACGGGAATCGCGGAACATATGCATCGCCATCTCGATGTAACGGCGACCATTGTAATCCAGATGAAGTGTACTTAAGAAACGCGCCAAATGGAGCGCTGCATTTTTACCGTTGTCCGGCTCCATCGCATGCGCCGCGACTCCGATTACCTCAAAGACGAGTCCTTCTGCCGTCTGCTTCACGGTTCCCGTCAATCCTTGTTCTTCCAGATGCTGATGGAATGAATCTTCAATCGTGCCGTACTCCGCAACATGAACAGTTGCTGTCGCATGTCCCGGAACCATATTTGGACGTTCTCCGCCTTCAAAACGGACGAGTTGGTAGCCGGTGTCCGCTGCTTGAACGGGTTTACCCTGTGTCAGCAAACCATCGTACAATCCTTTTTCCGCATTGATGATCGGGAAATCGGCGTCCGGTGCAAATCCAAGCGTCGGCATTTCTTCATGTTTGAAGTAATGGTTCACACAACGCCATTCGCTTTCTTCATCTCCGCCTGCAATCAAGCGAATTCGTTTGGAAAGAGGCAAACCTAATTCCTTAACGATTTTCAACGCGTAATACGCCGCCATCGTCGGTCCTTTATCATCGATTGCTCCCCGAGCGTACAACTTTCCATCTGAAAGCGTCGGATTAAACGGTCCATACGTCCAGTTATCGCCTCCGGCAGGGACGACGTCCAAGTGACATAAAATCCCGAGTAATTCCTCTCCTTGACCGTATTCAAGATGTCCGGCATAACCGTCGACATTTTTCGTGATGAATCCATCCCGTTCTCCGAGCGCAAGCATCCAATCGAGTGCACGTTTGACTTCTCCCCCAAACGGTGCCCCTTCTTGAATCGTCGTCTCATCGAGGATACTTGGAATCCGCAACAGGTCTTTTAAATCGGTTAAAAGATCTTCGCGTCGAGCCAATACTTCTTCTTTCCAATTAACCATTTGACTTCTCTCCCTTATCCGCTAATTCGTTCATCTCTAAGTATAGCGAAAATTTGACATTTACGAACATCCAAAATACTAAATCTTTTGTCATTAGCTTTTAAACGAACATTAACGTCATAAAAAAGACTATTCATTCGTTAATGAGTATTGATTGAATGTGTGTTTTTTGAAAACGTTCGGTTAAATTACTTGCATTCTATAGCAAAAGCGTTATACTAAAGGCGAAACAACTTAATGAATCATCGTCTTTTGTCACCCGAAGCTTTAGAACACTATTCTATCCATTGGGGGAGTGGTTATACCAATGAAAGATTCTACAGACCGTATGTTGACCCGGATTAAATCGATTTATCTCTATATTAATGAGAACGGAGCTACTACGACAGCAGACTTGGTTGAAGAGTTCGGCATTACGTCAAGAACCGTCCAGCGTGACTTGAATGTGCTCGAATATAACAACCTCATTGTAAGCCCAAGACGCGGTACTTGGACATCAAGTAAAAAACAACGACAAGCCGGCTGATTAAGATGTTTCATCACACTATTTTCTGTTACGACGCGAATCCTTCGCGTCTTTTTTTGTTATTTTTTTTTCAAGCAGGGTATATCTAGTTTGAGAAGGAGATGAGCTTATGAATATTTTAATTATTGGAGCAAACGGAACAACAGGTCGGAAAATGGTGGAATTGATCGGCAAACAGGGACAGCATCAAGCCATTGCCGTCGTACGGGAAGAAAATCAAATCAATGATTTGATCGCACTGGGTGCTTCTGAAGTCCGCCTCGGTGATTTGACGAAGGACGTTACAGGAGTCGTCAAGGATGCCGACGTCGTGATTTTCGCAGCCGGTGCCGGTGGTGCTTCTGAAGAATTAACACGTGCTGTCGATCAGGATGGTGCCATCAAAGTCATCGATGCGGCAAAAGCAAACGGCATTGAACGCTTCTTGATGCTCAGTTCAGTTGGTGCCGATCATCCGCAAGGTGATTTAAAAGTTTACCTTGAATCAAAAGGTGCAGCGGACCGCCATTTAAAAGATAGTGGTCTTGATTATACAATCGTTCGTCCGGGTCCACTCAGCTATGATGAGCCGACCGGTACGATTGAGACAAAAGAACATTTTGAGTCCTATGAGGGACGTGAAGTTCCGCGTGACGATGTCGCAGCACTTTTCGTGACGTTAATCGATCACCCGACACAAACCCGTCAGTTCGAAGTATTAAGTGGTCCATTCCCGATCGCCGAAGCACTTCGCAACCAATAATCGAATAATCGACAAAGGACGCTCTTCCATTAAGAAGAGCGTCCTTTTTTCATTCCGGTTTCCAGTCAAACAAGGCCAACTCGCCTCGTGTCAATTCACGGTATTCCCCTGCTTCAAGCGTCGAATCAAGCGGTAACTGCCCAATCGACAAACGCTTCAGATACGTCACTTCTTTTCCGAGCGCAAGCATCATCCGTTTAACCTGATGGAACTTGCCTTCCGTAATCGTCAACTCGAGTGTCGACGTGTCTTCCGTCGCTTCCAGGATAACCAGCTTACCCGGTTTTGTTTTGTATCCATCTTCAAGTGTCACACCTTCTGCCACTTCCTCGATGTCGTCTTCCGTCAACATACCGATGACTTCGGCATAGTAGACTTTTTCAACATGCTTTTTCGGCGACATCAATGCATGGTTGAATGAACCATCGTTCGTCAGCAACAATAACCCTTCCGTGTCCTTGTCGAGTCGACCAACCGGAAACGGTTTGAAGTAGGTGACATCTTCGAATAATAGATCGATGACGGTTTGATCCCGCTTGTCTTCTGTTGCACTGATCACACCCGGTGGTTTGTTCATCATCAAATAGATGAACTTTTGATACGTGACCGGTTCCCCGTATAAAAGTACGTGTTGCTGTTCCGTATCGACATGTTGCTTCGGATCGTACACGATTTCTCCGTCAACTTGAATCGCACCGGATTTGAGTAATTGTTTTACTTCTTTGCGCGATCCGGCTCCCATGTTTGAGAGTAATTTATCTAGACGCATTTCCTCGTCCTCGTTTCATTGAAAATTTTCGTCCAAGTACAGCTTCTGCCAGTCCACTCCAAATCGCCAGCCCGGCGAATACACCGATTCCGACACCTGCACCGACAATCAAAACTGTCAGCGAACCAAGCATCGTTTCAGGCAGCCAACTCGTTAAGCCCCATTTGACGAGCGCGACACTCGCTCCCATGATGGCACTGAGAATCATGATGAGCGACGTCCGCCGCAAGACCGTGCTGAACGGGAATTTGACCGTTTGCGTGATGCGGAAGAACATTAATCCTGTTGCGACGAGGTACCCGAGTATCGTTGCATACCCGGCACCCGTTCCGTCGCCCACCCAATGAATCAACGGTGCATTGAGCAGATATTTCGTCAGCAGACCGGCAAGCGTCGCGACAATCGTAAAATATTGTCGGTTGATCCCTTGCAGGACAGCCGCCGTGACCGAATAAAGTGCAAGGAACAATGCACTTGGTGCATAACTCAACAGATAGACCCACGCTGCTTGATCTTTCGGGAACAGGACGCGGAATGTTTCTTCACTTAATAAGATCATCCCGACGACAGCCGGAATCGTGACGAAAAAGGCCAGCTGGTAAATTTGCGAAATCTGTTTCCGGACTTTTCGCATATCGCCTTGTGTAAAAGATGCCGTCAACAGAGGTGTCGCCGATAACGACAACCCGGTTGCAACCGACACCGGAATCAAGACGATTTTATGACTATCTGCAATCAGATAGGCCGTCGCATTTCCTGCTGCTTCCAACGTATAACCGATGCTTTGTAAGGCCGCATTCATCGTATTTTGATCGATGACCTGATAGAGCGGTGTTGATAAGCCGACCATGACGATCGGAATCGCATAAGTTAACAACTCTTTATACAGACCGGACAGCGGGCGGTCGGGTGACACGACCGTTTGACCGTCACGCATGGCTTTCAGACCGGGTGCCCGTTTGCGGAAGTAGTAGACAAGCACGGCGACGCTTCCGATCGCACCGATGAAGGCACTGAACGTCGCAATCGTCGCGGCCCAGGCCGCATCTGAATCAAACAAATAAATCGCGATGCTGACACCGGCCAGTAAAAAGATGATGCGGACAATCTGTTCCAGAATTTGCGAAATCGCCGTCGGTCCCATCGATTGGTACCCTTGGAAATATCCACGCGTCATACTCATTGCCGGAATCAGTATCAAGGCGAAACTGACACCACGAATCGTCATCGTGACGGCATCAATATAGGCTGCCGAATTGACGTCTCCTCCGGGGATCGCACGGTGGGCCAAATACGGAGCCAGTAGAAATAGGGCTAAGAACGAAATCACACCGGTAATGGACATGATTTTCAGTCCTGAACGGTACAACCGTTCACTCGTATCATATTCCCCCATCGCATTGTACTTCGCGACAAACTTCGAGACCGCAACCGGGATACCGGCCGTCGCAAGACCAATCATGATGGCATAATAGTTATAGGCGTACGTATAAAACATGATACCTGTCGCTCCGACCATAAACTGGAACGGAAACAGATAGATCAAACCAAGGGCTCGTGAAATGAGTGATGCGCCCGACAGCAGCATCGTTCCACGAACAAAGCCGGTATTGCTTGATGAAGTCTCTTGTTTTTTGCTGACAGTGGACATGATAACCTTCCTCGCACTTTCTATTTTTCTTGAATCGACCGACGTCTCAATATACAAGTTCTCTCTTGCACAATTGCAAATCATTATACCGCTCAGCTTCCATAAAAGAAAGAGACGGTTTGTTTACAGAACAAACTTCTGCTAAAGTGGAACAAGCAGAATCTAACGAATGAGGTGACCACATGTATGATGTAATCGTAATCGGAGGCGGGCCCAGCGGCTTAATGGCAACACTCGCCTCGTTACAGGCAGGAGCAAAGACGCTCTTGCTCGATAAAGGAAGTAAACTCGGTCGGAAACTTGCCATTTCCGGCGGCGGTCGATGTAACGTCACGAACCGTAAACCACTGGAGGAACTCGTTCAATCGATTCCGGGAAACGGCCGTTTCCTCTACAGTGCCTTTTCCCAGTTCAATAATGAATCGATCATCGAACTGTTCGAAGGGTTCGGTGTGGCCTTAAAAGAAGAAGACAACGGACGGATGTTTCCCGTTTCCGATAAAGCGGCCGATGTCGTCCGCGTTTTGATTGATCAAATCCGGCAACACGGTGCAGAAATTCAGATAAATGCCGAAGTCGCGACCCTTGATTTCCATCCGGACGGTTCGTTCGCAGCCGTTTTATTGGCTGACGGGACCCGACTTGAAGCCAAAAGCTGTGTCGTCGCTGTCGGCGGACAATCGGTGCCGCATACGGGATCAACCGGCGACGGTTATCCGTGGGCACAAAAAGCCGGTCATACGATTACGGAGCTTTTCCCGACGGAAGTTCCGATCTTGCTAAACGATTCGTTTATCCAGGAAAAAACGTTACAAGGTCTGTCGTTACGTGACGTCGCCTTGACTGTTCACGGAAAAAAGGACAAGCCGATCAAAACGCATACCGGTGACTTACTGTTCACCCATTTTGGACTGAGTGGTCCGATTGCTTTACGTTGCAGTCAATATACGATCAAGGAACGAAAACGCTCCGGTGAACGGGTTGTTCATCTTTCGATTGACATGTTCCCCGAAGAATCAATTGGTGCTTTGACCGAACGTTTCCAAGCTGCCTTGTCGGCGAATCCGAAAAAAACGGTCCGCAATGCGTTTAAAGGTTTTGTGCCGGAACGGCTGCTCGATCTGTTATTCGCCCGAATCGGTTTTGGTGACGAAGTCTGCACTCAAATCAAAAAACAAGACTTCACCGAGTTTCTGGCGACACTTAAGCGGTTCCCGCTTCAAGCCATCGGGACACTCGATTTTGATAAAGCATTCGTTACGGGAGGCGGAGTGTCCATCAAGGAAATCCAGCCGAAAACGATGATGTCAAAGAAAGCCGACGGATTGTTTTTTGCCGGCGAAATCTTAGATATCCACGGCTACACCGGTGGTTACAACATTACGGCTGCTTTCGTGACCGGACACTGCGCCGGGACGAACGCTGCCCTCACAGCGACATAAAAAAAGGCTAGTTCCGTCAGGGAGCTAGCCTTTTTAATCGATTGGCGTAAAGGAACGACTCGAAAACTTGTCCGTCTCAATCAGAGCAAATAACTCATTGTCCTGAACAAATATTCCTTCCGCACCGTATACTTTCGGGCTGGCTGACTCTCCTGTGATTGTCACATCCTTCGTATCAATCGAATACAGGTATAACGCTTCCGAATCAAGCGTATAAATCCGACCTTGTCGTTCGGCAAGACCAATCGGTCGGAAGTTCTCCGTAAAGGCTTTTTTGACATCACTGCGCATTCCGCCTGCCGTATCGATGCGTTTTCGGGCGACGACCGTCAAATACGGTGGTTTTTGTTTTTTCTTTAGCAACCGCTTTTCTTTGGCCGTCGCATCCGGATCGATTTTAAGTTCATCTTGCTTCGTCGCAAAATACGTCAACTCGCTTCGATTTAAGGAACGAATATGGTTGATCGTATAAAACTGTTTTTCTTTCATATCGTAACCAAGTCCGTGAAAACTGTCCCGAATCGTCGTACCGGCTACTTTTTCCCGTTTGTCTTCCTTCCAGACGCCGTCTTCTCGCTTCACAGTCACCAGAATCTGATTGGAAGTCAGCAAGGCGACAGTTTCTCCGTCGACGAGTGTCATGCCGTCCAGTCCTGACAACATTAACTTTCCATCCTCTTCAATTTGGAAAGAGGCATTGATCCGTTCACCGGTTCCACTGATTTCAAAAAAGCGATAATCTTCCGTCACGACGAGATACGAGCCGATCGAATCATCGTATAACATCTGCTGGACATTTTTGATCAACGGTTCTTCCGGATTCGGAATCGAAGAAGGTGTTTTAGGCGGAACTTGTTTCACTGCTGCCTGATGTTTGGATTGTGTCTCAATTTTTGCAAAGGTCTCTTGGATTTGTGCCACCGTTTCCGGTTTCGAGAAAACGAGCAACACGCAAAGAATCAGACCGGAGACAACGGCAAAAATCGTTGTATAGACTATATAAGTTCGTTTCATTTACACAAATCGCCTTTCTGTCTCGGTTTCTGATTCAGTTTAGCAGAAGGCGCCCTAAAAAAAAAGCGGACTTGCGACGGATATCGACAAAAACCCCTCATCCTGAATGCTTCAGACGAGGGGTTTTTTGTTAGTTCGCTACGATGTTAATCAATTTCTTCGGAACGACAATCACTTTCCGAACCGTTTTATCGCCGATCCACTCTTGCGTTTTTTCATCCGCAAATGCAAGTGTTTCAATTTCTTCTTTTGTTGCGTCGATACCGATGACGAGTTTCGAACGGACTTTCCCGTTGACTTGAATGACGAATTCCATCGTATCACTCACGAGTTTCGTCTCGTCAAATGTCGGCCAAGCGGCATACGTCAACGTGTCATCAAAACCAAGTTGTTCCCATAACTCTTCACCGAGGTGCGGCGCAACCGGTGTCAACAATTGAACGAATCCACGCAGGAAGTGACGCGGTAATACAGGTTGTTTGTTCGCTTCGTTGACGAAGACCATCAACTGCGAGATTCCTGTGTTGAATTGAATATTCGTAAAGTCTTCCGTTACTTTTTTGACCGTCTGATGGTAAACGCGTTCAAAGTCCGCATCGACCGTCGTCACGTCTTGAATATCAGCTGTCCGTTCGAACAGACGCCAGACACGATCCAGGAAGCGACGTGCTCCATCGAGTCCATTTTCAGACCACGAAACGGACGCATCCAGTGGTCCCATGAACATTTCATATAAACGAAGCGTATCAGCTCCGTGTGATTTGACGATTTCATCCGGATTGATGACGTTTCCGCGTGATTTCGACATCTTTTCGTTGTTTTCGCCAAGGATCATCCCTTGGTTATATAGTTTCTGGAACGGTTCCTTCGTCGGTACGACACCGATGTCGTACAAGACTTTATGCCAGAAACGGGCGTACAGCAAGTGAAGAACGGCATGCTCTGCTCCACCGATATAAATGTCGACCGGTAGCCAGTACTTTAATTTCTCCGGATCCGCGATTGCGTCTTCGTTATGCGGATCGATGAAACGAAGATAGTACCAGCAGCTTCCGCCCCATTGCGGCATCGTGTTCGTTTCACGGCGCCCTTTGAGTCCAGTGACGGGATCCGTGTAGTCAAGCCAGTCTTCAGCAAGCGCAAGCGGCGATTCTCCCGTACCGGAAGGCTTGATTTCAGGAATGATTGGTAACTCAAGTGGTAATTCCGATTTATCCAATGTTTTCATCGTTCCGTCTTCCATATGGACGACCGGAATCGGTTCGCCCCAGTACCGTTGACGGCTAAACAACCAGTCCCGTAGACGGAAGGTAATCTTCTTACGGCCGACTTGGTTCGTCTCCAGTTCCGCGATGATCGTGTCGATCGCATCTTGTTTTGAAAGTCCGTCGAGCATCTGTGAGTTGACGTGTTCGCCTTCTCCTGTATATGCCGCTTCCTCAACGTTACCGCCTTGTACGACTTCAATGATCGGAAGGTCAAACTGTTTCGCAAACTCGTGATCCCGCTCATCGTGTGCCGGAACTGCCATGATGGCTCCCGTGCCGTAAGTTGACAAGACATAGTCCGCGATCCAAATCGGAAGACGTTCGCCAGAAATTGGATTGACGGCAAATGCGCCTGTGAAGACACCCGTTTTTTCTTTCGCGAGATCCGTCCGTTCCAAATCAGATTTTGTCTGAACTGACGCAATGTACGTGTTGACGGCTTCCGCGTGATCGGCTGTCGTGATATCCGAAACAAACGGATGCTCCGGCGCAAGGACAAGATAAGTCGCTCCAAATACGGTATCCGGACGCGTCGTGAAGACCGTCACTTGTTTTTTGTGCCCGTCAATCGTAAAGTCGATTTCCGCCCCTTCCGATTTACCGATCCAGTTCCGTTGCATTTCCTTGACGGATTCCGGCCAATCGAGCTCGTCCAAATCTTCCAATAACCGTTCAGCGTAATCCGTAATCTTCAAGACCCACTGACGCATCGGGACACGGACGACCGGATGGTTTCCGCGTTCAGATAAGCCGTCGATGACTTCTTCGTTCGCAAGCACGGTTCCGAGCGCCGGGCACCAGTTGACGGCGACTTCATCGACAAACGCGAGTCCTTTTTCATACAACTGCGTAAAGATCCACTGTGTCCATTTGTAGTATTTCGGATCCGTCGTATTGATTTCACGGTCCCAATCGTAAGAAAATCCTAAATCTTTTAACTGACGTTTAAACGTCTCGATGTTTTGAGCGGTGAACTCCCGCGGATCATTTCCCGTATCAAGGGCGTATTGTTCCGCCGGCAGACCAAATGCATCCCATCCCATTGGGTGAAGGACGTTATAACCTTGCATCCGTTTCATACGGGCGAGGATATCCGTTGCCGTGTATCCTTCCGGGTGTCCGACATGCAGTCCTGCTCCCGATGGATAAGGAAACATGTCTAGCGCATAAAACCCTTCTTTTTCTGGATCTTCTGTTGTTACGAACGCATTGTCTTGTTCCCAACGCGCTTGCCACTTTGGTTCGATCTCGCGATGATTGTACGGCATCTCTATTCCTCCTCTGAATATACAAAAAACCGGTCTCCGCCCCTAGGAATAGGGACGAAAGACCGGTTTGTCTCCCGCGGTACCACCCACGTTGTCTGCCGAGACAGACCACTTGATTCACGGATAACGGTGTGAAGGACCGGATTCGCTACTTCTGTTCACGAATCATGCTCCCTGACGAGTTCACGGACGATTCCGACTGGTTTGCACCGACCACCAGCTCTCTAAACGGAATGACTCCCTTACTACTTCAGTTCGTCGCAATTGACTATCTATATGTTAGTGTAAGCTGAATCTTCCCTTATCGTCAACGGTTCCGTAAAATTTCTCCGATTGCCGCATGCGACGAGACGACGTGGTCCGCGTGATGCAGGATTTGTGTCGGCATCCGATCATCCAGCAAGGCGATGACTTCCATTCCGGCTTCCTTCGCCCCGATCATCCCGTTCGCTGCATCTTCAATCACGATACAAGCCTCCGGTGCTTGGTCAATCCGTTGTGCCGCCAAGCGGAAAATCGCCGGATCCGGCTTCGACCGCGGGACTTCAAATCCGCTCGTGTACGCATCGACCGTCAATCCGTAATGTGTGATGACGCGTTTGATTTTTTCAAGTGAACTCGATGACGCAATGGCCACCTTGTACCCCTCCGTCCGCGCAAGCGCCATCAACTCGTGGACACCGTCTTTTAAGCCACACTCTTCCGGCTTGGCATGCTGTTGAAATAATTCATGTTCAAGCGCAAGCAACGATTCCGTCGAATGCGGCAAATCATGTTGGGTGATCAGTTCCTGCCACATTTCGTCCCCTGTTTTCCCCATGAACGTCGCGTATTGAACACGATCGAGCGGAATCGCTAATGTCCGGAACATCTGCTGATGCACTTTAAAATATTGAATTTCACTATCCAGGATGACACCATCCATATCAAAAATCAGACCGGTTTTTTTCATTGTTTTCCCTCCCTCCGATAGCGTACCAAAAAAAATGACAGTCCGCAGACTGTCAGGTCCATTCAAGTCGAGACGACGGTCTCATGATACCGGTACTCGGGAAAATAATTTGCCGCTTCATTCCGACCGTACTGCTTACATAATTGTTCGTAGATCTGCGGCAATAAAACCGTTTTTCCTTGATGGTATTCAAACATCCGGTATCCGGTATAACGGCATTTGCTTTCAAACAAGCTGTCGCGCTCCTTGTAGCCGCCACCCAAATGCTGTTCGACCATTCCCGCAGCTTTTGAGTATAAAATCGCTTCATATTCAAGGCGTTGGTTGGGAAACAGTTTATGCTCGTCCCGCTGACAACCAATCAGATGACCGTGCGCATAGTCATGACCTAATAAGATGAAGTACGCTCCTATTGTCTGTCCCTGCCACTCGGCCATCAATAAGACAGGCCGGCAAAGTTCCGTCGGCTGAAACAATTGTTCAAAGTAGTCTGTCGTAAAATAATAATGTAGCGAAGCGTCTTTTCGGTCCATCGTCTGATAATATAGTTGAATGAATGTCTGTAAATCCTCTTTTGCTCCACAGCGGACCGTCAGTTCAGACGCCAAGGACTTGCGAATCATACTCCGGTTTTTTTTATGGAAGGTCTGTATGATTTCGTCTACAGAGGGGCGGAGATCGATGCTGGTCGTATGTCGAATGAATTCTTTTTCCGTCCATTCCGGAACTTGTTGTTCGTTTTTAGTCAACGGATTAAACCGGATCAGTTCCGAGACGACATGATGTTGTCTTGCCCATTGCCGAAATGACCCTTTGGCCAGTGCCAATTCCTGCGGCGTCAACTTCCCGACAATTTCCGGTCCTCCGTAACCGTAAGGTGTGATGATGTCAAAGTAGGGTGTATCAAAGATTCGCCGTTTTAAAAAAGGATAAAACAATTCGCCCGACTGCCCCTCGAAATAAATCAAACCAGCCGATTCTTCAGAACGTGCGTTCAACTTGACATACTCATAACTGTAAAAAATATCGAGCGGCTTCCCTCTTATGAGTGCCGTCCAAGTGGATTGATCTTCGATGAATATACACTGCCTCATCTTCTTCACCTCCAACACGTGACACGCCGGACAAAACACCATTCCCTTTAATTTGGTTAATTAATTAATTTTTCCTTTTAAAAAATAATTACCCTATTTAATCCATTTTATGCTTTCTCGAGCAATAAAATGGGAGGAAAAGCAACGTACACTTTTCCTCCCTTTGTTCATGGTTGTACTTTTTTGGGAACGGCCCGCATGAATGTAAATCCGGCCACGATAATCAGTCCGATTAACGTCAAGAAGACGGCATTCATTCCTGAGACGTCATAAATCAATCCACCGACGGTCGGACTGATCATCCGTCCGGCCGATGCTGCGATATTGACGTATCCTTGGAACTCCCCTTCTTTTCCGATCGGTGCCAAGCGTGCAGCCATTGCCGGAACAGCCGGCCAGATGAACATTTCCCCGATCGTCAAGATAATCATGGCGACTAAAAACATCTTGAAGCCGCCGGCAAACGGGACAATCAAATAAGACAGCAGGAAGATACCGGTCCCGGTCAACAACTGACGCTTCAAATCATCTCCAAACCACCGCAAGACAGGTGTCAACAACGGTTGTGCAAACACAATCAACGCTCCGTTGATTGTCCAGAGGATCGAATACTCGGAAATCGTAACACCAAGGGATTTCGTATGGACGGCAAATGTTCCCTGCCACTGGACATAGACGAACCATAACAACGCGTAACCAATCGATACGTACAGCATCGTCCGGACAGAAGCTCGCGATAACGGTTCACGTTCTTCGGCTCCTGACGTCGTCGTCTGGCGTTTCAACGAATTCACTTGAATCCAGTTCAGACCAACGAGTAACACCAGCGCAAACAGCAGGTACAAGACAAGATTCGCGATGAAAATAAATTGAATGTCAATCGCCGCAATCTGTCCACTGATTGCCGTTCCAAGCGCAACGCCGACATTTTGGGCGACATAAATCGCGTTAAAGGCGCGTCTTCCGCCTTCCGGCCAGATGACACCTGTCAACGCATAAATCGTCGGGAAAACCATCCCGCCGACAAATCCAATCAATCCAAGCATCAGAACGTATCCGGTGAAAGTCTGGTGGAACATCCATAATCCGACCGAAGCCAGAACGAGACCAACGACACTGATGACAAGTGTCCGTTTACCACCGAGCCGGTCAAACGCTTTTCCTCCAATGTAGTTTCCGACGATGGCAAGCGCCGAGTTGACGAACAACGCCATTCCCGCTTTTGTCATCGATTCGCCTAAATATTCATGAATGTATAATGTATTAAACGGCCATAAAAAAGAGGATCCTGTTGTATTGATCGCCATCGCCAATACCAGAATCCAGACCGCACGAGGTAATTTCGGCATGATCAGTTTCCTCCAATATAGTTTCCAACCTTGCCACTTTACGAAATTGCATCGTACTCTGTCAAGGAACTTCGATTTAAACGAACAATCGGAAAAATGATACAATTGACTAAATGATCGGATTTGCGGGTACTTAGAAAAAACAGAACAGCTATCAGGAAGAGGAGTTTATGCCATGTCACTTGCACGAGTATTACCTTACGCCAAAGAATTACTGGAGTCCGTCATCCATGAAGGGGATTGTGTCGTCGATATGACCGCCGGGAACGGTCATGATACACACTTCCTTGCCGAACAAGTCGGACCAAGCGGTCGGGTCATCGCTTTTGATGTTCAGGAGCAGGCGATTGAAGAGACGAAACGCCGGTTGCAGGCAGCTCATGTTTCGGAATGGGTCGATTTGTATCACGAAAGTCACATCCATGTCGGAGCACGCCTGTTCGAAGAACAGCGTCCGATCCGCGCCGGCGTTTTTAATCTCGGTTACTTACCGGGAAGTGATAAATCAGTTACGACGACCGGGGAAGAGACGTTAGAGGCGCTCGGCGCCCTTCTGCCCGTCCTTGTGCCTGGAGGAATGATCGTCCTCGTGATTTATCACGGACATATCGAAGGACGTAAAGAACGCGACGCTGTCCTCGACTATGTTTCGCTCCTGTCCCAACAAGATTATGCCGTCTTACAATACCGCTTTTTAAATCAACAAAACAATCCGCCTTTCATCGTCGCCATCGAAAAAAAGCTTAAAAAACAAATCATCGACTAAAAAAAGGAGGATACCGTCGCGGGCGACGGCATCCTCCTTTTTGAATTGGCTTCTTACTCTTCGACGAGTTTGAGGAACAACAGTAATTTTTCGGCAAACCGTGTGTTCAAACGTTCGAAACTAAAGTGCGGGAAGCCGTGAAGACGCTGCAGATAAATCTGATCGCCTCCCATTTTCCGGCACACTTCGAGCGTCAGCTTGACATCGGCAAACTGATCGTCCGGCGCATAAAAACAGGCGAGATGGACACGCGGTAATTTTTTCCGCTCTTCATCATGCAACACGATCTCTTCTTCAATCTCGCGATACTGTGCATACGTCAACTCACCGAGACGAACCGCATCTTCATTGTTTTGCCCAAACGGTAACGTCCCGAGCGGTGCATCCGGGCGAAAACGATCAAATGCACTCGCAAATACTTGTTTGACGCCGCCGAGCTGTTTCGAATTGTGCCAATCAAACAATGGCGAGATGAATGACAGACTGGCGATCGGCAATTCGTATTCCTGCAACAGCCGGTTCACGACGAGTGCTCCCATGCTGCAGGCAATGATATGAATCGGAAGCTTTCGTTTACCGGCTTCCCGTAACGCTTCTTTTAATAATTGTTGGTGTTCTTCAAACGATACACGACGTGGTGCATCGACCAAAAGCACTTCATATTCCCGTTCCAAGACGCGAATCAATGCTTCGCTCGGCCGGGCACGTAATTGGAGTGGATATACAAGGACAATCACTCCGGTTGGTTGTTCTACCACACGCTCACCTCTTCATCAGATATCCATCTAGTATGCAACAAATCCGACTTCAGCAAAACCGCCTCAAGTCGGATTTCTTTTCCCTTATTCATATATACGTTGCAGCCGCGTCACAGGTTCCACCTGTCCAAACACTTCTTCCGTCGTTTCACTGACTTCTTTAAAGCCGAACGAGGTCAAAAAGTGACGGGCTTTATAATTACGTGATTCGACGTACACTTCGATGGGAGAAGCACCTTGGCGCTCGAGTTCTCGAATCAGCCGCCGCCCGATTCCGTTCTGTTGGTATTTCGGCAGGACATAGAGGCGGACAATTTCCCACGTCCCGTCGACATCAATTGCATGAATGAATCCCACAATCTCCCCATCGATCAGACCTACATTAAAATATTCTCCGCGCGCTTCTTCTGCTGTCCGGATTGCCCGAACGACTTCTTCTTGCGGGTAGGCTTCCTGAACGAAATGGGCTTTCGAGCGCTCAGAATAGATTTCCTCGTACGTATCCATCCAAGACGTGAGCGCAATATCATGAATGCGTGCTGCATCAGCAGGAACTGCTTCGCGTATCTCCATACCGAAATCCCCCTTTTCCTTTTACAGACTCATCTTCTTTTACCCTTTTCTAGAAATTTCAGTCGTTTCCCTGCAAAGTTCCGGAGAAACAAAAAAAGTTCAGAAACACCCTTCAAAAGGGAGTTTCTGAACTCAGGATTATGCGAAACGTTTTGCCTGCTCTTCAAGAGCAGCAGCTTTATCCGTTTGCTCCCATGGCAATTCGATGTCTGTACGACCGAAGTGACCATATGCTGCTGTCTGACGGTAAATCGGACGGCGGAGATCAAGCATCTTGATGATGCCTGCAGGACGAAGATCAAAGTTTTCTGCAATCAATTCGACCAGTTGAGCTTCTGGAAGCTTACCTGTTCCAAACGTATCGACAGCGATTGAAACCGGGTGCGCAACACCGATTGCGTAAGCAAGCTGAACTTCCGCTTTTTCCGCAAGACCAGATGCGACAAGGTTTTTCGCGACGTAACGTGCTGCGTAGGCAGCAGAACGGTCTACTTTGGTTGGATCTTTACCAGAGAATGCACCACCGCCGTGGCGTGCGTAACCGCCATACGTATCAACGATGATTTTACGACCTGTTAATCCAGCATCACCTTGTGGTCCACCGATGACGAAACGGCCAGTCGGGTTGATGAAGAATTTTGTTTCAGCGTCAATGTATTCCGTCGGGATGACCGGAGCGATGACGTGTTCTTTCAGATCAGCTTGAATTTGCTCAAGCGTTACTTCTTCTGCATGTTGTGTTGAGATGACGATTGTATCGACGCGAACAGGTTCATTGTTCTCGTTGTATTCAACCGTAACTTGCGTTTTACCATCCGGACGGAGGTAATCGAGTTGTCCTGTCTTGCGGACTTCTGCAAGACGACGGGCAAGTTTGTGTGAAAGTGAAATCGGAAGTGGCATCAGTTCAGGTGTTTCTTTCGTTGCGTAACCGAACATCAGACCTTGGTCTCCTGCTCCGATTGCATCGATTTCTTCATCTGACATGTTTCCTTCGCGTGCTTCAAGCGCCTGGTCGACACCAAGAGCGATGTCTGCTGACTGCTCATCGATCGAAGTCAATACAGCACATGTGTCTGCATCGAAACCGTATTTAGCGCGTGTATAGCCGATTTCGCGAATTGTCTCACGAACAACTTTCGGGATATCCACGTAAGTCGATGTCGTAATTTCTCCTGCAACTAAAACAAGTCCTGTCGTGACAGAAGTTTCTGCCGCAACACGTGCGTTTGGATCCGCTGCAAGAATCGCATCCAAAATTGAATCCGAAATCTGGTCACAGATTTTATCCGGGTGACCTTCAGTTACTGATTCCGACGTAAATAGTCGGCGATTAAGGTTTGTCATGTTTGACCCTCCCAAAAAAGAATTTGACGGTGTACTCATTTCCCCTAGTTGAGTGGGACGGTAAAATGAAAAAAACCTTTCCATGTCCAAAAATGGTCAGGGAAAGGTTGTGCGTTCTTCCTTTACCCTCTTATCGTTCGAAGTGTTTACTTCGCTTCAGGAGAGCACCTTTTCCTATATTAATGATGAAACTAATATAAGACGGTTGCCGGGTTTCTTCGGGCCTTGTTCCCTCCACCTGCTCAGAATAAGAGTATCCGTTACGAATTACATGATATAAACTTGTGCCCACTCTGTCAAGCAACGTTTTAATTTCTAGTCGAAAAATTTTGAAAGAGATGTTAAACTGTTTATGCTGAAAGCGTTTCCAGATAAATAGAAATCAGCGCATGAAAAATGATTGCTCTATCTTTAGTATGTCATATATAATGAATGTGTCATACTAATTGTAGAGCCAAAACCAACGTAGGGGAAAGGTGGGGTCAGGATGCCGATGACGGTCCTGAATATCGAAGAACTACTCAAGAAGGAGCATGTGTTCAAACAACTATCTGTTGCCGAACTAGTCGAACATGCGATTCGCAACAACGAAGGAGTTCTTGCAGAAAATGGTGCTTTGTCTGTAGAAACGGGGAAATTTACAGGTCGTTCACCGAAAGACAAGTTCATCGTCCGTGATCAATCATGTGAGACACATATCGATTGGGGCCATGTGAATCAGCCGATGGAGTCGGACAAATTCGAACAACTGTTACAAAAAGTTCTTCGTTATATGAACGAAGCAGATCAACTCTACTACACAGAGGCAGCTGCTGGTGCCGATACACATTTCACCCTCCCGGTACGCGTCGTGACAGAGTACGCTTGGCATAATCTGTTTGCGAAACAATTATTCTTACGTGAATATCCTACGGTTGCGGCCTTTGAACCATTTACGGTCGTCTACGCACCACATTTCAAAGCCGATCCGCTTGTTGACGGCACTAATTCGGAAACGTTCATCGCCATGTCATTCGAACATCGTATTGTTTTGATCGGCGGAACGGAATATGCGGGAGAAATCAAGAAATCGATTTTCTCGGTCATGAACTATCTGTTGCCGCAACAAGATGTGTTATCGATGCACTGTTCCGCCAACGTCGGACACGAAGGAGACGTCGCCTTATTCTTCGGACTCTCCGGTACTGGTAAGACCACCTTATCGGCAGACGACAGCCGTCAATTGATCGGGGACGATGAGCACGGCTGGTCTCATGACGGTGTCTTTAATATCGAAGGCGGCTGCTATGCGAAGACGGTGAACTTGTCGCGTGAAAAAGAACCACAAATCTTTGATGCGATTCGTTTTGGCACCGTCCTTGAAAATGTTGTCCTCGATGACACCCGGACTCCGGACTACGATGATACGTCGAAAACGGAAAACACTCGCGCGGCTTATCCGATCACAGCAATTGACAACATTGCCATCCCGTCACGTGCCGGTCATCCGAAAACGATCGTTTTCTTGACGGCTGATGCATACGGTGTGTTGCCTCCGATCAGTAAACTGACGAAAGAGCAAGCGATGTATCACTTCTTGTCCGGCTATACGTCGAAACTGGCTGGGACAGAACGCGGTGTCACGGAACCGGAAGCGACGTTCTCGACATGCTTCGGCTCACCGTTCCTGCCGTTGATTCCTGAAAAATATGCGACGATGCTCGGTGAACTGATCGATCGTCACGGCGTGACGGTTTACCTTGTCAACACCGGTTGGACCGGCGGTGCTTACGGAACAGGCAGCCGCATGAAACTGGCCTATACGCGCACGATGGTCAACGCTGCCGTCAACGGTCTGCTTGCCGACATCCCGACAGAAGAACATCCGGTGTTCGGATTGCATATGCCAATCGAAGTACCAGGTGTTCCGAGCGACTTGCTGAATCCTGTTAAAGTTTGGGCGGATCCGGCTGTTTATACAGAACAAGCAACAGCACTCGCCCATAAATTCAAACAAAACTTTACCCGCTTTGTCAGTGCGACCGATGCGATTAAATCAGCCGGTCCTCGTGTTTAAGCCGTCTCCAAAATAAAAAAGTTGAGCCTCTGCTTGAGGGGCTCAACTTTTTTGTCTTCAAACAATCGAATCCGTTTTGTCTTGCAGATGGAGTTCTTTTTGAGCCAACCATTCTTGGCTTTCTTTCAGCAACTCATAGGCACGTCGTTTGGAAATACCAAACCGGTTACTGAGCAGCTCAAACCGTTCGAATTCGCCGCGATCTGCACTGATTGCAAGCAACAGACAATCCCGAAACGGGTGGTCCTCTCCTTGCAAGACATGTTTTAATGCAGGCTCAATCGGCAGTTGGTCGATGATTTCATCGATATCAACCGACAACAGGGCATCAATATGCGAAAGTAATCCGATCATGTAGGCACTTTCTGCTTTTAACGTTTTTGTTTCCGTCGCAAACAGCTCACATAACTTGGCACAGTGTAAAGACGAACGCAATAATTCATCCGACCACTTATACGGACTGGCGAGTTTCATCTCGCGTAAAACAATTAGTGAAATCCAGCTCTTCAGTTGGGAGAAGCCTAACAAAGAGATCGCTTGCCGGACCGAGCTGACTGTATTCCGTAAACCGATTCCGGGAGAATTGATCAATTGGAGGACTTGGACACTGATGTATGGGTTTCTTTCAATCTCATCGATGATCTCATCATAATACTCATCTGTTTCGAGCCATTTCAACATCTTCAGCAAGACCGGTAATTGCGGTGGGACGGCCTTTCCTTTCATCAACATCGGTTTGGCATAAAAATACCCTTGAAACCAGTCGTATCCCATTTCAAGGCTTCGTGTATGATCTTCATGGGTTTCCACCCGCTCCGCCAGAAAACGCATGTGGGGATAATTTCGTTTCAGGATATGCAGAATGGCACTTTGTTCTCGTGGATTGATGGCTTCGATATCGATTTTGATCAAATCAATCAAATCAAATAATTCAGCACCATGATGTCGCAGAAGATCTGTGACAAAATCATCGAGTGCCAGCATGAATCCTGCTTCTTTCCATTTTTTCAGCGTGTGTAACATCGCGCTGTCAATGTGAACGGTCTCCAAGACCTCAATCACAAAACGGGTTGGATCCAAGTGATCGATTAACTCCGACTGCAACAAGTCTCCCGTAAAGTTAATGAACAACCGTTTTCCTTCTGCCACACGGTCTACGCCGAGATGGACAAGCGTGTTGGTCAACACGTCCATCGTCGCTAAGTCGCCGTCAAAAACAGCCGGTGCATCGACTGAACGATAGAGTAATTCAAAAGCATCAATCGAACCGAACCGGTCAACGATTGGTTGTCGTGCAAGTAAGATTTCCATCTCATGTTCCCCTTCTCGATCCGTTAGTCAGGCTAATTTTATATGTTCCAGTATATCAAATATCCATTTATCTTAAAAAATCAGTTTTTTAAAAGATATCAATGTTGCAAATATCTAAAGAAAAAAATCACCCCAATGATACGCATTGAGGTGATGACAACATTAAATTCCGTCACGTCATCATCCAGTTGATGACGTCATCCGTCACTTCGAATTTTTGGCGAATCGGGAATTGATGGGCATATTGATACACTTTTAAATGCGTCTGCTTTGGATAACGGGCGGCGTAATTCGTCGCATGACGCAATCGGACATTTTGATCGTACAAGCCGTGAATCAACAAGACATCGCCTTGCGGCGGAAAATAGAGCGGAGAACGAACTTGATAAGCTTCTTTTTGTTGATCCGGCAACCCACCCGTGAAGCGTCGCAACATCTTCCGCATCGTCTGCTGCTCTTCATACGTCCAGACAAGGTTTGTCACCCCGGCCCAGGAAACGGTCCGGGTGACGGGACGATGATGCGCAAGCAGTAACGCCATCTGTCCACCCCGGGAAAAACCAAAGACCGACGTCCGGTCCACTCGTTCATCCAACCAGTCAAATGCCGAAATCGCGTCGCGAATATCGTGGTGACCAAAATCTTCTTTGCCCGTCCCCCCCAGGTTTCCCCGGTAAAAGGGAGCCATGACCAAGTAGCCGGCTTGAGCAAACTGCATCAGACGCGTCGGTCGGACCATTCCGATGTTCCGTGTCCCACCACGCAAGTACAACAATCCCTGACCGTTGGCACGGACCGGCAGGATGACGTACGCACCGACCTGTTCGCCGTCAGATGTCTCATAAAAAATCCGAAACGTCCGGAACGGTCCCTGCCGCGGTAATTCAAACCAATCGGCGTTCGGCGAGTACACGCAATGTCTCCGGAAGGACGCGGTCCTTCATCATGAAGCTGTATTGACGGTTCGTATCAAGACGAGGTGGGATGTCGTCCAGCAAGTAAGCACCGTCTGTTTCATCCACTGCAAGATGCGGGACAAGGGACTTAATTTCGGCAAAATAAATGTTTTTGATGATGGTGTCTCCCCGTCCTTCAACACGGTATTGTCCAATGTATTGGAGACGTTCAATCCGTCCCCCGGTCTCCTCCATCACTTCTCGGTACGCCGCTTCCTCAGCTGTCTCTCCGGGCTCGACTTTCCCCCCCGGAAACTCATACCCGCGCTGTTTATGATGTGTCAGCAACCATTTCCCTTCGTACACGGCAATGACCCAGACATGAAGCGGATGAATCGAGAAGGGATGGTCCTCAAAACTCAGTTCAACCCGATTTTGGTAATAATCTAAAAACGTAATCACGTGCGTGCACCTCATTTCTTCTTCTCTCTTCACTTTACCTGTTTCGAAAGCATTCTAAAAGTGAAAGTGCGTAGGAATTTGTCAGAATGACAAAAAAAGACATCTCTCGAATCCGAGAGATGTCAAGATGCTTATTTCAAGCGAGCTTCGAGCTCTGCTTTTTCCGCTTCAAATCCTGGTTTACCCAGTAAAGCGAACATGTTTTTCTTGTAGGCTTCTACTCCCGGTTGGTCAAACGGGTTCACGCCGAGCAGGTAACCGCTCATCGCACACGCTTTTTCGAAGAAGTAGAACAAGAATCCAAGATGGTACGGCGTCATTTCTGGTAACTCAACCGTTAAGTTCGGCACTTGTCCATCTGTATGGGCAAGTAACGTTCCTTCAGCTGCCTTATCATTAACGAATTGAATCGATTTCCCTTCAAGGAAGTTCAAACCGTCCAAGTCCTGTGCATCTTTTTCAATCGTCAAGGCATGACGCGCTTGTCCGACTTTAATGACCGTCTCAAACAGGTCACGGCGTCCTTCTTGCACGTATTGACCCATCGAGTGAAGATCCGTTGAAAAATCAACCGCTGCCGGGAAAATGCCTTTGAAGTCTTTTCCTTCTGATTCACCGTACAACTGTTTCCACCATTCCGAAACATAATGCAGGGCCGGTTCGTAGTTGACGAGGAGTTCGATTGTTTTCCCTTTCGCGTATAACGCGTTACGGACGACTGCGTATTGGTACGCTTCGTTCTCCGCTAAGTTTTCGTTTGAGAACTGAACTTGGGCGTCACGTGCGCCAGCCATCAATTCTTCAATCGAGATGCCTGCCGCTGCGATCGGTAACAGTCCAACCGGCGTCAAGACAGAGAAACGTCCACCGACGTCATCCGGAATGACAAATGTTTGATAGCCTTCCGAATCCGCAAGTGTTTTCAAGGCACCACGCGCTTTATCCGTCGTAGCGTAAATCCGGTCTTTCGCGCCGGCTTTTCCGTACTTGTCTTCCATGAACGTTTTCAAAAGACGGAATGAAATCGCAGGTTCTGTCGTCGTTCCTGATTTCGAGATGATGTTGACCGACACATCTTTCCCTTCAAGTACTTGGAACAAATCGTGTAAGTACGTTGAAGAAATGTTATGTCCGGCATAAATGATTTGTGGTGCTTTTCGTTCTTCTTTGGATAACAGATTATGGAACGAATGACCAAGCATCTCGATTGCCGCACGGGCACCAAGATACGATCCGCCGATTCCGACGACTAACAAGACATCTGAATCCGACTTGATTTTTTCTGCGGCCGTCTGAATTTTCTCAAATTCCGCTTTGTCGTAGTTTGTCGGTAAGTCGACCCAGCCGAGGAAATCACTGCCGGCACCTGTACCGTTGTGAATCGCTCCGTGTAATGTTTTTACCGTATCCGCCATATAGTCCACTTCATGTTGTCCTACGAATTGTAGGGCCTTCGAATAATCAAAACGTACTGTTGTCATTCACTCGTCCTCCTTATTCATTCGCAAACAAATGCGACCTTCCTTTTCATTAAAACGCAAGAAGGAAGGTCGTTCAAGTCTTTTGTGAAAAGATTAGCAAATGTTACAGCGCTTATAAAGCAGCCGTTACGATTTGACGGACATCTTCGTTACCAAGTGATTTGAAGTTACCGAAGTCTCCGCGTGTCATGGCTGACTTCACGATCGAATCGATTGTATCTTCTTTGATATCGTAGTCCGCGAGACGGTTTGGTGCACCAAGTGATGTCCAGAACGCGCTGATGGCATCGATTGTTGCGTGAGCCGCTTCCATCTCTGATTTTCCTGCCGTATCGACGTCAAAGACGTTTTCACCGAGTGTCACGAAACGATGGGCGTTTGACTCGTCGAGGACGTGACGCATCCAGTTCGGGAAGAGAATCGCCAGACCGCCTGCGTGCGGGATGTCATGCACTGCTGAGACCGCATGCTCGATGTTGTGCGATGCCCAGTCACCACGTGCGCCCATTTGCAGGACACCGTTGAGTGCCATCGTACCTGCGAAGAGAATCGTACCGCGAAGTTCAACGTTTTCAAGATCGTTGACGAGTTTCGGTGCTGCTTCGATGACTGCTTTCATGACGCCTTCTGTCATCCGTTCTTGAACCGGTGCATGTGCCGTATGGAAATATTGCTCGAGGCAATGGCTCATCATGTCGACGATTCCATAAATCGTTTGGTCTTTCGGAACGCTGACCGTGTACTTCGGATCAAGAATTGAGAATGTCGGGAACGTTAACGGGCTGCCCCAACCGTATTTTTCTTGTGTCTTCCAGTTCGTAATGACAGAACCTGCGTTCATCTCTGAACCGGTTGCTGCAAGCGTCAAGACCGTTCCGAACGGGATGACGGTTTCTGGTGTTGCTTTCCCGATGACGAGATCCCATGCTTCACCTTCGTACGGGATACCGGCTGCAATCAATTTCGTGCAGTCGATGACGGAACCGCCACCAAGTGCGAGCAATGCATCAACACCCGCTTCGCGAGCAATTTTAATGCCACGCTCTGCTGTTTCGATCCGTGGGTTTGGTTCAACGCCATCACACTCGACGTATTCGATGCCGGCTTCGTTTAATTCACGCGTTACGTCATCATACACGCCGTTGCGCTTGATGCTGCCGCCGCCGAAGACGAGCATGACTTTTTTCGCATTTAATGTTTTTAGTTCGTCTTTAATCTTGCTGACTTGACCGTCACCAAAAATAAGTTTCGTTGGATTACGATATTCAAAGTTTTCCATTGTGTGTTGCCCCCTTGATAAGTAATGAACACCTTACATTATCCACACATTCCCCTTTTGCATCTATTTTAATGCTTATAACGCAAAAAAAAGAGAACCGACCGATGTCGATTCCCTTTTAAAAACTTATTTTTGGAAGTTTGATTTTTCAATCCATTCTTCCAATTTGCCTTTTAACACGTTGAAGCCAGGAGCTTCTTCTTGTTTGAAAGCAGGACCTGCATCGCGACGGCCAGCGTTTTTGCGTGGGCCTTTAGCGCGTGCTTCGCGTTTTGGAGCTTCTTGTGTTGCTTTGATCGAAAGCTTCATTTTTTTGTTAGCTTCGTCGATGTCGAGAACTTTAACAGTTACTTCATCGCCAACTTTTACGTAATCGTTGATGTCTTTTACGTAATCGTGTGAGATTTCTGAGATGTGGACGAGACCTTGTGTTTGCTCGTCAAGTGCTACGAAAGCACCAAAGTTTTGAATACCAGTTACTTTACCAGTAACAACTTGGTCTTTTTCAAAGTTTGCCATAGTTTATACACTCCCTAACTAAATTCATCAACTTATAATAACATACTTTTTACGGATGGTAAAAAATATTTTTCAAATTGTTTATTTTTTATTTTACAAGGGAACAAATTAGTAGCAAGACTTCAAGTATTCCCCCTGATTCTGCCGGACTTTTCGAGTCCGGCCCTTTTTTTGCCCATTTCTCGATTGACCTAAAAAATAAACAGATAAAAAGGACAGTCCGGCCTGCTCGCTTTCCGCGGACAAGCCATCATGCCGCTTCAGATGCGATGCATCTTCCAGGGTCACGATTAGCTTGTTTTTCCGCAGGAGTCGAGCAGGACCTCACCTGTCCTAGCGTAAAGGAAATTACATGTTGAAGCAATAAAAATTTAAAGAGTAGTTGACGACTTACAAATCGTCAAATCCGTTCGCATCCGTTACTTTCGCATACGACCGTGATTTTTGCTCGAAGAAATCGGATTTCGTCGCATTCATCGAGTCGTCGGAATACGCCCGGATCCATGGCATGACGTCTTCATCATGTCCTTCATACAGGTCGTCAAGTCCGATGACACGGAGACGTTTGTTGGCCAGGTATTTGACATAGTCACGCATTTCGCTGACATCAAGTCCGTCCAAGTCACGTAACACGTATTCACTCCACTCAATCTCAAGATCAACCGCGCGCTCAAACGTCGCGTAGACGAACTTCGTGAATGAACCGTCGGCGTCGATGGATGGATGTTCCGTCAGAACGGCACGCAACAATTGACTGATGAAGTACGAGTGTTGCAGTTCATCACGTTGGATGTAACTGATCATCGTCGAGGTACCGACCATTTTTTGGTGACGCGCTAAATTATAGAAGAAAGCAAATCCGGAATAGAAGTTAATCCCTTCAAGAACGATCGAAGCGACGAGTGATTTCGCAAAGTTTTCCGGCGTCCGGTCATTTTGGAAATCTTCGTACAGATCTAAAATAAAAGCATTCCGCTTCATGACCATCTCGTCATCTTTTGCGATGTCGAAGATCCGGTTTTGTTCCGAAAGCGGGACGAGACTCGACAGCACGTAGCTGTACGATTGGTTATGCACGACTTCCTGCTGGGCTACAATCGCGAGGATCGCATGAATCGAGGCGTCTGATGTAAACATCGCCGATTCCAAAATGTAACGGGTTTGGACGGAATCAAGGATCGATAACAGACCGATGATCCGCTTAAAGGCATCCTGTTCCCGTTCGCTCAGTTGATTCCACTGTTGCATGTCTTTTGACATCGAGATCTCGTCCGGAATCCAGAAGTTCGATAATAACTGTTTATAGATGGAATAAAACTGAGGATAGGCAAGATCGTTCCAGTTGACGATCGAACTCGTTTCGCCGCCAATGATCGCGGTCGCCCGATTTGGATGACGGGCATCAAGCAGTTTGATTTTTTGTAGTTGTTCCATGTTGTTCGGCTCCCTCTTGCTGTAATTGCAATAACGTTCGACGTGTCCACTCCTTGACCAGATGCGGTCGGTTTCGTGGGGATTGTTCGATTTTGAGTAGTTCACCTGCGAGTGGGACACCAAACTTCGAGAGATGATAGGCCATCTCATCGACGGCACGGCAAT
This sequence comes from Exiguobacterium sp. RIT452, assembly GCF_003598705.1. Classification (NCBI taxonomy): domain Bacteria; kingdom Bacillati; phylum Bacillota; class Bacilli; order Caryophanales; genus Exiguobacterium; species Exiguobacterium sp. RIT452. The sequence goes on from NZ_QXJB01000002.1 coordinate 617,379, forward strand.
ACTTGACGAACATCTTGTCGCCCGTCCCAAAAACGGCAGCCTGTGGAATCTTGTGCGGACTTTCTTTTAGAACCAACTTCAGACAGTCCCGCATCTCATCCGGCAATTGACCGTCCCCCCAGGTGTACGAACCAAAATAGACGATATCATAAGGGACCAGCTGATACGTCGTTACGTCATCGGCAAAGATCATCGTCGGTTCAACCTGCATGTCGGAACACGCTTTCGCGATCAGTTCCGCAACCTCCTCTGTATTTCCGCTCATTGACGCATATACGATTGCTGCCTTCATGATATCGTCCTCCTTCTCTTATGATGAACACGACTCACATTCATCGATTTCAACAGTCGTCGAACGTGTATAGTAAATCGTCTTCATCCCAAGCTGCCATGCTTCCATGTGCATCTCGAGTAACTCTTTTGCTTTGATACTGTTTTTGACGTAGAGGTTAAAACTGATCGCCTGGTCAATGTGGCGTTGACGTGACGCATTTTGACGGATGCTCCACAGTTGATCAATCTCAAACGCTGATTTATAGAACCAGTTCGTCTCCGGCGTAAGGTCGGGAACGGTCACTGGAATCTTATAGTTTTTCTTTTCTTCCGCATAAACTTTTTTGTAGATCGGATCAATCGAAGCCGTACTGCCGGCGATGATTGCCGTCGACGAGTTCGGTGCGACTGCCATCAAGTAGGCATTTCGCATTCCGTATGCCGTGATGTCGGCTTGCAGGCGATCCCAATCGAGTTCAGCAGTCGTTTTGTAGTGACGGCGGGCGATGTACTCCCCTGTTTGCCACTCCGATCCTTCAAAGAGACGGTAAGCCCCTTTTTCTTTCGCCAGTTGCATCGATGCATCAATCGTCAAGTAAGCGATTTTTTCGTAGAGACGATCGGCGTACTGAACAGCCTCGACCGATTCCCAGCGGATGCCTTCGAGTGCGAGCAGGTGATGCCAGCCGAATGTTCCGAGTCCAACTGCCCGGTATTTCTGGTTCGTGATCTGTGCTTGCGGCACATCAATCGTGTTGAGATCGATGACGTTATCGAGCATCCGCATTTGAATCGGAATCAACCGTTCCAAGACGTCCGAGCGGACGGCACGCGCCAGTGCGATCGAAGACAAGTTACAGACGACGAAATCGCCTGGCGTCTTGGTGATGATGATCTTGCCGTCTTCCGTGTACTCTTCCGTCACTGTCGTCGGACTCATGTTTTGCATGATTTCTGAACAGAGGTTCGACGAGTAGATCATGCCCGCATGTTTGTTTGGGTTGGCGCGGTTTACCGCATCGCGGAAGAACATGTACGGTGTGCCGGTTTCGAGCTGTGACCGCATGTAACGTTTGACGAGGTCGATGGCCGGTACTTTCGTCCGGCTCAGGCGGGGTTCATTGACACATGCTTCATATTTTTCCGTGAAGCTGCCGCCTTGCTCCGTTTCATCAAACGAATCTTCCAGACTGAAGCCCATCACCGTCCGGATTTCATGGGGATCAAACAAGTACCAGTCGCCTCGTGCTTCGACGGTCCGCATGAAATGATCCGGCAGGCTGACGCCTGTGAATAAATCATGTGTCCGCAACCGCTCGTCCCCGTTATTCAACTTCGCATCGAGGAACTCGAGGATATCCTTGTGCCAGATATCCAGATAAACGGCGATTGATCCTTGACGCATGCCGAGCTGATCAACGCTGACCGCTGTATTGTTCAGCTGCTTCATCCAAGGAATGACACCGCTTGATACACCCTTGAATCCTTTGATGTCTGATCCACGTGAACGGATTTTCCCCATGTAGACACCGATTCCGCCGCCACCTTTTGACAAGGTCGCGACATCCGTATTCGAGTCATAGATGCCCCGTAGTGAGTCATCGACCGTATCGATGAAACATGACGAGAGTTGACCGTACGATTTACCGGCATTCGACAATGTCGGTGTCGCAACCGTCATATACAGGTTCGAAAGCGCCCAGTACGATTCTTTGACGAGATCGATCCGGCGGTCTTTTGGTTCTGTCTGCATCAACGTCATCGCGATGATCATGAAACGCTCCTGCGGCAGTTCGTACAATTTCTTGACGTGATCGCGCGCTAAGTAACGGTCTGATAATGTCCGAAGTCCGATGTACGTGAACAGATGGTCACGTGACGGATCGATCGATGCCGCCAGTTCCTCGACTTCTTCTTTTGTATACGTGTCTAAGAGATGCGGTGTGAAGATGCCGATCTCCGTCAATTTTTCAATCAATGCGTAAAGTGAGCCGTAACGTTCATCCGCCGGATATCCGCGGTTTTCGCTCGCTTCAAGATATAACCGGTTGAGGTAAGTCGCTGTCGCAACAAACGTCCAGTTCGGTTCTTCTGCTTTTAACATATCAAGTGCATGCATGGTTAACAGTTCATAGACTTGATCCGCTTGTAACGTCTTCCCTTCGAGTGCCCGAATCGCCCGTTCTGTGTAACGCTCGACGTCCAGCTCTGAATATGATGCCGTAATCTGACGGATCACCGTATATACATCCTCTATTGTCATTGCACCTTGATAGATGCGTGCTGTATTCAGTGGAGATGCCACTATGAACCACTCCCATTCTCTAACTTTAAAATAGGTTCCGTTGTTTCAAAAAATGCGCTAAACTAAAAAAAGACGCCCTACATATAGGAAGAGTAATTTAATCATCACTCTATATATAGACGTTTTAGGCATTTCTAAACCTATTTATCTACAAGATATAGGTTATCACTGAATGACCAAAAAATAACCCCTTGCATTGAAAATCAGGTCAAACAAATTCAAAAAGGCTGACCACCGCCTTTTGAGATATATTGAGATAAGGAGTTTAATCGATTATGAGGTCAGAAGAACTCTTAAAAAAATATGATCCATTTCACCTAGGACAAGGAAATTATCCGACCGAAATGTCTGCTATACTAGTGCTATTGACGATTCATGATCAAGTAAGCCCACTTGCCACAGCGATCGGGTCTGTGTTTGAAGAATCGTTTGGTGAACAACCCGATCAGCAGGAATTAACTTTACTCGCAACGAACTTACTTTTATGTGAAGATTCGTGTGAACTTTGAAAGGAGACTTATTATGCAAGTTGATTACACACCGAACCCCAACTCAGTAAAAATCACCCTCGACGGAGATCGTTTTGGGGCGAAAAGTACAAGTGTCAAAAAAGGGGATACACCGGAAGACGCCTTACTCGCATCCCTCATTACAATCGACGGTATCGACAACCTCTTTGCATACGGTGATTTCGTCACCGTCACAAAAGAAGCAGATGCTGAATGGAATGACTTACTTCCGACAATCGAAGAACATATGTAAATATCTCACAAGGACACCTTGCACGTTACAGGTGTCTTTGTTCTAAGGAGACGACTCCCATGCCTACGGTCTCAGTCATCATTCCGACATACAACCGGCTACGTGAATTGCGTGAAGCCTTGACCGCACTGACAAAACAATTTTTTCAAGATTTCGAAGTCATCATCTTAAATAACAACGGCGACGGGCTCGAATCCGTCATTGCTGACTTTAACGGGCAGCTGGCGATCACCTATGTCGATCTTCCGGAAAATCATCATGTCCGGGCACGCAATCACGGTGTCTCGCTGGCAAAAGGACGTTACATCCTCCTGCATGACGACGATGATCTGTTATTGCCTTCGCATATCGAGGAAGTCGTCGGCGACTTGGAAGCCGGTGCCGACCTGTCCTATGCCGACGCTGAACTGTTCACTTATGACTGGCAACAGGATCACCGCGTCGTCCGGACGACGGAACCGTTCGCCTATCCGTATGACCGCGAAGGCATGAAGGAAGACTCGACATATATCCCGTCCGGTTCCATTTACCGGAAATCCTTGCACGAAGAGCTTGGACTTTTTGATGAAGAGGTCTTCAACTATTGGGATTGGGACTGGATCTTACGGGTCGGCCAGGATCATCTCGTCCTGCACCCTGCCCGTGCGACTGTCCTGTATGCCTTTAATCCGTCCGGCAATCATGAATCCGCAAAACAGGATGCCTCACGTCGCGTCTATTTTGACCGCCTTGTGGAAAAACATGAACTGCCGACGACGGAAATGAAAAATTTTCATATCGTCCAAGAAGAACGCCGCTCTCGTCTCCGTGAGACACGGCGGACGTTCAGCGGCCATTTGACAGAAAGTGAGTGATTATCGTGTATACAGATAAACAATTGGAATTACTTGAATTATTGACCCAGAATGGACCGATCGATCACGTCCTTGCTGCTCAGATGCTGGACCTGACGGAAGAGGAAGTCTTGTCGTCGCTTGCGGCATTCAAAGAAGACGGCGTCCTGCTCGGCTACACAGCCGTCATCGATTGGCAAAAGATTCACGCCCATCATGGTGTGACGGCCTTTATCGATGTTAAAGTGACACCAAAACGCGGACGCGGCTTTGATGAAGTCGCGGAGCGGATTCATCGTTTTCCTGAAGTGACATCGCTGTATCTGATGTCCGGCGCCTATGACCTGCAAGTCGTCCTCGACGGAAAATCCTTGCAGGAAGTATCGCAATTCGTCTCCGAGAAGCTGTCGACACTCGACTCCGTCATTTCGACGACGACTCACTTCCGTTTGAAAACGTACAAACATGATGGTGTCTTGTTCAGCCAGGACGATGAGGACAAACGATTGAAGGTGTCACCATGAAGTCGTTATCAGAGCGTGTCGAACGGTTAGCACCATCGGGCATCCGGCGTTTTTTTGATTTGGCCGGTTCGATGGAAGACGTCATCTCACTTGGTGTCGGCGAACCGGATTTCGTGACACCTTGGAATGTCCGGGAAGCCAGCTTCGCGGCACTTGAGCAAGGCTATACGGCCTACAGCGCCAACGCCGGGCTCGTCGAGTTACGTCAGGAAATCCGCTTATATATGCAGGAGAAGTTTTCCATCGACTATCAGGTCAGCGATGAGATCATCGTCACGACCGGTGCTTCGGAAGGACTCGATTTAGCCTTTCGGACGTTGATCAATCCGGGAGACGAAGTCATCGTCGTTGAACCCGCCTTCGTGTCGTATGCCCCCCTGATCGAACTTGCGGGCGGTATTCCTGTCGCGGCTGCCTGTCAAGCGGAGAACGGGTTTACCATCCAACCGGAGACGATTGAAGAGGCAATCACGGAACGGACAAAAGCCATTATCTTTTGTTTTCCGTCGAATCCAACCGGCTCCGTCATGTCACGGGATCAATTGGCCGATCTCGCGTTGATTGCTAAAAAACATGATCTCTATGTCATCAGCGACGAAATCTACGCCGAACTGTCGTATGAAGATGAACCGACCTGCTTCGCGACCTTACCGGATATGCGTGACCGGACGATTGTCATCAACGGTTTCTCCAAGGCATTTGCCATGACCGGCTGGCGGCTCGGCTTCACCTGCGCCCCTGCTGCCATCAGTCAAGCGATGCTCAAGGTCCATCAGTACGGAATGATGTGTGCACCGACACTCGTCCAATTTGCCGGCATCGAAGCCTTGCGCTCCCGGCACAAGACGGTACCGGATATGGTCCGCAGTTATCGCCAGCGACGGAACTATTTCGTCAAGGCACTGAATGACGCCGGTCTGCCGACGCATTCACCGGGTGGTGCTTTTTATGCCTTCCCGTATATCGGTGGAACCGGTTTGACGAGCGAGGAGTTCGCGGAGCAGCTGTTGCTTGCGGAACGTGTCGCAGTTGTCCCGGGTTCTGTCTTTGGCGCCAGCGGCGAAGGATATGTCCGCGCGAGCTACGCCAGTTCAATCGAGCAACTGCAGCAAGCCATCCACCGGATCAACCGGTTCATGCAACAATTGAAACACCAGCAAACCGAACTATCGAATCGATGAAGTGAATCATCGAAAAACGGTATCAACTGAATTGAACACAAAAAATAAGGACGGCAGATCTAAATCTGCTGTCCTTATTTTTTATTCACGTTTGGTTCATTCATCCACATGCAACACCAAAAACATCCGGTGATCATCCTCGGCGTGATACGGTGAGACCGGACCAAGCTGAGGAGCATAGACATCAATCCGGTACGGCGCCTCCTTAAATGCTAACGGTGTCTGTTCCTTGATGAGCCGTCCGATCTCGTCCGCCTGTTCTTTGACGCTGACCAGGCTGTCACTCCGCTCGATTGGCGCCTCGATGACAAATCCAGCGATTCCTTCAATACGGGCACAACGGACAAATCGGCGTAAGGACGGCAAGGCCGCCTCGATATGTGCCTCAAGCGGCAGATCTGCTTCATGGGCAGGTGCTCCCCACAGACGTTCCGTGTTTCCCGTAGCACTTCGGAAGTGATCAATCGTCAATTCCGTCACTGGATCCCGGGTCAACGCAAATCGCGTCCGGTCCCGCTGTCTGTTTTTCGCATTCGTTTGATCGATTTCTGTTAAAAGATCCAATTTAAGCGGTCGGGCCAACCGGAACAGCTCACGTTGCAGACGGGCCAGCGAAGTTCCGATCGGAATGATGTCTTCCGTCTTTTTCGGCGGTTTGTCTCCTTCATAACCGTTCATCACACGGGCGACTTGCCCCGCCTCATGGATGAGCCGGTAAAACGAGCCCTGTTCCTGATCGTATTCTGTTCCGAGCTCCCGGTGTTGACCTGCCAAGTCTGTCACGTATTGATTCGACAGACACGTTGAGATCATCAGCACATCGACAAGTTCCGCTTTTAATGCCTGATGGTCGGCCGTCTCAAGCGCCTCGCCGACTTCGCCCACTTCCTCGATCAGTCGGGCCAAACCGGACAATGGACGAAAGTATCCGCCGAGCGCCCGGATTGTCTCGTCAACCTTTTGTTGAAGACGTATCATCTCCTGCATCACGTTGCACCTCCGTCAATCCTTTCACCAGCTGCTCTTCTGTTTGTTGCTTGAATCGTCGGTTAAACTGTTGGTTCTTGCGCCATTCACGGACCGCCAGTCCGCTTGCAACAGCGAGTGAGACGAGTAATCCAACTTCTTTTCGTTTCATGTCAATTCCTCCTCGTTTGGGTGATACGTTCCTTTGATAAACGTGATATGATGATGACATTCCATACATAGTAAGAGGTGTTGCTTATGTCGACTGAACGTTTGTGGCAATTAGCTCGTTTCCTTGGCGTCATCCTTGCCATCTTTTTCATCGGTTGGCTGATTATTCGCTTGTCTTCTTTCATGTACCCGTTCGTTTTCGCCTTTTTACTGGCTCTGTTTAGTCGACCGCTCGTCGACTTTTTCCAAAAGCGGCTCCGCATCAATCGAGGATGGGGTGCTCTCCTGTCCATCATTCTGATCAGTAGTCTGTTGATCGGATCACTCGTCCTCATCATCATGCAATTGATCCGTGGACTGGTGTTTGTCGCGAACCAGCTGCCGGCACAGATTCAAGAGCTCAGTCTTTATTTCCAAAAGCTCTACAATGAAAAACTGGCACCGATTTGGAATGATGCCTCAGAAGCACTCCGATCGCTCGAACCGTCGCAACAAAATACGGTCCAAAACAGTATTCAATCGCTCGGCAGCTCGCTCGCCAGCGCGATCGGTGAAGGTTCCAAAAACATGGCCGGAATGCTGCAGACGATTTTAGCGACGCTTCCTTCGATTGCACTGATTTTGGTCATCGTGTTGCTCGCCTGGTTCTTTATCGCAAAAGATTGGCACCGGTATGAGATCCGTTTGAAACAATATGAGATGTTGCCGTGGTTCGCCCGTGCTGAATCCGTCGTCACGAGTCTCCGGTCCGCTTTGTTCGGTTATATCAAGGCACAGTTGACCTTGATTACGATTACGTTTTTCATCGTCCTCGTCGGTCTGCTGATCATCGGCGTCGAACATCCCTTTGCGATTGCCTTCATCGCGGCATTCTTCGATATCTTGCCTTACCTTGGAACCGGCTCCGTCTTCTTACCTTGGATTGCCTATTCCATCGTGACCGGCGATACCGGACTGGCGATCGGACTCGGGATTCTGTATGCGCTCGTGATTTTGCAGCGAAACATCATGGAACCAAAGATTGTCGGCGACAATATCGGGATTCAACCGATTACGGCGTTGATCGCCCTGTTTGTCGGAATTCAATTTTTCGGCGTGTTCGGCTTGATTTTAGGGCCATTGGTCGCAGTCATCATCAAGGCCCTACACAATGCCCAAATCTTCCACTACCTCTGGTCATTTATCAAAGGATCACCTACACCGTTTCGGTGAAGGTGATCTTTTTTGGTAAGGCGGCATATAACGGCAACCCGGTGACGTCGAGCGGACGATGTTCCGGCACATACGAAACCGGTAATGTCGCTGCGACGGCAAGCAGACAGGCATCGACCCAGTCATCGGTCGCGACGCCCGGTACACGCAACTCCCAGTAAGGCGGACAGTCGTACCGGATCAGAAGTTCCGTCCGTTCGGCCAGCCCTTCGGCTGTCCGTTTATTGTACCGTGCGGGATGACCCGTCAGGCGGGCAAAACAGACTTCCGGATGCGATTCCATCATGCCCGCTTGGTAATGGGTCCGCACCTGGCGGATTTTCGGTAACAAATACCACGCTTGCTTCGATAATCCAAGACCTGCCTGTTGTTTCGAATGGTCATTTGCCGTCTGATAATCGGACTGCTCGAGCGCAGCCAGAAACGGCGCATTAAACACGCTGCTCGTTCGCCCCGGCTTTAATTCTGCTCGCAGCAACTGATCGACCAGTCGGCGTTTGTCTTGTTCCAGTCCAATCGGCATATCAATGTAGATTGTGGTCCCGAGCTCGATTTCCGAAAGGGACGATGCCACCATCCAAGAAAACTGACCGTCTTTAATCGATACCGCCACCCAACCGGCTTTCGCCGCGTCAATCCCGGTGACGTCCATTGGACTTCTCCCGTATCATTTTCAGGAGCGACAAAATAGTGAAGACCCCTAAAAAGGTCGCTGCGGCTAAAGCCACTTGATTACGTGAATCGAGGTACCAGACGATGCTGATGATGGTCAAAAGGACGAGCACACTGTTAAGCCGCATCATTTTTCTTGTTCGACGAAACGATACAAACTCCGGACCATGACACCGGTCGCACCTTTTGGACCAAGTTCAGACGCCGCTTTTTGCTCGGACGTCCCGGCAATATCGAGGTGGAGCCACGGCGTGTCACCGACGAATTCTCCGACGAAGGCACCGCCAAAGATCATGTGCCCCATCCGTCCCGGTGAGTTGTTTAAGTCTGCGACATCGGAGCGACGGACTTGTTTGATGAACTGATCGACGTAGGGCATCTGCCAGATCATTTCGTTTGTTTCTTGCGTCACGGCTTCGAACCGTTCGTACAATGCGGCATCGTTCGTCAAGGCACCTGTGATTTCTGTTCCGAGAGCCACCAGCACGCCGCCCGTCAACGTCGCAAGATCGATGATCATCTTCGGTTTGTACTCTTTGGCGTAGGTCACAGCATCTGCTAAAACGAGGCGCCCTTCTGCATCCGTATTGAGGATCTCGATTGTTTTTCCCGCCATCGATGTGATGACATCATCCGGCTTAAATGCATCACCGGAAATCATGTTATCCGTCGCCGGAATGACACCTAACACATTTACATTCGGCTTCAGTTGCCCGAGCGCTTCAAACAATCCGAGAACAGCTGCCGCTCCCCCCATGTCACCTTTCATTCCGACAATCCCGTCTTTTGGTTTGATCGAGTAACCGCCCGTATCAAATGTCACACCCTTACCAACGACGGCAATCGGTGCCTCGTCGCCTGCACCTTTATATTCAAGGACAATCAATTTTGGCGGAATCGTCGACCCCTGATTGACGGCAAGCAATGCGCCCATCCCGAGTGCTTCCATCTCTTCTTTCTCAAGAACCTGCAATTCATGTCCGTACCGCTCCGCGATGAAACGCGCTTCATCCGCCAAGGCGGGAGCCGTCAATAAATTCCCGGGCATCGTCACGAGACGACGAGCAAGATTCGTCGCTTCAGCCAGTGCCGCTCCACGTACGACGTCCTGTTCTCCCGCATCCGACCAGATCGTCAAGTCCAGCTCATACGTCGCATGTGTGCTCGTCTTATAATGTTTGACATCGTATGTAGCTAATCCGAATGCCTCCGCAATCAATTCGACCGGCTGATTCGGAAACGTCGTTGCGTCCACTGTCACTTTGGCGAGTTTCCGTGTTTTTAAGAATTGAGCCGCTTTCCCGAGTAACCGGCGAAGTGGATCCGTCGTAAGACCTTCTGCTTTTCCCAGACCAACGAATAGGACACGTTCGACCGTTCCTGTCAGTGTCGGCAATAAACGCAATTCTCCTTGTTTCGTCGAGATGTCGCCTCGGCGCACCCACTCATCCAATCGGTCCGGATAAAGTGACCGGATCCGCTCCTCAACCGGTTGGTTTCCTGAAATGCCGACAACGAGTACTTCGACATGTGCTTGTTGATCTACTTGATTCCATCGCATATGTGTGTCCCCCTTTAGTAATATGTCTTAGTATGAAGCGTTTGATCTTATTTTCCAACTGATAGCCCCCGGAAACAATGAAACCGCTCTCATAAAAGACGTTCGTTAATTTGTCGATTTGGACCGTTCCAAACAATTGTTGCCCGTTTCACAATGTGATAGGATTAAACAGGTGAAAAGGACAGGCACTTCTAGCAAACGGTCATTTGGCAACGACAGAAATGTCTACGTTTTCATTCAAAGGGAGAGTCCGCAAGCGACCCGTTAAGAGAGATGCGTTTATGGGTATCTATAGATAGCAAAGAAATGACGTCGCTGCGGCGAAAAAACTTACTGAAAAGAGGGTAATGCACATGGCACAGCATATCAAAGGAATTGGCGCTTCTGCAGGGATTGCGATTGCGAAAGCATTCGTAATGGAAACACCTGTCTTTGACATTCCGACGAATAAAATCGAGGACTCGGCAGCAGAAAAGGAACGTTTCCAAGCTGCGATCGTCAAATCGAAGGGTGAACTCGAAATCATCCGTGAAAACACGTTACAAGAACTTGGCGCAGACAAAGCAGAGATCTTCTCCGCTCACCTCTTGATTTTGGAAGACCCGGAAATCGTGAGTCAGGTCAACGCGAAGATCGACGATGAGAAAACGAACGCCGCTCAAGCACTTGATGAAGTGTCACAGATGATGGTCATGATCTTTGAATCAATGGACAACGAATACATGCGTGAGCGTGCAGCCGATGTCCGTGACGTCACGAAACGGACGATGGCCCACTTGCTCGGCATCACGTTCGTCACGCCAGCTCAGATCAATGAAGAAGTCATCATCATTGCAGAAGATTTAACACCTTCAGATACAGCACAACTCAACCGGAAGTATGCAAAAGGATTTGCTACGAACATCGGTGGACGGACTTCGCACTCGGCGATCATGTCCCGTTCTCTTGAAATTCCGGCTGTCGTCGGAACAAAAGTCGTCTTGACGGAAGTCAAACACGGTGATTTCTTGATTCTTGATGGTACGGAAGGTGACGTCATCGTCAACCCTTCAAGCGAACAAATCGCAGAATATGAAGAAAAACGTTCAGCGTATATCGCTCAAAAAGAAGAGTGGAAAAAACTCAAAAACGAAAAAACAGTTACAGCGGACGGTCATCACGTCGAGCTCGCAGCGAACATCGGAACACCAAACGATGTAAAAGGTGTTCTCGAAAACGGTGCGGAAGCAGTCGGATTATACCGGACAGAGTTCCTCTACATGGACGCTGAAACGTTCCCGACGGAAGACGAGCAGTTCACAGCATACAAAACGGTTCTCGAATCGATGAGCGATAAAAAAGTTGTCATCCGGACACTTGATATCGGCGGCGACAAAGAGTTGTCTTACCTCGATCTCCCGCATGAGATGAACCCGTTCCTCGGATACCGTGCAATCCGTCTTTGCTTGGATCAAACAGATCTCTTCCGGACACAACTTCGTGCCCTTCTCCGCGCAAGTGCGTACGGAAAACTTGCTGTCATGTTCCCAATGATCGCGACACTCGAAGAATTCCGTGCAGCAAAAGCACTTCTCTTGGAAGAAAAAGCAAACCTTCAAGCAGAAGGTGTGACGGTTTCAGAAGAGATCGAAGTCGGAATGATGGTCGAGATTCCATCAACGGCTGTCATGGCGAAACAATTCGCGAAAGAAGTCGACTTCTTCTCAGTCGGAACAAACGACTTGATTCAATACACAATGGCCGCTGACCGGATGAATGAAAAAGTTTCTTATCTCTACCAACCATTCAACCCAGCGATCTTGAACTTGTTGAACAACGTCATTACAGAAGCACACAAAGCAGGCAAATGGGTCGGCATGTGTGGTGAGATGGCTGGAGAAGAACTCGCGCTCCCAATCCTTCTCGGACTCGGACTCGACGAATTCTCGATGTCAGCTTCTTCTGTCCTTCGCGCACGCAGCTTGATGACTCGCTTGAACAAAGCAGAGTGTGAAGCAATCGTTGAACAAGTACTCGATATGGATACAGCGGAAGATGTCGTCAACTTCCTCAGCACAACATTCGATATCAAAAAATAAGGTGTTTCGGACACGTCCCATCTCGGGGCGTGTTTTTTTGTCGCGTCAAAAGGAATTACTTCTTCTCTCTAGTATTGTGCAACACAAATAAGGGACGGATTTTAAAATCCGTCCCACTGTTTCGCTTTAAAGACATCATTTGATGCACGAGACTCCTACAGGAAAAAGCGCAGAAGTAAACTGCGCTGTCAGAGACAAACAAGACCCGCTTTCCTGCCCACACGGGGCAGGAAAATTGGCTTGTGTCTCGCCTGAGGAAAGCGAGTGCATATCCAAATGATTTCTTTTGAGTTAAATTTTGTTCGTTGATTTTCTTTTTATGCTTGCTTTATTTTCGGTCGTTCGCCTTGTCCTTCTTTTAAGGTTGGTCGTTCATTTCCCATCAAGAACACAAAGACGACACCGAGCACTGCCGGAATCAACGCCCACAAATAGACCGACGAAATCGATTCTGCAAGTGACGACTTGATGGCGTTCGCTACTTCCGGCGGCATCTTCGCAAGGGCTGAAGCCGTTGGGAATTGCCCGCCATCCGGTGCGTTCCCGTTTGGCAACTGCTCACTGATGGTCGATGAGAACGTCCGGGATTGAATGATCCCAAGGACCGTCACCCCAAGTGTCATCCCAATCGTCCGGAACGTTGACCCCATCGAAGTGGCGGCTCCCCGACGTTGCATCTCAATTCCGTTGATACTCGCCAAGTTGAGTAACGAGAAACTGAACCCGACACCAAAACCTAAAATGATCATGTAGATCGTGATGGCTGTTCTCGATGTTTCGAGGGACATCGTGCTTAACAGATAGACGCCTAACAAGAAGAAGACGGCCGAGACGAGCATGACGTTTCGGAATCCGTATTTATTCGGCAGACGTCCGCCGAGTTGTGCCGAGACGACTGATGCAATCAGCATCGGCATCAAGATCAAACCGGAGTTGGTCGCACTTCCACCAAATACCCCTTGCACAAAAATCGGGATGAAGACACTGGCAGAGATGAAGACAAATCCGTAAAAGAACGCCACCCCTTGTGTCGCCGCAAACAGTTGGCGTCTAAATAAACTGAATGTAATGACGGGATCCGCCGCCCGACGTTCGATGAAACCAAAAACGATGAAGGCGACAAGTGCTGCACCGAATAATCCTAAAATTTGCGGTGAACTCCAGGCATAATCTTTTCCGCCCATCTCAAGCGCCAATAAGAACAGAACTAATCCTGCGACTAACGTCACCGCTCCGGCATAATCGATTTTTTGCGTCCGGTGAACCGGTGATTCCTTGTAGAACAGCGAGACGAGCGTCAACGCCAATATACCGAGCGGGATATTGATGTAAAACACCCAACGCCAGTTGATGGCATCGGTCAAGACCGCACCAAGCAACGGTCCGAAAATACTTGAAATTCCGAAAACGGCACCAAATAATCCACTGACCTTCCCCCGCTTTTCCGGTGGGAAAATATCAAAGATGATTGTAAACGCGATCGGCATCAAAGCACCGCCGCCAAGACCTTGAACGGCACGATAAATGGATAATTCAATGATTGAGTCCGCCATTCCGCACAGTACACTGCCGGCGATAAAAAGTAACATCCCGAACAGGAAAAATCGTTTCCGACCATACATATCACTCAACTTACCGAAAATCGGCATGCCGGCGACGGTCGCAATCATATAGGCGGAAGTCACCCACGCATATTGATCAAATCCGTTTAATTCACTGACAATCGTCGGCATCGCCGTCGCAACGATGGTATTGTCCATCGCCGCCACTAAAATCCCGATCAATAAACCCAACACGACATAACGTGTTTTTGTCGAAGTTGTAGCCATCGACTCACCTCTCCCTTGAAAAAATAGCTAATCTTCATAATAGCTTATTCATTGTATCATCATATGTGCAAATTCTCATTACTGAATGTTTAACATCAAAAAAAGACACGGTCTCTCCAAAAGAAGAGATCGTGTCTTGCGGAAATCACTTGATGTCATACGACATTTTTTCGCCGGCTTCGACTGTTTTTCCAACATCGACCGAGACTTTCCGGTCGCCGCTGTTTGTGACGATGATCGGTGTCAAGAGTGACGGGACGAGTGGTCGGATTTGTTCCAGATCGACGCTTAACAACGGCGAACCTGGTTCGACCCGATCGCCCGCTTTCGCAAGGGCTTCAAATCCTTTTCCTTCAAGCGAAACGGTATCAATGCCGATATGAATCAAGATCTCGTCTCCATTATCCGCAAGGATGCCAATCGCGTGTTTGGTTGGGAAGAAGGTTGTGATTTCACCCGAAACCGGGGAAACGACATATCCTTCTGTCGGCTCAATCGCATAACCGTCTCCCATCATCCGTCCGGAGAAGACTTGATCCGGTACGTCATCGAGCGAACGAATCACACCGCTCAATGGAGAAACATAACCGTCACTCGGTACATAAGCACCGTCTGTTCCGGCTAAGCCCGACCGGTCATCGGTCCGTGCTTCCGCTCCCGTCGGCACTTGTGGAATCGGATCTGCTTCCGGTTTGACCGGTGGTTTATAGTTCGGATCGTTCATGATTTCTGCCATCTCGGTCTTGATGCCATCCGACTTCGGACCGAAGATCGCTTGTACGTTGTCTCCGACTTCAAGGACACCCGCGGCACCCAACTGTTTCAACCGCTCTTTGTTGACGCCTGACTTATCGTTGACGGTAATCCGGAGCCGTGTGATACAGGCATCCAAGTGTTTGATGTTCGAGGCACCGCCAAAGGCTTGCAGAATTTCATACGGCAATTCGCCTGCCGTTGCACTTGATGTTGCAGCTCCTTCTTGAATCGCTTCGCGTCCGGGAATCTTCAAATCGAACTTTTGGATGACGAAGCGGAAACCGAAGTAGTAGATGACCGCGAAAGCAAGTCCAACCGGTATGACAAGCCACCAGGAGGTCCGGTTCGGTAAAATACCAAATAACGTGTAATCAATTAATCCTCCGGAGAATGTCATCCCGATCTTGACGTTCAAAATGTCCATGATCATGAACGATAATCCGGCAAAAACAGCGTGGACTGCAAACAACAATGGTGCCACGAATACGAATGAGAACTCAACCGGCTCGGTGATCCCTGTCAAAAATGATGTCAGGGCAGCGGAGAAGTATAACCCTTCGACCGCTTTCCGGCGGTCTTTCGCGACGGTATGATACATCGCAAGACAGGCGGCCGGAAGACCGAACATCATGAACGGATATTTACCGGTCATGTATGTCCCGGCTGTGAACGGAACCCCGTCTTTCAATTGAGCGAAGAAAATCCGCTGATCCCCGTTGACGATCGTACCGGCTTTATCCGTATATTCGCCAAACTGGAACCAGAAACTTGAATACCAAATGTGGTGCAGACCAAACGGAATGAGAGAACGTTCGACTAATCCAAAGATGAAGGCAGATAACGTTTCATTTGATTCGATGATCGTTTTCGAGAACGTATTGATTCCCGTTCCGATCGGCGGCCAAATGTAAGACAGCGCAAAACCAGCGACTAAACTGAATAGCGCTGTGGCAATCGGGACAAACCGTTTACCGGCAAAGAATCCAAGGAAGTCCGGCAATTTAATTTTAAAGAATTTATTATAGCTGTACGCCGCTATCAATCCGGCGATGATCCCTCCGAATACCCCCATTTGCAGGGTCGGTATCCCTAACACGGTGGCATACGATAAGTCACTCGACTGCTGTGCTTCTGTAATCTTTTCCGGTGTAATCTGTAAAAACGAACTGATGACCTTGTTCATGATCAAGAATCCAACAATCGCGGCTAATCCTGCGACCCCTTCACCATTCGCAAGACCAATCGCAACCCCGACGGCAAACAATAATCCTAGATTGGCAAAGATGATATCCCCCGCATCCTGCATAACCCGCCAAATGACGACCAGTGCGTCATTTTCGAGAAATGGAAGATACTGCGTCAGATTCGGGTTTTGAAACGCCGTACCAAACGCCAGGAGAAGCCCCGCTGCCGGTAGGATCGCAACCGGTAACATCAACGCTTTACCGATCCGTTGCAACACACCGAACACATTTTTCCACATCAGTGATTTCCCTCCTTTTTTTGACCAGACTACTTAGTTCATACCCTTAATGTTTCTCGCACAAAACTATTTGTTTCATATTTATTTCCAGAAAAAAAGAACCTTTCCGAATCGGAAAGGTTCTTTAGCGCATTAGACTGATTTTTCTTGTTTACGTGAGTTGATGACCGCTTGAATTTCAGATTTAATGTTATCTGATTTTGGTCCGTAGATTGCTTGAACGTTGTTACCAACCTCAAGAACACCTGCCGCACCTAATTTTTTCAATTCGTTTTTATCAACTTTTGATTTATCAAGAACTTCAACACGAAGACGTGTGATACATGCGTCAAGGTGTTTGATGTTTGATTCAGAACCGAGTGCATCGAGGATACCTGCTGCAAGCTCAGATCCTTGAGCCATTGACGTTTCTTGTACTTCGTCTTCACGACCTGGTGTTTTCAAGTTGAACTTGCGGATTGCGAAACGGAATCCAACGTAGTAAACAACTGCGAGAACAAGACCGACGACGATGACGAGCCACCACTGCGTACGCCCTGGAAGGACACCGAAGAGAAGGAAGTCAATCAATCCACCTGAGAATGTCATCCCGATTTTAACGTTCAAGAGTTGCATTGTCATGAACGAAAGACCTGCGAAGACTGCGTGAACTGCGAACAAGATTGGAGCAACGAATAAGAATGCGAATTCGATTGGCTCTGTGATACCTGTTAAGAACGCTGTAAGTGCTGCTGATCCAAGAAGACCACCAACGACTGCGCGACGCTCTGGGCGTGCTTCGTGGTACATTGCAAGTGCTGCTGCTGGAAGACCGAACATCATGAACGGGAATTTACCAGTCATGAACGTACCAGCTGTTAATTCAACGTTATCTTTTAACTGAGCGAAGAAGATTGCTTGGTCACCACGAACGACGTCTCCTGCTGCATTCGTGTACGAACCGAATTCGAACCAGAATGGTGCATAGAAGATATGGTGAAGACCAAATGGAATCAATGAACGTTCAATGAGACCAAAGACGAATGCTGCAAGCGTCGGGTTTTTCTCCATCATGAAGTGGGAGAATGTGTTCAACCCGTCTTGAGCGAACGGCCAAACGAAAACAAGTACAAGACCTGCGAACAACGAAACAACTGCTGTAACGATTGGAACAAAACGTTTTCCTGCGAAGAATCCGAGGAACTGCGGCAATTCGAGATTATGATACTTACCGTAGGCCCAGGCGGCGATCAAACCGATGATGATACCACCGAAAACCCCTGTTTGAAGCGTTGGAATACCAAGTACGTTGGCATATCCTTGACCATTTGCCACCATTTCTGGTGTAACGCCGAGCCAAACGCTCATTGTTTTGTTCATGATCAGGAATCCGACGATGGCAGCAAGTCCGGCTGCGCCGTCTCCTGCTAATCCGATCGCGACACCGACGGCGAATAAGAGTGCTAAGTTACCGAAGATGATATCTCCGGCTGCTTCCATTAATTTTGCAACCTTGATGATTGCATCATTTTTCAAGAACTCGAGTTTTGACGTCAAGTTCGGATTTTGCATGGCGTTACCGAATCCGAGTAAGATACCGGCAGCAGGCAAAATCGCAACAGGAAGCATCAACGCTTTACCAACACGTTGAAGAACAGCAAAAATCTGTTTGAACATGTGTGTTTCCTCCTTTTGATGTAAAAACTAAAAATAATGAATAATACCAATGACGGGTTGAAAAAAGTCAGACATCCGACCGATTTTTACAGAAAAAAATCAGGCACGAGCGGATTGTAGACAAAATACACTTATCCCGCGAAAAAATCTAACGGAAATAAACCATTTTGCCCGACATCCCACTCATGCCTGATCGTATCAGTAACACGTAGTCCGTGCGGTCATTTACCTAAATCGTACTGCACTAAGCGTTGCAGATGCATCGTAAGATACGTCGCTTCACCGCGCGGTACCGCTTTCTTCAGCTGACGTTCCATGATGGACATCAGCTCCCAAGCAGTATCATAGCACAGCGGATATTCTTCACGCAATAGCTTTTCTACTTTTTCTGGCGCCTCTAGATACTCCCCATTGGAAACCCTTTCAATCGCCGAACGCAAGTGGCGGATTAAGCGCTTGTAATCCAATGATTTTCGGTCGATTTTGATCTGCAACCGTTGCTCGATGTGACTGGCAATCAATCCGACCAATTGATGATGCCGGTTCACTTCGAGAACATCTTTGAAGTTCGTCGCCGAATGGATATGAAGGGCGATGAACCCGGTTTCGGCCGGTGGTAAATAAAAATTCATCTCCGCACTGATGAATTCGACGATTTCTTCTGCCAGCGCGTATTCTTCCGGATACAACGCTTCCGTTTCCGCGAGAAATGGATTCGTCACTTCCATTCCTTGCTCCAAACGTTTGAAGGTAAACGTCAAGTGATCCGTCAATCCGATATGAATATGTTCATCAACACGTTTTCCGAACCGTGTCTCAATCATGGAAACGATCTCGTTCATCAAAGCGATGAAGTTTTCATCGAGATGCCCGACGAGTGCTTTGTACTGCGCCTGCTCGTCTTTATCTTTTAACGTATAGACTTTTTCCAGCTTCTCAAGATCCGTTAGTTGATCGCCTGGCTTCCGACCGAAGCCAATCCCTTTCGCGAGGATAATGACTTCCTGATTCGCACCAGTCGAACAAATGACGACATTATTATTCAAGACCTTGATAACGTGGTACATTTGTTTATCCATTCGCTCTCAACCCTATCTGCTCTTACACATTTTTTTAAAAAGACACTGTTTTCATTATAACGTGTTTTAACGCACTAAAAAAGTCTACTCACTCAAGTAGACTTTAAAACATTTGGTAACCGCTTTTACGCAGGAAGCGAATCGACATACCGGCGATGATGATTCCGGCAAGACCGGCTGCAAACATCGTGACATCTGCCGTCTGCAGACCCATGATCCGTTCACCCAGATTCGGAATCGCTTCGCGTGCATTCGTGAAATAATCAAGCGTCGATTGATTATCAATCATCATGATGATGATCAGCGGATACAACACAAGCATGATCCACGTACTGCGTAACAACATGTTTAAGATAAAACCGATACTAAAGAACATGACGAGATAAAGAACACTCCCGATCACGGCTTGAATGATATGCATACTGTTCCCCCTTTGAATCTCTTTTAGTATAACCGACAAAAAAGGCAAATGCACGAGTGTACATTTGCCTAAAACGTGAACTTAGAATTTACCTTTTTTGATGGCAAGACCAATTTTTTTGAGCTCAAGGAAATGCTTGTTGTCGATGACTTTTTTCATGAATGATGCATTGCGGCCGTAAATCTTCTTACCGAAGACCATGCCGATGCCGTCTTTATGACCAAGTGAAGCGACTGTTCCTTTGTTCTCATATGTGAATGTCGATGTTTGACGTCCACCGATCAGTGCCGAAATGTTCTCAGCCACTTTGTGTGCTTGTTGTGTCGCGATCTGAGCAGTCGGCGGGTACGGACGGTTTGAAGCCGGATCCATAACAGCTGAACAGTCACCGATCATGAAGACATTTTCATGTCCAGGAACACGGAGGTCTTCTGCGACGACGACACGGTTACGCATCGCTTCAAAGCCAGATGCTGCAACAACCGGGTTACCGCTGACGCCACCTGTCCAGATGATTGTGTTCGCTTCGATCGTTTCTGTTGTGTCACCTTGGAGCGGTCCGAATGTCACGCTGCCCGGTGCACATTCCTTGATGCCGTTACCGAGTTTGAACTCGATGCCTTGGCGCTCAAGCCATTTGTGTGCGTAGTTGACGAGATCCGCATCAAATCCAGGAAGGACCGTTGGAGCCGCTTCGATATTGACGACACGAACGAGTTCGCGTGGGATATCATATTGTTTGCAAAGTTCAGGAATCCGGTTGACGAGTTCACCCATGAACTCAATACCCGTAAATCCAGCACCACCGACGACAATCGTCAAGAGTGAACGGTTTGTTGAACCCGTCGTTTTGTACTCTGCGAATGAGTAGTCGATGTGTTCCTTGATTTTTCGGACACTGTTCAATGAACTGATCGTTAGAGCGTTCTCTTTCAACCCTTTAATGCCGAATGTTTCAGGAACGCCACCAAGCGCCACGACGACATAATCGTAAGGGACTGTTCCACCGTCGACGAGCTTCACTGTGTTGTTTGCCGTATCGACCTTCTCGACGATACCTTTGACGAGTTTGACACGTGAAGGATTGATGACATCATTGATGTAGATACGCGCTTGTTCAGCAGACATCGTTCCTGCTGCTGGTTCGTGTAACCACGTTGTTTGGTAATGATAATCGTGTTTGTTGATTAAAGTGATGTTCGCTTGGTCAACGCCAAGTTTTTTTTGAAGGTTGACTGCTGTGATCAATCCACCGTAGCCGGCTCCAAGAATAACAATGTTTGGTGTGTTCATGTTCTGATACCCCTTACGCTTAATAGTTTTGTTGTGATTTTCTTCACATTCAATTGCAGATAAATGCTCAAAAACTTTGTTCAAATAATGTTCACACGTCTATACGTTCATTGAACCATTTTCTATCATAGATTGCAAAGTAAAAATATGCAATCCCTGAAAAAAATGTGAGATGTCCCGCACTTGCCACATGGAACCCATCTTCCTATATAATAGGAGTATCCAACTTTAGGAGGGACTCAGATGCACCAACCATATGATGTAACGATTATCGGCGGTGGTCCAGTCGGACTGTTCACCGCTTTTTACTCAGGCATGCGTCAGATGAAGACGAAAGTCATCGAAAGTCTGCCACAACTCGGTGGACAACTGGCGACGCTTTATCCTGAAAAATATATATACGATATTGCCGGCTTCCCGAAAGTCAAAGCACAGGATTTAGTCGATCGTCTGCTCGAACAGGCAAACGAATTTGATCCGACCTATGTCCTCGGCGAGACAGTGCTTGCTTACGAACGTCTCGATGACGGACTGATCCGCCTCGTGACGAATAAGGGAGAACATTACACGAAAACCGTCATTCTGACCGCCGGAAACGGCTCGTTTGCCGCCCGCCCGCTCGGCGTTGCCGATGCAGAACGGTTTGAGACAAGTAACCTGCATTACTTCGTCAACGAGATGGACCGCTTCAAAGACCGTCAAGTCGTCTTGCTCGGCGGCGGCGATTCCGCCGTCGATTGGTCCTTGATGCTTGAGCCGATCGCGAAATCCGTCACGCTCGTCCACCGTCGTGATAAATTCCGGGCTCATGAACATACGGTCGAATTGTTGCATAACTCGTCCGTCAATGTCATGACACCGTATACGCTCGAATCGGTCACAGGGGATGACAGCATCGAAACGCTGACGTTTAAACATGCCGAAACGGATGAAGTCATCGTCGTCGGCGCAGATGATGTCGTCTGTAACTTTGGTTTCGTTTCCTCGCTCGGACCACTCAAGGAGTGGGAAGTCGAGTTCGAACGTAATTCGATCCGCGTTAACTCGAAGATGGAAACAGCAATTCCCGGCGTCTTTGCCTGTGGGGATATCGCGACCTATGACGGTCGTGTCAAACTGATTGCGACCGGTTTCGGAGAAGCTCCGATTGCCGTCAACCAAGCGAAGTTGCTTGTTGACCCATCAGCCCGTCATCCGCAACACTCCACAAGTCTTTTCGAAAAAGTCAAAAACCATTAAGTATGACCCAACAGCAGCGTCACCTCGATTTCCGGATCGAAGTGACGCTGCTTTTTTTGCCTATAAATTAGATGATCGTCAGAGCATAATTCGATACGTGTACTCCATCAGTTGTTCCCCGCCCCGCTCGATCCGTTGTTCAAAAACGAGACGTCCGCCGAAGCGTTCATAAAAGAAACGGGACGGATTATCTGCCAACACTTTGACGATACAAGACGAGAATCCTTGCTGCCGCAGGTCTGCTAGGACGTGGTCAAACAACCGCTTCCCTGTCCCTTGCCCTTGATGGGTTTTTAAAAGATAGAGCGCGTACAACTCTCCTTCCGTCCCTTTGCTCCCCCTGCTTGGTCCACCGTTCGCAAATCCGATGACTTCGTTTGTCTGGTCAAGCGCAACGAAGACCGGACCTTCCGTCAGACTTTTCCGCCAGCAGTGTTTCCGCTTGTCGTGCGACAACTGCTCCAGATACATCGTTGGAATGATACCGTGATACGTTTCCCGCCAAGAGGCGATATGCACTTGCGCAATGCGGTCGGCGTCTTCCGAAACGGCTAATCGAATGTTTATAGTGCTCATTCTCCCAGCGGAATGATGAAACGTCGGACACGTCCGCCGTCCTCTTTGACATACGATGCAATCTCTTGACCGCCGTTCGCCAGGATGACGCGGCCGGATGCGATATTGTCCGCACTGCAGGTGATCAAGACAGAGGCAAGCCCCCGCTCTCGTGCGACGGCGAGCGCTTGACGCAACCCTTCTGTCGCATAGCCGTTCTGCCGGGCACTCGGACGAATTCCGTAACCGATATGACCGCCGATTTGTTGCAGTTGGTCGTTTAAGTCATGCCGGAAATTGACCGCGCCGACAATTCGTTGTCCATCGTACAACCAATAGGTCGAATGGGTGACCCAGTTTTTCGGGGCCACCTGTTCTTCTTGTTGCTGCGCCTCTAAAAAATCAGCTAACGGAAAAAACGTTTTGCTGACGACACTTGGGACGATGGCTTCACCGGATTGTTGCCACTCGGTCAGAAAATCGAGGTATTCGACTTCAAGTTGCACGGACGGTTTGATTAACGTAATCATTTGTGATTGCGAACCTCCTCTTCAATGAGTCGATCGAGCCAGTCGTCGACATGTTGGAATAGATACCCCGCTTGTTTTGCGGCTGTCGTATCCATATAAAAATCGTGATCCGGTGCCAATGGGGACGGATCGTCTCCCTTCGTTTCAAACCGGGAGGTCGTCTTCGCCACGCGATCAATTTTATCCATTAAGTCCTGAATCGATAACACGCCGTCACTTGCTGCATTGATCGGTCCGGTCATCGTCGACCGACCGCACCATTCGAGGAAGGCTGCCGCTTCATAACTCGAGATATAACCCATCTTCGCATATAAATTTTCAGCAACGATTGGTTGATCGGCCAAGGCCCGTTTAATATGGAACACCAGTCGTTCCGTATAATCGTCCGGTCCTAGGACGACCGGGAATCGAACGGCGATGACCGGGAAAGTCGCCCGTTGGAAAAAGTAACTTTCTGCCTGACGTTTTCCTTCCCCGTAATCATGTTCTTTTTCCAAGTCATATTTCCCGGGAAACGGATTGTAAGTCCGCTCTGAGATGTTTGTTCCACCCTGCTCATAGACGGACATCGTCGACGTTAAGATATAGCGTCCGACTTTCCCTTCGAAAGCATCCACCGCAAGCTTCGCCTGATAGGGATTAAAGCAGATATTGTCATAGATGATGTCCCAGTTCTGACTTCCAAGATCCTTCATCGTACTGCTTGACGTCCGGTCTCCCTTAAAAAATGTCAAGCCCTTCGCGACCGGCGGTGTATGCTCGCCGCGCGTGACAATCGTCACATCATCCCCCGATTCCGCAAGCCGTAATGCCAAACGTCGACCAAAGTAACGTGTTCCACCAAAAATCAGTACTTTCCGCATCGATAGTCCTCCCTCGTCATGGCGTTCTAACGTTCTTGTTAGTCCTTCTCCATCTACACCGTGAAGTCCTGTTCCTCTCGCTTTGAAAACAAAAAAACCGCAGACGGCATCGTCTGCGGTGAAACGGATTAGATTAACATCCGCCGGGTGTACCGGCATTTGTTGCGGTCCGGAACGACGTCCCGCATCCACATGTCGCAATGGCGTTCGGATTCGTGATCGTGAATCCACCGCCGAGCATCGATTGTTTATAATCTACTTCCAGTCCTTTGACGACCGGATAATCTTTTTGATCGACAATCACTTTCACCCCATGTTGCTCAAAGGTTAAGTCAGTCTCCTTTTGGCTGTCAAAGCCCATACCGTAGGAGAGACCACTGCATCCGCCGCCTTGAACGAGCATCCGCAGATTCTGTTCATCGTTCGGCGCCTGCAACATCATCTCTTTGACTTGGAGTGCGGCCGCTTCTGTTAAATGAATCATGTCATCACCTTCCCTTTTTTATCAGTATACGCAATTTCAGAGGGAATCGAAACCTAGTTGCTTGAAACTATCTTGAATTCGTTGTATAAAGGAGTTGTATCAAAAAAAATTAAATCGTTCCATCTTCAGGGCAGGGTGAAATTCCCGACCGGCGGTAAACAGACGATTCGTCTGAAGCCCGCGAGCGAATAGGGCGCTATTTGCTGATTCTGTGTGACTCAGGAGCCGACAGTATAGTCTGGATGGGAGAAGATGGCGGCATGTTTCTATTTCTTGAACCGATTTTTGCAAAAATCGTTCAGGTTTAGTTTATTGCGGACTTCTCCCCTATCGAACACTTTTCGATGGGGGTTTATTTTGGACGCAGCCATGCCAATACTTCATCGAGAGGAACGAGCAAAAGGAGATTATACTCGTATGAAACGCACACAAAAGATGGTCACGTTATCCATGTTAGGTTCAATTTCGTTTGTTCTCATGTTACTCAACTTTCCACTGCCGTTTTTACCGAACTATCTGAAGATCGACTTCAGTGACGTTCCCGCTTTGATCGCTGCCATCATGTTCTCACCGATTGCAGGTGTCATCGTCGAAGCACTCAAAAACGTCTTGTACTACATCTTCCGCGGAAGCGGTGTTCCGGTCGGAGAGCTCGCAAACTTCGCTGCCGGTGTCGCCTTCATTCTTCCGGTCAGTTGGTTCTACCATAAAAAGAAATCTACAAAAGGTCTTGCAACCGGTCTTGTCGCAGGTACGATCACGATGGCACTTGGTCTCGCAATCCTCAACTATATCTTAATTCTTCCAGCGTATGCTTGGTTCTTCGGAATGGATTACATGTTGGATCCAGCCGTCAAATGGACGACGATCACGGCCGGTATCCTGCCGTTTAACATCATCAAGGCGATGTTCATCTCAGCACTCTTCATTCCGCTGTTCTTGAAACTCAAACCATGGATGATGCGTCGCCAACAATCCTTCTAAGTCCGAAGCCGCGCCCGCTGACAGACATAAATCCCCGGTCTCATCTGAGACACGGGGATTTTTTTAGAGCTCGTTTTCTTCGATTTTCTGATAAATCTTTTCAAGCAGTTCTTCCGGTGTCTCTCCGACAACGGTTTCGCCATCGACCAGACAAAAATGATCGAGTGAGCAGATCCCGCAATATCCGAGGCAACCATATTCGACGACATCGACATTCGGGTCCCGTTCGAGTTGTTGCATGACGACCTGGGTCCCCGTCGCTAAGTTACTGATACAAAATTCAATAATCGGATTCACTTTTTTTCCTCCTTCAAGCAGGAATTATCTTTCCTCATGTCGTATTATACAAGGTCAGACTGATTTAGGGGAACTAAGGGGGATTTTAAGTTATGAAGCAACTGGTTGTTTTAGGTGGCGGATACGGTGGGATGCGGATTTGTGAACGATTCAAGGATGAAGAGGTCGCTGTGACACTCGTCGATCGTTTACCGTATCATGCCTTAAAAACAGAATATTACGCACTGGCTGCCGGAACATTGTCGGATCGGGATGTCCGAATCGCATTTCCGGAAGGAGAACACCTCACATATAAATATGGTCACGTCGTCCAGATTTCACCCGAGACGAACTCCGTCCATCTGCAAGACGGTACGGAACTTTTTTATGATGATTTAGTCATCGCTTTAGGGTGTGAAGACAAATACCATAACATACCGGGCGCACAAGAGTTTACGTACAGCATCCAGACACTCGAGGAATCACGGAAAACACAACAAGCGATCTGCGGACTTTCTCCGGGGGCGATCGTTTCGATCGTCGGAGCCGGTCTCTCCGGTGTCGAACTGGCCAGTGAACTGCATGAAAGCCGGAAAGATTTAAAAATCCGGTTATTCGACCGCGGTCCGTCTGTCTTGTCCTTCCTCTCGGATAAAGTATCGACGTACGTTCAGGAATGGTTCGAAGAGCACGACGTCGAAGTCATCAACAATTCCAACGTCACGTTTGTCACGGCGGATGACGTCCAAAACGGGGATGACGCCTATCCGTCGAACTTGACGATTTGGACGGCCGGCACGCAACCGGTCAAAGTCGTGCGCGATCTTGGGTTTGAAGCAGACAGCGGTGGACGGATCAAGCTGACGGAACACCACCATGTGCCGGAACATGAAAATGTCTTCGTCATCGGGGACTGTGCCAGTTTGCCGTATGCTCCAAGCGGTCAGCTCGCAGAACACCAAGCCGATCAAGTCGTCGATGTCCTGCAGGCGAAATGGGCCGGCAAGAAGTTACCGAAACTGCCGGAAATCAAGTTACGCGGGATGCTCGGATCGCTCGGAAAATCAGACGGATTCGGAATCGTCATGGGGAAACAGGCGCTGACCGGAAAAGTCCCACGCCTGTTGAAGTCCGGCGTGCTCTGGAAACACAAAAAAATCAAATAAGAAAACGGCGCCGGTCATTCCGGGGCCGTTTTTTCAAGTCTCGTATCGATTGCCTGGGTGATTTTTTTCAATTGGACGTACCCTTCGTCAATCATCTCACCGTCAAGCAGGACGAGCGGATAAAAATAGACATCGTCTTTTATAGCCAAAATCCAGTCATCTTCGACCGTCGCGGCTTCAAAATCGACATATTCAAACGTCAACGCTGTCTCATATTTCCGTCCGAGAACGGCCTGCAGCCAACTGTAGGTCTCTTCCGAACTTGGTGCCCCGACGCAACTCGGACACGTCTGTGCGGCGCCATATACCTTGATTTCCATCACTTGTCCCCCTCTTCCTGTTGCACTTCTTTTTTAGTATACAAGTTTTCCAGATTGAGAACATTTTTCAACCCTGTTACAATGATGCTATAAGAAAGGATGTGTTTACGCATGGAAATGTTTGATCAAGTAAACGAAGTACTCGAAAAATTGCGTCCGTTCCTTCTTCGTGACGGAGGAGACGTTGAACTCGTAGATGTAGAAGACGGTATCGTCAAACTCCGTTTGATGGGAGCTTGCGGCAGCTGCCCAAGTTCAACAATCACACTGAAGGCTGGTATCGAACGTGCCCTGCTTGAAGAAGTAGCCGGCGTCGTTGAAGTCGAACAAGTCTTCTAAATCGGTAAAATCCCCACTGACATCCGTCAATGGGGATTTTTTTGTTCACAGGATCCATTCCGCCAATGTATCGACCATATACGTCGGTTGAGCATCCTGCCCTTGAATGAAGACCGGCGTATGGACACCGGAGTTGACGTGCATCGTCCGAATACCGCCATTGATGCCGAACAGAATGTCCGTATGGTAGTTATCGCCGATCATGATGAGGTCTTCTTTCGCGAGACCAATCATCTCAGCTGCGATATTAATCATCACCGGTTCCGGTTTCCCGATATAAAACGGTTCTTTTTCCGTCGTTACCCGTAAAACGGACGTCAACGCACCATTCCCCGGTAAAAAGCCACGCTCGGTCGGAATCGCGATATCTCCGTTCGTCGAGATGAAGCGGGCTCCTGCACGAATCGCCAGTGCTCCGATTGCCAACTTCTCATACGTGATTTGACGGTCGAGACCGATGACGACATAATCGGCATGCTCGTCTGCGACGACCTGTAAGCCTTGACGCTCGAGAGCATCAATCAATCCACCTTCTCCAATCGCATAGACCTTCGCACCCGGATCGAGTTCTGCGATGTAGCGACCTGTCGCCATCGCACTCGTCAAGACGTGCTCCGCGTTCGAATGGACACCCATGCCACGTAATTTTTCAGCGACCGCTTCCGCCGTCATCGAGGCATTGTTCGTGACGAACAGATACGGCACTCCTTGCTCTTGCAGACGGTTCACGAAATCAACCGCTTCTTTGACGGGTTCTGTCCCGTTATACATCGTTCCATCCAAATCAAACAAATATCCTTTTGCTTTCATCCTGGCTCACTCCTCATTTGGTAAAAATGCAGAGACCGGTCCGAGTTCTGTTTCTAAATAGTGTCGGACGGCTTCCGGAAAACGACGCAACTGCGTTTCTTCTTCCAAAAGAACACCCCGGATCTCTGCTGTGCTCGATGTCGTAAATTCACGGACAATCCGTGTCCGCAGGGCGACAATCCGTTTCAGACTCGTCGCAAGCGGCGTATCCACGACCCGTTCATCTTCTAAAATCATGACGATATCTTCATAACTTCCCGGATCACGCATGATGAAACCATCAATCATACTGTTCCCCACATCGATGATACTTTCGATCACCAAAAACCCGATCCGTTCCCACGCCAGTGAAATCGTCAACGCATCCCCTGTTAATTCCTTGCTTTGACGCAGCGCGGTTTCAAAACAAACCACCGTTTGTTCAATCTTTTCACGATTTACGAAATACATCCAGCATTCCCCCTCACATCCTTCATTTTAGCTCTATCCGCTGGACATGAAAAGCAGAAAGGCTGTTTGCATCACATTCCTCAATGTGTTATCCTCAATTTAGATTTTTACGAAAATAGTATGTCACATTAGGTGACTTGGAGGTTATTCATAGATGGAACGGGAATTAGCATTAGAAATCGTCCGAGCAACAGAAGCAGCAGCATTAGCATCCGCCAAGTGGATTGGTCGCGGGAAAAAGAACGAAGCCGATGATGCGGCAACGACAGCGATGCGCGAAGTCTTAAATACCGTTAACATGGCAGGAACCGTCGTCATCGGCGAAGGGGAACTCGACGAAGCACCGATGTTATTCATCGGCGAACAGGTCGGGACGTCAAACGGACCGGTCGTCGATATTGCCGTCGATCCGCTCGAAGGGACGAACATCGTCGCCAAAGGTCTCGGTAACGCCATGGTCGTCATTGCGGTCGCGGATGAAGGTGCCCTGCTCCATGCACCGGATATGTATATGGATAAACTGACCGTCGGACCGAACTTAAAAGGACATGTCTCACTCGACGATCCACTCGAAGTCATCATTCAAAAAGCAGCGGAACTGAATCAGAAACGGATTGAAGACGTCACCGTCATCATGCAGGATCGTCCGCGTCATGATCATTTCCGGGAAGCAGCGATGCGTGTCGGCGCTCGTGTCCGTCTCTTTGAGGACGGCGACGTTTCAGCAGGAATCGCCCCGCTTTCTCCTTCAACCGGAATCGACATCTTCATCGGAACAGGTGGCGCACCGGAAGGCGTCATCACAGCCGCTGCCGTCAAGGCAATGGGCGGCGACATGCAGGCCCGTCTGCATCCGATGAATGAGGAGGAAACGGCGCGTGTCATCCGGATGGGACTTGCCGATCCGCTGCAATTGTTGACACTCGACGATCTGATCAAAAGTGACGACTGCATCTTTGCGGCAACCGGCGTGACGACAGGAGAGATGCTCGATGGCGTCCGCTTCTTGACGGACGATATCGTCGAGACGACGTCACTCGTGATGCGCTCAAAAACACGGACGATCCGGAAGGTCATCGCAGAACACAGTCTTTCGCGTAAACCGTACTTGCAAAAAGTTCCCCAAACCCTTTAATCTAAGCAGAGATGAAGGAAATGAGGGAACTGACAGATGATGCAAGAACGTGATTTTTTATATGATGAAGTCGAACAAACGAAAACCCGGTTTGTCTGTTGGATCGGCGAGACGAGCCGCTTTGATTTAGCCATCACCCACTCCGAACACTTCTTCGGAAAGATCTTGGTGTTGAATCTCTTATCAAACCGGTTTGCAATCATC
Source organism: Exiguobacterium sp. RIT452 (assembly GCF_003598705.1). Classification (NCBI taxonomy): domain Bacteria; kingdom Bacillati; phylum Bacillota; class Bacilli; order Caryophanales; genus Exiguobacterium; species Exiguobacterium sp. RIT452. The sequence goes on from NZ_QXJB01000002.1 coordinate 647,789, forward strand.
GGTCCGGACGACTTTGACGAGCCGGGCTATATCGCCCATGCCTTTGATTTAGAAGATGAGGCAGCCGACGAGCTCGAAGGCTACCTGCGCGACTATATCGGATTATAAAAAAACAGCCAACTCCCAAGGGAGTTGGCTGTTTTGCTGTTACAGTAACCGGTCATTCCGCTCATTGAGCGTGTTTGGACCACTGAAAACGTTGGTATTATCCGATTCATCGTGGGCTTTCCGTTCAGAATGTTGATCCGCTTCATCGCCGACGAGTAAGACGAATTGTCCCTCTTCCGCTGCTTTGTTGGCACGGTTGACATCATCTTTCGTCAATCCGCTCGCTTCGAGTACATCGTGGTTTGAAGAAGACCCGGCACTGTCCTTTTTAAAGATGCCTTTGATCTCTTGCCACAGATTCATGTGTTCTTCTTGCGTCAGACGCGTCGACGTCTGCTGGTTTTTTAAATCCGCCAATTCCTCAATCTGCTCTAAATCATAACGATCGTGAGCGATGACTTGTAAATCAGTAGAAATGACACCTGCGACACGTAAATCATGAACAGCACTGACGACTTCTGGTACCGAATGATAGATCCCGACGATTCTCATGGATAGTTCCCCCTATAGGTGCGTGATACTATACTATTAGCCGAAAACACCCAATCAGAAACATCCTTTCAGATGTCATTTTGATTACTGCTCGTCCTGTGTCTCTTCTTTCGTCGCTGAAAACTTCCGTTTCAGTTTTAACGTATTCGCTGAAGATCCGTCGAAGCGAGGTGGTGCTTCTTCTCCTTCTACGAATTCCATCCGTTTGACGATAAAATACGCACAGCCGAAATTGCAGTATTCGTACAAATAATCCGCCACGTGGGAGATTTTTGTATCAAACGTTGCTTTTTCATGGTTGTCGTCATAGAATCCACGGAGGCGCAATTGCCCGTGTCCCCAATCTCCGACGATGTAGTCGTATTTTTCGAGCACATCACTAAACCGACCGATGAAGGCTTCTTCGTTAAATCCTTCTCGTTTTTCTTCGACGATTTCATATCTTTCACGATTGACTTGTATCATTTTTCCACCCCCTGCTTCCTTTATCTTACCATAATCATACTTGAAAACGAATCGTCAGACAGCAGAAAACCGTCCTCGCACGTAGCGTGGACGGTCCTTGATCATCAATCAATCGGCAGAGCCGCTTTATTTTTTTTCGCCGCGTTGACTTGTTCGTCAGCATGGTACGACGAACGGACAAGCGGACCGGCCTCACAATGCGAGAAGCCTTTTCCGAGCGCAATCTGTTTTAATTCAGCAAATTCTTGTGGCGTATAGTACTTGATGACGTCCAAGTGCTTTTTCGTCGGCTGGAGATACTGACCAATCGTCATGATGTCGACGTCGTTCGCACGCAGGTCGTCCATCGTCTGTAAGATTTCGTCCCACGTCTCCCCGAGTCCGAGCATCAGACTCGATTTCGTCGGAATTTCCGGTGCGAGTTCTTTGGAACGACGCAGGAATTCAAGTGTCCGGTCGTACGTTGCTTTCGCCCGGACCGTTGGTGTCAGACGGCGCACCGTCTCGATATTGTGGTTCATGATGTCCGGCTTGGCTTCGATCAGCGTCTGTAACGCGTCGAAGTTCCCACCCATGTCGGACGGTAAGACTTCAATCGATGTCTCCGGATTCATACGACGCACTTCACGCACCGTCTCCGCATAGACACCGGCCCCGAAGTCATTTAAATCATCACGGGCAACCGCTGTAATGACCGCATGTTTCAGATTCATCAGACGAACGGATTCCGCCACTCGTTTTGGTTCTTCCAAGTCGAGTTCGTTTGGTCGCCCCGTCGTGACGGCACAAAAACGACAAGCCCGTGTACAGATGCTTCCAAGAATCATGAACGTCGCTGTCCGGCGCACGGCCCAACATTCATGAATGTTCGGACATTTGGCTTCCTCACATACCGTGTGGAGCTTTTTCTCGCGCATCATACTTTTGAGTTCTGTGTATGTCTCATTCGTGTTCAACTTGATTTTCAACCACTCTGGTTTACGTTGTATCTCTCCGCGTCCCATGAATCGGTTTCCCCCTTTATCCGTAAAAAAACTGACCTGATTTCTGTTACAGTATAACAAATATTCAGTGTTTGCGGACGGGTAATTCACCAAATTCTGACTTCTCCGATAAGCGATTGAACAACAAATCCCGTAATAATTCCGGCATGAAATATTCTTTCGGCATTTCTTTAATTTCCGGAAATAAAGGACCAAATGTAAACATATCGGGCAGGACGACAGTATAGGTTTTCGTATTGTCGATTTGTTGATGATTTCCAGCATAATGCATCTTGCCCATTAATTTACCACGGAAACCGAGACCACGCACTTTCAACTGTTCAAAACGTTCACTGTCGACTTCCGCGATGAACGCTTTTAATTCCACACCGGTCATCGTCACCTTACACGGATTGATCGGGTGTGGACAAAGCCGGTGCAAATCAAACGCGGAGACCGGCCCCGGGGATAATGAGCCCAGCAACATGCCGGCCGGCACACAAGCGAGGTCCGCCTGACACCAATCGCGCATCGTATCCGCGAGCAGTTGGGTAAACGGGGACGGATTGAACCAGTCATTCGCCAGACCTGATGTCCGGCCAATCGGTTGTTTCATCTGACGTTCGGCTAAATACTGTTCTTTATCGAGTAAGACCGATGTCGCCTCGTCTGCCGGATAAGCTTCAAGCGGATGCAGGACAGCCTCTTTTTCGCCTGTATCCGTGTTTAAGTAGATTTCCCCTGCATACTGACCGTACTTTCCAGCCTGGGCAATCAACACCCCGTTTTTGACGACCCCGTCATCGAGGACGTGGTGCGTATGCGCTCCGATGATCAAATCAAGCTCCGGGAACCGTTCCGCCAGTTCTTCATCCTGATAAAATCCGAGATGACTTAAACAGATCAAGACGTCGACTTGATCCCGTAAAGCTTCGATTTCACGTGCTGCCGCCTCTAACGGATCTTCAATCGTCCATCCGAGCAAGGCGTACAGCTCGTAATAGGGAGCCGTCAGCCCAAAAATCCCGACTTTTCCCGTCGGTAAGTTTTGAATCATCCCGGCTTTCGCGAACGGTGCCGTCAAGTTTGAGACGAGGACCGGGAACGTCGCGTCCGTATATAAGTCCGCCAACCAATCATGCGGAAACGTAATGCCTTCATTGTTTCCGATCGTGACGGCCGTCGGGGACAGTTCATTTAATAGATGCGTATTGATTTTACCTTGCGTCGCTTCCGTCGCCGGTGCGACCCGGTCCGCATGATCTCCTAAATCGAAGACGAGGGAATCGTACGTCCGGTGTTCTTTCATGAACGACATATAGCGAGGCCACATATCAAAGTGTGAATGCAGATCGTTATAATGAATGACGTGTAACTTCACGCTCAAGCCTCCTCTAGGTGTTAAAACAGGGAAATTTGCCGGGGCGCAAGCGATTCATAATCAAGACCTAAAATCTCGATCAACCGTTTGGCGTTTGGTACGGCGTCTCCTGCTGAGTTGTTGTTAAAGAAAACATACACGTCTTTTGCCTGTTCGGCAAGTGAACGGATATGTGTCGCCAAACCTTGCAGTTCTTCTTCCGAGTAACGGTACAGGCAACGGACCTTCCGCCAGTCCTCACTGCTTTGACCGGGCTTCTTGAGCCATCCGTTGACGTTACGGCCGTGCAGCCGGACAAATGCCGTCTCCTGTGTCACGACGGGGACAAACGGCACCGATCCGTCTTCCGTCTGCGGTTCGTCACAGATTGTATGGATGAACTGATGCTCCGCCAAAAAACGCAGCGTCCGCTCTTGGTACGCTTCCGAATACCAGGACGGATTCCGAAACTCGATTGCGACAGGAAGACCGGCCAGCGACTTCCGGATCGTCCGAAGATACTCGAGATGGACTTTACTGACATCAAACCAGGGCGGGAGTTGGACGAGGATCGCTGCAATCTTTCCACTCTGCCGCATCGGTTCAATCGACGCCAGGTATTGTTCAAAGATTGGACCAAGCGGATCCTTGTTTTCCCGGTCATGACCACTCATCGCCCGGTGGACCTTGACGATGAACCGGAAGGCATCCGGAGTTTCCGCGACCCATTTTTGGTAGTTCCGTTCCGGTTGAATCGCATAGTACGTTGAATCGACCTCGACTGCCGGAAAATGGCCCGCGTAGGCAGCGAGCTTCTCTTTCCGGTCTTGTGGTGTCGGATAGAGGCTGTCGTGATCGCCCCAACCGGTCACGCCGACATAAATCATCCTTCCCCCTCCTCATCTGTGTGCGTTGCATATTTTTTATCATAGCATAGCGGAATCGGGAATTTCTTCTTCAAAGCTCGTCTTCGAAAAGACGCAGGTGCTTCATATAAAAAACAAGCAGATCCTTCCCACTCCTGCAAAAATCAGGGGGATGGACTGCCTGTTTGACTCATTTCAGATCATGAAGCGACTTGCTGGACGTCAACCGGTTGTCGGGGACTTGTTCTCCGTTTCGGAACAGGAATGATGTAATTTCCGAACGGCAACAGACTGATCGCATACGAGATGCCCATCGAAATCGACAGAATCATAATCATCGTCAAGACGAACATGCTTCCGGATTGGAAATACTCAAACCATTCGGACCGTCGAATCAGACGGATGACTAACGGATGGACAAGATAAATGCCCATCGAATGTGTTCCAATCGCTTGAAACAGCTTCATCGCCGTTGCATCCGAACGAACACGCCGGAAGATGTAGTTCAACACGACAATGACGAACGGAATATAGATCAAGTTCGAGATATTCGTCGAGGTATAGAGACGTGCCAAATCAATACTGATCCACAAGTCGAGCAGGATGACACCACTCACAAGCAACAAGCTCGTCCGGTAGCGTTTTAAGAGATCTTGAAACTCTTGATAATATACGGCATATGTAATGCCCATCATGAAGTATGCAATCCAGTTCAACAGGAAGGACCGTCCATTAACGAAACGGTTGATCCATTCCACATCCGTCGTGACATTGCCAAACGTCAACCAAAGGTAATTGATGATCATCGATGCGCCGAGCGCAACGAACAAACCGCTGTTTTTCTTGAAGCGGGCCAGCAGCGGAAAGACCAGATAAAACTGGAGAACCGTCAAAATGAAGTACAGGTGATAATGTGCATTGCCGTATAAGAAATACGACGAAATCGAAAGATCAGGATTCAGGCTGTTTTCGACATGATACTTATACAACAGATAAACCGAACTCCAAATTAAGTAAGGAACGAAAATTTTTGAGAAACGGGACTGAATAAACTGCCGTAGGTCAAATCCTTTTCGTAACACCATCGACATCAGCAAAAAGGCACTAATGATGGCAAAAATCGGCGTTCCGATTCGTGCCAGCTGATTGATGTACCCAATCGATGTATTCGTAAATTCGCCACCGACGTAATATAATCCGGCGATGACATGAACCGATACGACAAGAATCGCCGCAATCGAACGGATGACCGGTATTTCTTGATAATATTTCATTTTTCCACACCTTACGTTCTCTCTATATTTTTTCCAAATCCAATTATAATATAACTTCTATGAAAATATATGCTAATCGCGAAATTAGAAAAATAAAAGAATCTTCCGACGATCGAAAGATTCTTGAAGAGATCCGTCAAGTAGACCGGATTCGCTCATACGTCAAGGCGATACATCCGGAAGCAAAGGTTTGCTGCTCCACGAGCTGTAAGGACAAGGAATGCTCAAACAATGGAAACATCCGCTTGCCACCGCCGAGTAAGACCGGATAGATAACGACATGGTAGCGGTCGATCAAGTCCAAGCGGACGGCTTCTGCCGCAAGAGTCGCTCCGCCGAGCGCGATCTGCTTTCCGGATGCCTGCTTCAATGCGGCCAGTTCCTCCGCCAGTGGTCTTGTCGCCAGTCGGGCATTGCCCTCGACTGCTGTCATCGTTTCCGAGAATACGATTTTCTCAAGCGCTTGCCATGTCTTCGCATAGGCTACGATGATGGGATCCGTTTCCGTTTGATCCGCGGTCTCCCAGTACTGCATCATCTCGTACAGACGACGTCCATAGACATGGGTATCAAATTCTGTTTCGTAGTCGTTAAAATACTGATGCAACTCAGCGTCCGGTGACGCAAACGCGATGCTGCCCGACGCATCCTCGATGTACCCGTCGAGCGAGACTTGAAAAGAATAGACGATATCACGCATGATGACTCCCTCCTTTTTACTCCTTTACCCGTTTTTAGCTGTTCCCGAAAAAAAACTCCCTCATCTGTTGATGAGAGAGTTGAAAAATTATCCGATTGAACCTTCCATCTCGAACTTGATGAGACGGTTCATTTCGACCGCATATTCCATCGGCAATTCTTTTGTGAACGGCTCGATGAAGCCCATGACGATCATTTCCGTTGCTTCTTCTTGTGAAATCCCGCGGCTCATCAGGTAGAACAATTGCTCTTCTGAGACCTTCGACACCTTCGCTTCGTGTTCAAGCGAAATGTTGTCGTTGAGAATTTCGTTGTACGGAATCGTATCTGATGTCGATTGGTTGTCCATGATCAGCGTGTCACATTCGATGTTCGAACGTGCGCCTGTCGCTTTACGACCAAAGTGGACGATCCCACGGTACGTGACTTTCCCACCGTGTTTTGAAATCGACTTCGAGACGATCGTTGAAGACGTGTTCGGTGCAAGGTGAATCATCTTCGCGCCCGCATCTTGGTGTTGACCTTTACCCGCGATGGCGATTGATAATGTCATACCACGTGAACCTTCACCTTTAAGGATGACGGCCGGGTATTTCATCGTCAATTTCGAACCGATGTTACCATCGACCCATTCCATCGTCGCGCCGGCTTCACAGATCGCACGTTTCGTAACGAGGTTGTAGACGTTGTTCGCCCAGTTTTGGATCGTCGTGTAACGGCAGTACGCGTTTTTGTTGATGAAGATCTCAACGACTGCTGAGTGAAGCGAGTTCGTCGTGTAGACCGGTGCCGTACATCCTTCGACGTAATGAACCGATGCTTCTTCGTCAACGATGATCAACGTCCGCTCGAATTGACCCATGTTTTCCGAGTTGATCCGGAAATAGGCTTGAAGCGGCGTATCCATCTTGATGCCTTTTGGTACGTAGATGAACGATCCACCCGACCAGACCGCTGTGTTGAGGGCAGCGAACTTGTTATCTGTCGGCGGAATCAATTTACCGAAGTACTCACGGAATAAATCTTCGTTTTCTTTGAGCGCTGTATCTGTATCTTTGAAGACGATTCCTTGATCTTCCAGTTCACTCTTCATGTTGTGATACACGACTTCTGATTCATACTGTGCCGAAACACCCGCGAGGTATTTTTGCTCAGCTTCCGGGATTCCGAGTTTGTCAAACGTACGTTTGATTTCTTCCGGTACTTCATCCCATGATTTTTCAGCACGTTCTGATGGCTTAACGTAATACGTGATGTCATCAAAACGAAGATCTGATAAATCGCCGCCCCATGCTGGCATTGCTTGTTCGTTGAAAATCTTGAGTGATTTCAGACGGAAATCAAGCATCCATTGCGGTTCTTCCTTCATTTTCGAGATTGTCTCGACGACTTCTGTCGTCAAGCCACGTCCAGAACGGAAGATCGAGATATCGCGATCGTGGAAACCATATTTATAATCGCCAATTTCAGGCATGTTCTTAGCCATGTTCGTTTCCTCCTCTTACTTACTGACCGAAGTTTACTTCCCTTCTTCGACGCCGCGTTCGAGCGCCTTCCAGGCAAGTGTCGCACATTTGATTCGTGCCGGGAATTTCGTCACACCAGACAGTGCTTCCGCGTCTCCCAGATCAAATTTCTCATCGTCGTAATCTTTTCCTTGAACCATCTCAGAAAAGACATGGGCGAGTTGTAATGCTTCTTCGACTGTTTTTCCTTTGACGGCCTGTGTCATCATCGACGCAGACGCCATGCTGATCGAACATCCTTCGCCGTCGAACTTCGCATCTTTGACGATGTCGTCTTCGATCGCGAGTTGCAGACGGATTGTGTCGCCACAAGTCGGGTTGTTCATATCAATCGTCACACCACCGTCAATCGCACCACGATTGCGGGGCGTTTTATAGTGGTCCATGATCACTTGACGGTACAAGTGATCGAGATTGTTAAAATCCATGACTGAAATACTCCTTCGTTTGGTGAAGTCCTGTCACCAGAGCGTCTACTTCTTCCTTCGTATTATACAGGTAAAAGCTCGCTCGTGCTGTTGAACTGGCTCCGAGCCAACGCATCAGTGGTTGGGCACAATGATGACCGGCGCGTACGGCGATGCCTTGCATATCGAGTACGGTCGCGACATCGTGTGCGTGGACATCCCCGAGATTAAAGGTGACGAGACCCACCCGTTCTTCCGGACCGTAAATCGTCAGTCCTTCGATGTCACGCATTTGTGCCATCGCGTACTGAGCAAGCTCACGTTCGTGGGCTTCGATGTTACTGAGTCCGATTTGTTCCAGGAAATCGATTGCTGCCGACAAGCCGACAGCTCCTGCGATGATCGGTGTTCCCGCTTCGAACCGGTACGGTGATGGTTTAAACGTCGACTCTTCAAGCCCGACGTAGTCAATCATCTCGCCTCCGAATTCGACCGGCTCCATCGCATTGAGTAATGCTTTTTTGCCGTATAGGACGCCGATCCCGGTTGGTCCGCACATCTTATGTGCCGAAAACGCCAGGAAATCACAATCAAGATCCGTGACATCGATTTGTTGGTGCGGTGCACTTTGCGCTGCGTCGACGACCATGACGGCCCCGACTGCGTGCGCCAGTTGTGTCACTTCTTTGATCGGGTTGATCGTCCCGAGGACGTTCGAGACATGCGCCATCGCGACGACCTTCGTCCGATCGGAAATTTGTGCTTTGACCGCTTCGATCGTCACACGACCGTCCGCTGTCAAATCGACATATTTCAGTTTCGCTTTTTTCTTTTTCGCGACTTGTTGCCACGGAATCAAGTTCGCATGGTGCTCCAGGTACGTGACGACAATCTCGTCCCCTTCTTCGACATGCTCCATTCCGTAACTCGACGCGACGATATTGATCGCCGTTGTCGTCCCGCGGGTAAAGATAATCTCTTCATGGTGTTGCGCCTTGATGAAACGACGTACGTTCTCACGCGCACCTTCGTACGCATCCGTCGCTCGTGTTCCGAGCGTATGGACGCCACGGTGCACATTCGAATGAACCGTCTTGTAGTAGTTGTCAATCGCCTCAATGACGACGAGCGGCTTTTGTGAAGAAGCCGCACTATCTAAATAGACGAGTTTCCGGTCATTAACCTGTTGGTCAAGAATCGGAAACTGATTGCGGATGGATGCATCGATTCCCATATTAGTTTACTTTCCCTTCGATCACTTGAACGAGACGTTCTTTGACAGAGTCAATCGCGAGTTCTGAAACGACCGGTTGTAAGAAACCATGAACGACAAGACGTTCTGCTTCTTTACGTGATAAACCGCGGCTCATCAAGTAGTAGAGTTGAAGTTCGTCGACACGGCCGACAGATGCCGCGTGTCCTGCCATGACATCATCTTCATCAATCAAGAGGATCGGGTTCGCGTCACCACGTGCCTTTTCAGACAACATGAGCACACGTTCCGTCTGCACACCGTTTGATTTTGAAGCGCCATGGTGAATCATGGATGTTCCGTTGAAGATTGATGTTGCCGAATCTTTTTGAACACCGTGAATCAAGATGAAACCTTCCGAACCTTTACCAAAATGGTCTGTCCGGACGTTGAAGTTTTGTTTTTGATCGCCACGACCAACCGTTACGGCTTTCGTGTCAGAGAACGAATCGTTACCGACGAGGTGTGTTTTCGTTTCTGTGATCGTGTTTCCGTCATTCATGTGACCGAGTGCCCATTCGAGCTTCGCGCCTTGTTTGACGACACCGCGACGGTTCATATATGTGACAGCACCTTTGCTGAGCGTGTCGACGCCACCGAAGAGGACTTTGGCGTTGTCTTCGACGAACACTTCCGTGACGACGTTGACGTTGTGTGCTTCTTCACCGTAAGAGACGAAGTTTTCGATATACGTCAGTTCGCTGTCCGCATCCGCAACGATGATTGCGTGATGGTAAAGTGCACCGCCTGCTTGCTCCAGTGTATAGATCGCTTGCATCGGAACCGTCAACTTCAAGCCTTTTGGTACATAAAGGAACGTACCGCCGTTCATGAGTGCCGCGTTGAGTGCTGCGAGACGGTCTTCATTGACGTTGACGCCTTCTGTCATGAAGTATTTCTCGATCAGTTCCGGGTGATGTTTCATTGCGTCTTCGAGTGTCGTGAAGATGACACCGTTCGCCGCTTCGCTGTTTTGCGCGTGAACGAGTTGTCCGTTCCGCGTGATCAGCATATGGTCACGGTTTTCACCGATCAATGTTTCGATATCCGGTGTCAGACCTGTTACTGTCTCAAGATCTGCTGTTCCCTCTGTGAAGTTCCAGCCACCGATTTTGATTTTTTCTACTTTTGGCAATGCGAGCGTTGGGGCAAGATCCAGTGCGTCTTGACGCTTAGAGATCATCCAAGCGGGTTCCCCTAAGCGAGTCGCACGTTCTGCCACTGCCTCGCGATTTACTGCAAGATTCAGTTCTACAGTCATCATGCTTCCTCCCTCGTCTTACGCTTTTGTTTCGATTTCGACTTCTTCGATGCCGAGTTCTTTTTTAACCCAGTCATAACCTTCTGCTTCTAAACGGTGTGCCAGTTCTTTTCCACCTGACATGACGATTTTTCCGCCCATCATGATGTGGATGAAATCTGGCTCGATATAGTTCAAGAGGCGTTGATAGTGCGTGATGATCAAGCAGCCGAATTCAGGTGAACGCATTTCGTTGACACCTTTTGCGACGACTTTAAGCGCATCGATATCAAGACCTGAATCGATTTCGTCAAGGATGGCGATGGCTGGTTTCAACATCGTCATTTGGAGGATTTCATTCCGTTTCTTCTCTCCGCCTGAGAAACCTTCGTTAAGGTAACGGTGTGCCATTTCGCCCGGCATTTCGAGAAGACCCATTTGTGCGTCGAGTTGACGGATGAATTTCATGAGTGAGATTTCATCGCCTTCTTCGCGGCGTGAGTTGATTGCTGAACGCAAGAAGTCCGAGTTCGTGACACCACTGATTTCGCTTGGGTATTGCATCGCGAGGAACATACCTGCTTGTGCGCGTTCGTTGACTTCCATCTCGAGGACGTCTTCGCCGTCGAGTGTGACTGAACCAGACGTTACTTCGTAAGTCGGGTGACCCATCAATGCTGATGCGAGTGTTGATTTACCAGTCCCGTTTGGTCCCATGACCGCGTGGATTTCGCCGCCTTTGATTTCTAAGTTGACGCCTTTCAAGATTTCTTTGCCGTCGATTGCGACGTGTAGATCTTCAATCTTCAAGTGTGAAGCCTTCATGTAGAATCCCTCCATCTATTCATTTCGTGTCTGACGATTCAGTTCACGAGAGTTACTAATTTAGTATCATTCTAATCTTAATGAATCATACCACATTATTCAAGCGTCATCGCTCATGGTTTTTTCTCAAAACGAGCGTCTTTGTTGAGAATGACTTTAAAGTGAGACGACTTCCTTCTCTTCTTCCGGTTTCGACTGGCGATGAACCCGCTGTGACAGTAGGAGCAGTGGGATGCCGAGTAAAGTCAAGAGCGCTAAGGCACCAAATATCGGCAGTGGTCGATCTGCGCCAAAATAAAGTAACAATTGACCGCCGACGACCGGTCCGACCGATTGTCCGATTGACGTCAAGCCCATCGCACCGAAATAACTCCCCCGTAATTCCGGTTTCGCAAAACTGTCCGTCAAGATGTCCGTCATCGTGAACATCATCACTTCCCCGCACGTGAAGATGAACATCGCGCCGATCATTAACCAGACGGTTCCGGCATTCGCCATGACGAACAAACCGACGGCGACGGTCGCAATGCCGACCGTGATCGACACGAGCGGTGACGTCTTGACGCCGAACTTCATGATTGGATACTGGACGACGAGCACGGTGATCGCGTTAATCGTAATCAATAAGGCAAACAAACTCGTCCCGCCCGACAATAAGGTCGTCGTCGTCAAAAACTGCGGCAACGTCGAGTTGAACTGACTGTATCCGAAGACGCCGAAGATGATGCCGGCGAGCGCGAACGTAAAGGCGACGTCGGTCTTCAGCAGACGGACCGTTGCGCCGAACGACACCTTTTTCCCGCCGTGACTTTCCGTGATCGGATGCCGCTTGAACAGGATGAAGATGGCGACGCCGTAGCCGAGATAAACGAACGCTGTAATATAGAAGGTAATCGCCGTATTTCCGGCACTGAGCAACAACGCAATCCCCGGTCCGATCGCGGCTGCGATGTTGATGCACGTATAACGGATATTAAAGACGAACAACCGGTTTTCTTCCTCCGTCGTATCACTGATCAATGCCCTCGCTGACGGTTCGAAGACGGACCGGAACACCCCGTTCAGGGCACTTAAGGCAAAAAATGCCCAAAACGTCTCGACTTGTGCCAGTCCGATGAAGACGAGGACAAATCCAAAGGTTCCGCTCAGCATCATCGTCCGCCGGCCATACCGGTCGGATAACGTTCCGCCAATGAAGCTCATGACGAGACTCGCGATGGCCGAGATACTGAGAATCCAACCGACATCAACCGGGCTGAACTTTAAGACGACGGATAAGTAAATCGCAAAAAACGGCATCGTGATGAATGTCCCGAGCCGCGCGAAAAACGTCCCGAGCAAAACCCCGATCGTCAATGGATGAAGCTGTTTTAAACGTTGCATGCAGATCCCCCCTTTAAACAAAAAAATAATGCATCCTTCCATTATATAGGAAGAATGCATTAATCGAGCAGATTATTTGCTGACCGGAACGACAGCACCTTTGTATTCTTTCGTGATCCAATCTTGTGTTTCTTTTTTGTGGAGAATGTCTAAGAGAGTCGTGACGCGTTTGTCTTTCTCGTCGCCTTCACGTGTAACGATGATGTTGACGTATGGTGAAGACTCGTCTTCAAGCGCGATTGAATCTTCAAGCGGGTTCAACCCGTTGTCGATCGCGTAGTTCGTGTTGATCAAGACAGCATCGCCTTCATTGTTTTTGTAGGCTTGCGGTAAGAGTGACGCTTCGATGTTCGTTTTGAACTTGATGTTTTTTGGGTTCTCGGCGATGTCTTCGAGTTGCGCATCCGTTGTTTTACCGTCTTTTAGTTTGATCAGTCCTTCGTTTTGAAGGAACGTCAATACACGTCCACGTTCTGCGACGTTTGAGCTCGTCAAGATCGTTGCGCCTTTTGGCAATTCATCAAGTGACTTGTATTTTTTAGAATAGACACCGAGTGGTTCAACGTGAACACCGCCGGCACTTTCAAATTTATAGTCTTTGTTTTCTTTTTCTTGTTGCTCAAGGTACGGCACGTGTTGGAAATAGTTTGCGTCCAGTTCTTCTTCAGCGAGTGCTTTGTTCGGAAGAACGTAATCCTGGAACTTTTTGATTTCGAGTTTGTAGCCTTTTGCTTCATATTCTTTTTGAACGTGCTCGAGGATTTCAGCATGGGGAACGTTTGATGCTCCGATGACCAATGTTTTTGAATCGCCGCTGCCGCTGCCTGATGAAGATTCTTCTCCACATGCTGCAAGGCTGACTGCTAAGACCGATACTGCTGCTGTGCCGACAAATTTTTTCCAAAGTTTCATGAATGATTCCTCCAATGAATTAAAGTTAGTATTATCGTTTATCGATTGCCTTGACGAGCAAATCACCAATAATCTGAATAATAAAGACGATGACGAGAATCAATAGTGTCGCAATGACGATGACGTCATTTTGGGAACGTTGGAATCCTTCGATGAAGGCCATGTCTCCCAGTCCACCACCACCGACTACTCCGGCCATTGCCGTGTAACCGACGAGTGCGACGAGTGTTACGGTAATACCTGAAACGATTGCCGGAAGAGCTTCCGGAATCAAGACTTTATAGATGATTTGGAATTTCGTTGCGCCCATCGATTCGGCTGCTTCAATGACCCCTTTATCGACTTCACGAAGAGCGAGTTCGACCATCCGGCCGTAAAACGGTGCCGCACCCAGAATTAACGCCGGTAACGCAGCGGTCGGTCCTAAAAATGATCCGACGATGATTAACGTGACTGGAATCAATAAAATCAACAGGATAATGAACGGAATCGAGCGGAAGACATTGACTAAAAAGCTGAGTACGGAATACAGCGCTCGGTTTTTAAACAACAGTTCTTCGTTTGTCGCGTATAACAAGAGACCGATGACCAGTCCGAGGATAAACGTCGCGAGCCCTGAAACAGCCGTCATATAAACCGTACTGCCGGTCGCTTCCCAGACCATTTCCCAATCCAATTCACTGAAAAATGTACTCATCGATGATCCACCTCCACTTCAACGTCACTCGCTTGAAGTTTGGCGATGACCGCTTGTGTTTCATGTTCGGCACCGATCAACTGAATGAACAGTGTCCCAAGGGCACCGTCTTGCGTCTGTCCGACGTTCCCGCCAATGATATTAAATAATAAGGTCGAATCTTTCATGACTTCGGCAAGAATCGGGCTTTCGGCAGTTGAACCGACAAACGTCAACTGAACGATTTTCCCGGTCGGATACCGTTCCCTTAATTTCGCAAACGTCAATTCGTTTTCTGATGAAGACGTTAACTGTTTCACGAACTCTTTTGTCATCGCTTGTTTCGGATGACGGAAGACTTCGGCGACCGGTCCTTGTTCGACGATTTTCCCGGCTTCCATGACGGCGACCCGGTTACAGATTTTTTGAATGACGTGCATCTCATGTGTGATCAAGACGATGGTCAGTTTCAGTTTTTTGTTGATGTCGACGAGCAACTCTAAAATCGAGTCCGTCGTTTTCGGATCCAGCGCGCTTGTCGCTTCGTCACATAATAAGACGTCCGGGTTAGACGCCAGTGCCCGGGCAATCCCGACCCGTTGTTTTTGCCCACCCGACAGTTGGGACGGGTAAGCCCCTTCACGTCCGTCGAGTCCAACGAGTTGAATCAGCTCGGCGACCCGTTCTTTACGGCGTGCTTTCGGATAACCACCGAGTTCGAGCGGGAACATGATGTTTTCTTCGACCGTCCGTGACCACAGCAGGTTAAAGTGCTGGAAGACCATCGAGACGTTTTTGCGAACACCGCGTAATTCTTTTGGACGTAACGTCGTCATTTCGACTCCGTCGATTTGAATCGAACCACTCGTCGGAGCTTCTAACATATTCAATAATCGGATCAAGGTGGACTTCCCTGCTCCCGAATAACCGATTATTCCAAAAATTTCACCGCGCTCGATTGTTAAGTCGACATTGACGACGGCTTCAACCGATCCGCGCTTCGAGCGATAAATCTTTCCTACATCCTGTAAGCGAATCAATACTGTCCCTCCTAAACGTAAAAAAAGTGCGCACGTTTTAGAGCAAACGCGCGCACTTTTTCAGTACACAAAACCATTTGCTCTCATCTTGCAGACATTCGTCTGCTGGAATTAGCACCACTTCGGAATAAATTCCGCGGTTGCCGGGTTTCATCGGGCCAGTCCCTCCACCACTCTCGATAAGAGTATTCGGTATTTAGTTATTTTTAATATAATCTGAATATTAGCAGGGGTTATTTTGCTTGTCAAACAGTTTTTTCTGAAACCGGTTGAAGCAGGCTGAAAGCACGTGCTAAATCTTCTTTCAAGTCTTCTGCGTCCTCAAGTCCAACCGAAATCCGGACAAGACCATCCGTGATGCCGAGCTCAGCGCGACGTTCTGCCGGAATCGAGGCATGTGTCATGCGTGCCGGAACAGAAATCAAGCTTTCAACAGCTCCAAGACTCTCAGCCAGCGTGAAGAAGTGTGTCGCTTCGACGAGTTTCTCCGCGTTTTCCGCTGATCCGACATCAAAGCTGATCATGCCGCCAAAACCAGTCGCCTGTTTTTGTTGTGTCGCATGACCCGGATGTGTTGGAAGTCCCGGATAGAAGATGTTCGAGACGACATCTTGTTCCTGTAAGAACTGAACGAGATCGTGTGACGTTTCTTCGATTGCATCCATCCGGATACCAAGTGTCCGTAAACCACGGACGAGCAGGAAGCTGTCCTGCGGTCCAAGAATACCGCCTGTCGAGTTTTGAATGAAGTGAAGGTCTTCACCAAGTGCATCGCTGTTGACGACGACGAGTCCGGCAACGACGTCTGAATGTCCGCCGATGTATTTTGTGGCACTGTGCAAGACGATGTCTGCGCCGAGTGCAAGTGGTTGTTGCAAGTATGGTGTCGCAAACGTGTTGTCGACGACGAGTTTTAAGTTATTACGTTTCGCGATGTCAGCGACAGCCGCGATATCCGTGACTTTCAATAATGGGTTTGTCGGTGTTTCGACGTACAGCATCTTCGTATTGTCTTGAACCGCAGCTTCCGTCGCGGCAAGATCCGTCGTATCGACGAACGTCACTTGGATGTTGAACTTCGGCAAGACACGTTGCATCAAACGGAACGTTCCGCCGTAGACATCATCGGTCATGACGATATGATCACCTGACTCAAGCAGGTTAAAGACAGCATGAATCGCAGCCATTCCTGATCCGAAGGCAAAACCGCGTGCGCCGCCTTCGAGGTCCGCGATCAATCGTTCGATGCTTGTCCGTGTCGGATTGGCTGTCCGCGAGTATTCGTAGCCTTCTTTTAATTGACCGATTTTCTCTTGTTTGTACGTACTCGTTTGATAAATCGGAAGTGTAACGGCACCAGTTGCTCGATCGACGCCTGTTCCTCCATGAATCAATGCTGTCTTTTTACGCATGTGTCTCGTCCACCTTTTCAAAGATTTGTTGGCTCAAATACCGTTCGGCACTGTCGGCGAAGACGGTGACGATGGTACTGCCGGGAAAACGTTCTGCAATATCAAGTGCTGCCGCGAGTGCCGCGCCGGCTGAACTGCCGACGAGCAGACCTTCACGTGCCGCTAATTCATGAACTTTCGTAAACGCGTCGTGGTCCGAAATCGTATGAATCTCATCGACCAGATCGCGGGAAACAAGGCTCGGCCATTTAGCCGTACCGATGCCTTCCGTCTTATGCGGTCCGGCTGGTCCCCCGTTGAGGACGGATCCTTCCGGTTCGACGATCGCGCCTTTTGTTCCAAGCCGCTCTTTCAAGTAAGCAGCGGTTCCTGCAAACGTTCCGCCTGACCCGCATCCGGCGACGAACCAATCGATGTGATCGAGTTCCGCCATCAGCTCAGGACCAAGTGTCCGCTGATACGTGACCGGATTTTCTTCGTTTTCGAATTGAAGCGGGACATAGCTGTTCGGAATCGTTTGTCCCAGTTCTTTTGCTTTATCAATCGCGCCTTGCATATCGAGTTCAGTCGGTGTGTTGACGACAGTCGCGCCGAGTGCCCGCATCAACGTCTGTTTCTCCTGACTGAATTTTTCAGGAACGACACAGATGACTTGTAAGTCATATTTTTTAGCGGCGAGCGCCAAACCGATGCCGGTGTTGCCGGCAGTCGGTTCGATGATCGTTCCGCCTCGTGTCACATATCCTTGTTCGATAGCTGCATCAACGAGTTGAATGCCCAGGCGGTCTTTGACGCTGCCCCCAGGGTTCATCCATTCGAGCTTCGCCAAAATCCGCGTACCAGCAGGCAAATCGAATGAAGTAATCTCGTAAAGCGGCGTATTTCCGACGAGGTCCCGGACTGACTTCGCGATCATCCGAAGACGATGTCCCATTCATCACGACCGGCAAGCATTTTCTCGGCATAGTGCTTCGCTCCTTTAAGGTCGTGTGCGCTCGCAAATCCACATTGGACTTCGTTTTGCGCTGGAATTTCTTCTGCTGCTAAGACGTCTTTTAATGTCTTCTCAACGAGTTCACTCATTTTTTCGACAGAATCGAAGTTCATCATCGCCATGTAGAAACCTGTTTGGCAACCCATTGGCGAGACATCGATGACATCATCCGAATAGTTGCGGATGTTTTCTGCCAGTAAATGTTCCAGTGTGTGCATCGCACGCATCGGCATTTGCTCGACGTTTGGTTGTGTGAAACGAATGTCATATTTAACGACTTGGTCGACTTTTCCGTCTTTGTAACCGGCAACGCGAATATATGGTGCTTTGACTTTCGTATGGTCCAAGTTAAAGCTTTCTACGTTCATTTTTTTGATTGTCATGATTTATTCCCCCATTTTCTCGGCTTCTACGAGCCAGACGAAGTGATTGTATTGTGTGAATGTCACGTCAAATCCACGTGACGCAAAAATTTGTTCCATGACCGGGATCAGTGGATAAAACTCACGTTCCAAGTCTTCTGCCAAACCGTTGAACCCTTGTGCTTTCGCTTCAGCGATCGTCTGCAGACGCGCTTCTTCCGATACGAACATCGTGTCGGCGTAGACGATTTTTCCGTCTTGCGGCAAAATCTGCGCCATCAAATCAACTGCTTCTCCCTTTTCCTCATCCGTCAGATGATGAAACGCATAGGTCGAAACAAAACTTTTCGCGTGGTCTGCCGTAAAGGACAGGAAGTGTCCGTCCTGTACAGGTAACGTTGGAATCTTATCGATGAGAATTTCCCGCATCTCCGGGCTCGGTTCCACCGCCAAAACGTCTTGATGCCGATCGAGCAACCGTTGGGTCAGGTTCCCTGTTCCAGCCCCGAACTCGACGACCGGTGAGATCGCTTTTGTTGCCACTGTATCTAATATTTCTTCATAACGACGAAAGACTTCTTTGTACTCCGGATCGTGCCCCGTAACCGTGTCGTCGTATGTTGACGCCCACTCTGTAAATACATCCATAAAACGTACTGTCATGCCTGTTCGTCCTCCGTATCTCTTTTTAATTCCGACTAATCGGATATGAATTAAAGTAATTTACCTTAATCGCATTGTAGCAGGGAGAATTCAGCTTGGCAAGGTGACTGCTCGAAAATCTTTCGAAAACAAAAAAAAGGCGCTGCCGGTGAACCGGCAACACGAATAATGTGGTTAGAAACACTACGAAGGAAAACCCAGCTCTGACACGAACTTCTTCGTTCGTCGTACCAGAGGACGGCGCCCTTTCGACATATAAACCAAACTGTCCTCGCATTCAGATTACCTGCTCCAATCCAGGATTGTCTTTTTGGGCCGCTTCGTCTTTGGGGGACGACTTAAGGGGAGACAAACAAACAACCTAGGATTTTGTTGAACGGTTCTGTCATGAAAAGAAACAGCCGATTTACATCTCTGCCAGACTTCCTATAAAGTATTTCTAGAAGTTGATATGAATATACCATTCATAATTTGTCATTGTCAACGGATTATTGTAAATATTCCGACAATTTAGCGTAAAGAGAAATCTTTTTTTGATTCCTCTCCTTATTCCGCACAAAATGCAAAGACGTTCTGAACCGACTGAAACGCATAAAGCCTTGATACGACTTGGTTATCCTCGATTTTTAACAAGGCGGGAACACTCATGACTTGGGCTTGTTCCAAAAACTCCGGAATGAAGTTTCCGTTCGCTTGTTGAATCCATTCCCCGTCTTTTGTCGCTTCGACGATCTCAAGCATCCGACTTGCGATGGCACACGTCCCACACATCGGTGCATAGACATACAAAAAACCGTTTTCTGGTGCTGCTGTGACTTCCTTCATTAATCCCGTTCTCCCTTCCTCTTTCTTATCTTGTGCCAGTATACAGAAAAAAAGACGACAAGGAAACGAAATCGTTTCCTTGTCATCTTTTCGTTAAGTATTACTCGTTGATCATCGATTTGTAAGCAGCAGCGTCCATCAATGCTTCGACTTGTGCTTCGTCTGCGATCTCGATATCGACCATCCAAGCACCTTCGAATGGTGATTCGTTGACGAGTTCCGGGGAATCGGACAGTGATTCATTGATGGCAACGACTTTCCCTGAAATCGGTGCGTACAATTCGGATACCGTTTTAACGGATTCGACTGAACCAAACGGCTCGTTTGCCGAAATCGTATCTCCGACTTCCGGCAGTTCGACGAAGACGATATCGCCAAGTTCATGTTGCGCGAAATCCGTGATTCCGATTCGTGCTTTGTTTCCTGTTACTTCGACCCATTCATGCTCTTCCGAATAACGTAGATTGTCTTTGACTTGACTCATTTGCGATTCCCCCTGTGTTCGATAGTGGACTAACGCATTCAGTATACCAAATGAACTAGCCTTCTTAATACCATTTTCCTTGATAGAGTTCTTCTTTGAACCCGATTGTCACGTCTTGCCCGTCTGTGACGATCGGTCGTTTGAGCAACATGCCGTCACTTGCGAGCAGTTCATATTGCTCCTGTTCCGACAGATTCGGCAGGCGGTCCTTGATGCCTTGCGAACGGTACGATTGACCACTCGTGTTGAAAAACTTCTTCAACGGCTCGCCGCTCTTTTGATGAAGTTCCTGAATCGTCTCGGCACTTGGTGTCTCCTCGACGATGTGTTTGTAATCGACCTCGACGCCATTTGCCTCAAGTGCCTTTTTTGCTTTGACACACGTACTGCATTTCGGATAGCCATACATAGTTACCATCTTTTCCTCACCTCTGTCTTCAGACTAGCAGATTGGTCAGCCCCGTTTCAAGCGGGCAAGCGCTGCATCGATTTGATCTTGATGATGGTGATCGTGTGCAATGAAGGAGGCAACAAACGATTTCGGCTGGAATGTGCCTTCATACGTCCGCTCATATTGCTCGTCCGTCAACCGATCGAGCTGCGCGATCAATTCCTGCCGCACGGCAATCGCTTTTCTCAACAAGGCGAGTGCATCGATGTGATGGGCATATTCGACCGCCAGACGATTGAACTCATCGTAGTCGGTTTCAACAAGCGTCAACGGTTCATCCGGTAATTTCGACACCGCATGATCGAGGTAATATCGATCCCATAAAAACAGATGACTGACACATTCCTGGACCGTCCATTTATCGATTGCGAGCGGCAACCGCCATTCTTCATCCGAAAGCCGCTCCAACGATTTATAGTAATCGACGGCAAATTGAAGTTCTGTTACGTCTTGTCGCATGCCTGCTCCCTCCTTCAATATCAAAAAATTCGCCCTTACAGAGATTTTCCCTGCAAAGGCGAATCGGTAAACCTGACTTAGACAGTATATTTATTCGCTTCGATCAAACGTTTCGCAATCTGACGTTTTGTGCCGATCGAGTTGATCGGCTGATACCGGCTGAACTTTTTCAGTGCCGATAGCAGCATCCGTAACTCATCGCCGCTCGCTGCCGCGTATAACGTTTCCTTCGCGTCCCGCTCCACGCCTTCAAAGGCTTGTTGTGCAAAGACTTCCGTATAACGGATTTTCAGTTCGTTCTTTTCGACACCCTTGGCAGCAATCGCTTTTTCCGTCCGGACAATCGCCGACTCCAGCGCATAGATTGCACTCATGATGTCCGCCGTGTTCGCGAGGATTTCCTGCTCGCCTTGGAGCTTGTCCTGATACTTCTGAACGGCCGTTCCGGCAGTCAGCAGGAAGATCTTTTTCATCATCGCGAGCAGATGACGTTCACGGTCGAGAGGTTCCGATCCGACTTCCGTCGGCATGAAGCTCATGACTTCCTGTTGCAGACGTTGCGCTTCTGCGAGAAGCGGTAGGTCGCCTTTCATTGCTTTTTTCAGCAACGTGCCCGGTACGAGCAGACGGTTGATTTCGTTTGTTCCTTCGAAGATTCGGTTGATCCGTGAATCACGGTACATGTTCTCGACTTCGTATTCGGCCATGAAGCCGTAACCACCGTGAATCTGGACCGCTTCATCGATGACATAATCAAATGTTTCCGAAGCAAAAACTTTGTTCATTGAGCATTCAATCGCGTATTCGGCAATCGCATCGGCGATTTTCTTGCCGTCTTTGCTTTCTTCTTCCGACAACTGATCGAGACTGTCCTGGAACAATCCGCCTGTCCGGTAGACCGAACTTTCCATCGCATAAGTCTGCGCCGACATCGTCGCCAGCTTTTCCTGAATCAACGGGAATGAGCTGATTGGTGTTTTGAATTGTTTGCGTTCGTTCGCATACTGGACCGCAAGATCGATCGCACGTTTTGATGAACCGACCGCACCGACCGCTAATTTATAACGACCGACGTTCAAGATGTTAAAAGCGATGACGTGTCCGCGCCCGATTTCACCAAGGACGTTTTCGACCGGTACTTCCGCATCTTGTAAAATCAGCGTCCGTGTTGACGATCCTTTGATCCCCATCTTTTGTTCTTCGAGTCCGGTTGAGACACCCGGGTACTCGCCTTCGACGAGGAACGCCGTGAATTTATCACCGTCGATTTTTGCATAGACGACGAACAGACTGGCGAAGCCGGCATTCGTGATCCATTGTTTTTCCCCGTTCAAGATATAGTGCGTTCCGGCTTCATTCAAGACTGCCGTTGTCTTCGCACCGAGGGCATCCGAGCCTGAGCCCGGTTCTGTCAACGCGTAAGACGCAATCCATTCACCAGACGACAGTTTCGGGAGATATTTTTGTTTTTGCTCTTCGTTCCCGAAGAAGACGATTGGCAACGAACCGATCCCGACGTGAGCACCATAACTGAGGGCAAACGAGCGACCGCGGGCAAACTTCTCCGTGATGATCGAAGACGAAATTTTATCCATCTGATAGCCGCCGTATGCTTCCGGGACATCAGCACCGAGCAAGCCGAGCTCGCCTGCTTCGCGCAGGAGACCGACCGACAATTCGAACTCATGTTTTTCGATCCGGTCGAGGACTGGAACGACACGGTCTTCGACGAACTTCGCCGTCATGTCACCAACCATTTTGTGTTCTTCCGAAAAATCTTCCGGTGTAAAGAGACGATCCGCTTGCAACTCATCCAGTACAAAACTTCCACCTTTAATCAATTCGTTTGTTGTTTGGCTCATTGTCCTGTTCCTCCTTCAACTAGTTCGAATACACCGGCAGCACCCATGCCGCCGCCAATACACATCGAGACGACGCCGTATTGGACGTTCCGTCGTTTCATTTCATGCAACAGTGTCAACGTCAGTTTCGTTCCCGTACAACCAAGCGGATGACCGAGTGCAATCGCGCCGCCGTTGACGTTGACGATATCTTCGTTCAGACTGAGTTCCCGGATGACACCGAGCGATTGGGACGCGAAGGCTTCGTTTAATTCAATCAATCCGACGTCTTCGAGCGTGATGCCGGCGAGTTCAAGTGCCTTTGGAATCGCGACGACCGGTCCGATTCCCATGACTTCCGGACGGACACCGCCGACGGCAAACGATTTGAACTTCCCGAGAATCGGCAGTCCTTGGCGTTCTGCTTCTTCCCGTTCCATGATCAAGACGGCAGCTGCACCGTCTGATGTCTGTGACGAGTTCCCCGCTGTAACACTGCCGCCGAGGCGGAATGCCGGACGAAGCTTGGCGAGACCTTCCGGTGATGAATCGGCGCGGACACCTTCGTCGTGTTCGACGACCCACGTCTTTTCTTCAATCTTCAACTCATCGTTGACGTACTGTTCCGTCACCGTCACCGGGACGATTTCGTCGACGAATTTGCCGGACGCAATCGCAGCGGCTGCTTTTTGATGGCTTTTCAGGGCAAAGGCATCTTGATCTTCGCGTGAGACCTGATAGGTCGCAGCGACTTGTTCTGCCGTATGTCCCATGCTCATATAATATTCCGGTGCCGTTTCGACGATTGATGGATTCGGGCGGACGACGTGTCCCGGCATCGGGATTTGGCTCATCGATTCGAGTCCGCCGGCGATGACAGCTGTCGCTTGTCCGGTCATGATTTTCATCGCGGCATCGGCAATCGATTGGAGACCGGACGAGCAATACCGGTTGATCGTGATGGCCGGCACTTCATGCGACAGTCCTCCGAGGACCGATGCATACCGGGCGATGTTCATCCCTTGTTCGGCTTCCGGCAAGGCACAACCGAGAATGACGTCATCGATTGCTCCGGTGTAGTTCGCGCGTTTCAATGTTTCCTTGATGGCGATTCCTGCGAGTTCATCAGAACGCATCGACTTAAACGATCCTTTTTTGGCTTTGCCGACTGGTGTCCGTGCACCAGCGACGATTACTGCTTCCTTCATTTGAATCCCCCCAGTCATCAGTTACGGAGCGGCTTGCCTTTGACAAGCATATGCTGCATCCGTTGTTGTGTTTTCATCTCACCGATCAAGCTCAAGAAGGCTTCCCGTTCGATATCGAGCATGTACTGCTCATCGACCTGTGTGCCGAACGAGACATTCCCACCGGCAATGACATGTGCGAGTTTACTTGCGATTTTTAAATCATGTTCCGAGATATAGCCGCCGTAGAACATCTCGCGGGTTGCGAGTTCAAGCGTCGCTTTCCCGGCACGACCGACGACTGGAATCCGGGAACGGGCTGGAGCCGTGTAACCGGTCCGGTCGAGCTCAAGCACCAGTTGTTTCGCATCATGCGTCAGGTGATCCCGGTTCATCGAAATGTGATCGACGGTCCGGACATACCCGAGTTCCCGTGCTTCAAAGGCTGATTTCGAGACCTTCGCCATCGCGACGTTCTCAAACGTCTTCTGCGCGGCTTTTTCGATGTTGACGAGTCCGTCCGGTGTATTCTCAAGCAGACGACGATACGTGTTGACGTTCCCGCCGCCTCCCGGAATCAGACCGACACCGACTTCGACGAGTCCCATATACGTTTCAAGACCGGCCTGCAATCGGGCTGCCGGAAGTGAAATTTCCGTTCCGCCGCCGAGTGTCATCCCTTGCGGTGCAACGACGATCGGACGCGATGCGTAACGGATTTTTTGAATCGACTGCTGGAACTTGTTGATGATCCAGTCGAGTTCGAACCAGTTTTCATCCTCTGCTTCCATCAACATCATCGCCAGGTTCGCCCCGACACAGAAGTTTTTGCCGTCGTTGGCGATGACAAGACCCCGGTGATTTTTTTCAACGAGATCAATCGACTGTTCGATCATCTGCATGATGTCGACGCCGATTGCGTTACTCTTCGACGTGAATTCAAGGACTGCCACGTCGTCTCCGAGATCAAGCAGACGGGCACCGTTGTTTTCAAGCAGGACGCCGTTTGATTTGCGGACGTCGCGTAAGCGGATTTCTTTCGGATTGACGGCACTGCCGACATACGTTTGTGTCTGCGCATCATAAAACTGACCGTCTTCGTTGTAGAAGCTGGTTACGCCTGACGCGAGCATCTCGTCGACCCAAGCCGGTACGTCGTAGCCGTCCTGCTTCATCTTCGCAACCGTCTTCTCGACGCCGAGCGCATCCCATGTCTCGAACGGTCCCATTTTCCAACCGAAGCCCCATTTCATCGCTTCGTCAATCGCTTTGATGTCATCCGCGATTTCGTGTGTCAGTTGAGCCGAGTACAGTAACGTCTTCGCATGGATCGGCCACAATAAGGCACCGACACGGTCCTTCGCAAAAACTACGGCTTTCAGTTTATTTTTGGCGCCCGGAAGAGCTTTTGCTTGACCGATCGACGGTTCAGTAAGCGCTTTCTTTTCGACGTATTCAAAAGTGGCAAGATCAAGTTCCAGGATCTGTTTGCCGACTTTTTTATAGAAACCTTGTCCCGACTTTGCTCCGAGTGATCCTTCGTCGACCAACCGTTTCATTTCTGCCGGCACAGCGAACGTGTCTTTTTCTGCTCCGTCCGGTAACAAATCGTAGACGTTGTTCGCAACGTGAACGAATGTGTCGATCCCGACGACATCAAGCGTCCGGAACGTCGCTGAGCTTGGACGACCGAGTACTGGTCCGGTGACGGAATCGACCTCCCCGATCGAATAGCCGCCCTTCTTCATCTCATCCAGTGTGACGAGCAGACCGTATGTCCCGATCCGGTTGCCGATGAAGTTTGGTGTATCTTTTGCGATGACGACCCCTTTACCGAGACGTTCTTCCGCAAACTGTTTCATGAACCGGACGACTTCCGGATCCGTGTCACTTGTCGGAATCAGTTCGAGTAACTTCAAGTAACGCGGCGGATTAAAGAAATGGGTCCCGAGGAACCGGGCGTTAAACGAATCCGAACGTCCTTGACGCATCGCTTCGATGGAAATCCCTGACGTGTTGGAACTGACGATTGCATCTTCGCGTAAGAACGGTTCGATTGTCGCAAACAACTGTTGTTTGACGTCAAGCCGTTCAACGATGACTTCAATCACCCAGTCCGCTTCTTTGAGGCGTCCCAAGTCGTCTTCGAGGTTTCCGACTTCAATTAAATCGAGTAATTGTTTCGAAGCCAGTGGTGCCGGATTTTGTTTGAGCAACTTCTGCCGGTTGTCGCGGGCAATCCGTGATCGAACTGCTGCATCATCCAGCGTCAATCCTTGTTTCGTCTCCTGCGCGGTTAATTCTTTTGGTACGATATCAAGCATCAATGTCCGGATTCCCGCGTTCGCGAGGTGTGCGGCAATCCCTGCACCCATGACCCCTGAACCGATAATGACGGCGAATTGAATATGTTTCGTCGTGTGTACTGTGGTCGGCTGACCGATTTGACTCGCCATGATAGACCCCCTGATTCGTAATTGAATGAACAACCATTCATTATTCTGACAAAAAAAGAAGCCGTCCGTTTTTCCACTGCTTCCTTCTACCTCTTCATCATAAATGAATTATCATTCAGTAGCAATAAAAAATCAGCTATTGGTCAAATTTTCCTGTTAGACTGAAGGCAAAGGGGGAATTCTGATGAAACCGACGGAACAATTATGGGATCAAAAAGCGACGGATTGGGCGGAACGATCGGAGATGATGTGGACGACAGGCAGCCGGAAAACGATCATTCCGTTCCTGAAGTCCGTCATCACATCCGGCAACTTACTCGACTTGGGATGCGGCGACGGTGCGGCTTGCCGGTTGCTCGCGGACGCGTTTCAGGTCACAGGACTGGATTTGTCGGAAGAGATGATCCGGATCGCCCGTGCTAAATCACCAGCACTCGACTTCGTCGTCGGAACCGGTGAAGCGTTACCGTTTTCGGATGATACGTTTGACGTCGTCCTTGCCGTCAACTCACTCGAATGGTCGACGCGTCCCGTTACGGTACTTAAAGAGATCAGCCGCGTTTCCCCATTCGTCGTCATCAGTCTGCTTGGACCAACGGCGGCACCACGAGCGTTATCATACCGTCGCCTGCACGGAGAAGACGCACCGATGGGCAATACGATGATGCCGTGGGAACTCGTCCAACTGGCAGATGAACTCGGCTGGACGTTGCTCAACGAAGCCGTCATTCAAAAAGAAGGGGCCGTCATGACCGGACACCGGTTGCTTGATCAAGCCCATGCGTTTTCTTGTTTGTTTGCTTTTCGGACGCGGTAAATGGATTGAGTGCTGAAGAACCACAAAATCATAAGTTTTAAAACAGACGTATGTCCACCCGCTTTTCTCGGGCGGGACGCAAGCCGCGATCATCTAGCGATGACCGAGTCTTGCCTGTCCCTGACGGAAGCAAGCTTCCTTTTCCCGTAGAAGTCGAGTGGACACGTCTGTTTTTTGTTTACTGATACCGTTGATGGATTTGAAACAGCAAGTGTTCAAGCCGTTCCGGGAGGATGGATGTCTTGTCTTGCCATTTCACCCGAAAGTACAGTGTCCGTAGTAATTGTTTTGTATTGCGGAGCACAGTAAATCGTTCGTCGCTCCAATTCACCGGTAGATCAAGCAAGGTTTGGACTGATGTCTCAATCGTCGTAAACAAGATTTCGTCTGTCATTCCTCGTTCTCTTGCCGCTAACCAAGCTGTGATGACACGTTCCT
The DNA here is from genome assembly GCF_003598705.1 of Exiguobacterium sp. RIT452. Classification (NCBI taxonomy): domain Bacteria; kingdom Bacillati; phylum Bacillota; class Bacilli; order Caryophanales; genus Exiguobacterium; species Exiguobacterium sp. RIT452. The sequence continues at coordinate 675,686 of NZ_QXJB01000002.1, forward strand.
GTTCTTCCTCGATAAAAACATAGTCCGGTGTCATCAAAATCTCGATGAACCGACCAATCGCCGCTTGCTCATTCCTGATCTGACACCGGGGATGCTTGAACCAAGCATCATAGACGTCGGCAATATGGGCAATACTATGCGCCCAACCATAGTCAGGAACAAACCCTCTAAAGTCGGTTTCGTTACTCAGATATTCCAATAATTGATTAGAAATCTGTTCGTATGTCTGCTCCTCTAATTGTTGATGCGCAGCGTCTGTTTCGAGTACTACTGCAAGAAGCAACGCTGAAAATGAACGAGTAAAAACTGCTGTATCATCGGAAGTCTTCATTTTATAAAACAAACCATCCGGACTGAGTACAAACGAGACAATTCGTTTAGCAGACGTCAACGCGAACTCTCCTGACATGATCCATTCCGCTAGTCTTGAAAAAATCAGGTCATCGCGAAGGACCGGATCTAAACTGCCGATGTGATGCAGCATCTGATCAAGCAGTTCCTCCGAAATAATAGTATCCTCTTGTTGCAGCTGCACTTTCAACTGCTGTTCCGTTACATCCATGACCATGCCTCCTATGTAGTAAGTGAAGAAAGATTTGCTTCCCGTGACTCCTACGGGAAAAAGCGCGGTTTTGGCGCTGCCAGAGACAGGCGAGACCCGGCTCGTTGATCCCATGGGTCAAGGAGCCGGGTCTCGCCTGAGGAAAGTGCATGAATAACGAGTGATTTCTTTTGAGTCTCCCAGCCATACTGGCTACGAAAAGCACGGGACGTAAAAATCTTTCAAACGATAAAACAAAAAGATGAAGCCATGACAGCTCCATCTCGCATTCCCTTATTAACCTTTAACCATGCCTTTAAGGACAAATGCCACGTTCGCCGGACGTTCTGCCAAACGGCGCATGAAGTAACCGTACCAGTCACGACCGTACGGGACGTAGACGCGGACTTTATAGCCGAGCTTCACGAGTTCAAGCTGACGCTCGACACGGATGCCGTACAGCATTTGGAATTCGAACTTGTCGTTGCCGATGCCGTTGTCTTTCGCATAGCGGATGATTTGTTCGATCATCGCATCGTCATGCGTCGCGACTGCGGCATAGTTACCGAGTGAAAGTTGCAGTTTGACGAGTTTGATGTAGTTATGGTCAACATCTTCTTTTTCCGGGAAGGCGACCGTTGCCGGCTCTTTGTAGGCCCCTTTAACGATCCGTAAGTTCGTCTCGAATCGTCCGACACGTTTGATGTCGTCTTCCGACCGGTACAAGTACGACTGAATGACCGTCCCGATGTTATCAAACGATTGACGTAATTCTTCGAACAGTTGAATCGTTTTTTCACAACGCGGCTCGTCTTCCATGTCGATTGTGACGAAAACGCCAACTTCTTTCGCCCGTGTCAAAATCCGTTCCATGTTCGAGCGAATCAATTCATCCGAGATATCGAGACCGAGCGACGTCAATTTCAGGGAAAGTTGCGAGTCTAATTTCTCTTCTGCAATCATTTCCACCGCACGAATACATTCCTGCGTCATCATTTCCGCTTCAGCGACCGTCGAGATGAACTCACCGAGGTGATCCATCGTGACGCACAATCCTTTTGAGTTCAAATCCTGGATCGCACGTTTTGAGGCTTCCAGTGAATCCCCCGCGACGAAGCGACCCGCACCGAATTTCAGACCATACCGTTTCGCCAGACCATTCAATGTCTTGTTTTGCGATAAAAAGATAAAACCATCCCGTAATACTCGTTCCATCACTCATTACTCCCCCTAAATAAATGCTAGGCTGTTTTACCATGTCGGTTCACATCTCTGCATTCATATTATGACATAAAGCGCTTACATGTGCTCATTGTTTTGTTTTTTCCGTAACATCCGTTGTGCAAAAAAACCGACGGTAAAAAATAAGAGATATAAGAAGATGGCAAAGAAAAACTGCCAGGAAAACGGATCCCGCAGACTCGCACCGATATTGTTGTAAACAAAGGCACCGGGAATGATGCCGAGATAACTCGCGAGTGCAAACTGCCGGAATTTAATCTTCGACAACCCCGACGCGTAACTGATCGCGTCAAACGGAAACAGCGGAATCAGCCGGACGATCAAAACGACGACAAATCCATTCGTCGCAATTCGTTCGTCGAGCGCTGTCAACTTGCCGGTGCCGATGATTTTTTCGACACCGCGCCGACCAAGCCAGCGGGCAATCCAAAAGCTGAGCAGGCTGCCGGTTCCGGCGCCGATGACATCGAGAATCGTCCCGACCCACGGACCATAGGTATAACCGCCAAAGACCGTCAGTAAGCTCGCCGGGAAAAAGACGAGCGGTCGGATCGTATAAGCCAATATGTACAGCAACATGCCGAAAGCACCCTGCTGGCGAATCCAGTCCGATAGTGCTTGGATATCAAACTGCTCCATCATTCCCGAAAAACGGAAATAGAGGAGCAGTCCAAGTCCAATCAGCATGTAGAGTGTAAACGGGAGCCAGTCCCGCAACTTGAGATTCTTCAAGAGATCGGTGCCGACGCCGGTGCGACGTAATAGAAAATCGATAAGAAAATCAAGACACTGCCGGCGAGCACGAACAGATGCCAAATCGCATGATTGTAAGGCAAGCGTGCCCAGACATAAAAGATGACACCAAGTGAATAGGCGAGTCCGCCGCCCAGCAGGAGAAGGAATCCTTGTAAACCAAGCGCTTCATACATAGGTTTGATGGCGAATATACAACACCAGCCGAGAATCAAATACGAGGCGTTCGAAATCCAAACGTGTTTTCCGGTCGAATACAGTTTCCAGATGATCCCGAGTATCCCGACTCCCCAGACGATCCCAAGCAACGTCCACCCGAGCGGTCCGCGCAACGTGATCAAGGCGAACGGCGTGTAGCTCCCGGCAATCAATAAGTAGATTCCCGCATGATCAAGGATTTGTAAGACTTTATTGGCACGCGTATGCATGAGTGAATGCATCAACGTCGAGAACAGGTAGAGTAAAATCATTGTCGCACCAAAGATGCTGACGGCGGTGATGTTCCAGGCACTGCCCGACTTCGTCGCCTGCAGGATCAGTAAGACCAGGGCGACGATACTGAAGATGACACCCAGTCCGTGCGTGATGGCACTAGCCACTTCTTCTTTCAACGAGTCACCTTTCGCAAGCAACTCTTCAATCGTTTCTTTTGATTGTTCTTTGATCGTTTTCGTAATTTCTTTTTTAGAAATCAAGACGACACCTACTTTCTGGACAAACAGACTATGCTCTTGATTATACGCCCGCTTTCTACTAAATGCCTATCAAAATGTTCTGACGATTTGATGACACTTCTTTTGTTGTTTTCCCATTTTTTTCAGCAAAAAAACTCTGCATCCCGTTTAAGGAATGCAGAGCTGTCGATTACCACTGTTCGATATCCGGTCGATCCTTGAACGTCGACTTCGTCCCGTGACGTTCGTTCAAGACGGCTTCGACGTCCGTAAACGAAACACCCCGATCAGCAAGCAACACCGTCAGATGATACAGCAAATCCGCTGTCTCTTCCGCGAGGGTGTCGTCGCCCGCGAGGACGACTTCAAAGGCTTCTTCGCCAAACTTCTTGGCGATTTTTTCACGCCCGGCTTTGACCAGGTAGTTTGTATAAGACGCCTCATCTTGCGACGCGATTTTTTCTTTTACCGTGCGTTCAAGTTCATGTAGCATGCGGCACCTCCACTTCTGTATAGAAACATGTCCGATTGCCGGTATGGCACGTCGGTCCGTTCGCTTTGACAGTGATCAACAGACTGTCCTGATCGCAGTCAATCCACATACGGCGCAGTTCGAGCGTATGCCCGCTCGTCTCGCCCTTCGTCCAAAGCCGGTTTTTCGTCCGTGAGAAAAACGTGACGAGTCCGGTCGCAAGCGTCTTGTCGTAAGCCGCCTGATCCATGAAGCCGACCATTAGGACATCGTTTGTCGTCTCATCTAAAATTACGGCTGCGACGAGTCCTTTCGAAAAATTCAATTCGATCATCGGACGTCGACTCCTCTCGCCTTCAAGTAGTCTTTTGTCTCCGGCATCGTATAGGTCGCTTCGTGGAAAATCGATGCCGCAAGTGCCGCATCGGCTCCCGCTTCAAGGCCTTCCGCCAAGTGTTCGAGTGTCCCGACCCCACCGGAGGCAATCAACGGCACATTGACGACTTCCCGTAAACGTTGAATCAATTCCAGATCGTAGCCGTCCTTTGTTCCGTCCGCATCCATCGATGTAACGAGCAATTCACCGGCTCCAAGCGATACCGCTTCCTTCGCCCATTCGATTGCATCCCGTCCGACGGCTTGTGTGCCGCCGTGCGAGAAGACGCCCCACGAATCACCAGTCCGCTTGGCGTCGATCGCGACGACCGTCGCCTGAACACCAAACAAACGGCTGATGTCTTGAATCAGTTGCGGGTTCTGTAACGCCGATGAGTTGAGGGAGACTTTATCGGCACCGGCACGGATCAATCGTTTCGCGTCTTCCAGCGTCTTGATGCCGCCGCCGACCGTAAACGGCATGTAGATGACTTCCGCCACCCGCTCGACGATATCGAGCATCGTGTCGCGTCCTTCTTGCGTCGCCGAGATATCAAGTAATACCAGCTCATCGGCACCTTGTTCGTAATAGTATTTCGCGACGGCGACGGGATCTCCGAGGTCGCGCAGATTTTGAAACTTCACGCCTTTGACGACGCGCCCCTCCTTGACATCGAGGCAAGGAATGATCCGTTTCATCAACATACGCGAAGCACCTCTTTCAATGACAACGAACCGTCGAGCAAGGCACGGCCGATGACGGCACCGTCCATCCCGATCTCTTTTAAGCGGGCGACGTCTTCGACCGTCGTCACACCACCGGACGCAATCAGTTCAACGCCGTCCCGTTTTAAGCGGTCGAGTCCGTCGACATCCGGTCCCTGCATCATCCCGTCGCGGGAGATGTCCGTGTATAAAAAGGTCTTAATGCCCTTTTGAATCAAGTGTTCAATCGCCCGTTCGAGCGTCCAGTCACTCGCTTCGAGCCAGCCGCGTGTCTGGACGATTCCGTCTTTGGCATCAAGTGCCACAGCCAACTTATCACCGGCCCGATCAATCATCTGTTCGAGCAACGCTTCGTCTTCGAGCGCGACCGTGCCGATCAAGATCCGATCAATCCCGGCGCCAACGTACGCTTCGACCGTTTCGATGTTCCGGACGCCGCCGCCGGCTTCGACGAACAAACCAGTTTCTTTTTTGATGTCCGCAATCAGGCTCAAGTGAAGGGGTTCACCGGCTTTTGCGCCATCGAGATCAATCAGGTGAATCGCTGTCGCACCGTCTTCTTTAAACCGTCTTGCAATCGTCAACGCATCCCCGAAAAAGGTCTGCTGCTGAAAATCACCTTGTTTGAGCCGGACGGCCTGTCCGCTCATTAAATCGATTGCTGGGTAGAGTTGCATGTCGTCTCTCTCCATTCCTTAAGTAATTTCAATCCGACTTCGCCACTCTTCTCCGGGTGGAACTGCATCCCTGTCACCAAGTCCTTTTGGACGATGGCCGGAACAAGTCGTCCGTATTCGACTGAGTCGACGATCCAGTCCGGATCACAGACGGCGCCGTACGAGTGGACGAAATAAACGGCTTCGCCGTGATTCTTCAATTGATGCCAGCCCATATGCGGCAGGCGGACGTCACTCGGTAACTTTTCGACTGTTCCCGGTAAAATACCGAGCCCTTGTGTCTGTCCGTCTTCATCACTTGATTCAAACAACAGTTGCATCCCGAGACAAATCCCGAGGAATGGTTTTTTCGTCGCTTGTTCCTGTAAGAACTCAATCAATCCCGTCTCTTCTAATCGGGCCATTGCCGGGGCATAGGCGCCGACACCTGGTAAGACGAGCGCTTCCGCCTGTCCGAGCAATTCCAGATCACTCGTAACGATGACGGCTTCTCCGAGCTCTTTTAACGCCCGTTCGATGTTGGCTATGTTGCCGACACCATAATCTACGATCGCGATCATTGGTCAATCAGTCCTTTCGTCGACGGGACGCCGTCACCGGTTACGGCAACCGCTTGACGGACAGCCCGACCCAGTGCCTTAAATAATCCTTCGATCATGTGGTGCGTATTCGAACCGTAGAGGACTTGGGCATGAATCGTCATCCGGGCACTGCGGGACAAGCCTTGGAAAAACTCTTCCGCCAGTTCCGTATCAAAATCACCGAGCTTCGGATTTTTGAATTCGGCGAGGAAGACCGTATACGGACGACCGCTGAAGTCGAGGACGACCGAGGCAAGCGTCTCGTCCATCGGCACACGTGATTCGCCGTACCGTTCGATGCCGGCTTTGTCGCCTAACGCTTCCGTCAAGGCCGCTCCGAGAACGATTGCCGTATCTTCCACCGTATGGTGGGCATCGATCCAGAGATCCCCCTTCGCTTCGATCACCAGACCAATCCGGGCCTGAAAGGCAAACAACGTCAACATGTGGTCAAAGAAACCGACTCCTGTCTTGATTTCAACCGGTCCACCACTGAGGTCGACCGCCACCTTGATTTCTGATTCTGAACTTACTCGTTCACTTGTCCCACGACGCATTGCAGTTCCTCCTCTACACATTTCTCTAAGATTTCCATCGCTTCCGTTGAACCGCAACTGACACGGAAGGCTCCGTCAAACAAACGGATCCGCAGTCCGGCGTTGGCACAACGTTCGGTGAAGCGTTCAGCTTCCTCGTATTCAACGTACACAAAATTCGCAGCACTCGGATATGTTCTGCCAAGCGGTTCGACCAGACGGGCAATCGTGTCCCGGCTCGCAAACGTCTCTGCTAAGACAAGATCCAGTTCCGGCTCGGCCATGATGGCGATCCCGACGGCAGCCGAGAGTCCGGAGACGTTATACGGCGACTTGATTGATTCGACTTCCGCAACGACCTGTTCACTGGCAATCAGGAAGCCGAGTCGCAGGGAGGCGAGACCAAACGCTTTCGACAACGTCCGGAGAATGATCGCGTTCGGATATTCGTCGAGCAGACCGACCATCGATTGTTCAAGGGCAAAGTCGATGTAAGCTTCATCAATCACGACATATTTTCCGCTGTCGAGCAATCGGCGGACATCCTGTTCTTTCCGCAAGATCCCTGACGGATTATGCGGGTGACTGAGGAAGATGATGTTGCCCGGCGCAGCGAGCAGTCCATCGACATCGAGTGCCATCCCGTCGAGCAACGGGACTTTACTGAAGTCGGCCCGTGCGCGGTCGGCATAAAACTGATACATGACGAAATCCGGTTGTGAGGCGATGACCGGTGACTCAGGACCGGCGTAGCGGGCACAGAGATAACCAATCAGTTCGTCGGAGCCGTTCCCGGCCACGAGTTGCGTCGGACGGACACCGGCATAGGTGCTGTACGACGCTTTCGCTTGGTCGATGACTTCGACCGGATATTCATTGATGGGAAACGTCTCGACGAGTTGTTTGATCGTCTCAATACCAACCGGGCTGTGTGCCGTAAATCGTTCGTTTTGGTGTAATCGCATCAGTTTTCCCTCACTTCTATCGCTTGTGCGTGTGCTTCGAGTCCTTCGACCCGGGCAACGGTTTTCGCGGCATTTGCTAGTCGGGCGACACCTTCCCGTGTCGCTTCGAGCATCGTCTGGTGACGTAAGAACGTTCGTGCTGATAAGCCGGACGCAAAACGTGCTGTCCCCGATGTCGGTAAGACGTGGTTCGTCCCGGCGACATAATCGCCCAGTGTTTCCGGTGTTTCGTGTCCGAGGAAAATCATCCCAGCGTGACGGATCAACTTGACGACCTCTTGCGGGTTCGCGACAGCGAGCTCCAAGTGTTCGGCGGCCAAACGGTTTGCTTCTTCAATCGCATCATCAAGTGAGGCAACGAAGACGCCGCCGTTTTCCATCGCCCGGCGTGCAATCTCCTGGCGCGGTAACTGTTGCAGGCGGCGTTCGATGTTCGCATCGACGTCCGCTTTCATCGCTTCCGTCGGGACGAAGGCAATCGCGACGGCGTCACGGTCGTGTTCGGCTTGTGCGAGGAGATCGGCGGCAATCCGGTCCGGATGCGCCGTCTCATCGGCAATGACGACGACTTCTGACGGTCCGGCGACCGAGTCGATACCGACGATGCCGTAGACTTGACGTTTCGCTTCCGCAACAAACCGGTTACCCGGTCCGACGATCAAATCAACTGCTTGAATCGATTCCGTACCGAACGTCAAGGCAGCGACGGCTTGGGCGCCACCGATCGTATAGATTTCTGTCACACCGGCGATTTTCGCCGCGACCAACACTTCTGTGCTGAGTCCGGTGACCGGTGTCACCATGACCACCCGCTCGACGCCGGCGACTTTAGCCGGAATCGCATTCATCAGGACGGTTGACGGATAACTTGCTGCTCCGCCCGGGACATAAATCCCGACCGAGTCAACCGGAACAAACCGTTGGCGACGGGTGACGTCCGCTTCGACGAGCTCGATGTCGGACGGCAATTCTTGTTCGTGCCACTCGACGAGTCGAGTCGCCATCAGTTTTAACGAGTCGACCAGATTCGGATCGGCTTGATCAAACGCTTCTTGAATTTTCGTTTCATCCAAACGGAAGTCGGTCAGATCAACACGGTCAAATTCACTTGTATAGCGACGGACGGCTGCATCGCCGTCGTTTGCCACTTGTTCCAGAATCGACCGGACGGCTTGCTCCGTCTCACGGTCGACACTGAAGTTTTTTGTCGTTGCCATTACCGAGTCACTCCTTCTGTCAGCTGTTCGAGTAATTGAATCACTTCGACGCGTTTGCGTTTCAACGTCCACTCGCTTGTAAAGAATCGGGCGTTGATATCGATGATTTTTTCATATTCATTAAGACCGTTCGCCCGGAGTGTTTCACCCGTTTCGACGATATCGACGATCGCATCGGCAAGACCGAGCAATGGTGCCAGTTCAACCGAACCGTTCAGCGGCACGATATCGACATCGACACCCAGTTCACTGAAGTAACGTTTCGCGATGACCGGATATTTGGTCGCAATCCGGACCCGGCGTCCGCCTTCGAACTGCAACGGTTCTTTTGCACAAACCGACATCCGGCAAATCCCGAATGGCAATTCTGCCAGTTCCGACAATTCCTGATCCGATTCGAGCAGGATGTCGCTGCCGGTGATCGCGACGTCGAGGACACCTTGGGCGACGTACGGAATCAAATCCGACCCTTTCATGAAGACAAATTCGTGTTCGCCGCGTTTGACGATCAATTCACGTTCGATCGCCCCCCACGTTTCGACGCCTGCTTCTTTTAAATACCGTTCCGTCGTTTTCGACAGCCGGCCTTTCGTAATCCCAATCCGCATTTAGAGCACCTCCGCGAGTCGTTCGACGGAAAATCCGATTCCGAACGCTTGTTGTTCCTGACCAAATTGTTCGTACAGCCGGTCGTATCGTCCTCCGACCAACACCGGTTCGGTCACACCTTCAATGAAACCGTGAATCGTCACGCCATCGTAGTATGTCTGCAGCCCCATCTGTCCGAAGTCAAGATCGGCATTGACGGCGTCCGCTAAATCGATGACGGCATTCAAGCGGGTTTCGTCGACATACGGCAAGATCTGTTCCGCCCCTTCGCGACCAAACAAAAGCGGGAGTTTGGCGAGCAAGGCATCATCGAGTTCCCGGGCAATCCGTTTCAGTTCGATGACGTTCCGTAACCGCAGCATCTGTGTCACTTGATCCCGCAGGTGGTGATCACCGACCCGGGTTTCAATCAAGTGTTCAATCAGTCCGGCGTCGCCGATCGACAACGTCACTTCTTTACCGGTCAATTCTTCGATCAACCGGACACCGAGTTGAATCGCTTCGACCTCGGCAATGACGCCCCGTTCTTCAAAACCGACTTGGAACTTTTCTTCCGGCTGGAAGACCGAACCACTGTAAAAGACGCGTTTATATTGTTCGCGGCCCCGCTCACTGAGCGCCCGCGCGACACTTGTCGTAAAATCCATCCGAATTTGTTCCCGGCCACCGACTTCTTCAATTAAAGGGGTGATTAATCGGGTATAGTTAGATTGTTCGAGCCCATCCTCGAGCTGGCGGATGACACGTTGCAGGCGTTCAGCTGATTGCCCGACGTAGTCCGTCGCCCCGTCTTTGAGTCGAATCGTAGAAAATGATTGCATGTCGCCACTCCTTTATCTTGTTATCACTGTACCACGCTAAATTATTTAACGATAAGATACCTTTTTTGTGGTTCGATTGTCAATCCTTTTGCCTGTTTTCGTACTGAAAAAAACATATTGGAGGTTTTGTCATGCAATTGATCAAATGGGACGGTCACGTCCACAGCCCGTATTGTCCGCACGGAACAAAGGATCCACTCGAAGCGTATATCGAACGCGCCCTGTTACAAGGTCTCGAACGGATCAGCTTCACCGAGCACGCCCCGCTGCCGGAAGGACTCGTCGATCCGGCACCCGATAACGATTCCGGGATGTCGTTTGCGACAGCCGAACGCTACATCGAAGAACTGAAGACGTTACGCGACACATACAAAAACGACATCGATATCCGGATCGGAATGGAGTTTGATTACTGGGAGCATGACGTCGACGGCACGCGGGACATCATCGCCCGTTATGGTCCCGAGCTGACGGACGGCATCCTGTCGCTGCATTACCTCTGGATCGAGGACCGGTATTATATGGTCGACTTCAGCAAGGAAAGTTTTGGTGAGATCGTCACGGCGACAGGCAGTGTCACAGCCGCCCACGAGCGCTATTACGAAGGCATCCAGGCACTTGTCATGACGAACCTCGGCACACATCAACCAAAACGTCTCGGTCACTTGACGTTGCCGACAAAATTCATTCAAGCCTATCCGCTTGAGCAGACGCCGGCGAACTTGGATGAGACGGTCCGGAAAATCCGTCAGGCGGACTTTACGCTTGATCTCAATACGGCAGGCCTACGCAAACCGTTGTGCGGTCTTTCCTATCCTTACCCGGAACTCCTGCAACTCACGCAGTCTTTAGGCATTCCGCTCGTTTACGGATCGGATGCGCACCTCGCAAAAGACGTCGGGGCTGATTTTGATTTGAATTGGTAACAAAAAAATCCGGATGCCCCATGGCGTCCGGGTTTTATTTTTACGTCGGATACGGAAAACCATCTGAGCTGACAGGAGCGATCGTTACAGCCAACTGTTGCAGTTGAGAAAGCGATAGATTTCCGGTCACAAGGACAAGTTGATCGTCATCCACATAATACAGGTTTGTACCTTGCTTTTTCTGTTGTACGTAAGCCGTTCGACCGTTTGCAAGTGTGCTTGCCTTCCAATCAGATGAAGGAACGTCTTGTTTCGGAAGGACGGTAATTACTACAGCATCAGTTTTCGTATGAAATAGCCACATCCGACTGGAATCTTCACTGGAAATTGAACTACTTCCAATTGCTTGAAATGTCGAGAACGGTAGCTTCAGACCGTTCGCCGCACTGGTAATTTTTATCGGTTTGATATCTTCATAGAGACCGCTCTTTAAGATCCAGCTCTTTGCCTGACGTTGGTACGTCAAGATGGCAAGACGCTTAGCACTTTTCGGATACTGGAGAGTGACATAGGCACGGTCTCCGACGACGGCACTACTCCAAAGATTGTTCGCTGTCGGATGAGCTGACGTCCCGTCCCTAAATTGAAACTTCAGATGACGACGGACACCTTCTTCAAATGAATCTGCCTCTTGCGGAAATGCATCAACCTTGATTCTCTTCACGATGGCGTCTGATGTGGTTCCACCATCAGCAATGGTATCGTCTATCCATTTCGTTTCTTGCTGACTGGATGCTGGAATTTGTTCCGGTTCCGCGCAACCGGTCAAGATACCCGTAATCACTAGGGCACCGACCAAACATGTTCGTTGAAATCGCATAGGTCTCTCCCTTTCCTTGTTTTTCCTTTCTTCCAGTATCAAAAGTTGGACACAAAATAGTTTTGTTAGGCGACCTTGAGAACTTGATTCGGTATTCAACCGGACTCAGGTTTTTTAGTCGTTTTTGAAGCGACGATGGTTGTAGTAATCTAGGAGCACGTGGATTTGATTATAACCACAACCTCATTCGTGTTCATGCGAGAAAGATCAGATTGCAACTTTCGCGTTAGCATATTTGTCATCGACCATCAGATTCGTTCACCAATAGTAGTCACACGCTTTGAGCCATATTAAGCACCTGCAAAAGTTGTTGGATAGAATAAATCGCCCGAAGCTCGTCTATCACTTGTTCCTTGATCCTGTTTGTCGCGCTTTTTTCTTCCTCATCATTGAGGTACGTTCTTTCAGCCTGGCGACCAAACCCACGAATCCCTCCCGTTTATATAAAGGTCTCCAGTTAAAGATAACCTCAGGAGAGGAAAGTCGGTACTTTAGAGCCTCATCCATCCAGAACAGTCCGTTATTCGACAGATCGTCTAGTACCTCCAGTTTAAATACTAGCGAGTAGACTTTATATGACGGGTCAAAGATCGTCTCTCTCTAGTTCTCGTAGAGAAGTATGCCTTCACATATTGTCTTATGGTCCACCTCGAACGCTGTGTACCTGTCTTTACCTATCACAAGTAGCGTTCGGCAATCTGTATTTTGAGTTCTTTCGTAATTTTAGTCATAACCCCCACATAGAAGTTGGATTTTCATTAACCATTACTTATTATCGTGGTCTTTTTTTATTACTTGTTAAAAACTCTTAAAGAAAGACGTGCAATTAGGGATAGATTCCATAGGCTATCTAGTCTTTCCTTTTTTTCAAGAACATCAATCTTAAAATCATTAATTTTGGATACTATATCACTAGCTTCTTTAGAGTCTTCTTCTCTAATTTTTTCATATTCTTTTAAATACTTAAAAAATTTAGTGTAATCTTCGTTCTCTAAAATGCTAATATCATCATGTTTAGTGACTCGTTCGGAATAAGAAGCCTTTCTTTCCATTCTTTGAATTTCTAAATGTATGCTTTTATTTTTCTCTAGATAAGGTTGAATAAAATCGATTTGATGAAGCAATGATAAGAAAATTTCTTTTTTTAATGAATCATATAGGTTCAACACAATAAAAATAAAGATTTGATATACAGTAAAGAAATCAATAAAGCGTTTCAGTACACTGCTTTCTTTGTATCCAAATAAAATTTTGAATTGACTTGTCGTTACTATCCATTGAAAAACAAGGAATATGAATAATACTTCTACTAAATAAGATAGCAATTTGAATAAAAAGTTGAGTCTGAAACGAGTATTGAATGAATAACTTTTCGTATCTTTTAATAAAAAAATAATAAGATTAATTAATAAAAGAAAGATTAAGAGTTGAAGTATGAGATTTGCAGCTATTACATCTAACAAATATAGTAACCCCCTAATATTTTTAAAGAATGTTTTAACATAGCCTTTTTTATTAAATTATCTAAATAAGCGTAATAGTATAGACACATTCCAATGGAATTCTCTTTTTTCTTTTTCGCGAATGGCATCAATCTTCAAATCATGAATAGCGAATTTGATTCTTTTCATTTCTTCATTACTAGTATCTAATTCGAACTTTAATTGATTTAAGGATACTTGAAGAGGTACTCTTTTTTCCGAAGTTGCATTTTTATTTAATAACTTGTTTTTTAGGTTTTTTACTTGTACTAAATCATTTTCTATTTTTACTAACAAGCAATTGTATTGATCTAGAAAATCATAAAGCTTATTAAACATAAATCTCACATTACTAGGGAGATAGTTACTGTTTTTACGGTATTTGACCGATTCTATCAAAGAGTCTTCAATCATCTCATTTTCGTCTATTCTAGGTTGAACTAGTTCTGTTTTATAAATCAAAGAAACGTAGTCATTTTGTGCTAAAGAATCATAAAGCTTTATGAGTACGAAGATAAGTATTTGATAGGCAGTGAAAAAATCAACAAATTGCTTTGGAAGACTGTCATTGGTACCACTCAGAGTTGTTCCGTAAAACATTAAAATTTGTCTTATTATCACAAACATCATCAATATTTCCACTATATAGAGAAGTAAATTTAGTAGAAAATTGAAAAAGAAAGTAGGCTTTTTTGTTACTTTTTTATAAATGAGGACTTTAAGAGATATTAGGATGAAAAATATAGGTATTGCTATTTTAAAAATTAAATCGAAACCATCAAAATCATTCATTAATATCCCCCTGAATTCCTTTAGATTGTTTAACAATATGAACGAACGTTATTTCTTAGTAGAATATCGAGATGAACACCGTCTAAAATAAGGTATCAAGCGTCCATAAAACACCTTATGCGTGTATCAGGTCAGGCACTCTCTTTGTGTTACTTTCCTTAATAAACATACGTACATCAGTTCTTTTAGTTCCGAAACACCTTTGTTATCAGACATAGTATTTTGACACTTTACTGCCCTGTTTAACTTAATTGTTCAATGAAGAATTCTACAAAACAAAAGTTAATTACTTAAATTAGCTAACCCACATACTAGAAACGTTGGTGTTAAAACATCGTGCTTAAAAAAAAAAATATAAAAAAAGAATCGCTCGTTTTCACCTACTCTGTCAGGAGTTGCGGGAAACGGGCGATTTTTTCATTCTGTTTCAGAATACGGAAACGACAGTGATGTGAAAGATGGCAGTGATTCCGCAAGTGTTTTAAGACTAGCCACCGAGACGTTTCCGATAAGATATCATCTTGCGTCGGGACAGCCGTTTGTCCATTTTTAAATGTCAGCTGAATTTGTTCAACAGCCGCTTTTCCCGGTGTATCCGCATCTTTCGACGGCTCTGTGATTAAAAATTCCTCCACCTCGTTCTGTTCTTTGACTGGTTTTACTGATTTAACGTCAGCAGGCGGTTTCCCGATATGTTCTTCCGTCTCAGTCGTGCATCCCGACAGCAGGCAACTACTGATCAATACGATGGTTGTAATCGGCTTAACAAAACGCATTCCCCGTCCTCCTTTCTACCCCTTCGTTTCTCTCATTATCACAGTTCTATTCTTTCTGTTATCCGAATAAACTCAAACAAATGGGAAACACTTTTTTGAAAATTATACCAAAAAACCAGCAAACGTGTCGCACACGTTTACCGGTCTTATGATTTCTTCTATTCCAAATTAGCATGTTTGCCGTACATCGTTTTTGAATCAAGTTGTTTCGCCGCCATGATGTGGAGAATCAAAGCATCATAGAACAGCAACATCGTTTGTTCAAACAATGATCCCATCGGCTGAACCGTTTCATCCGCAGTAGCCGTCCGTTCTTTCGGTACTCCCGGCAGCTTGACGGTTAAGTCCGCTAACTTCGCCAGTGTCGAAGTCGGCTCAATTGTAACGACCGCGACGGTTCCACCGATCTGTTTCGCTTTCTCGACGATCGGGACGAGTGTTTTCGTCTCACCGGATCCTGATCCGATGATCAACAAATCTCCTTCACGCAAGTTCGCTGTGACCGTCTCACCGACGACATACGCATCGAAGTTCATGTGCATCAGGCGCATGACAAACGCTTTGCCCATCAAGCCGGAGCGACCGGCTCCAGCGAGAAAGATCCGGTCTGCCTTCAGAACGGCTTCGGCGAGTTGCGTCGTCTCGGCTTGATCAATCGCTTCGACCGTCGACGTCAGCTCTTGTAAAATCGTTTGAATATGTGTCATTTACGCCTCTTGCAGCATCCGACGCATCGTTGACGCTGTTCCTTGTTTGTCGTCTTGTCCGGTAATTCCGCCACCAACGATGATCAGGTCTGGGCGTGCTGCGATGACTTCCGGTAATGTCTCCATCTTGATGCCACCCGCAACTGCTGTTTTGGCGTTTTTAACAACTGACTTGATTGTTGCGAGATCCTCAAACGAGTTTTGACCGACGGCTTGGAGATCGTAACCTGTGTGGACACAGATGTAGTCAACACCGAGTTCATCAAGTTCTTTCGCACGTGTCGCGATATCTTTGACAGCGATCATATCCACCAAAATCTTCTTGCCTGATTTTTTCGCTTCTTCAACGGCACCTTGGATCGACATATCTTCGGCAGCTCCAAGAATCGTCACGATGTCGGCACCGTGTGCGACAGCTTGGCTGACTTCATAGCCGGCAGCATCCATAATTTTTAAGTCGGCGAGAACTGTTAAGTTCGGGAATGCCGCTTTCATTTCTTTAACGGCACGAAGCCCTTCGTTGATGACGACCGGTGTCCCGATCTCAACGATATCCAAGTTTTCTTCCCCAATTTCTTTAACTAAAGCGATGGCACCTGCTGTATCGACTAAATCGATTGCGAGTTGTAATTTCATAATTGATCTCTCCCATTCTTCTCTCTATTTATGGATCCTGGCACTTCCTTCTGACGTTCGTGAAGGAACAGGACTAAATATAATCCTCATAGACGAACTTGGGAAGTACGCACTTTTAATTTACATAGTGCGGTTTTTCATACATAGTGCGGAAAAGTATACTGTCGATGACAAGAGGGCTATACTGAAAAAGGAGGTGGGACGATGCCACATTTTGAAGACCGGCAGTTTAACTGTGAAAAAGAATTGACCCTATCAATCATCGGGGGAAAATGGAAGATGCTGATTCTTTGGCACCTTGGTAAAGAAGGGACCAAACGCTTCGGAGAGCTGAAAAGTCTGATGCCCGGCATTACGCAACGGATGCTCGTCAATCAGTTACGGGAGCTGGAAGATCACCATATCATCCACCGGGAAGTGTATCCGGTCGTTCCGCCGAAGGTCGAATATTCGTTGACACCACACGGCCATAGTCTGATGCCGATTTTAGACGCAATGTATGACTGGGGTAAGGATTATGCCAAAAATGTCCTCGAAGTCGAGTTCGAACAACAAAAATTATCACAATAAAAAAGATGCTCGTCTGTCCCGTCTCAATCTGAGAGGAGACACCCGAGCATCTTTTTTAGATTTCTTCTGTTGTAAAAATCTTCGACATCGCCAGTTCGTCGACGTACTCGCCATCAATGAACAGCGAGGCAATTCGTGTGCCTTCGATGTTGAAACCAAACTTATGATACAACTCGATTGCCCGCAAGTTATCTTTGCGAACCGTCAGTTCGAGCCGGACGAGTCCCGCTTCAACGGCAAAGGCATCGACTGCTTCGAGTAATCCGGCACCAAGCCCGCGCCCCGTATAGGCATCCAGCAAGCCGATCACAAGGTTCGCCCGGTGACGGATTCGGCTTGGCTTGCCACCGACGACCAATACATAGCCGACGAGTTGTTCATCGACATCGACAACGAAGATATCCGAGTTCGCGGCCTGACCAAACCGTTCGATGAACGCTTCTGCCTGTTCCGTCGACATGCTGCGTTCTTCCGGTTCATACAGCATATATTTCGTTTCCCGATCAATCCGTCGCATCAAGTCCGATAAGGCCTTTCCGTCCATCAACGTGGCACGTCGTATCATAAATGTCAGCTCCATTTCCATAAACAGGATATAAAAATATTTCTTTCAACGAATTAATTTCGCAACAAAGGAACTATTGATTGAGATTTTACGTTTTTTGCAACTAACTCATAGACTAGTTTTCCCAAAACTTCATTCCGTTGATTACCTTTATCTATCAATATCAAATCAATCATATTATCAATCGAATGCTCATGAAATAAAGTTGGAAACTGGTTTTGAAGTTGACTTTTGTATAGATTGTTTAAAATGTAGCTTTGCTCTATTTTACGATTAATATACCTCTTATGTTCGTTATAAACAGCTTCTAACTGGAATAATGCTGCGTTATTGTATACCATATATTTTTCATTCTCATTAGTAGAGGTAGTATCAATTTCAATTTGATAATTTAGACTTTTACCTAAAGAAACTTCTACAAAATCGACTGTATTGTTTAAATTAATTTTTCTTTCAAAATTAAAAATAAAGTTTTTTTTAGAATCATTAAAGTGATTTTTTATTTCATTTTTTAAATTAGTAACCAACTTTCTTTGTAAATTCTTTTT